>CADADA010000108.1 GCA_902786515.1 uncultured Lachnospiraceae bacterium | reverse complement strand
GTCGCATTTCCATATGCGTCTGTCTGCTTTATTATTCTGCCTCTGGCATCATACTCTGTTTCTTCCTTTTCTCCGTCAGGGTTTTTGATGCCTGTACGGTTGCCGTTTGCATCATAGGTGTATTCCCATACGTTTCCGTGGGCATCTGTTGTCTTTGTGAGCAGTGAACGGCTGTTGTATTCAAATGTTGTAATGTTTCCGTATGCATCTGTCACCGAGGTGTTTCTGTTCATGCCATCGTATGTGTAGGCGGTTACTCCTCCGGTAACCGATGTGTGGGTAAGGACATTTCCGTTTCCGTCATAGCTATAGCTTTCACTTGTGCCGTCACCATAGATTTTTTCAGTCAGTCTGTTACAGCCGTCATAGGTAAATGTTATCTCTTCTCCCATTCTGCTTACCGCACTTATGGTGTTGCCTGTTGTGTATTTTCTCTTTACGCCGTCTTCATCTGTTCTTGTGACGGATGAGGTTTTGCATCTTCCCTCACTGTCGCAGGTAAATTCGGTGACATTGCCAGCCAAATCATATAACAACTTCTTGACATATCCCTCTAATCTTTATGATTATTATAAATTATAAACTCCATATTATTTCTTGAAGTGTATCTCCACAACAATCCAATTCATAATTTCCATTTGCCTTTAACACCCCCCTATACCAAATTCCCGGTTCTTCTTCAGTTTCAACAATATAGTATTGATAAAATTTTATCACCTTCTTAGGCGTCATTAACTCATATTTCTGTTGCATAAAAAAATCATCTTCTATGCACTCAAAACAATCAAAATATGAGTTTTCACCATATTCAGACAAAGCAAAGAATTTTCCTTCTACAAACGTAAGAATTTCATATGTTCCTAACAACTCATTTAACACTTGTAATTCACTATCTGCAAACTTTATAGTCAATCGAATCATTTTGTCCACACTCCTAATTCGAATTTATCAATAATATTACCAATATCATCAAATATTAAATGAAAATCCCACTTTGTTTTATATTTACCACTAGTTCCTCTCGTTTGTATTTCAATATTCAAATGATTTATCGGATTATTATATCCTTTTGATGAAATTTTATGTGCAAATTCACCAACATCCATTCTAAATATAATTTTGGTTTTTTCATCAAGCTGAAAAATACTATTATTACCATTATGTGTTTTTTTTCCATTTCTCAGCATATCAATTAAAGATTGCAATCCAACCATATTATTAGAATCGACTGCTAACTCTGTACTATTTACAATGGTATCTTCATCCACACACTTATTATGCACCATTACCCCGGCCACATAATACACATGCAAGTTCTCTACTTCAAGATTGTATACCTTGACTTTCTCCGCCAGTTTTTCTACCCTGACTTCTTCCACGCATACACTCTCTCCGTTTTCGGTAATAAGGTTATCTGCCTTTTTGTAGGTTTGATGCTGCTTTCCATTCTCTTCTGCCTTCTTTTTCTGTCATGAATGGATGGAACATTGTGGTATTGATGTCTTTTCCATCTGAGGTTTTTACATGTACGATAACGTCAGTCTCTGACTCTTTTACTTTCGTTACCTTTTTAAGTACTCTTTCGCCTTTTTCAGTGCTTACTAACGTTTTCCCGGTGAAACACTGATAATTCAATGTGAAGATTGAAATTGACAACCGCAGAGTCTACACGACTATTTTCTCAATGTCTCCGCTTTATAAGTGTACTATATATACTGTATTATAGTCGGAGAAAACTTATCCGAGAAGAAGTCTGAAAATACCGAATGATTCGTTCAAACTTCAGAACTTCTCGGATAATAATTCTACTTGGATAATTCAGATTCCACCTCACGATGAACACCCTTGCTGTTCGGCTATACACTTCCAACTATCTGGGCATGTTAGGGACTTTCACCCGTTAGAGTGTGCTCATGGTTCGCAAACTAATAATACCGGCATTACACTAATACTGCCTGTATACTTTCTCTAATAATTAATATGATTATTTATACAGAATAACTTCATATCATTTTCAAACACCTTATAATCAATTTTACCCTTTCCCTTAATTGATTTAATTGATTTAAGTACATTCGCAATAATTAATTTTTTCTTTTCATGCATATCAGCATTAATATAATCATTATAATCAATAAACAATTGTACGTCTGCAAATCCATATTCGGTAGAACACAATTTCTTTTCCTTATATTTTCCTTGTGTTATAAGTTCTTGTGGAGCAATAATAGGAATAAGTCCAACTATATCAATAATATCACTATATTTTTTATCTTTAAAAAATATATGAATATTCTGACACAATTCGTATATTTCATTATCAATACCATAGATCTCCTTATAATACATTGGTGAATTTATATTTAATTCCATAACTTACCATCCTTTTGAATTTAGTGGTGGATACTCACTGTACTTGTAATAATAGTATTCATTCATATCATGTTGCCATAAATGAATATCAACTTTATTTCCTTGTTCCATAATTATCATTTTTATATTGTTTTCGTTCAAGAAGTTTTGTGAATATCTCGAACTTGGATAAAGTGTTTCTCCGAATTTTAGTATTTCATTTGTATACTTATCTACTAATGCATATCCATAATTTGTCCTTGGGTCTGATAATGAATTACCATGTGTTCCAGTTGATGTCTTTACCGGAGTTTCTATTCCCATTTCTGCATTAGAAGCAAACTGTCCATTCGGTCTATGCCAACGACCATTAGCATCTTGATAATAGCCACTTTCACCCTCAATCGTTCCCCCACACTTATTATGCACCAGCACCCCGGCCACATAATACACATGCAAGTCCTCTACCTCAAGATTGTATACCGTTACTCTCTCCGCCAGTTTTTCCACTCTGACTTCTTCCACGCATACA
>CADADA010000107.1 GCA_902786515.1 uncultured Lachnospiraceae bacterium | reverse complement strand
AAAAGACATCAATACCACCATGTTCCATCCATTCATGACAGAAAAAGAAGGCAGAAGAGAATGGAAAGCAGCATCAAACCTACAAAAAGGCGATAACCTTATTACCGAAAACGGAGAGATTGTATGCGTGGAAGAAGTCAGAGTGGAAAAACTGGCGGAGAGAGTAACGGTATACAATCTTGAAGTAGAGAACTTGCATGTGTATTATGTGGCCGGGGTGCTGGTGCATAATAGATGTGAGTTGGGTGAAAATATGAAGAATGATGAGAATGGAATTGGTGATCCGGGGAGTGATTATCATGCGCATCATATTTTTCCACAGAAATATAAAAAATATTTTGAATTAATGGGAATTGATATAAATGAAGCAGATTTTGGTGTATGGATTGAAAAACATGAGCATTTATCAAATGCTAGGAGTTATAATGATGAATGGTACAGATTTTTTTCGAGATATAATTTTGATATGAAATTAATAAGGGAGTTATCACTTCTTGATGCGATAGAATATATTGAAGAAATTGGAAGGATGTGGTAAATATGCTTATAAAATCTCAAAATCAAAGATATTTATTGAAATTTGAATACATAGAAGAACCTAAAGGAAAGGCAATAATTTATCTAATTGAACAGAAGAATTTAATTGAAAAAAATTCTTTAAATGTTATATGTGGTGCAGGAGGTGATAGAATAGCTGTTTCTAATGATGGAAATTATATTCTTTCGGCTATTTACGAAAAAAAATTTTATATTTATGATATGAAAAATAATTATAATATAAAAACCGTGACAACACAAAAATGCATTGAAGCTGTATTAATTATGGATGAAAAAGCACACATAATTTATATTGATGGCAGTATAGATGTTTTTACGATGAAAGGTTATTTTATTGAAAATCAGCAAGATGTTGAAACGTTGCCGATGGATATATGTGGAGAACAGTATCTAGTAGAAGATTCATTTATAAGTTTAGGAACTAAGCGAATCAAACCTTCAAGATTCACACTATTTAATTCTGTAATTAAACAAAAGGATAGAATTATTGTATCAGAAATATTTGGACGCGTAGCTTGTTATGATTTTGATGGAAATCTTCTTTGGGAGTATTTAAGTGATACAAATGTGCGTTTTGGAAAGATTGCTTATTCACAATGCATAAATAAAGTCATTGTTGAAATATTCTACTATAGACAGCGCGATAAAAATAGTGAATTGCATTTTTTAAATACGCAGGATGGCGATTTGGAATTAAAAAAAGAAATTGCCCGTGAAGAAATAATATTTCTGGATATGAATACTATGTTGGTAGATAGAAATCTTAATATACTGGAGTTGTGTGATATGAATATTTAATTGACATTTTATTAAAGTTATGAGTCTTAGATTTATAATATAAAACTATATTGTACAACTATTTTACTCTAATAACAGTTGTTGATAATAATTTGAGCACTCTTTCTTATTATTGTACGCTGAACAATATTAAGATTTTATAAAAGATAATTGTATCTGTGCAAATAAATCAGTTTTACACGATAACCCTATGAGGACGTCGGTACTTGGCGAGAGCAACGAGCCTAGAACCGTTACGTCAGAATGGAGCGAGAGCGAGTTATCGTTAAAACGAGGTTATTTGCACATGAATCACTTAAACTGAGTAAACAGACACACGGCAACTTTGGTGTGAGAAAGTACCACACAAGGTAACGAAAGTAAAAGAGTCAGAGACCGACGTTATCGTACACGTAAAAACCTCAGATGGAAAAGACATCAATACCACCATGTTCCATAGAGAGTGTATGCGTGGAAGAAGTCAGGGTGGAAAAACTGGCGGAGAAAGTCAAGTTATACAATCTTGAGGTAGAGGACTTGCATGTGTATTATGTGGCCGGGGTAATGGTGCATAATATTTGTGGAAGTGATGATTTAACGGATGCTCAAAAAAGCAGAATTAATGCGTTGGAAAACACAATTGAACATAATTTAAAAGACACTGACTTTAGTGGAACTTTACGTGATCTGCAAGGAAACCCCGTTCCAAATCCTTTAGGTGGATATTATGATCATTTGACGGAAATGAAACAGTCATATGTATCGTTAAATAAAATAAAGAGAGGATTGGAAGGCTCACTAAAAAATCCAAACTTAACTAATAGAAGTAGAAGTATATTGCAAAAAAGTTTAGATAAAGCTAATTTATATATACTGAAGATAGAAAAGTTGTTTGAACCGTTTGGAGGAATTTAGAGAGTTATGAAAATAAAAGATATATATAATATTGAATTTGATTTAAACACTATTCCAGAGGATGAATTATGTTCAATGCATATTTGGTATAAAAATTTGATTAACAAAACATATACTCAATTGGATTTGTTTGATGTCACTAGAATGTTGATACAAAATATGTTTTTGGATATAGCAGTAAAGAAGGCTATTGAGTATTTGAAAATCAATCCTTTTTGCGGACAACGATATGAGGGGGAATTGATCGAATTGATACTAAAAATAGATTCAAGTTATTTGGAAAGTCATAAGGAGGAAATAAAGATAATATTGAATGATGCAACTAATAAAAATGTCAATTATGAGTGGCTTGTTGAAGAGGAACGTCAGGAGTTTTCTGACTTGCTGAATATATTAGGGACAAAATTAGATAGTTTATGATAAAAGCTGGTTAATTTATAGAAATTATAGACAATAATAAAAGCATCAGTTTTATTTATAGGAACAGGTACTATGTGCAAATAAATCAGTTTTACACGATAACCCTATGAGGACGTCGGTACTTGGCGAGGAAACGAGCCTAGAACCGCTACGTCCGAATGGAGCGAGAGCG
>CADADA010000106.1 GCA_902786515.1 uncultured Lachnospiraceae bacterium | reverse complement strand
AAAAAGGAAGGAGCATCAAGATGAGCCTTGTAATAGTCGGCGGTAATGAGTGTATGGAAAGAGAATATGTTGAGCTTTGCAAAAAATATAACTATAAAGCTAAAGTATATACAAAAATGAGTAGAGGTCTTCAGGATATAGGTAGTCCTGATCTTATGGTTCTATTCACCAACACGGTTTCACATAAAATGATAAAATGTGCACTGAGCGGTGCGAAATCAAACAATATACCTGTTGCAAGATCACACACCAGCTCTAAGGCTGCATTAAAAAACATTCTTGACACCTATGCAAGAGCCTGAAATTATTTTAAACTGAAAAAGGAGGATTACTTGTGAGTGAGGATATTCTTGTAAGACATTGCTCCCCTACACTTGTAGGCCTTAAAACCGGCAATATGTTTACCTATGAGTTTGAAAACGAAAATGACAGAAGAGAAAGTATCCGCCTGCTCAATAAGCAACTGGGCAGAAAAGGCATAAGAGTGATCCCTTTAAGGCAAAAAAATAAGAAAACTCTGCTGTATGTATATCGTCCGTCCAGACTGAATAAAGATCTGAAGGACAATATGGCTAAAAGCCTTCTTGAAAATATGGGGTATGAGTGCAGCTGTCCCGGCAAATGTCTTGTTGAGCTTGTAAAAAGACTAAGATGTTCAGAAGATTTTCCGCACGAGGTTGGATTGTTTCTGGGCTATCCCCCGGAGGATGTATTCGGGTTTATAAACAACAATGCGTCCGACTGCAAGTGCTGCGGATGCTGGAAGGTTTATGGTGACGAGAAAAAAGCAAAACGAACCTTTGAGAAGTACAAAAAATGTACGGAAATATGCTGTTCTCTTGTAAAAAAGGGTTGCTCGGCAGAACAACTTGCTGTTGTATGCTGACAATATAAAATTAAAATTTCTGAAAGGAAGTACGATTATGAGTAAGGTAGCAGTAGTATACTGGAGCGGCACAGGCAACACAGAAGCTATGGCAAATGCTGTTGTTGAGGGTGCTAAAGATGCAGGTGCCGAAACAGAGCTTTTTGCAGTTGCCGATTTTTCAGCAGATAAAGTTGATGAATTCGATGCAATTGCTTTTGGATGTCCGGCAATGGGCGATGAGGTTCTTGAGGAAAGCGAATTTGAGCCTGTATTCACAGAGTGCGAGGCAAAGCTCAACGGCAAGAAAATTGCTCTCTTCGGTTCATACGGCTGGGGTGACGGCGAATGGATGCGTTCTTGGGAGGAAACATGCAAAAATGCAGGTGCAGTATTCGCATGTGACAGCTTCATTTGTAATGATGCTCCTGATGACGATGCAACAGCAGCGTGCAAAGCACTCGGTGCAGCAGTTGCAGGCTGATCTTTTCTGAATTTTCTATAAAAAGAGAGTGAACATTTAATGTTCACTCTCTTTTTTGCTACTTTTTTAACATAAAATGTCAAATCAGATTGATTGAAATATATAAAAGAATTGTTATAATAGAATCAGTCAAGGGAGGTTTGACAAAATGAATGACGGATTAAAACAAATAAGAATGATGAAAAAATGACGCAGGAAGATCTTGCAGAGAAAATGGGGGTTTCAAGACAAACAATAGCCAAATGGGAAAACGGAGAAAGTGTTCCCAACGTTGTAAAGTGCAATGAACTTGCTGAAATATTCGATATAGAACTTCAATCTGTTGCATCACTCTTTCTGAATTTAAAGGATCAGGATTCATTTAAACCGAAGGACAAATATATTTTCGAAAAATGTATTGTAAAGGATAGCAAAATTATTATCCCGGACGAAGCTATGGCAATCTTTAATATAAAAAACGGTGATGAACTGATAATGGTAGGCGACATCAAACAGGGAATAGCCCTTTTCCCTGCTGCTTTTTTATCCTGCATATAAATAATCATCCCAAATCAAACAATAATCATTTTACAACCTTCAATTCAAATATTCACAGAAAATCCTTCTTTCATAACCCAATCACAGTCTAAAGAAACAGGCAGTAAAGCCGTATCTTTTAGCAATAAAGAAGGATTACAATTGATTCTATAGATTTTTAACTATTTTTCTATCTTCATTATCACAAAAGTACATTATTTCCCATTTGTCACTTTTTGAGATTGCATCTTGATTTTTTATATAATCGTCTATAACTTCTCTATAATTAAGTATATCAAGATTCTTTATGGGATTTCCACTCAAACCGGGAAGTTGATGACTATATTTTTTTCCTGAACCTTTAAAGGTTTCTACATTTCTGATTATCTGTTCATTAAGATCCACACTAACTTTAGCAGCTTCGATTCTCCCGCCTTCTGCGGAATGATCAATATATCTGACAAAATAGAAATCAACTCCAATATTTGATCCATCTATATTTGTTTTTACATGTGTTAAGCTTCTATCGCCAATATAATCTTCACACAGACTGATTATCTGATCATAAGCTTTCTTTTCGGAGTCACACTTTTCAGTAAGCTTAATATTTATTTCATATGCATTTTCATAATCTTTATTAAAAAAAATTCCCATACATATAGCAAAAACAGTCACGAACATTATAACAGATAATACAATTACAGTAATTTTGATGATTTTCTTTGTCATTATGCATAATCTCCCCACAATCAATTATAATAATTAAACACCTTATAATATCTAAATGTTTCTTTACCATATTGCTCAGCAGCATCTCCGGTACCATTATATCTAGATAACAATCTCCTAACCTCTTCATCATTATAGTGATAAAGATCCTCGTCATCTAATTCTATTAAAGATGCTCCATATATTAATACTTTGGCAACCATTTTTATATTGTATTCATTGTCCGTTCGTAACCTTAATTACTTTGTATATCATCAGAAAAATCGAATCAATATCTATTTTTTTCATATTAAACACCTTCCCTCAGCCATTCTTTAAGTATGTCTTTCTTTTTC
>CADADA010000105.1:387-2385 GCA_902786515.1 uncultured Lachnospiraceae bacterium | reverse complement strand
ACAAATCGGGCTTTGATGAGTTTGTCTAACTCAGCCATCTCATGTTGTCTTTCAATAAGAATATGATTAGCTTTATCAAGTACTGTTATTACACGTTCTTGCTCTCTCAAAGGTAATACATCAAATGCAACTTTTTTAAGATAGCCGGCGGAAATATTGGGCTGAGCTCCCCCAACACCATCACTAATAAACTTATGTTTCTTGCTTTTTAGAAAGTAATACAAATACTCTGGCATAACATCTTTACATGGTTTAAAGGCTGCACAAGCCTGGTTGGTACAAGCATTAAATTTCAAAATAGAGGTTGCCCCAATAGTTGCTCCATACATCGCAATAAGAACAGTTCCGGGCTCATACATTTTTGCAGAAGAGTTATTTAATCCACCCTCAGTAATATAATCTTCAACAGAATATAAGTACTCTTCTTTTAAATCTCCAGTCTTTACCCAAGGAATATCTCCACCATAATATTCGGGCTTCGTCTTTGAAGGGGTTCCACCAGAACCAATCTCAAAAATTTCTCCTAATGTCGTTTTCATATCATCCCTACAAATCCCAATTTAAGGAATCAAATATTAACTGTTTGTAAACAACATAAATCTTTACAATTCATAACTTTTCTACGATATGTATTTACGATGTGAAGTCTTTACATTACTTTGGTTTACCATAGCGTACTGCATAGTCGTATCTATCTGTGAATGACCAAGTATTTTCTGTACCTGTTCTATAGGCATTCCTTTATCAATTGCCCTTGTTGCCATTGTCCTACGAAATTTATGTGGATGAATTTTTAATAGATTAATACTTCTTCCGAGTTGACGCATCCTTATCTCTACTCCACTTATTTTCAGTCTGTCATGTGGTGCATCCAGTGTCACAAATAATGCCGGATTATCATCATTTCTGCTATCAACATAAGACATTAAATGCAATTTAGATTTTGCATCAAAGTAAACTTTCCGTTCTTTACCACCTTTACCAAATACAATGCATTCACGAGCCTCAAAATCCACATCCTTTATGTTCAGATTCACAAGTTCTCCTACACGAATACCTGTTGAATATAGCAAGTCTATCATAGCCAAATCTCTTTTACAGTTACAGTGATCACGTAGTTTTTCTATGTCCTCATCTGAAATCACTTCCTTGACCTGCTGGTTTGTCTTTATCTTATGAATCCTGCGCATAGGACTTTTCAAAATATAATTTTCTTCTTCAAGCCAAGAGAAAAAACTTGAAATGTTCCGTCGTATATTATCAACAGTTACTTTGCTGCAATTATTTCGCTTCTGATATTCTGACAAATATAATCTCATGTCTTCTGTTGTAATCTTTCTAACCGGATCAGATACACTTTCCAACATCGTTTCTATAGTTGACCTGTAATAAGATATTGTTCTATTAGAACAACCTTCTATGCTTTTTGCAGCAATGAACATTTCCAAATATTCTTCGTTTGAAATCTGTCTTTTTTCCGGTTCTTTTTCTGCAAAAATTCTAAGCATTACTTCCTGAAGTTTTTTCATTTGTGGTAGTGACAAATATTCTGTCATTTCATTTAAAATAGTTACAACTTTTTCTTCCATGCTGATATTTCCTTTCACTAATACCAGCATCCTACAACCAATTTTATAAACATAATTTGATATTTAAGAATATTATGAGAATCAATCTTTGATTATAATATTATGCATTGCCCGATTCAGCCAAATAACACATCTTCAGATAATCTCTTGGTTGAAAATACATAGCTGAATTATAATCAAGTATTTCATCACTCAAATTTGAATTATAGACTTTAAACAAAGTTTCTATTACATCTCCATCATCAACGTCCGTTATCAATCTTGAATACACATCTCCTATATCCCAATAATCAGGCACGTTGTATTTACATTTTGCAATATTGTCATAGTCGCCTTCTTCCAAATTCATCATTGTAATATATTCGTCCGATATTTTTTCTATTGGTTCGCAATGTAATACATCTGAATA
>CADADA010000105.1:0-337 GCA_902786515.1 uncultured Lachnospiraceae bacterium | reverse complement strand
CCATTTCTACAAGCTACAATAAAATCCAGCCATTCTTCTGTCATTTCAGGAAATTTCTTGATTTTTAGTTTACTGTCTTCTTTATAATTGTACTCGTTAAGAATTCCTTTTCCAGTAATTCTTACAGCCCATCTGAAAGCCTGTTCTTCTATAATCGTACAATAAAAGCCATAATAAAAGTCTTTATTGTATTTTGTAATTCTTATTTCCGGTTTTGATACTATTTCTTTACTACCATGATAAACAATCATCAATAAACCCCCTAACCAAAGTATTCTTGCATTAAACTATCAAATAATAATTGCGTTTCATCTAGGGCTTTTTGCACTGCAACTTT
>CADADA010000104.1 GCA_902786515.1 uncultured Lachnospiraceae bacterium | reverse complement strand
GAATTGGAAATCTCTTCGCGAGGTTATCAATCACTTTCTAGAAACACGCGAAATTGATGCTATTTAAAACATGTGTAACACATCATTGACAAACCAACAGCCCTGTGTACCGTCACGTCCTACTGATTTACTGCGGTCAAGGCGGAGTGTCTTTGCTATGGGCTGATTGGCAAGCACAACGGATCTTTTCTTGTCCGGCCATGTAAACTGATACCTCTCCTGAGTGCCCTCAACCACCGCAGACGATATTTCCTGCCGCAGTACATCTGCATCTATCGCACGGACGACCTCGCCGTTTTCGTTTTTTGTTTCGGTTACTGCATTCGGGAACAGGGCTGCCAGTTTTTTGAATTTTTCCTCCGCAATGTCGGGGGTGTGCATTTTAAGTTTGTCCATTATTTGTTACTCCTTTACCTCTAAACTATTTAGGTATTCTCTTACATAATCCAAGATTTCATCAGAAAGAGAAGATAATTCTTTTTGTAACGATATAATACTGTCTTTCATTTCTTCTTTACCGTTGTATTGTACGCCGTGTATTTTGATACGTAAATTGTCATCATTACCAGTCCAATATACATACAATCTGAAAATTTGTGTTGTTAACTCAACAAGTTTTTTATATTTTTCGTAAACATCTTTACTTATAAATGGTGCGTATTTTTTGCATGAGAACTCCATCTCATTCAAATAGTTGCAAGTATTGTTTTTGTTTTCCTCTAATTTTTCAGGTGTATTTTCAAATCCATTAACACTTAAAACAATTTCGCCTACGCTATATACCAAGGATAATCCTTTTTCGGACAGTTCCTGATATATTTCAAATTCTTTATCAAACCTTGTCTTGCTAACATGAGTTTTCTTTTCTAATTTCACCCTCAATCTTTCAATAGAAAATTCTACGAGAAAACCCATAAGCATACCAAATAGAGAAAACAATCCAACATAAATTGCTGTGTCCATTTCAATTCCTCCAAAATATCATTCTTTTAAATTCTTCAAGTTTATTCTTATATTCCTTTAGCTTTGAATACAATTCAAACTTCTTCTTCGGTTGCTGTCATCGCGCTTCAGGTTCTTTACATTATCTTCCTGTATCGTGCGTGTTTTTTCGACGATACAATCGTTGATATTAGCTATTTCCTTATTGAAAAACAGCTTCCATTCATCATTCGAAAATACATAATTATTCAGATTCTCAATTTGATGTCGTACATTATCAATCAGATCAGTCTCGCTTTTGATGTGAAGATATTCATACACTAATTTTTCGAGACGCTGAATAAACTCTTTTTCGAGTTCAGTTTCACTTTGATAGGCTTTAGCGGTACGAGGTTCGGGAATATACTCAGTAACTACGGTGTTTTCGTGGGTTTCTGCTACGATATTGAAGCATGACATGTTTACCTCATAAAGACATTAATGCCTTCTATCTTTTCTAACTGATTCTTATCCTTTTCACTCAAAGGACTATATGAATAAATCCATCTCTTTGCCATTGAAAACATTGCGGTATGTTCCTCACTAATATCTTTATCAGTAAGGGGAAACAGTATATTTCGTTTTCCTATATCTTCACTTTCCATTGGTGATAAATACAGAACAAGTTTGGATGTTAGCGGCACAGTAACTTGATCCGGAGTACCTTCAAAAGGGTATAATCCCTTTTTATTATAAAAGCACATTGGCAAATCGCTTGTAATGACTTCGTCTTTATCACTAACACCGATTTTAAAAGCCATATTATCAAACCATTTTAGAATAGAAAATGTTATATTCGGTCCCTCCTGATTGTTTTTAAGTCTAAACAAAGATCTATAATACATTTCGATAGCAATATTTTTTGCTTGTAAATCATCTATTTCATTGTTATAAACTTCTTTTGCTACACATTGTCCATGGTGAATCATTTCTGGATATCTAAGGAAACACTGAATAAATCAATGTATTCCTAATTCAAATCACTATAACGCTAATTTTTATCACTAAATCCATACAAAACAGAGCAAAAACAGCATT
>CADADA010000103.1 GCA_902786515.1 uncultured Lachnospiraceae bacterium | reverse complement strand
ATAAGCGCAAATAAAGTGGAGCAGATATGTTGCCCCACTTTTAGTATGCTAATTTATTATCCTATCAACACCGTCTTTCCCTCAAAAGCAAATCCATAACAATATATATTTTCCCTCGGTATGCCTTTTTCCAAAAGCTCTGTCACATATTTCTTTTCTTCAATCTGCTGCAGAGCAGCATTTACAGTATCCTCCAATGTTTTTTCTTTGCTTGGGCGAAATACCTTAAACTCAAAGACAAATGCATCTTTTTTCAAATCTCTCGGGACAAGCATTACATCATACCGCCCAAGACCGCTTTCTCTATTAGACGTTATTTCATAATCTCTTAATAAATCCATCATCAATCCCAGAACAAATCCATGGTAAAAATTCTCCGGCTTTGTCCTTTCACTCGAGTGTTTTCCTGTATCAAACGAGCTAAATACCGTCAATGCGACTTCATTAAAGTACTCATTCATACTGTCAAGATCATGTTCCAGCAATGCCTGTATAAATGCATTGTATACATCTTCTATTTCTTCTGAATGAAACCATCCCTCCACAAACTGTGCAAACATCCTGTATACTTCTTCATTGGTAATGCTCAGTTCATACTTTTCTCTTATTTGTCCTCTAAAATCTTTCTCCTCATGAATTTGCACTACTTTCAGATAGCCGCTTGCTACAAGTAATCCCCATATTGCTCTCGGATTGTCATCCAGCTGGTTATATACCACTTCCTCTTCCATATCCACAAGAATCGTCTTTTCTTTCAAAAGCATTCCCAATTCCATTTTTATGTTTTTGGAACCCGTTTTCATCAAATGGTTTACCAAAGCATTTGAACTTGTGTTTACCCAGTAATTTTTAAATTTTCCGGTGGCTAAATAATTTATAATTGACCACGGATTGTACATATCCTTCTGCTCACCAAATATAAAGCCGTCATACCAGCGTTTCACCGCTTCTTTTTGTTCTCCATAGCCATAGGTATCCATTGAAGAAAACACTTCTTCCTCAGTGAAACCAAAGCATGAAGAATATTCATTAGAAGTAGCAGTACATACCTTTAAATTGTTCAAATCTGAAAACATCGACTCTTTGCTGATGCGGGTAATTCCTGTCATCACACCACGATACAGGCTTGGGTTTGACTTAAACGTAGCGTTGAATAAGCCTCGCATGAACTCTGTCATCTCCTGCCAGTAACCATGTGTGTAGGCTTCGATAAGCGGTGTGTCGTACTCGTCCAACAGAATAATCATTTTTCTCTTATAATACTCTTCTAATATTGAAGAAAGTTTTTTAAGGCTTTGAATTGCAATATCAATCGACATGTTTCTGGTAAGTTGTTTCAAAAAATCTCTATCCTGTTCAGATATGTCATCTGAATTTATAATTTCCCTATGTGTTAAAAAAGCATCGACAATAATCTGACAAATCATATTTTTAGCGCCATCAAAACTATCCGTTTTAACTTCTGCAAACGACAAATTTATCACAGGATAAGTCCCCTGCAGTTCTCTATACTTTTCATCTTCCCAGACAGATAATCCTTCGAACAAATCATCACGTCCTGCATATTTTGTAGAGAAAAAACACTCCAACATGTTCATGTTCATAGTTTTCCCAAAACGACGCGGACGGGTAATCAAAGTTACCTTATCGCCCTTCTCCCACCATTCTTTAATAAAATATGTTTTATCAATAAAAAAGTATTGTTCCTTTCTTAATCCTTCAAAACTATCTATTCCTGTAGCCAATCTCTGTTTCATAACAATCTCCATTTCACTGTTTTGCCAAATTCACTACAAACATTATAAAAAATCCATTATAAGCTGTCAATCAAACTCACACAAATAAATCTCTTGTATTTATCTGAGGCTTTTTCCCACTCTGACTGACAAAATCAAACCTCATCAATACAACCGTAATCGCCGGTTTGTTTTTCGCTATCTGAATAAAAGAATGCGTTAATTTGCTTTACGTCTTACAGTTTTAACAACCTCATACTCCGCCTACATCAGAAATATCAACACATTTCCCAAATTCTGCCCACGTTCCGTTATCTACACATGTGGATGGTATGTCAACAACATCTTCCGTACCATTCTCCCTTATCAATGTAATATTACTAATATGTCCATTTCTCTTAACAAACCTGACACCAACTGACGAAAGAATTATTTCTGAAGATTCTCCCAAATATAATACCTCTTCAGAGCTATATTCTTCTCGCATCTCAAACTTTGCTAATTCGTGGTCGAAATCTCCATCTTTGAAAATACCGAGGAAAATATCCTCATCCTTATCATTATATCCGATAAAATCTATTAATTTGTATATTGCATCATCATGTGTCTCTGTCAGCGCTCCCGAACCGCCTGCACCATTACAGGTAATGCTGTACCCATGTCCCCTATATTTATAATTATCATAACCATCTGATGTTTGTATATCATTTGATGCATCCCCATCCACGGGCTTTATCATTACCAGTACTCTTCCAATCCCGGTTTCCGGGTCAAATATACACGC
>CADADA010000102.1 GCA_902786515.1 uncultured Lachnospiraceae bacterium | reverse complement strand
ATAGTCGCTGTAATGATTTTTGATTGTCTGCACCCTTTGAGAACATTATCTTCGATGATAAGATTATCGTCCATAGCATTCAATCCTTTCATGCAAAATTTTTTATGAATAAAGGCAACACTATACCGATACAGTACAGCATTGCCTTATGTTCCTTAAGGTTTTAAGCTATTGCTTAAAAGACTGATTCCATTTTTCATGATTTTTGCTAATTGATTCAGTTCTTCTTCGCTCCATTCAGGTTGATACATTTCTCCATCACAACGAATCGCAGACACATTTGAACCATAAAACAGTTTATTATATATATCTATCGTAATTCCAGTATCAAAGTTTCCTATAAATGGTATTCCTATTGATTTGGAAATATCAGTAAAAATATTCCAGTAATCAATACACATCTTACTGTCAATCAACTCTGAAGGTTTTTCTGCCCATTTATTGATTATGTCAAAATCGTATTCTGTAACAGAATCATTTGGTGTGTATAACTTGTTTACAATAGTGTATTCTTTTAACTCGCTGAGAGTGGAGAAGGAAGTTATTTTTGATTTTTCAGTTAAAACTCCATCTTCATCATCAGAATACCACAAGGTATATGAACGATTTCCTTCAAATTCTATTTTTATATAGTAGTATTCACGCATAGTATTACCTCCAAAAAATTTTATTCAAAACCTCTGTCTCCCCATTTTCTTATTCTATTGAAATCAGATCGAGGTCCCTTGTCATAATTTCCTTTGCCAAAACGTTCATCACACAATCTCTTTGCAAATTGATTTCCGTTTTCATTCTTGTACGGTCTATTACCCTTTGCCCAACTTGGAACATCTGTTGCTTTTTCTTTGCCACTTCCGGATTTTGGACTTTTGAAAGGATTTTTTCCACCACTTCCACCACCACCTCCTCCACCTCCACCGCCCTTTGCTGTGGAGTCGATAACAATCATTGTTTTCTTTATATAGTAGCTATCCCTATTAAACGAGCTTTTATTATGTTCTGTATTATTAGTTTCCTCATAACTTACAGTAATAATATTACCGCCCATTTCATCGAATGGGGTATTGTAACAAATTACAGCTTTGGGTTTTAATCGTCTCAACATTTCACTATATCCCTGCAAAAAGAAGTCTTTTTCTTTTCTGACTCCTAATGTAGATACAGCAACGACTGAACCCTTTTCTATACCATCGAAACAGTACCAGTAGCTTTGCGGAAGCCCCCACGATACAGTTGGTATTACTTTGAAACCTTTTGATTGGAGATAAGCACCACACCATCGTGATCTGAATGTGTTATAGATCTGTAGAGGAACAGGCATTGTGTAATATGTACTGAACTGTGGCGACAAGACACCTCTATACTGACTGAGTTTTTCTAATCTCGGTTCAGGATCATTCCATATTACCTCAAACTTATAATCATCAAGAAAAAAATGTACAAAGCTATTAGCTCCAGCTTTATCACCTGATTTTGTTTTATCATATCCAATCAGCGAAACATTGTCAAGGTCAACATCCTGCTTTTGGATAACAGGCATTTCAAATGTTCCATTACCGTCAAATTGATTTCTTAAAAATAATGGGTTGTTTCTAAATTCTTCACTTGTCAATATTAATCATCCTCTCGGTATTTATAAGAAGAAATAAAAACTCCTTCCATAAATAGGCGAAAAACAGACGAAATTATACCTTTATAGGTATAATTTTGGAATAAAAATTTTTTGGAAAATGCAAATTTGTATATATGCACAACAGCATACCGTTTTAGACCATGATTTTTATAAATGTAACACTGTGATTTATTTAGCGTTATATCTATACTCGCATCTACCTTTTTACAGACGACATTTGACTTCTTGCACTTGCAATAGCCTGATCGAGCTGTGCCGTTTGCGAAACATCAAAGATAACTGTAATATCGTTTGCGGCTACCTTTTTTGCCCTGACAGGCAGTCCGGCATCAATAACAGCCTGAAATTCCTTATCCGTCAGATGTTCTCTTTTTCGCAAATCGGATTTGCCTGCGGCAGCAGGCTTTTTCTCTGCTGTCGGAGTTCCGTCCTGCTGTGCGTTATCCTGTTTTTCTGTAACAGGCGGCTGTTCAGGTACAGCAGGTTTTTCCTCTGTCGGTGCGGCTTCATCTTCCGAAACAG
>CADADA010000101.1 GCA_902786515.1 uncultured Lachnospiraceae bacterium | reverse complement strand
TAATAATTATAAAACACCTTTTGAAGCACGATACGAACAGAAGTAAAAAAACATAATTTTAACAGTCAAAAGTGTTACAAAAATGCTTGACCACAACAGACGGTGTTAATTGGATAAAAATAGGTGACACGGATAAAGGTGGAAAATATATTAATTCCACAAAAGAAAAGATTATACCTGAAGGCGTTTCAAAATCAAGACTTGTTCATGCAGGTGACTTTTTATTAACAAATTCTATGAGTTTTGGGAGACCATATATTTTAAACATAGACGGTTGTATCCATGACGGTTGGCTCGTTTTATGTAATTATCAAAATGCTTACAATCAAGATTTCCTTTACTATATGCTTTCTTCTAAGTTTGCTTACAATCAATTCTGTGGAGTTGTAAGCGGTGCAGTTGTTAAAAACCTTAATAGTGATAAAGTAGCAGCATCCTTATTCCCTTTACCGCCTCTTATGGAACAGGCGCGTATTGTTAAAGCTATAAAGAATGTAAACCCTCTTATTACCTCTTATGATACCGTTGAATCTTCACTTGAAGAAATGCAAAAAATGTTTCCTGAACGATTGAAGAAATCGATATTGCAGGAAGCTGTTATGGGGAGATTAATCCCACAAGATGAAAATGATGAACCAGCATCTGTTTTACTAGAACGTATCCGTGATGAGAAGCAACGCTTGATTGCTGAAGGAAAGCTCAAAAAAGACAAACATGAATCTATCATTTATCGTAGGGATAATTCTCATTATGAGAAGTTAGGCAATATCGAACAATGTATCGATGATGAATTACCATTTACAATACCAGAAAACTGGAATTGGATAAGACTTGGAACACTATATAATCACAATACAGGAAAAGCCTTAAACCAAACTAATAAAGAAGGAACACTACTTGATTATATTACCACCTCAAATCTTTATTGGAATAGATTTGAATTATCTTCAGTAAAACAGATGTATTTCAAAGAATCTGAGATTGATAAATGCACTGTTACAAAAGGTGATTTACTCGTATGTGAGGGTGGAGATATTGGCCGTGCTGCGATATGGAATTACGATTATGATATGTGTATTCAGAATCATATCCATAAGCTGAGAGCATATATTAAGGTGTGTACAGAATACTATTACTATTTGTTCTTTTTGTATAAGGAAGCAGGTTGGATTGGCGGAAAGGGCATCGGAATACAAGGTCTTTCCTCAAATGCTCTACACAATATATTATTTCCATTGCCACCTATTAAAGAACAATACCGCATTGTTAAGAAAATAGATTCACTGTTGACACCATTAAACAATCTATAGTTTTACTACTATACTATCATCTCGAAAGGAGGTCTTTCGAGATGATAGACACATTTAAGAACTATTTGAAGGGTACAAATCTTTCGGAAAACACGCAGGACTCATATCTTTTTGCTGCAAAACAGTTTCAAAAACGGTATGAGGATAAGATTACGAAGAAGAATCTTCGTGATTACAAGGTTTGGTTGATTGAGAACTTCAATCCAAAGACCGTTAATTTGAGACTTCAAGGAATAAATTGCCTGTTGGAGAGTCTCGGAAAGGAGCAATGGAAGCAGTCATTTGTAAAAGTGCAACAAAAGCCATTCCTTGAAAATGTGATAAGCGAAGCTGATTATAATTATTTCAAGAAAAGGCTCAAGAAAGATGGAGAGATGTCATGGTATTTCGTGATCCGTTTTCTTGCTGCAACTGGTGCAAGAGTCAGCGAGCTGATACAGTTCAAGGTTGAGCATGTCAAAGCTGGATACTTCGACTTATATGCCAAAGGTGGGAAACTCCGGCGTATATACATACCAAAATCATTACAAAAGGAAGCTCTTGCTTGGTTGGAAGATAATCAACGGGAAAGCGGCTTCCTTTTTTTGAACAAGTATGGGGAGCGCATTACAACACGGGGTATCTCTGGGCAACTCAAGAAATTTGCTGAAAAATACGGAATCGATAAAGCTGTTGTTTATCCTCATTCGTTTCGTCACCGTTTTGCCAAAAGTTTTCTGGAGAGATGTAATGATATAGCATTTCTTGCTGACCTTATGGGACACGAAAGCATCGAAACGACAAGGATTTATCTACGCAAGACAGCAACGGAACAGAGAGAAATTGTTGATAAAATCATAGATTGGTAAAATCAAGGGGCTGTCGCACTAACAATTAAAAAATTGTTAGTGCTCAGCTCCTTTTTGTGTCTAAATTAGGGAGATTTTATTAATATTCTTTGTTAATTCGCAT
>CADADA010000100.1 GCA_902786515.1 uncultured Lachnospiraceae bacterium | reverse complement strand
ATACCACCATGTTCCATCCATTCATGACAGAAAAAGAAGGCAGAAGAGAGTGGAAAGCAGCATCAAACCTACAAAAAGGCGATAACCTCATTACCGAAACCGAAGAGATTGTATATGTTGAAGAAGTCAGGGTAGAAAAACTGGCGGAGAAAGTCAAGTTATACAATCTTGAGGTAGAGGACTTGCATGTGTATTATGTGGCCGGGGTGCTGGTGCATAATAAGTGCGGGGGAACGAGTGAGGATGATATAGGTACAGATATTGTTGTATATGACCCTGAATTTGCAGCAAGACAATTATTAGATGATGGAATGGTATCAGAAAGTACATTAGAAAGTATTGTTCCACAAGATGTACCTAACACGTTTGTTCCTACAAGCACAATTTCAGATGGATACAAATATAGATTTAATATTAATGGAACAAATATAGAAATTAAATGGCATTCTAAAGATTTAAATGCAGCTAAAAAATATCCTGGATGTAATTCAGGAGTGGGATGGACGGCACAGATTAAAGTTGGGAAAAAGCTTATGACTATGGGGGGACGATTTGTTAAGAAAGTTGAAAATTATACACATATACCATTGAAGGGAGGTCGCTAAAATGACACATTATTGTGAACTTCCTGACTATGTGGAAAATAGTGAATTAAAGCAGCACTTTATCGATTATTTGATTTATTATTCTAATAATACTGATAAGGAAAATATATACTATTCTTTGAATGAGTTGCTTGAATTATCTGATAGGCAGTGGCATACATATGAGCTTATAGATGAAGAAGTTAAGGAACAATTAGAAAAATATTTGACTTCTTTAATAAATTTTGAAGATGAAGAAATTATGGATTATATTTTAAATATTATTCCTAGAATAGGATTAGATAAGTTGTTTGATTATATAATAAAAAATAGGAATAATATAAAAAATCAAAATATCAAATTAAATATAGATGAATCCATAGCTGAATATGGAAATTCTGTAAATAATCCATATTCAGGAATGTGATATGCTTCAAAATTTAAATTATAAGTTTATGTAATTGAATTAATAATTATAAAACACCTTTTGAAGCACGATACGAACAGAAGTAAAAAAACATAATTTTAACAGTCAAAAGTGTTACAAAAATGCTTGACCACAACAGCTTTACTACTTAAGAGCAAGATACATGAGCCCTGATACAGGCAGATTTACCACAATGGACAGTTGTGCCGGCTCGTTAGACAATCCTGTAAGCCTGCATAAATACCTGTATGCAAATGCAAACCCTGTCATGAACACAGACCCGACAGGATACTTCTCGCTGATGGATACAGCAGTTGCACAGGCAATAAAATCAACAATAGACAGTGTAATAGTGCCATACTTTAACGTGAAGAAAATAATGTCATGGGCAAACATGGCAGTGACAGCATATGATGTGGCACAGCAGATACGCATGATATATGCGGGCGAAGCAAGCATAATCGGACTTGCATTTGCGATGCTTAGAGGGATTGCAGTTCAGATGTTAATTACCTGTGCACTTACAGCGGCAGTTGGCGAGGCGGCGGTATGGATAATTAAGGCTGCAGGAATCGCAAATGACACTAAATCCCTGATAGAAGCCATAGAAAGCGGAGACATTGAAAAAATAGTCGTGGAGACTCTGCGGTTATCAATCTCAATCTTCACATTGAGCTGCCAGTGTTTCACCGGAGAAACGTTAGTAAGCACTGAAAAAGGCGAAACCAGAATCGACGAAATAAAACCGGGCGACATGGTATGGTCTTATGATACCGAAAAAGGCGAAAGAGTACTTAAAAAGGTAACGAAAGTAAAAGAATCAGAGACTGACGTTATCGTACATGTTAAAACCACAGACGGAAAAGACATCAATACCACAATGTTCCATCCATTCATGACAGAAAAAGATGGCAGAAGAGAATGGAAAGCAGCATCAAACCTTCAAAAAGGTGATAAGCTCATTACCGAAACCGGAGAGAGAGTATATGTTGAAGAAGTCAGAGTGGAAAAACTGGCGGAGAGAGTAACAGTATACAATCTTGAGGTAGAGGACTTGCATGTGTATTATGCGGCCGGGGTAATGGTGCATAATATTTGTGGAAGTGATTCTGAAAAAGTATTGGGTGGAAGTTTTAAAGATGTTAATGCAACAAGAGGTGCAGATGAAGTGGCTCATCATATGCCACAAAATGCGTTTGATAAAACAATTGGATTATCGAGAAATGATGGACCAGCATTACTTATGTCTAAAGATGATCATGCATTAACAAGAACATTTGCTGGTAAGGGGAAAGGAACTATGGTCAGTGATGCTGGTTTGACAGCACGACAAAGATTATTTTTAGATATAATGGATATACGAAATAACTTTGGTTCTAAGTACAATAAAGGATTGCTGGAAATGATTAAATACGTAAAATCATTACCAGAGTTTCAATAGGAGAAATGAGATATGAATAATGTATATGATTTTTTATTACAAATGTCCAATAATGAAGAATTATTAATAGAATATAATATGTTTTTTAAAGAATTGAGTGAACTTTGTTTCTTTGTCATTGATGATTATAATGAGCTAAAAGAGTTGCATAGTGTTTTTAAGAATATAATAACTATTGATAATGAAGCTTCAATTTTTTGTTGCACGTATGGAATTGATAAAAATAGCGATAAATTGTGTATATATTCTGATAATATATGGATAAGTACTGTTATTAGCAAGGAAGAGTTACAAAAAATATTTTCACAATATGATACTATAAATAATTCTTTAAGAGGTATAGTACCATCTGATATTGCTATATTATCGCAAGAAGACATCATTGGTGGGAATATAAAATACGTGATATACAATAATGGGGCTATTCAAATGTATAGAGAAGAAATGATGAAAAATGAATTTGGTAAATTTGTGAGTTTATATTGGGATTAGTGAAAAGTCAATATTTTAGCATTATCAATATATCACCCATATGAGATATTTGGGAAAACATGACGAATTTAAAGTACTAGAAAATGATGGTATATGGTATGAATAGCGATTATTTTTTTGGAGTGAGATGGCAGAGAGAAGTATTCTATGGGGATATGAAAAACAACTAAGGTATGAAAGAAAAATGGGGATTCAGTAGTTTATAATATAAATATATGATAAAGTCAGTGATAAGTGAAGTAAGCGGAATTGGAGCGGAGATTACATTTGCATATAGCTGATTTATCAGGATAACGGAAAAAACTACATTGTGCAAATAAATCAGTTTTACACGATAACCCTATGAGGACGTCGGTACTTGGCGAGGAAACGAGCCTAGAACCGCTACGTCCGAATGG
>CADADA010000099.1 GCA_902786515.1 uncultured Lachnospiraceae bacterium | reverse complement strand
CACCGTATGCCTGATATAATAAGCTGCCGTTCATATCTGATATGGTTGGGGAACCACAAAGATAATGAATTGGCGGCTTTTTCTATACTACTATATAAATTTGCCAACGCAATTCGGGGATGAACCAATTTTTGCCCTTTATAAGTGAAAAATTGTCAGCTATGCAGATAGGCTGCACAGTTTGGCATTACCTTTGCAGTGTTATTAATAAAAATATTTATGAGTAGATACGATTCTTTAATTTCAAAAATCCAAGACCGTTACAATCCCGAGCATAATAGGGAGATATCCTTGCGGGTTAATTCTGAGTTGTCAGGTATTGATAAAGAAGTTGCCAGATATGTTAAAATGGCAATGAATGAAGTTGATCAACGCTATACTCAAATAACTCTTGAGGCGGGAGAAAATGTAAAACAACATCTAAAGGATAATCAAATTGGTATAGATTATCGATATCAAGGATCTGTTATGACACGAACGCATATACGAGGGGCTAGTGACATTGACCTCTTAACTATTACAGGTAAGTTCAATGACACAGATTTATCCAAGGTAACCAACATCCTTAATTCACCATACCCATTATACAACTATTGGGAGATGGATAAATTAAAAAGGTGGAAAAACTCATTTTCCCGTTACCAAGGAGATGCTAACGCAGACTTAAGAATTCTTCGCTTGGATGATGAGAATATATTGAAACGTTTTTATTCTCAGTGCGATACTTCTAAGCCCAAATCTATCAAGGTAACGAATTTGCATTACCATCGTGATGTAGATGTTGTTGTTGCATCGTGGCATGATTCTGTTGATTTCATTAGAGGCCTTGGCGAAGAATACCGGGGAATACAAATATACAATAAGGATACTAATCAAAGAATTGGACCAGATTTCCCTTTTTTGAGTATTTCAAGAATAAACAGTAGAAGCTCAGTAACAGGGGGAAGATTAAAGAAAATGATTCGTTTCCTAAAGAACGTTAGAACAGATTCTGATAATAATATAACTCTTACAAGTTTTGAAATCAATGCTATCTGTTATGATATTCCTGTAAATGATTATTGCAATTTGCATTATTTGGAACTTGTGAAAATCCTCTGGCTCAAACTATATCATCTTTGCACAAATGAAAAAGAAGCAAATGAACTAAAATCAGTGGATGGTACAGAATATATATTCCGTAACAATCACCAAAAGTTAGATGAATTGAAAAAATTACATAGTGAAGTTTGGAATATTTATCAAGAAATTGAAAAATAAGCAAAATATGAAACAAAGAATTTTTATTGGTTCATCCCGTGAAGGATTGAATGTAGCAGAAAGAATAAAGGATTTCTTCAAAGATTCATACGACTGTTTCTTATGGACGGATGACATCTTCCAGTACAACGAAGGTTTTCTTGAAACACTTGTTAAATCTGCGAGCCTCTTCGATTTCGGATTTATGGTTTTTTCAGCAGATGATATGAGTAAAATCAGAGGAAAAGAACATGAAACGGTTCGTGATAACGTTCTATTTGAGTATGGTTTATTTTTAGGTCGAGTTGGTATAGATAATGCATATGTTTTATGCGAAAAAGGCGTTAAGATTCCATCAGACTTACTAGGAATTACATTAGCAGAATATACTACGAAATGTGTAGACGGGAGAAAAGAACCGGATGCTTCGTTGAAATCCACTTTGGGGAAACTGAAAAAAAGAATAGACGAGAGAGCCAGTTTGTGTCATTTAGGTTTATTACCGTCTACAGTTATCGCAATATCCTATTTTGAGAATTTTGTCAAACTGGTTACTGACTATATTTTTACAAATGAAGGCAACATTGAAATAGATGGGAAGAAATATGATTCAGCAAGAATACGTATAGTTATACCCAGAGATTTAGATGCTGATATGAAGCGACATGCAACTCACTATTTCAGAACAGCTCAATTCACTTCTTCTACGGTTCCGACGGTACATCGTAGTTATCCAATATATATTGCCTCTACTGAAGAGTCAGAAAATGTTATTACATTTGCGGATATGCCTACTATACTTAATGGTATAGATAAAGCTATTGACCTTTATTTCAGGGTTGGCTATATTGGAAAAACTGCAGACCAACAGTTGACAGAAGAAAGAGAAATGGCAAACTTCGTGAGAGTACTAAGTATCCTGATAGACCAAGACTCATATTGTAAAAAGATTGTTGAAATTGTCGATGAGGACAATCATCCTATAGTTTGAGTCTACACAACAGATTTATAGAAGTTTATTCGTCTGAAGATGAGAAATCAGACCAAAGGAGGGTGTGTCAAAATAGGCACATCCTCTTTTTTTACGCAAAGCCCCGACTTTCTCAAGCCAGGGCTTTGTTATGTCGTAAAGTTTTTGTACCTTTAC
>CADADA010000098.1 GCA_902786515.1 uncultured Lachnospiraceae bacterium | reverse complement strand
GAGCAATCCGTGGGAAATTAAAAATATGGAAAATAAAATGCCGGTAATTATGGAAAAATAATTGCCAAAATTTATGGAAAAGTACTTGCCATTTACAAAAGTAAGCATAAGGATAACGTGCATCGGGAATCGATGATACTCCATGCATATTTCCTGCAATGAACATCGAGTAGCAAGATTGTTTTTGTTATGAATCCATCAAATCCAGACTATAGAAATAAACACTTGATTACTGCGCAAAACGTACTATTGAGTTACATGTGTTTTTATACTGTTTAGTGGATACCTATAAAATGTCAAGTCCCAATGTACAAAAAATATTGACGGTGTGAAATTCTTTCTGTAAATTCAGATCTTCTATGATAATTGATACGGCTTAACAGCAGGTTTCTGTGGTTAAGCCGTTGTATATTTAATAACAAAAATACGCTGGTATGTCAAGAGCACCCAGAAAATCTGGGTGTATATTTACTCTTGACGATTCGGCTTTTATTGCTATATTGACATTCGCTCAGGGTACATAATCTCGAGTTCGCCACGAACTTTGCCCCAGTTGCGGATTGGCATTGTCCACTTTTTGGCTATCTCAAAAGTTCCTAGGTATAGTGCTTTCATTAGCGCCTGGGAGCTCGGGAATACGCTTCTCTGCTTGTTTAGTCTGCGATAGCATGAATTCAGCGATTCAATGGCATTTGTGGTATAAAAAGCAGTACGGACCTCTTTGGAAAATTTGAAAATCGGGGAAATTGCATCCCAGTTATCATGCCAGCGGTTCATGGCACTCGGATATTGTCCCGACCATTTTTCTGTAACGGTTTTTAACTGCTTTCTGGCAGTTTCTTCATCGGCAGCGGTATAGATTGTTTTTAAATCTTTAGCAAAAGCTTTCATATCCTTGTTTGCAACATATTTGAGTGTATTTCTCACCATATGCACTATGCAACGCTGCTGCTCTGTTTTTGGAAATGCTGTAGAGATTGCATCTTTGATTCCCGTTAATCCATCAGAGCAGAGAATGAGAATGTCCTGGACTCCACGATTTTTCAGACTGTTCAATACGGACAACCAATATTTACTGCTTTCATTTTCTCCAACAACAATACTTAAAACTTCTTTCATGCCATCTTCGTTGATACCGAGAACAACATATGCGGCAAGTTTTCTAATTACTCCATCATCACGGACAGAGAAGTGTACAGCATCAATGAAAACGATAGGATATACCGCAGATAAAGGACGATTTTGCCATTCTTCGATTTTAGGAAGAAGCTTATCTGTAATATCAGATACCATTCCTTCGCTTACTTCAAAGCCATAAATATCCTCTATCGTTTCTGAAATCTGTCGTGTGGTCATTCCTTTTGCATACATAGAAATGATCTTGTCATCAATCAAAGAGATGTCTTTCTGACGCTTTGGGAGCACCTGAGGTTCAAAGGAACTCTGTCGATCCTGAGGAACATCGACCTCGAACTCCCCGTACTTGCTACGAACAGTTTTTGGCTTTGTGCCGTTTCGGTAGTTTGGCTCGCTGGATCTTTCGTAGCGATCATAACCAAGATGACTATCCATTTCTGTTTCAAGCATATCTTGAATCGTTCCGGACAGAAGATCCTTTAATGCTTCCTGAATATCGTCAGCGGACTGAATATCATACTCCTGAAGCAATCCTTGAATCAGATTTCTCTTTCCCTCAGTCATTGGTTTTGGTTTGTAAACTTGTTTTTTTCTGTTTGCCATAATAAAAGGCCTCCTATGATATAATATTTTATCATAGAAGACCAGTATATTGTCTAATTTACAGAAATTTTTTCACAGGCTCAAAATATTATATAAGAATGTACAATTAATCAGGTTGTCCTAAATGATCTTTCAATCTATATGATTTACCCGATATTGGTATTACATGTGCGTGATGTAATACCCTGTCAATAATAGCATTTGCTACCACTGCATCATAAAAAACTCCATCCCTTCATTAAAATTCATATTTGTTGTTAATATCGTGCTTTTCTTTTCATATCGCATATCAATTAGCTGAAAGAAAAGATTTGAATCCTCTTTGTCTATTGGAAGGTATCCAATCTCATCAACAAGCAACAGTCTGTAGTGACAGAAGTGTTTTAAACGGGCATCTAAGCGATTTTCAAGTTTTGCACGTTTTAATTGTTGTAACAAATCGCTGCATTTTATAAAATAAGTACTTACCCGCTTCTTAGCAGCCGCTATTCCTATTGATGTAGCAAGGTGAGTTTTTCCTACGCCACTTGGCCCAAGAAATACTATGTTTTCATTATTTTCGAGAAAAGCAAGGCTAGCTAATTCCCTCATCTCCTGCTCATTTACGCTGGGTTGAAAGTTAAAATCATAATCCCTTAACTCTTTTGTAAATGGAAAAGCTGCCGCTTTTATCATGGATCTGGATGTATTTTGCTCCTTATAATCAACTTCATAATTGCTCAGTTTCAAAAGTCCTTCTGTAAATGATAATCCGTTGTTCGTCACAAAATCCCTTATTTCATCCAG
>CADADA010000097.1 GCA_902786515.1 uncultured Lachnospiraceae bacterium | reverse complement strand
TTTCTCCATATACTTTAAGGTTAAGAGCTGCCTGAAAATCCCTGTCAATTTCATTACCGCATTTGCATTTATAAATTCGTTCTGACAGTTTCAAATCTTTTTTTATATTTCCACAACAGCTACACATTTTTGAGCTGGGAAAGAATCTGTCGGCAATAACTAATTTTATATTATTCCATTCAGATTTGTATTCAATCTGACTCCTGAATTCGTAAAATCCCTGCTTTCCTATAGCTCCGGATAAATGTCTGTTCTTCATCATTCCACTTACATTCAAATCTTCCATACATATAAAGCTTGGTTTTCGCTTTATTATTTCAGATGTTATTTGATGTAAATAATCGTGACGGATATTTGTCAATCTGTGATTTACTTTTAATAAAAGTTTTCCTTTTTTGATTACATTTTTAGTTTTGCAGTATTTTCCTTTCGATAAAAATTGTCATATCTTAATTCTTACCAAAAAGAAGCCATTTTTTACCAAAAACACAAATTATTTTACACTACCATTCAGGAGCTACTGAATACTCTCCACAACTATAACCAATTTATCCTATTTTCAAACTTTACCTTACAATCTCCCGTTTCTATTGTCCCAATCTCATAGCAATCATAAAACTGGTTAATATGTTTTTTAACCGCTGATTTGTCTTTCTGTGCTACTAAAATATTAAAACCTACTCCACAATTAAATGTTCGTAACATTTCTTCATCGCTGATATTTCCACTGTTTCTAATATATTTAAATATATTCAATATTTTCAACCTTGATAAATCAATTTTTGCGCTCAATCCATCCGGAATTACTCTGCACAGATTTCCTTCTATACCACCACCTGTGATATGCGCCATTCCATGTATAACATCTTTATCAAACAAACCTTTGATTGATTTGTAATATGGTGAATGTGGTTTCATAATCTGCTCCATGAAAGTTAATCCGTCTATCTTATCCAACTTTATTTGAGGCATTTTATCCATCAATAATCGTACCAAGGAGTATCCGTTTGTATGTAATCCATTTGATGCTATTGCTAAAACCGCATCTCCTTCTTCAATCGCAGAACCATCAATCACCTTGTTTTTTTCGACAATACCTGCAATACTTGAAGTGAGCACATAAACACCGGATTCTACGACCAATGGCTGAATAGAAGTTTCTCCTCCCACAAGAGAGCATTCATTTTCTTTGCAGGCATCTGATACACCCTTAACTAAAGTTTTAATTGTGTCTTTTTCTGCATTTCCACAAACTATCGTATCCAATACCGCTAATGGTTTTGCACCCATAACCACAATATCATTTACCAGATGATTTATCATATCATGGCAAATGGATTCTGTATATCCATATTCCATAGCTAGTTTTTGTTTTGAACCAGGTTCTTCTGACTTTAATACCAAAACAGGATTTTCAATCTCTGGAAACTTAATATCATACAGAGAAGCAAACGGACCCAGACCATTTAATACACGACTATCTTTCGTTTCAAGATGCTTAGCCATTTCTTTTTTGATAGTATCCGTATAGGCAATATCAATTCCGGCTTTACTGTAGGATAAACCATCTTCATCTCTTTCGCTTCCCGCCAAAATCTCATCAACAGACACATCTAACACAATCGACAAATCCCTTAATATTTCAATATTGGGGTATGTCGTTCCATTCTCCCATTTCGATATTGCCTGAAAAGAAACATTTAACTTATCTGCAAACTGTTGCTGTGTCATACCGAGGGATTTACGTTTTTCCATTATAAAATTTCCAACTTTAATACTGTTAAGCATCTGAAATACCTCCGTTTTTATTTTATAATAGCTTACCCTTCAGCCAAGGAGCAATAACCACCAAAGGGAGTTTTTTAACATAATTCAACTATGGGTTGAATGTTTTTTCATCTTACTCCTTAACATAAAATTTAATCAAAATACGTAACAATATCTTCTGTTTTCTTTCTTGGACGCATAGATGGTGTCCCTGCTTTATATCCCAAAGCAATCTCTCCTACCAATTCTGCCTTAAGTAACATATTTTCTATCGATGCACCTATGGACAACAAGTCATTCATTTCCGTCAATCTATCATCAGCATCCAGCTGAATAAATGGTGATTTTCCATTTGTATTAAGTACAACAATTACAATCGGTGCTGTTTCCATAATCCGAAGAGTGTTCTTAGCATCTGAGATTCCACTTGTCAATAACGGGAGTCTTGGATTTATCTCTTTGGGAACTAATATCTCTTTCCAGTCTTTTCCCCTATCTTTTTCTAACTTATTGTAAATACTGGATTTCTCAATGTTCGCCTGTTGCTTCGTGTAGTCTTTTTTCCCATCCTCACGTAACATTAAACACCAAATAAACACCAAAAGCAAGCACCAGTATATACAAAAAATCTATATATATTTTCCCGACTGACTAACCTATTTTATTGAAAAACTATCTTTAGTTACAAACCCCACCCCCTCTATAGAGGGCACTGAAAAACACACCATTTTTAATAAAAATCTATAGAGAATAGATAAATCCATCATTGCCGAATGGTTCTGATGGATTTCTTGTTTCATTCCC
>CADADA010000096.1 GCA_902786515.1 uncultured Lachnospiraceae bacterium | reverse complement strand
GATTAATGCTTATATATTTGTTCATGCAGTGGAGAAAATCAATAATGCATATGAAAGCTGTATAAAACAGTATAAAATAATACAGACGGATTATGACAGGTTCAAGGTGAAGCTCGTTGTAGATGATGAAATCGAAGAACTGGGGATTGATAAGAGGGATATAGAGGAACTATTTAGACAAAGCATTACGCATCCGGGAATGGAAGAAGCAAAGTATGAGTTTGAGTATTTTGAACGGATATTGCAGGATGATGGGAAGGAAAAAATGCTTTGGTATGAAAAAAGGAGAATTTAACATGGGTAAAAATATAAAAAAAAGTTTAATTGTTTTTTTGATATGCTTATTTGGTTGCAATAGTATCATAACAGCATATGGTGACGAGGATATTTCAGGTGTGTATCAAGAAATTGATTTGATAGTTGAGCAGATGTATGGAGATGTATCATACATTGTAAAAGATATAATTCCAATCTATGATTGTAATTTTAATATTTGTGAATATGTGTTTGACGTCGGTTTAGATAATGTGGATTATGGCTATTTTGTGTATAATATAGAAGCGAATGAAGTGATTAAGTTTAAATTTGATACATATAGTGGCGAGTCTTTCGAGCAAAAATACTTTGGTTGTGAAGAAATTACTGATAAAATAGCAAAAAAAGTCGATGAGTTTACATATGAGTTGAATGATTATCAAGAAGGAGTGCAGTATGTTGCATCGAAACATGATTTGATGGATATTTTTTTTGATAATTTTGAGTTGGTCTATTGTTCTTACATATTGAAAAAAGAGAAATATATACCGAATAGAGTTCAATTTGGTGAGGATTATATAAATAAAAAATGCAATAAAAATTATTGTTGTGCAGCTGTTGCTATTTTAAATGTATTAGGGCAATATAAATGTTATAACACAAACTCGGATAGTTCTGTGAGTAATGCGTATACGGATATATATAATATGGGGGGTGTGAAAAAGTTAAACGAAGAATATGTTATGGATCAAACTAAGATGGGGCAGGTAGTTGCAGATTATGCAAAAATTAATAAAAATAAAAATATACCATATCAATCTAAAAAAAATCCCGACATGGATTTTTTTGTTGATGCAGTTGATAAAAAATATTCATCAATACTAGGTATTACTTCTAAATGTGGAGGTGGTGTTGCTGGACATGCAGTGAGTGTTACAGGATACTTAGAGTTTACTCCTGTTACACATGGTAATGACAAACGATTTTTGGCTGTTGCATCAGGATGGGGAGAAATTGGAGATACAGAGTATATTTTGTATGATGAAATAGATGTTTATTCAAAATATGGAGTAAAATTTCAGCAAACTATATATAAATAAAAGGAGAAAATTAAATGAAATCAAAAAAAAATATGATTGTACTTGGAAGCTTACTGATAATTTTGATAGTATTGGCTGTTATTTATTTCAGAACACCAGTTGGTTCAATAAACATGACAGATAAGCAGGTTATGAGCATAGAAATTAAACGCTTAAACAAGAACAGTGAAATTAATAACAGTGATATTATTGATGAAATAGTTGCAGACATTTCAAATATAAAAATTAAAGAGAACAGATGGATTAAGATTCCTAAAAATCCGTCTGGAAAAAGTGATGTGATAGTTACATTACGTGATGAAAATAAAAATATAATTCATAAATTGGTGTTTTCAAGTGAAGATGAGTTGTATCTAGATGGTATACGATATTCTGTTATTGGGAATACAAATGTAAAAGAAAATATAAAAGAATTTATGTCATATTGTAATAAAACATTATCTAAGATTGATGAAGAAAAAGTATTGGAAATAGATGCAAAAAATGTAGATAAAGATAATAAAGAAATAATAAATGAGTATAATAAAATGGTAAATGCAAAGCCGATAAGAGAAGAAGATATGAAGTCTGATTCTGAAAAAATAGTAAAAATTACTACTATGTTCGACGAAACAATAACTATATTTTATTATGATCAAGAAGTATATATCGAATATGATTATAAAGGTGAGGCATCAAATTTTTTATATAAATGATAATAATGATAGAATTATGTGGATTTTATGCATTATACATAAGACAAAAGTATTGAAGCTAAGTGGAGAAAAATAGTCACAAATATGGTAAAGATATTTATGAATGTTTGCCATATGACTCAGATATCAAGGAACAAATTGAAGACATTGTGATGCAGTTTGAACAATGAAAAGTATAGTTATAAATTTCAATGTGTTAATGTTTAGTGTTACTACGTTTATATTCGTTTGCGTAAGATATCTATGTAATAAGCAACCTTGAAAGACTACATTGAATGAATTGACACTACTTGATGAGTAACGGGCTCAAGAGCGTGAAAGTTGATGGAGTGATAATTGATCTAAAGAATTGTGTGTTGATATTTCTGTTGTTGTGGCAATAAAAGATGGCAAGTCGGAGTATGAGGTTGTTAAAACTGTAAGACGTAAAGCGAATTAACCAATCAGGAGGCATAGGCAATGGTAAACAAAAACAGAATAACCGACAAAGACTATACATGGCAGGAACTGAACTGTTTTTATCGTCCGTTTGCCTACAGCCTGTGTAGCACTGAATATAGAGAAAAAGGAGCAAATCTTATATTGTTGCTTGCA
>CADADA010000095.1 GCA_902786515.1 uncultured Lachnospiraceae bacterium | reverse complement strand
CAACGGAAACATTGCCGCATTGAATTCTAAGCTGCACGAAAGCACAGCGTATAATGTTTTCCAAACAGGTGTAACGGCTTTAGCTATTTTTACCGGCGGCATGGCAACAACTATGAAGTGCTTTGTTGCGGGTACGATGATTCTGACCGCAGAAGGACTTGTCGCAATTGAAAATATCAAGGCAGGAGATATGGTTATTGCGACTGATCCTGAAACAGATATAACAGAACCAAAGGCTGTCCTAGAAACTTATATCAGAGAAACATCTCATCTGGTTCATTTGACGGTATGTGGAGAAACAATAGTATCTACTTTTGATCACCCATATTATGTCAAGGGTAAGGGCTTTGTCAATGCTTGTGATTTATGGATTGGTGCTGAACTAGTTGACAACAACGGAAATATTCATCTGGTCGAATAGATTTATCGTGAGGAATTAGGCAACTACTCTGTTGTTGTTTATAATTTTCAGGTTGACAACTATCATACTTACCATGTAAGTAATATTGGAATAATTGTTCACAATGCAGGACGGAATTATTCCAGCGAAACGAAACAATATGTACAAGACAGGCAGGAGCAAGGGCATCAATTTGAAAAGCAGATGCATGAAAAATTAAAATCAAAGAATCCTACAGCGGAAGATCAGGTAAGAGTAAAACCTATGGATGAATTTGGTAATGCCCAACGGGCTGGAGGAAATTATCTTGATGATTTATTTATCAACAAAGATGGTAAAATGGAAATAATAGACTATAAACTTGGAAAGGATTCACCTTATCAAACAAACCAAAAACTCAATGGTTTTCCTGAAGGAAGAACTAACAAAGATTTAAAGATAACAAGTGGAAAGTATAAAGAGACAGTTATTCCCAAGGGTACTAAAGTAACAACAATTAGAAAAGAATATTGATAAAGGCAAGGAGTAATTATGGCTGTAACTGACAAAGATATTATTGATTCGATTTCTTATGAGGTAGAGAATCATTTGCTGATAATGCATATTTATGATCATCTAGGTTTTGAACAAGAGATTGAATATGATCATATGGTAATGATTCAAGATAAACTTAATACTTATCTATGGTATCTCAATTCTGAACAGTATAAACTCGTTTATCCCAAAGTGGATTTTACTGGTTATCGTTATAAAATCATTATTGTCTTTTTGCATGATATATCAAATCTGTGCTTAGATTATCTAAATCATGTTAGAGAAAAGCTTTCCTCAGAAAACATAGTAATTGAATGGGAGCGAGAGAACTTAAAAGTGAATCAGTGATGCTCCTCATATTACTTGAAAACAAAAAGCTCGGTGTTAGTGCACCCAAAAAACGGTTTGCCTTTCATAATGTTTTCACCTAAATGGTGCAGCAATAATGATGCATAAAAACTAATTAACTTAAACGCTATGTGGTTTATCTATTATAAAACAAAATAAGTTTCACCTATTCAGGCTAAATATTTATTTAAGTGATTGGTTTTGTGAATACAATTGCAAAAAATAGTTAGAAGATTGTACAAAGGATGGAATATTATGCAACAAGTATTAGCAGACAAAGTTAAACTAATCGTTTCCGATTCCAAGCTTGCCTTTATGCAGGGCAGGTATGAGGAATCATTGCGGCTTGCCAAGCAGGCACTTGACATCGACCGCAAAAATCCTGACGCGCACCAGTGCGCAGGCAACGCGTATATGTCGCGTGAGGATTACGAAAGCGCAATCAAATCCTATAAAAAAGCGGTCGAATATGACGCGGACAACGGCGACCGCTACTTTAATAAATGGATGGCATGGCGGAAATTACAAAAATAGTTTGCCGGGAAAGCCAATAAAAACCATTATTGAATTTTAAGGAGATATTATGGGATATGTTGCAATAAAAATATCGAAAACTGCTTTTTCTGCTCAAATCGTAAAGATTGTCAGAAAATATACAGACATTTCTATTTCAGATATAAAAAAGAGGATAAACAATCAAGAATTTATTATGTCGTGTGATCATATAGATGATGAAATGATTAAACAGATTATTAATCTATATCGAGAATTAAGGAAAGAGGATATTCCTTGCTTGTTGTACGAGAATGATAGAGAAACAACTTGTAAATATCTTGAAAACTTAATTCAATGGAATAAAGAAATTGAGGAAGAAATTGAACGAGAAAACGAAAGAGAAGTTAACGAGTTTGAGGAAAATTAGTTTGATAGAATGTTCAATTTAGCAATACGTAAATAAACCCAAACGTTCATTAAATTAAGCAATATATTAAACAGTCAGAAAACGGGCTCACTTTTTTCCTTACGATTACATGGGGGTTAAGTAATCTAATAATTTCGGAAATAGCTTAATTACTTAGTAAAATTAGCAAGTATTATTTACAACGCTAAGAGTTTGGGAGCAAATTAACAATGCTGAACTGTTTGAGGTGAACAATGCAACAAGTATTATCAGACACAGTTAAACTAATCGTTACCGATTCCAGACTTGCCTTTATGCAGGGCAGGTATGAGGAGTCATTGCGGCTTGCCAAGCAGGCACTTGTAACAAAAACCGGTCATCAGAATATTTCGTTTTGAAAGGAGAGCAAAAATGAAACAGAAAAAGAAGAAATTTATACCTATAAAAGTAAACAACTTAATCGAATGGGAAAATCCCATGTCCGAATATCCCGACAGCGGTTGGCGCTTTATGGCAGGCAACGAGGATGATAAATATATGAGTGACCCGAATCATCATAACATTTTTGCGCTTAACACGATTTGTAATTATGATCCGGACATTATACCGTATTTGCACGCAAAAACCGGAAGCGCATTTATCAGAATTGACAGCCGGAATTTTGAGGAGGACGACGAAAGTAAACCGATTTTTATTGAAAAGCAAGACAGATGATATCAAAAACACAATGAGTAATATATAGTTTGCTGCTACAGCAGTAATTGAAGAAATCCATAATAGTTTGAATTACACTAAAGAAAGCGTGCAAATATGAATTTTTATCAAAAACACACCTATCTTATCTGGCAGCTGATTGGCTGGGGTTTGGTACTGGCGGCATTTATCGTGCTGCTTGTCAATCTTAATGATTATAACCATGATTATATTTTGGGGTCGGTTGTCTTTTTAACGATGTTCGGCAC
>CADADA010000094.1:4757-5218 GCA_902786515.1 uncultured Lachnospiraceae bacterium | reverse complement strand
GATATTGATATAACCGAGGTACAGATAAACGGTCAGACACAGCTCAACTATACCCAAACAGAAAACGGAACAGATTTAAACACTCAGCTGCAATCACAATAATGATAATATGCAGTGTTAAAAAATCTTGTTGTGATATAAGACGAGGCAAGGATGTTTAAAGGAAAGGCTTATCAAGGAGGTAAATATGGAACAAGAAAAACGAATACTGCCGTTAATAATAAATCTGATAATGGGAACGGTGTTTGCAGTCGGAATAAAACTGCTTATTTCAGTATCGCTTATGACAACAGCTGTTGTACCAAAAGACTGGCAGGCTGATGCACTTTCTATGACAGCATTATTTTACGTTTGTCTTTTTGTAAGCGTGCTGATATTTATAGCTGTCAACCTAAAGGGCTACAGCTATGTTAAAGAGGGTAAGCCTGATATAACATTCCGCACTTATATGCTGATGTATG
>CADADA010000094.1:1478-4677 GCA_902786515.1 uncultured Lachnospiraceae bacterium | reverse complement strand
ATATTTGCAGTAATGACAGCGGCGGCAATTGTTGTAAATGTAATGCAGTTCAAAAAGAATAAGCAGTTGTATGACGAACGCAAGCAGCTGACGCGAAGAAATATTAATATGCTTATATCAATCATACCGTTTGTATTAATAGGATGTTTCCTTTTTGTTGAGGCTTATCTGATACTGTAAATTAAAGATATAACCGCACAAGGGGATTTACCCGTACTTGTGCGGTTATATTTTGAGGTAACCCTTATGAAAAAGCTTATAAAATTTATATCTCAAAGTAAAGTGCTTTCTATTCTGAGTCTTTTGTTTGTCTTGTTTGTTGTTATTCCGGAGTGCATTTTTGGTGTGCTGTATGCTATTGCTTATTTTGTTGAAAAAGATTCCTATAACCGAATATTGGAAAAATATTCGGTTATAGCTGAGGAATATGTTGTGGGTAAGTATGGTGACCACTATGAGATAGTAGGTTCTAATGAGGTAAAGGTGAGTTCTATACTTATGCCATCATTTGAAGGTATAAGATCTGTGTTTACGGATAAGCAGAAGCAGGAAAATGATTTTGTGGTTTATGTCAGAACAGATGAAGTAGTCAGTGATGATCACGACATCAGAAACCTGCCTGAAGAATCAAAAAATATATTAAACTATTTAAATGTTTAGTAGAGGTGATTTTATGGATAAACGCAGATCGCTTAATTTAACCATCTTAAACGCATCTGTTATTATGATATTATTTATTTTGGTTTATGTCATATATGTATCCGTAGACGCATCTTTTGATATTTCTGTTTTCGGAAGAGGTGAATACCTTAAATATTCCGATACAAGCGGATGTATAAGCTTTTTTAAAAGTCAGTATTATAAGCTGACCCTTGCGGTATGCATTGCGGCTTTGATATTGCTGTTGGTGAATTATATATATTTTGCGGCAACAGATAAGAAAATCAAAGTCCCGATGTCTTTTGATAAAAAAGCAAGTATGATCATAATTGCAGTGATTATCATAATGTTTGTGATAAATGCTGCTGTTGTTTCGGCATTTTGTCTGACATATTTACATCAGATTGGTGAGTATGCACAGCGTGAGTTTACATCAAGAGAACGTATATATTCAGATGTTCGGGAATATTATCACAATCTTTTGTGGCTCGTACCAATATTTTTAGCAGAGCTGGTTGCTGAAATAACAGTTGTTGTAAAAAAGAAAATGAAATCTACAGCGGCTCTTGTTTTCTATATTGCCTATGTTCCGTTTTTCAGTGCATTGTTTTTGCTTCATCCGTTCTTCTGATGAAACTGCCGCAGACTCTGTTTTTTAGGGGGTGAATTGAAATGAAAAAATTATACTTTATTCCTACAATATGCAATTTTATATTTGGCTTGATAATATGCTTTTTTGTATTTACGTTTAAAGTCTTCACGGGAAACTTATATAGTTTTCAGGGAAAATCACCGTGGATTAAGGATGCTGTGGGCCTCCTGTTCGGCTATTATTTTCTGATAATTTTTTGGGCTTCGGTATATCTGCTGGTTAATTTGTTTTTCTATAAGTTTATAAAAAAACGTTCGCAGGACAATTGGTTAAAATATATTAAGACAGTATCAGTGCCAACTCTTATACCGATTGTCTTATTGATTGTCATAAACATAGCTGAGTTCTTTATATGGGGGATGGTTATATGAAAAAGCTGTTGTCAAAATCAGATAAGCCTATTATGTTTTTCAGCCTTATAAATATGATTATAATGATAGGTATTACAATTGTTGAAAGTATAGTGCTGAGAACGGACGGATATTTTGGAAGTCTGGAATACAGGAGTTCTGTTATAAACGGTGTATATTTGACATATATAAAACTGAATATATCGGCTTTTGTATTGCTTGTTTTAGCTGCAATAGTGATTAATATTATACAGTATGGAAAAAATGAAAAGAAGTATGATTCATACGAGCTTTCGGTAAGGTTTATAACTGATGTGGTTATATCCTTGATACCGTTTCTTCTGACCTTTCTTACGTTTCCTGCTGTTATGTTGATTATGTAACGGCGCTGAAAAATGTACGTTTCTAAAAAATCAGGAGGAAAAAATGAAAAAAATATATATTATTCCCGGTGTATGTAACTTTATATTAGGATGGCTAATAGGAAAATTTATATTTTCTTTATTTCTTCTGCTTTCTATGAGTAGTGTCCGACCTAAAGAATACTGGTATAGTGATGCATATGGATTGTTGTACGTAATATATATACATATGTTTGTTTTTTTTGGTGTATATCTGACAATGAATATATTTATCTATAGATACATTAAAAAGAATAAAGATATTCAATTTTCAGAGTATATAAAATATATATTAGCTATAAATTTCCTGTCTGCAATTTTTGGCATACTTATCTAAGGAAAGGAGAGGTATATGAAAAAAACAGTGAAAATCAATTTATCTATCATAATATTAAGTGCAGCAAATACGATTTTGTTGACAATGATTATCGTTTTTGACAGTATCATACTTGGAAGAAATGAATATATTCGTAGTTTGAGCAATCATGAAGCTATACAAATAGGTGTATACTCAAAATTCATTATTATAAATACATTGGTATTCTTTCTGATTATTGGTGCGACAGTTGCTGTAAATATCATAGTGCATAAACTAAATGAAAAAAAATATTCTAAAAATGATGTATATGTCAGACTGATAGTGAATGCTGTAGTATCGTTTATCCCGTTTGTTTTTCCTTTATTCCTGTTTCCAATCTTATTATCTGCTATTTAATTTTAAAGTAAGGATTTATTTAGCATATTCCGGCTGAAAAATGTGAAATGAGTATAATTGATTGTGAGTGATTATTTATATGCAGGATAAAAAACATAAAATAAGAAACCGTATATTGATCATCGTTGCCATTGTTATCGTTGTTACACTGCTGTTCAAAATAGGATATTACTTGTTAAGCAAACATTACGCTGATAGAGCATTATCCGAGAGGTATGGCAACATATCGTATTCCGTCAAAAAATTCAAAGAAGAAAATATTCGTGCAGCTTGTGGAAAATGTATAGTCTCTTTACCGGGTACATCCTATGATAGATTTTTAATGTATGATGATAAGAATGACTTCTATTTTCACGTGAATTTTAACTTTTCTTTTGTTTACGATGATTATCTTCATAAATATGTTGGAAAAAAACTGAAG
>CADADA010000094.1:0-1423 GCA_902786515.1 uncultured Lachnospiraceae bacterium | reverse complement strand
ACTGATAACAAAGTTGACGGAGTTTCTTAAGAAATACAATATTGAACTGTATGTTGACGATAGAACGGTGTTTGATCTTCAATGATCTCTGAACATATTTCATTTTAAAGCTATACAATGATTATAAGTGACGAAAAGATATATAGTGAGTATAGTGTAAATGGCAATTATACCTTAGGCTTTTTGTCTTTATTCCATTCTTTAACAATGAAATAAAGACAAAAGCCGAAACACAAAAAGTTATATTGGACTATTTGAATGAATAGAGATGGTGACTATGAAAAAGCTTATAAAATTTATATCTCAAAGTAAAGTGCTTTCTATTCTGAGTCTTTTGTTGGTCTTGTTTGTTGTTATTCCGGAGTGCATTTTTGGTGTGCTGTATGCTATTGCTTATTTTGGTCATCGGGCTTATTACAAAAAAACTTTGGAAAAATATTCGGTTATAGCTGAGGATTATATTACAGAAAAATACGGTGACCGATATGAGATGATTGCGTCCAAAGAAGCAACCGGTGGATGGGGAGTTTTTGGTGATGCTTTTCAGGGAATAAATTTTGTGTTTACGGATAAGCAGAAGCAGGAAAATGATTTTGTGGTTTATGTCAGAGCAGATGAAGTAGTCAGTGATAATCACGACATCAGAAATCCGCCTGAAGAATCACGGGCTTCAATTGAAAGTGTATATTTTGACAACATAAGAGTATTTGAAACATAGATCATGACGAAAAAGCAACCCACGATATACTTAAAGAATGGCTGAGGAAAGGTGTTTAATATGGAAAAAAAGAATATAGATTCAATTTTTTTGATGATACACAAAGTGATTATGGCATTGATTTATGGATTTTTGATCATCTTTTCAGTCTTGATGTTATTTGTCTGGGGTGATACGGTCTTTGGGTATCAGGAATATAAAAATAAACATAAACAAGCCGCAATAGATTATGTTCAGAGTAATTTTGGGGATCATTACAGGATAATAGATTCGGTGGATAATCGCAGTGCCGGTTTTCTTTCCGATTCACCCGCCTACTTTGGTTTTATATTTGCCGATAATTCAGAAGAAAGCGACAATTTCACTGTCTATGTAAGGTATGGCGGGGGTGGTAAATTTAGCTGCAGCTTAACACATTAAATATAATGAGAGGTGACCTTAATGGATAAAAAGACTTTGATAAAGCTGATAGTCATAGATATGATTTTTTTTCCATTGCTTCATATATCGATGTCTTTTATGGTGATTCACACATCGATCTTGCCTTTATTTCCCACAGGAATTAAATATGTATCAAAATATAAGTTGTTTATTAGACTGTCATTTATATTGATGCTGATATTTATCAGCTTAAGAACACCGGGCTTCAGAAAAAAGTATAAAGAGCTGCATTTACATAGAGACTTTTATCTCGGTTATTTACTT
>CADADA010000093.1 GCA_902786515.1 uncultured Lachnospiraceae bacterium | reverse complement strand
GATTAATGCTTATATATTTGTTCATGCAGTGGAGAAAATCAATAATGCATATGAAAGCTGTATAAAACAGTATAAAATAATACAGACGGATTATGACAGATTCAAGGTGAAGCTCGTAGTAGATGATGAAATCGAAGAGCTGGGGATTGATAAGAGGGATATAGAGAAACTATTTAACCAAAGCATTACACATCCGGGAATGGAAGATGCAAAGTATGAGTTTGAGTATTTTGAGCGGATATTGCAGGATGATGGGAAGGGTAAAATGCTTTGGTATGAAAAAAAGATAAAATAAGGAGAAATTATATACATGAGAAAAGTATTAAAAAGTATGACGGCTGTAGCTATGATAGTAGCGTTTTCTACATGTGAAATGTTAGGAACATCATATGCGGAGGAAAATTTTGTTGATACGTCAACGGAAGATTTTGTGGAGGAAATGGGAAATTTTACAGATTCTATAAATGAGATGGAGTATATCGAGAAAAAGGTAAATGATGAATGCGATGCTCAAGTGTTAGAAGAAAAATATTCTGATATTGAAGAGTATTTGAATGAAAAAGGGATATTTGATAATGAAATTAAGGCAAGTCTGACACAAGAAAATATAGATGATATCAATAATTGTGATTTGGAAGATGTTCAAGTGTATACATCATATTATTTAGTTCCTGAGGAAGAATTTGAGGATGTAGAATGTGATGAGAATTTTGATAGTGACACATCACAGGAGAAAAATGATGTTGAATCGGGTTTGCTAAATGAAGAAGAAATGATAAAATTAACGGATGAAGAAGTTAATATGTATTTGGCAGATAAGTACTATGGAGAAGAATATGATATTGAGACTGTTATAGAGGAACGTTTAAATGTAGATGAAGAAGATTCAATTATTGATGAAATATCTCAAGCGATAGGGTTTAAGCCAGTTGAAGTATTAGCGTCGGATGGACATACAATTAAACACGATGGCAAGAGTGATACGATGTTAAAGAAAAGTGTTTATTCTTATAGAATGAGGAAAGATACAAGTAAAGCTCATATTAAGGTGACTTATACATGGGATAAAGGACCTAAATATAGGGCATTAGATAATATGGAAATTAGTTTAAGTTGGTGCAATATACAATCAGGAGATGCGAATAAAATAAAAGGGCAGCATGTAACCGTTTATGATGTATATGATCCTTATTGTGATGTGAAGTCTAGTGATAATATTATACAGACGGATTTGCAAAGGACATTAGATGCAAGTAGTGTTTCAGACAATGAATTTTTTGTAGGAGAGAAAAAAATAATTGTTGCGATAAAAATGCATCCGAATTATGGAGATTGCTATAGAAAAAATTGGAAGGGAGATATTCATAATGAGATATGGAATACGGAATATGTTTATATAGATTTTGATGTTAAAATGAATGAACCTGGTAAAAATATACAAATTGTAGCGGATTATAATCATGTAATTCCTGAACATAATAAACCGGATTATTTAGGGATTGTTCGATATGTGGCTTCACTCAGGAATGGAGATCCGGTAAACCTACTTGCATATAATATGACGTGTAAGGTGGAAGATATACAATTTTTGGCATGTGGAGATAGGACAGCTTTTTTGTTTGCACCTATTTACAAATGAAAAATTTTTAAATAGGGTATGATTGATTAAAATAGATATGTTGTAGTGAAAGAGGTGTTGTATTGAAGAAGAAAATAGTTATTTGGGTATTGCATTTAATCATAATAATTGTAGTTATATGCGAACTGGATACTGATAAAATTAAAAGAAAAATATATGAATACACTACGGAAGATTATTTGGAAATACCGGAATGGATAGATGAAATAGATAAAGATATGGTAGATACAAATCAACAGATATCCATTGGAGATTATAATCTGAAGTTGGTTGGAAAGTGGCAAAGAAATATACATGATAAATATCAAAATAAAAGTGGGTATTTATGTAAATTTGAAATAACGAATCCAAATGTTGACTTAAAAAAGTGTGTAATTTATAAGGAAAATACAATAATGGATGGCGTTTGTAAAGCATTTGGAATATCTGATAAGGATGAATATATGGCATTTGAGATTCCAGGGCGTACAATGGGGATGGATATGAACACTGGAAATGGAATAACATACTATTACAAAATAGAGAAAGATAAATTAATAGAGTATGTATATTTGTGTTCAGATGCTCCTATTTGTCCTGCAGCGGGAAGTATTTATATACGTAATGATGCATCAGCAACTGAAAGCTTTATGAATGAACTATACAACAGGGATATGAAAGGTGTGTTTAATTATGATATTTCGGACAATGAAAAAAACTATTCATACAATAATGAAGCACGTTGGAATATAAACATTACAGATTATAACGTTTATTTTAATGGAGAAGGGAGAGAAAAAATAGAAAATTTTGTAATCCATATGAAAGACGGTAGAGAAATAGATGTTTTAGATAAGTGTATTGAGTTTGATGAATATTGGAGAGATGATGATTATAGATATTCGGAATCAATATACGACATGGGAACTTATGAGCCGGATGAATATGTTAAGACATACACTCGTCTCATTCACTTCATGGCAGGAACTGACGTGGAAAATATAGACCATCTGGAAATTAATGGTCAGATACTCGAATAAGTATAATCTGGATTTATCAAAATATAGTAATTCGAAACTTAAAGTTGTAAAAGCATTACGGTAAAAATTATATTACCAATCAGGAGGCATAGGCAATGACAAATAAAAACAGAATAACCGACAAAGACTACACATGGCAGGAACTGAACTGTTTTTACCGTCCGTTTGCCTACAGCCTGTGTAGCACTGAATATGGAGAAAAAGGAGCAAATCTTATATTATTGCTTGCATCTTTTTACATGACTCATTGCAAAGCTGACAACACAAAGATGCTGTATAACAGATATCATCCGTTTCTTATGTATTTGGAAAATGAAGTG
>CADADA010000092.1 GCA_902786515.1 uncultured Lachnospiraceae bacterium | reverse complement strand
GTAGCCCAAATACGGAACTTCGTTGCACGGGCGGATGAAACACGATAGCCTACGGCGATAATGGCATCAAGCGAATAAAATGCAGTTTCATTCGTCTGTGTTTTGCCTTCAATGGCACCATGTTGACTGGTTGTTTCCATTTTGGAAATAGCCACATCTTTTTCCAACTCTCCCTCTTCGAATATGTGAGCCAGATGTTTGCTGATGGCGGGCACACCCACGCCAAACAACTGTGCCATCGCTTTCTGCGTAGCCCATATCGTCTCATCCTTTATCACCACCTGTACCCTGCCTTCATCATCAGGCAACTGGTATAATATAAATTGTATTTCGTCGTTCATTGCAAAATAGTCTTTTGTAGAGTAAACCACTCGCTCGACCTTGTCGCTTGGCTCGTCCAAGAAGTGTATTATAGTTACCCACTAACTCATGAGACTTAACCCTAAACGATTAAACATAAATTATTCTATAATTGAAATAAGACTCTCAACTGTTTTTTTTGCTTTCTTTTCAATGCTCCGCATATATAAGTCCATATACCCCCAATCAGGTTTCCCCGTTTTATCTTGAGGCAAAGGGATTACTTCCAATTTCACCTTATCCCATATAGCTTTATTGTCATAGTTGAATTTCTTTTTTATACTTTTCTGGACTATTAGAGAAAGAAACAACAATGCATATTTACTTATTTTATCATTTGGCTTTACCAAATAAGCATCCCATAAGACACCTGTCCTTTGTATTTGGGCATAAACATTTCCCGTTGCGACAGCACCATTCTGAACTATATCAAGACACATTTCCTCACTCTCGAAGTCATCTTTTCTTCCGTAATACATAATACCGTTATTTCCGTCCTTTGCATTAATTAGTGGGAGTGAGAATTCTTCGTTTTTTTCAAGAGAAGTATCAAGTCTCTTGTCAAAGTCTTCTTTCTTAATTTTTAAGTCGAGTTTGTTCATTATGTCTCCTATAACAAACATACCCCATGAAGAAATATCTATTTTTGTCATATTATTCATCCTTTTTTATCACGATGTTAACACTATTTTCATTTGCTTTTACGCTACTCTCATACAAAACCCTTTGGGCTAGCTTTTCTTTAAAATCTTTTAAATCAATTTCTCTTTTATACATTTCGTAATCAACCATTGTTTTCATTAAGTCTTCCTCAAATACTTCAAAAGCCTTCTCTGGCATTTGATAGGAAAGGTGCTTACTCGGATTTATAATTTGTCGAGTATCATACTTATCATCCACTCCATCATGAATGGCGGTTATCCAATAATCTTCTATTTCTTTCCACTTATTCTTAACATCCTGCCTTCCTTTATTTTTTACAGTTTCCAAACCATCTTCTTCAATATAATATCCTATGATATTTTGATTCCTCTGAGGCTTTCCCGTTTCAAACACGAAAATAGATGTTGTTAGTCCAATACCAAAGAAAAGATTCTCTGGAAGCTTAATGATTGTTGAAAGTGTATGATTCTTTAAAACCTTGTTTCCATATTTTTTATCTTTGTAATCTTTCTCAAGTTTCTTGTCCGGTAGAATAAAAGCGCATTTTGTGCCCTTTGGAACGGAATCAAGTACATTCTTGACAATTTTCATACACCCATATTTGCGTTCATATGGAGGATTCATTAAGACCTTGGTTATGCCTTTAGTCTTAATCCACTCTGAAGCTTCTATACTCCTTGCGTCTAATTGTTCCAAATTTGTTTTGCCATCTTTATGTATCAGCATATTTGCACATGCCAAGGCAAATATTTCTCGGTCAAATTCTATTCCAAACAACTGAGAAGACTTAATACTTTCAACCTCTTTTGCCTTTATGCCTCCAGCCTCTTTCATCATATTACACATAGCTTTAACAAGGAAAGCTCCAGAGCCACATGTGGCATCAAGTATTCTGTCAGATTTGTTTACGTCAATTAGTCTATACATAAAAGAAGTAATATGGTCAGGGGTGAATATTTGGCCATTTTCTGATTTCTTTTTATAACGATTAAATTCATTAAAAAATATCCCCATTACATCTTCTCCATTCCAATTGTCAGAATTGACGCTATCGGATATTTCTGTTACCCATTGGATAAAATTATCAATAGATTCTTGATTTGTTTCATTATTCATCCTAATTTCAGCATAAACATCTATTAATAGGTCTAACTTTAAATTTTGTTTTCTATCTTTCTCAATAGATTTTGCTATCGTACTTAGAATGGAATTCTTCATTACCGTAAAATTCATGTTCTTTACGAGAAGTGCACCATAACGTTTTGCGACTAAGGCACATGCAGTAAAAATCATGCGATGATAAAGGTTCTTAATGCCAAATTGGACATGCAAACAGTCATTAATTTTCTTTGTAAGAGAATAAATCTTTTGTTTGTCAATTTTCTCCTCTGAAAACAAAGAAAGATAATATGCTTTATGCTGTAATGTCGGAGCTAAATCATCTACTTCTTTAATCAAGGTATCTTGTGTTGCACTTTTTTCTTGATACTTAAAGACTCTTATATCTATTCCATTATATAATATACCAATAACTCGTCTGAATTTCCTTTTAACAATTTCAATATTCTTGTACAACTCGTCAACCCATTTCTGGTTAGTTAAATCTTCTTTTTCTGATTTTGTTTCTAAAATAATAGCTATTTTACTTGTATCTTTGGGTATATACCATCCATCAGGCCTATCAGACACACCTTTAAACCCCAACTGATTAAAGGTTGTTATCTGTCCAGTACCTTGTAACACATCTTTTTCATCATCATTAAATCCAAGAATAACTTTGGCTACGTCATCTCTTATATAGTCTTCTGTTCTCATCTTATTTCTAATTTTGTTCGAAGAATTTGTTTTAGAGAAAAATCCATTAGTCCATATCATCTTTCGATTCTTCCGACAACAGATAGTCGCTGGCCTTGGCAGGCGAAATAACGCTATGGCCCAACTGGCTCTCCAATTGATTGCGGGCTGCCTTTGCCACGCTACCGCCATCTTT
>CADADA010000091.1 GCA_902786515.1 uncultured Lachnospiraceae bacterium | reverse complement strand
TCTGTCCATAAATACTCTTGTAACTGTTCCATACTTTTTTGTTTAAGTTCTACATTTTTTGAATCAACGCTACAAAAATAAGCATCGGCTACGCAGAAAACCTGCGCAGCCGATAAAAAAAGGCTATAGCCTACATTTTTTATTATTAGGACTCAATACTATTTATTCATCTTCATCGGCAACCTCTTTGCCATTGATGAGTTTCAGCATCTTCGACACATAGCCTTTGTGTGCATAGAGTTGCTTGAATCGGTGCACGTTGTTGGGCACAATTTCTATTCTCCCATCATCTGTCTCGTGAATCACAAGATCGAGGCGAATACTCCTTGGGGTAATATCATCAAGACTAATACCAGGATAATTCTGGCGAATAGCAGCTATCAGCCCATCCTTCTCAGGCAATCTTGCACTCACTCCCGGCCATGCAATAGCACTAAAATCCACATGCCCATTCTGTGCAGGTTGAGGCACCCGACTATTACCCATCCGAGCTAAGTCCGCCTTCATCCTGTTAACCACCTCAGGAGCCAGTCTCTCCTCATCCAATTTTTTAATCAGATGTTCAGGTACAGGACGCTCACAAATCTCCTTGAGTGTCCTGCCCTCACCATTTATGCCTCCGTTGCCGGAGGGGATGATGCATTCGATATTCATCATTTCATTTCAGATACTCGTCAATGCTTATGTTATCATCCAATCCAAAGGCATTTTTCCATTCTGTATAGAATTTGGTTTCGTTTGGATGTATCATCCCATCTGCCATGATTATCCCATGAATGAAATAAGACAAAGTTTTTAAAAGTGGAACTTTCTCATGTTCTTCTACAGCATTTATCATCTGCTTGGTCTCATGAATAAGATCCTCAATGTTTGGCATCATATTTACTTCTTTTTTTATCTCTTCAAGCTCTTTCTTCTGAGCTTGATCTGATGCCACCATCTTGTCTACATAGTCATCCAGAAATTTGGCTTCTCTTTCATCGAAATCATCATCACACTTAGAGAAGAAAACACCAAGCTCCATTACGAGTTTTATAAGTTGTATTTTTCGTTGTTCCATATTCAAAATATCAGTTTTGTTTCAATGGTGATTTTTTTCCTTTTTGAAATGGTTTCATTATAGTTTGCATTTAATTTAAAAATACCAGAAACACTCAAGTTAAATGCAACATCAAGAGAGCTGTTGAGTTCACGAGTTAGTTCGATTTTTACTTCTTGGCTTTTTAGCAGATTTAAATCCTGAGGATTTCTATTTTGGAGTAAGTAATAAATGTCTTCATCACCATATAGGCCAAATTTTTTAGCCATATCAACGGCCTTTTCGTAATTATCTATTGAAAATTCACCAGAAAAGGCCTCGTGTCGGTAGTATTTCCTAGTTTCATTATCCGTACTGATTTTCTTTGTTTTTAAACCACCTTCTACAAATTTATAAGAGGCGTTTCCGTTCGCATCAGTTGTTACGGTAGCATTATTCTCCAAAGCAAAAGTGGTCTCATACTCACTTACTCCTAAATATCTTAAAATTATTCCAAGACAATTTAGCTTACTTTTTGTAATTGCCTCTTCTGTCCGATCTATTTCAATATATTTATTTGGTATAAAGGGATGCTTAACAAGCAGAGTGTTAAGTAGAATCCTTTTGTTGTCAAAAACATCCATATCAGTATTCTGGATATCCTCTATTGACACTATTTGTATTTCGCGCGAAAGTTTGTTTGAATTCTTTTCCCACTTATAATTAATCGCTCTTTCAGGAGTGGTTACATAAATAATTTCGCCACTCAGCTCTTTTACATCTTCCATATAATAAGAATTAAAATAATTAGACTTATTGATACTCCAGCTGCCACATACTTTGATATATTTAGCAATGCTTTTATATCATTTTCAAAACAAGTTCGATTCATATCTTTTGCCGATGCTAGTAATTGTTTGCATGCGTCCAACATATTATCTGTTTTACAATAATACAAGAAGGGCATTTTTCTTCCTAACTCATCTTTCTCCTTAAAACAGGCCTTGATAAAAACACCGTCATCATCTTTCTTGAACTGCAGATTTTGAGATTCTACCTTCCTCATTCTCTTCAAAATATCGAGGATTCTAACATAATCTCCTTTCAAAGATGATTTCTTGTTTACGAATCGGAATGCCTCTTGTGCAACTCCTGTATTCATGTCGTTATAAGACACTCCATCCACAACTATTGTATTGGACTTTGTTGCAGATTCGTTTTGTGTATATAATATATTATTCATTGTTTGGAAATATTTTATCACTTAGAATTTTCATGAGCTCATCTTTATCACGCATATCAAGCAGACAGAAATTAGACAATAATCCTGCATATGTTTTTCCATTAACCGAACTTTTAATCTCAGTGATTGCTTTTTGTCGATCTTCCTTATTTTTGAATTGGTCTGCAAATGTCGCAAAAACATAAACTCCTTTTGCTTTTCCATTCAAGTAGTTTCTGTGAACATATTCCATTCTTGCTTGAACGCTTATCCTATATTTATAATTGTTTACGTACTTATAACTATTAAACAAGAAAAACAAAAATTCGTTATCCCTTATAAACTTTCCATAATTTTCCGGAATCCACTCTTCACCGCCTGGAATATCTTTGCATCCTTTTACTGTGATAGTTTTACCATTATTTAATTTAAAGCTGAATTCTCCAATTTCCTCAATGCCAAGAGTTGCTTCATACTCATCATATTTTTTATTTCTAAGATTATATAAAAACTGAGTTTTACCCGCTCCTTGCATTCCAAGGATTGCAAATGACTTTACATCGGGATAAGAATCTCCAAATAATATAACAACAGTACCCGCAAAAAGAATAGCTACTGCTATAACTGGTAAGAACCAAAAAACGGCCTCCTGTTGATGAGGAACAGGCAAACTTAATAACAATTGAACAAGTAATTCCATATTAGTTTTATTTAATTTTATTTACTTCTAAATACGCAGAATTTAATGCTCCTGCTTTCTTTAAGTCTATACCATAAACTCGCATAAAGGCATCAGCTACTGCCTGTCCACCATTAGCTGTAATGGGGTTGATGGCAGATACTGTTGCCACTTCGACACTCATGCCGGGCTCTACCAAGATGCTGTCGGTGAGTTTACGGGTTCTTGCTGTACTTTTGAATAGTGCCATAGACGTCTTACGTTTTTAGTTACAAATTTGATAATAAAGAAAGGAACACGTCCTCTCAATCTCTTATTCTCGCTTGGTGGGCTCTGGAAAACCTTTGGGTCGAGATAAGCGAAAGCACAGTCCGCGTCCCTTATACAGGGATGCATCACTCTGCCTCGACTTACTCTTTTGACCCTT
>CADADA010000090.1 GCA_902786515.1 uncultured Lachnospiraceae bacterium | reverse complement strand
ACTTTCGGATAGCTGCACAATTCTTCTTTTTCTTTTATAACAGAAATAAGCTGTTTGCAGTATTCCAATTCTTTTTCCAAGGATTCTTCGGTATTTTTTACTGGAAAACTTTCTCTCATTGTTTCATCAATTTCATAGATGGCACGGCGCAGTTTTTTTGATTGTTCCTGAAGAGCCTGACGTGGTGTCTTTGAGTTGTATCTTGATTTTGTATGTGTAGCATCTACAATAATAGATTTAGATTTTATGATTCCTTTGTCCAGAGCCAACTGAACTGTTTTGGCAATCAACATGTCTAAAAGGTTCATATCTTTCAAACGCAGCTTACGAAACTTAGTCAGTGAACTTGGATTTATCACTTCATCTTCAGGTGACATATCCAAAAAATATTTAAAAGACATATCATATTTAGAACGTTCAACCACATCAACATCTGATAAGTCATAAATAACCCCAAAGTCAACTAATTCTTTTATTTTACGAAGAAGGTTGTCTTGTGGGATTATTAAATCGTATATATCTATGTACGGACTTAGTATTAATTTCTGCTGTTGTTCAATCATAAAAAACACCACCTATATTTGATATTTATATTATATCAAATATAGGCAGTATTATCTACTTTTTCAGTGCCCTCGCAATATGCTGCCGGGGTTGTTTTTTATGTAGAAAAAACACGGGTGTTATGCTATGATAAATGATATATTAGGCGGAGTGTTGCTCCGTGCTAAATTCTGATTTAGTGAACGATAACAAATTTTAAATTAATATGCCTCACGTCTATTATGCTATAATTTGGTTGACAATGTATAAGTTTTGTGATATCATATTTCTAAATTTTAGAGAAAGAGCACATTTTATGTGTATGGTGAGGAAATGATTAATAGATAGTTTAATTTAGGTGAAACAAATAAGAAGTTGATGTTGCAGAGGCGACCTTATTTGTGTACGCTTAATTTAGATTATCGCATAGTCCATTTCCTTTTTTATTTCGTGATATGAAATTTGATAAGGATAAATTTGTGTGAGTCTGTATTTGCGTATGCAAGTACGGACTTTTTTGCTTCTGCAGAAAAGGGAGTGCAGTATATGTTACAAATAAACGGATTGAATTTAACACATAAAAAAGATTTAAGAGTAATATTGGATAAGTTTGACCTCGTATTAAACTATGGTGATAAGGTTGCTATCATAGGTGAAGAAGGAAATGGTAAATCGACACTTATGAAATGGATATACGATTCAGAACTTGTGGAAGATTATATTGAAGCAACAGGGACAAGAATACTTGGAAACGAAAGGCTTGGTTATCTGCCTCAGGAGCTTCAAGATAAGGATAAGGAAAAAAGTATATATGAATATTTTTCGGAAATGGACTGTTTTTGGAATCAGACGCCAAAGGAGTTGGGAGAATATGCAAGCAAATTCGGAGTGTCTGCAGACTTTTTCTATAGTGAACAAAAGCTTGTAACTCTTTCCGGAGGAGAGAAGGTAAAGGTCCAGCTCATGAAATTACTAATGCAGGAGCCAACTGTCCTTTTATTAGATGAGCCATCAAATGATATTGATATTGCCTGTCTTGAACTTTTGGAAAAGATTATTAACGAATGGCAGTACATTGTACTTTTTATATCACATGACGAGACCCTGATTGAGAATACGGCCAATATGATTGTTCACATTGAGCAGATTCAGCGAAAAACAAAGTGCAGATATACTGTTGCAAAGATGGGATATAGAAAGTATGTGGAAGAGAGGCTTCATACTTTTGAAAAGCAAGAGCAGAAGGCTCTTAACGACAGAAGAGAGAAGCGTATCAGAGATGAAAAGTATAGACGAGTTTTAGATAGTGTGCAGCATGCATTGGGAGAATGTTCAAGACAGAATCCTTCTGTAGCAAAAAATCTAAAGGATAAAATGCATACGGTAAAGGCTATGGGAAAACGTTTTGAAAAAGAAGACGATACTATGACTCAGATGCCAGAACAAGAGACTGCAATATTCTTCAAGCTTGGAAATGCTAGTTCTAAAATTCCTGCAGGAAAAACAGTTGTGGAATATAGCCTAGACAAGTTATATACACCAGATGGGGACAGAATATTATCAAAAGATATTGTTTTAAACATTAGAGGCTCGGAAAAAATATGTATAGTTGGTTTGAACGGTGCAGGAAAAACTACTCTTTTAAGAAGAATGGCACAAGACCTGTTAAGCAGAACTGATATCAGAACAGAATATATGCCACAAAATTATGAGGATTTATTAGATTTAGATATGACTCCGGTTGATTTTTTGGATAAATCCGGAGATAAGGAAGAAAGAACAAGAATCAGAACTTATCTTGGTTCATTAAAATATACAGCAGATGAGATGGAGCATCCAATCAGAGAATTGTCAGGTGGTCAAAAAGCGAAGATTCTCTTGCTTAAAATGAGTATGTCTGAGGCAAATGTGTTGATATTAGATGAGCCCACTAGAAATTTTTCTCCTTTATCAGGGCCGGTTATTAGAAAAATGATACAGGAATTTCCAGGTGCTGTGATTAGTATTTCGCACGACAGAAAATATATAAAAGAGGTATGTGAAAAGATATATGAATTAACTGTTGATGGACTTAAACAAAAGGAGATTGAATAGAATAACAAATTTTAGTTTAATCCGTCAGTTGGATTGCACTAAAAATTGTAATTTTCACGCTGCACCGTAACCAGTGTAAATGATACTATAAGAATGTACATTTAATGGAAAATAAAAATGTACATTCTTATAGTATCATTTACACCACCGGAGCAGCTATTATTCAGATCAGTTTAATATAATTATTCCCAGCCTCGTCTTTGTGCGAGGCTTTTTACTTTTGTAAAATGCGAAAAAGGGTAGCCGTGGGCAGGGTGGATATGATATAATGGTATAAATTAGAATTTAGAGAGGTAAAAATAATGATCAGGCTGGTTACTGCTCTTGTAAAAGACAGAGATTTACTTTGGAATATAAATCAGAAGTATCTATATGAGATGACAAATTACTATGATG
>CADADA010000089.1 GCA_902786515.1 uncultured Lachnospiraceae bacterium | reverse complement strand
CTCACGATGGACACCCTTGCTGTTCGGCTATATCCTTCCCACTGTCGGGCGGATTAGGGACTTTCACCCTTTAGAAACGTGCGCCGTCGGGCGCACGCAAAAAAAATGGCGCGACAGCGCCATTTTTTTATCACTATACTCTAAGCAAATTGTTCCGCCTTCGGCACAATTTGACGTGCGAAAAATCATATATGATTTTTCGCACTATGCTCCAACTGCAAATATTTCCTTGACATTCTGAATTTCTTCGTTTGTCGCCTTCTGTGCCGGAACATAATAATTTTTACTTCTTGCAATTTCATACAGCTCTTCCTGTGATGTTTCACAATTGTTTCTAAATGTTTTAAGAGTCTGCTTTAACTGCTTGTTATCAGTCTGTGGTATCATTTCCCCAAACTTAGAAAGCTCTGCATTAATGGATTCTAATGAATCCGTAACCATATATTTTTCCTCCATATTAATCTCCCCTTTTCTACCCTAAATACTGCATCAATGTCTGTTTGTTATTCAAAGCATCCTGTGCCGCCTTATCAAAAAATTGTCTGATTCCGGCATCTTCTGCTTTCTTTGCGTAACTTGTCATTTTATTATGGCTTGTCTCATAACCCACAATAAGATGTCTGATGTTTTGAAGTTCAAGTTCTGTTAAATCTCCCATTTTTGTATACCTCCTAATGTTTTTTACATTAACAGTATTGGCAGATTTTAGGAAAACTATTCTATTAAATTTAAAAATTCACCTTACAATCCTTCTTCAAAATCAGACAAATCTCCTCTTTTTTTCATATGTGTTCCAATTATTTCGGACACATCACTGACAGCAATAAATGCTGATGAATCAATTGATTTTATTATTTCCTTCAGCTCGTGAATCTCAAAGCGCGTAAGTACACAATAGAGGACAACCTTTTTTCCACTTACAAGTCCCTCTCCTTCCATGATAGTAACAGTTCTTCCAAGCTCACTAAATATCTGATTAGAGATTTCCTTTGCATCATTTGTGATAATCATCGCTGCTTTTGCCTGTTCCATACCATTTTCAACTATATATAATACCTTTGAGGTAATAAAGTAAGTCAGCAGGCTGTACATAGCCCTGTCAAATCCAAACAAAACTCCTGCCACTATAAAAATAAAAATATTGAAAACTAATACGACCTTTCCTACGGGAAACATAAATTTCTTGTTGAGCAAAATAGCTACCGTTTCTGTTCCGTCAAGACATCCTCCAAATCTGATTACCAGACCAACCCCGGCACCAAGTAATACACCTCCAAAACAAACTGCCAGAATATAATCATTAGTTGCATTTTTCAGCGGTGCAAAAAATTGTAAAAAAGCAGAAAAGACTATCATACCAAAAGCAGATTTTATCACAAACATCTTGCCCATTTTTCTTGACCCGATTATCAAAAACGGAATATTGAAAATCACTGTCAGAATACTCAAAGGTACATTCATGAGATTATTTATCATAATGCTTATGCCGACAACACCTCCGTCAAGTATTGTACATGGTACAAGAAATTCTTCGATTGCAAAGGCCGCAATAATCGCCCCTAACACAATCCCAAAAAAATCTATGATTAATATGAAACGATTATTGTTAAGAACTTTGTATATCATACTAATCCTCCAATCATTTTTCCTGACTCTACTTTTTTCTCAATATGGCAAATGCAGCAGTATGTAACACATCAAACTTATCAGGTGCGATTCTATCCAGAAGTTCCCTGTGTTCCTTATCCCAGCTTTTTAATTCATCAACTGATAATGATGCCCCTACACCGCGACATGCCTGCATTCTTCCATGCCATGTCTCCTTTGTAAACGGCACCATCAAATCATATTCTTCATGTTCTTCCATATCAAAATATTCATATGCTACATCCGGTATCCAAATAGGATGTCTCGTTTCACCGGCACCTGACCATTTCGGACTGTACTTTAAGACAAGCTCCTCGCTCTTTCCTGCAATCTCATCTTCATACGGAAGCCATGCCATGTATAGAACCACAAGCTTGCCATTCGGTTTTAAGAGTTCTGAAAGCTTCGGCATAACTATTTCATGGTCAAAATACCAGAAACATTGACACGCGGTTATAACATCGAAACTTTCCTTCGGATAATCTATTTTCTCAGCCGGAACAGCATGGAAATCTATCTTCATATCTCCTGACTTTGCAAGAATCTTTGCCTGTTCAATCTGCTCCGGTGAAATATCAGTTCCAACCCACTGTGCACCAAATCGATACATATTTCGTGGCAAAACACCTGTACCTGTTCCAATATCCAATACCCTCTGTCCTTCTACACAAAGTCCTCTGTCAACAATTTTTTTATAAAATTCTTCCGGATATATATCCCTGTACTTTGCATATTCTTCTGATGTTTTTCCCCAGTCAAATGCTTTTCCTGAGTCTATTCTTTTATCTGTTATTTCCAAGCGTAACCCACTCCTCTCAGTAAATATTTTTTGCATACAGATTATCGATAACCGTGCGTAAAGTATATATTAGAATCTTTTCTTTGTCAAATCTTTAGGGATTTCTATGCTTTGTAAAGCATAACAACCTGTAAATGCATCATTATCTATTTTTGTAAGCCCCCTTGGAATTTCAATATTTTGCAGACCGTAGCACTCTCCAAATGCACTGTTTCCAATACTTATCACACCTTCAGAAATATCTACTTTTTCCAAGCGATGGCATCTCATAAATGTATTTCTGGGTATTTTCTTTATATTTGATGGAATAGCAATATTTTTTAACCCGCTCCACATAAATGCTCCTGCGCCTATACATGTTAAACTTTGCGGAAGTTTTATATTTTGTAATCTGCCGCAACTCATAAATGCATAACTTCCTATTTTTGCCAACCCCTCCGGTAGTTCTACTTTTTGTAATTTATCACAATCTAAAAACGCATTATGACCTATTCTTGTAACTCCTTTTGGTATAAGTACACTTTTTAAACCTCTACTCCCCCAGAAAGCTCTGTTACCAATTTCTTTTACTTTATAACCGGCAATTTTATTCGGAATAGCTACATCACTTTCCATTCCTTCATATTCCTTAATCCGGATATATGAATTATCAATAATCGCATATTTAAAATCCCCAAATACCATATCCTCCGACACTTCATGTCCGATTTTTCCATTTGTGTGTTTGAACACACAGTTTCCTGCCAGCTTACTTAATTCTTTCATTTTTAATAATACATTTTTCACACTATCAACCAACCTTTTTCAATTCTAAATTGCATTTTTTACTTCATATATAAATTATATAATATTTGTGTAATATATTCAATACTTTTTTGTCATATTTATGTAAGTTTTGTTGGTCCTATAATCGAGTAGGAGGGGGATTTGAATAATCCCCCGACCTCTCACACCACCGTGCGTACCGTTCGGTACACGGCGGTTCCTTAGTTTTCACATACTTG
>CADADA010000088.1 GCA_902786515.1 uncultured Lachnospiraceae bacterium | reverse complement strand
ACGTTGGGAGATTATGTTGAACTATCCCAAGGAATTCAAGTTGAAGTCGAAGATCAATCACCCATTAAACATAATGGTTATAATCGCTTCATTAGAATAATAGACTATACTCCCAATACTTCAGAGCCGCCAAGATATGTAAATATATCAAATGAAAGGTATTTCTCTACAAGAGGAGATGTCATTATGATTAGATACGGTGATGCGGGTACTGTGTGCCGCAGATTGGAAGGAATTATCGCGAATAATTTGTTTAAAATAACTCCAATCAAAACACTTACTCGTAATTATGTTTACCATTTCTTAAAGAGTGATACCATACAGAAATTGATAAAGGGTTCTGCCGCTAGTTCTACTATGCCGGCGATTACTCATAAAGCAGTTAAGGATTTGGAGTGCATTATACCACCAATTTCAGTAGTGCAAGAATTTGATACAATCATTAATATCATAGAAAAGGATATATGCTTAAAATCAGATGAAATCTCAAAACTAACCGAATTACATTCTTTGTTTTTGGCGAAGATGGGGCAATAAAAATACAGTGTTATGATAAAGATTATTAACAAACTACAATTATCAGACAAAGGCCTGATGGTAAAAGGAACCAAACAGGAGGTGCATCTTCAACAAGGTACAATGGATGGTGCATGCGCAGTATATAGCATGATGATGTGCCTGATAATAGCACGTGCTATTCACCGAAATGACGTTGTCAATCTTGATGATGAAAAAATCAAAGGTAACACTTCCAAGGGACGACTTATAAGAAATTTCTTGTACAACAATGGTCTTGTGAGAAAAGGGTATGAGTTGAACGATTTAGAAGATGAACTATTGCATTCTTTTCAAAAGATTGTTCACACTGATTACTACTCCATAGGGCAGGATGGTGATGACTTTATGCAAAACATTCTAAAAGTACTCGACAATAATAACCCTGTAGAATTAACTTTTCAACGCAAAGGAAAATCAGGACATGCAGTTGTCGCTATTGGCTACGAAAAGAATGCCAATGGTGTATTGTTGTACATTTTAGATCCTGGCTATTCTATGCCTTCGGGACAATACTGGAACAATGTAATCCAAATTGACTCAAATAGCACCCGTAAATACAATGCTTTGAATTTTGTAGAAAAAGAAAAGATACAAGTTGACGAAGCTTTGGTTATAAAAAAGAAATAATATCGAATTACAGTCTTTGCTTTTGGCGAAGATGGGGCAATAAAGAATTACAAAAATGGAAGAAAAAACTTTTATGTCATTATATCAAAGACCTTTTGCAGAACAAGTAGCTTTCAACTTAGAACAATTGAATTATCGTTATGCTAGATTGTCAGAAATTGATACGACAAGGAAAGAGAATCAAAAGGAATACCTTATGCTATTTGATTCGTTTCTTGCATTATTCCGTGCTTTGTTTTTAGAAAAGGGAGCAAAACAGTATTCTGTTCAAAACTATTATCGAGCGAAAGGAGAAGGTGATAAAGCACAAAAGATAGATGATTTCCTGGATAGTAAAATCTTTTTATGGAGCGATAAGTCAATAAGAGAAGTTCTTAAGTTTATTGCAGACAAGTTCATTTGTCATGTTGATCCTATCTCAAATGATGATTTAGGATTGGCAAACTCTTATATGAGTCATTTGGGAAATCCGTATGTGGATAATAATTTAGTGTGCATAATGTGTACAATCTCTGAGATAATAAAAAGTAATAAATAAGGTTAGGATAATATGGATAGTATTATGAAACCATCTGTTTTATATTCAAACTGCGTGGAATTCCACTATGAGTTTGAAGACCAGTCTCATTCCATGAACGCTTTGGTTTTTAACAAATGCGAAGGAGAAGTCTTGGCTATACTGAAGGAATTGTCGCAGAAGATGAAAATTAGTATAGAGATAGAAACAGAACCTATAGAGCAAGGTGGATTAAGGAGTTGGCTAAAGATAAAAGGTAATTCTAAGGAGATAACAATTAAAGATTTAATATTGATTGCTTTTATAGGTGGAATATTGACTAGTTTGATGTCTAATCCATTAAATGTAGCAATTTCTGAGATAGTAAAGCATTCTATAGAATTGCTATTTGAAGATGATGAAATAACGGAGTTAAAAAAGCAAAAAGAGAAAAAGCAACTTCAATTAGATGTAGCGAAATTAGAGGAAGAATTGAAAAGACGTTCTACAAAGATTGATGAGAATGTTATAATTAAAAGGCGTTCTAACTATTATTCTACTCTTAAAGAATATCCTAAAGTAACCAAGGTTTCAGTTGCTTTGGAGAATGAAGAACGGAAAGTTGCATGTGAATATCAGATTGACAAAAATGAATTCGAGAATTTTGTATTAGACTCAGATGAATTAGAACCGGTAGTAGAGTTAAATGCTGTAATAGAAATAGTATCTCCTGTATTAAAAAAAGGAAAATACAAATGGACGGGAATCTATAACGGTGAAGTTATTCAATTTAAAATGAAGTCCATCGAGTTTAAAACATTGGTGCAAAGTGGCATAATTGTTTTCAAAAATGGGTTTACATTTGAATGTGAATTGGTAATAAAGAGAAAGATGACCAGTGAAGGAGAGGTAAGAATAACGTCATACGAAGTTTTATGTGTAAATCGTTATTATGACAATGATAATCCTGTTGAGACTCCAGAAGGTAGACGTAAACGCAAAAAGCATGAAGCAGAGAAACTTCAGCTAACTCTATTTGATGATGATAATTAACGTATTGATAAGATGGATAAATTAGGCAAGATGATAAGAATTACCGATCTAAGGTCGGTATGGCCTCATGAGGCAAATGACTTCACAAAATGGTTAGCGCAAGAGGAAAATCTTACGCTGCTGGGGGATGCGATAGATATTGAGTTGGAACTTGAAGAAAGAGAGTCATCCGTCGGCAGTTTCAATGTAGATATCTTTGCTAAAGAAGTAGGCACTAATCGTCGTGTGATTATTGAGAATCAGTTAGAAGATACAAACCACGATCATCTTGGCAAACTGATTACATACGCTTCTGGCAAGGGGGCAGAAGTAATTGTCTGGGTGGTGAAGCGAGCACGTGACGAACATCGCCAGGCCATAGAATGGCTGAACCAGCATACAGATAACAATATCGGATTCTTCTTGTTAGAAATAGAATTGTGGCAGATTGGTGACTCTGCAAAGGCCCCACGCTTCAATATCGTGGAAAGACCGAATGACTGGTCCAAAACGATGAAGACGATAGAAGGTCTTTCTGATACCGACTTACTAAAACTTGAATTCTGGACAGGTTTTAATGAAGCGATGAGCGACAACAATGACTTTACTCGCAATTTCCATGCCCGCAAAGCAATGCCTCAACATTGGTATGATTTGAGCATCGGTAGTTCAGCCTATCATGTTGCCTTGACTATCAACACTCAAAAGCAAAGTATTGGTGCAGATATTTATATTAATGATGATAAGGAATTGTTTGAGCGATTCAAAATGCATAAGGATGAAATCTCTACGATGTTGAATAGCGAGGTGGAATGG
>CADADA010000087.1 GCA_902786515.1 uncultured Lachnospiraceae bacterium | reverse complement strand
AGGATAATAAATTAGCATACTAAAAGTGGGGCAACATATCTGCTCCACTTTATTTGCGCTTATATACCTGTCAAGCCATATGATTAAAAAAAGTGTAAACTTACAGCGGATTTTTCCTATGAGAGAGGATTTTTCGACCCCAAATAGCCATTTTTGACCAAAAAACGCGATTTTATGACCATTCATTCCAAACCTATTGAAATAATGTGAAATTATAATATAATTATTTTACCCAAAGCTGAAAAAAATTTATGTTGGAAAGAGGAAAGTAGTGTGAAGATGAAAAAATATATATTTATGTGTTTTGTTATAATGGCAATTGTTTTTACGGGATGTAGTGGAAGCAGTAATAATCAGCAAGAAAAAAGCAGTGAAAACATAGAAAAAAATAACTATGTATTTGATGATGTAAACAACATAGAAAAAATAGAGACAATTAACTATGTAGGTGAAAGACTAAGTTCAAATAATTCCGAAGATATTTCCAAGGTTGTTGCATTGTTGAAGCAACTAAAATTGGAGAGAAAAGATGACAAAAAGGATATTGATGCAGATGGACAAATGTGGTTTCGGATTGTTCAGGAAGAAGACGAATCTATAGAGATTACATATGCATCAGATTATTTGTTAGTAAATGATATATGTTATTTGACACAAGACTCGGATATCATGAGTCAGGTTGAAGATATTATTATGGACTTTGATTTAGTTTCAAAGTAAGACGGGATTAAAAAAATCAATACAATTGTAAAATTAATACAAACAAGAGAATACAAATATTAAAAGGCAGGAGAAATTAGCAGATGAAGAAAAAAATTCTAATTATTATTTTGATTTTAGCATTAGTTTGTGTGGGAATAGTCCAACACAAAAAAATAAAAAGATTCGTATACGAGGCCGTGACGGAAGACTATCTTGAGATACCTGAAGAGATATTCGAAATGGAAAAAAATATGGTTAAAACAGACCAGACAGTTGAAATATATGGATATACTGTAAAACTGGTAGGTGTAAGCCGTCAAACTAAGAAGGATGGTGAGCCGGGCAGTGTATATATGTGTAAATTCGATATATACGATCCGGATTTAAATATGAAGGACTGCTTGCGGATACGTGGAAGCAATATAAATCTTCCATATTCGTTAAGTGATGAAATAGGATTAAGCCAGAATATATTTATTTCTAATCCAAGGAATATCGCAGTTATCAATTCAACCGGATATGCAGAGTATACATATATGAGATTTCATAAAAAAAAGATAGAATTGTATTGGTATTATACTAATGATGAAACTCAGGGAAAAATTGCGAATTGCACTTATGTTAAAGGATACATTTCGGGAAACAGTGGTGTAGAGCATTATGACAGAACAAATTTAACTCAGATGGGTATGTCGGGTGTGTTTAACATTGACATACAGGGAAATGAGAAAAAATTCAAGTATAAAAATGATGCAGAATGGGACATTTGTGTTACAGATAATAATATATATATAAATGGCACAGGAATGGAGGATATAGAACAATTCCTGATACATATGAAAAATGGAAAAGTTGTAGATGTTAATAAGGATTGTATAGAGTATGGAGAAGATAAAAGTCAGTATGACATAATACAGGATGGAATATACGACTTGGGAACTTATGAGCCTGATGAATATGTTAATACATACACACGTCTTATTCACTTTATGGCGGGAACCGACGTGGAAAATATAGATTATATTGAAGTAAACGGGAAGATACTTAAATAAGTTTATACGTAGAGTAATTAAAAATGTATAAGCTTATAAAATGATAAGACACTATTACACGCGTAAATGGAGATGGAGGTTGTCTATGAAAAAAATAATTTTCCCTATAATATCCGTTTTAGTTATTATAGGGATTGCATCGATTATATACAAACACTATGAAAATCAAAATCCTAAACCGGAAACTTTAATGGAACATTTTTTTGATGAAGGCAGCGTAAAAAATATTGAAGATATGGTTGTGAGAGATGTACAGTCTTTCGATGATAATGGATATCATTTTGAAATGACGGAGTATATAAGTGAAAAGAAAATAGGTACGTTTTTTTGCGTTATAGAAGTGAGCAAAGATGGTGCTGATATGAGAAAAGAGTTTAAAGGGTTAAGAAAAGGTGATATCGAAGCAATGGACTCTTCTCATGAAATATTTGGCTCATATAAGTTTATGGAAAACACTTATTTGGATAGGTTTATTTTTCTTGACAGAGTAAGAAGAATAGTGACAAAAGATAAGTTGTATCTATATTGCGACAGGCTGTCAACAAGTGTAGAAGATGATGGTATTTTGTATATAGCAGATGTTGATAAATTAGAAAAAAATGATAGAGGAGTATATACGGAAGAGAGTGTCAAAGAGGCCTGTGTTGGAAAGTTTGAATTTGCCGGGACTGAAGTTTACAAGAAATTTGATAATGAAACAACTTTTGCATTGATAAATCCTTATTGTATAGAAATACGTAGTAAAGGTTATATTTTGAAAAATGAATTAGCATTAGTTTATAAAGATGGTAATACGGAGGTGCTAATGGATAAAGAGGGAATATATAACGGAGGATATGTTTTGGAGGGTAGCGGAGTATCCACGGTTGAAGGGAAAAAGATAAATTTTAATTCCAGAACCTACGAAATTGAAAGACCAATTAATGTTGAACAAATTGAAGCGATAATTTTATCGGGACAAAAGTTGGAAGTATCTGTTGAGAAAAAAGAATGGGATCCATTTGCGTGTGTCTGATTGACAGCTTATAAAGGATTTTTTATAATGTTTGTAGTGAATTTGGCAAAACAGTGAATTGGAGTGGTAATTATGAAGCAGAAATTGGCTACTGGAATAGATGGTTTTGAAGAAATAAGAAAGAAACAATACTTTTTTGTTGATAAAACATATTTTATCAAAGAATGGTGGGAACAGGGCGATAAGGTAACTTTGATTACCCGTCCGCGTCGTTTTGGGAAAACCATGAATATGAACATGTTGGAGTGCTTTTTCTCCACAAAATATGCAGGACGTGATGATCTGTTTGAGGGATTGGCTGTATGGGAAGATGAAAAGTATAGGGAACTGCAGGGAACTTATCCTGTGATTAATTTGAGTTTTGCAGATGTAAAGGCATCTAATTTTGAAAGTGCACGAAATATGATTTGCCAATTAATAGCAGATGTATATACAGTGAATTTTGAAGAGATAGAAAAAAGTGTAAAAACTGATGCAGATAAGATATTTTTGAAAAAAATTAATATGGATATGGATGATAGTATAGCAGTGCAAAGTTTAAGAAAGTATTCGGAATTATTAGCTGCATATTATAAAAAGAAAGTAATCATACTTTTAGACGAATACGATACCCCGCTTATCGAAGCCTACACACACGGCTACTGGCAGGAGATGACAGAGTTTATGAGAGGCTTATTCAACGCTACGTTTAAGTCGAATCCAAGTCTGTATCGTGGAGTGATGACAGGTGTTACACGCATAAGCAAAGAGTCGATGTTTTCAGATTTGAACAACCTTCGTGTAGTGACGACAACTTCTTCTCTGTATAGTACTTCTTTTGGGTTTACAGAAGATGAGGTATTTGCTGCTTTG
>CADADA010000086.1 GCA_902786515.1 uncultured Lachnospiraceae bacterium | reverse complement strand
CTCTATGGGGTTATACTGAGGAATGAGGTTGCTGTCGATATATCTGTTCAGATCCTTGTCCCAAGAGTCTACTCCCGCTTTCAAGGCATTGATTGACATGGTATTGCGTGCTTTCTGGTCCAGAGGCTGGAAGCCGTAGCCCAGACCTTTTATCTTGTATTCGGGCACACCTGTCATTATGTTCAGGCGCAGCACATAGTGGTTTCGCATATATGCCTCGGTCTTGTATGTGAGCAATGCCGACGGGCGCATATATTTCAGAGGCACACTCTTGTGGTTCTCATGCAGATAGGCTGTCTGGAAGACAGTCTTCACCAATTCCGTGTCGTGGCCGAACAGATGCTGAAATCCCGCCATGCGCATGGCAAACTCCTGTGGCAGACCCATCGTGTGGCATCCGTCAGCCAGCTCCTCAAGCACCGCCACGGCATAGAGTTCGCCTTCCTCCTGTCCGCGATGTTTTTCAAGCACCTCGTCGAGGCAGTCGTGGAACCGACGCACGCGGCTTGTCAGCAGGCTCCCTCTGGGTTGTGGTAATCGCTTATTTCGTTATTCATTGTGATGTGGTATTTTCCATGATGAACTCATCAGCAATGTATGGGTCGCTGTAGCTTACTCCTTGCGTGCGTGCCATTGCCTCAATGCAGGTAGCAATAAAGGACATTTTCAGTTGTTCCTGCCCAATCTCTATCATCTCCGGAGCTTTGAGTATGTTTAGCTTCTTTGTCATTAGTAGGTTTGGATATCTCTAATGATTTCCAATGTATGTTTGAAATTTATTTACAAAGGATTGAAAATCCGCAAAATACTTGTAACCATTTGAAGCTAAACATCTTACCTCTATTCCGCTAATGTATGTTATGTACAAATAATAATTCACATACATTGTTATAATTATTAGTTGTTCAGGGGTTTAAACCGCAATAATGTTTGATGAGCATTTTGGCAATACCCTTATGGAGACTTATGGTATACTTAACATAAGAATTGGGAACGTTATTATAACGGCTCTAAATCTAAATCCGAAGACATTTCCTTTCAACACGTCTTAATATAAAAGTCAACAAAACCAATACTAATATTGCTTTATGAGTTTCCGTGCCTTCCAAACCACTCCCTGTAAAGCACCCTCTAATAATTATTTTGATATAGAAGAAATAGATAAGAGGTAAACGAGATAATGTCCAGTTAGAAGATGTAAAACATAATTTTCTAAAGATATAATACATTATTAGAATTGCTATGCAAGAGCCAATAGTACCAAATTCAACATACCAATCTCCCCAAAAAGTTTTAAAGTTGGCCATTCTTACTCCAGTTATACCGTTCCAATAATCGAATTTTTCATCAATACCTTTGTACTTATAAATAGTAGCCTCTGCATTAGTATCAAAGAATTCTGGGAAAAACCGTCGGCCATTAGGATGTTGTTTTACTTGACCATAATAAAACACACCCAAATTGGGATAGGATTCGCCCAAATACCTGACCAAATGACTTTGTTCAAGCGAGTCATCTGTATATCTCATTTTAAGTTCAATCCTTTCACTAACGATTGAAAGTACTGTACTTATAAAAATGAAGGCAACAATACCACCAATTACTATAAAACGCCTGTTAATTTTAGAGTTCAAGTATGGCCGAAAAATTAAATAAAAGAATAATATACCAAAAGAAACAAAGAAAAGACCACCCTTCGACCCTGCTGCAAGCGATGACATTATACTTGGTAAAAAGGCAACGCTCATCATCGCTAAATTTATATAAAGATTACCAATTCGAGAAGTAATTCTTGATAAGAAATATATAACATATATAGAAATACAAGAGTCTGATAATACCCTAGTAATATGAACAATGCGATTAAGAATCTCAGATTCAAAAACGACTATAGATTCTCCCTCATGCTGCATATAATAAGCTTCACCTAACCCCACGGTGTTAACTACGATAAAAGCTCTGTATGTATTTACAATTGTTTGGAATACAAAGACAAATAACAGAACAACACTTAGTTTAAACAAGAAACCAGACCTAAATAGTTGATAATTAACCGTAAATTTTCGATATTCCTTAAATGGATGTGTTAACAATAGTGTTGTAAAATAGGATAACACATAGGGTGTTATGCTTAACCGTTCTCCTAAATCAACTTCACCTTTAACATAGTACATATCCCATGAAACACACAAATACCCCATAAGGGTGACAATACTATACGCTAACCATATAAACACATACAAATTTAGTGTCTTAGCCTTATAAAAAGCATACAGGAAAGTACAGATGTAAACTACTGCATTAAGTAACAGTATATTGAAGGACATAATTATTTTTTTAATTTGATTATATTAGAGATAAATTGTTTATCTCCAGAATTAATCATCAGAAATGAAAATAACAAATATGAAATCATAAAGATGATACCCCTTACAATAATGCGAATCCACGCATTGCTATTACATGGAATATTGATGCAAATAAAATAAAGAACACCACCTAACAGCAGGTATGGACCAAAGGAATAGTATAATACTTTCCAGGAATTGATATTCATTTTTTTTTGCCAATAGTAGAGATAATAGAACAGCATCTGTACGGCTCCATAGACGGCAAAACCAATGACGGCTCCTCCTATTTGATAAATAGGAATCAGAAACCATGTAGCTATCAATCCTAAGATTGAGGCAATGGCACTATTGTATGAGATGGCACGTATATCCGAACCAGAAAGGATAAGGCTTGAAATAGCCTGGTTGTGGCTGACAAGGTTGCAAATGAGCCACAGGTTGAACCACGGAATCAAATAGAGATATTCTTCACCAACATAGATGGTAAGAATATCCGGGCCGATAGACATCATGCCAAATGTAAAAAAGCAGAGCAGGATGGATATATATTTAGTGCCGTCGTAAGCCACACGATAATAAGATTTCATGTCATTGCGGGCCCGTACCTTTGACGCAGATGGAAGCAGAACGGGTAAAAAAGCACCTCCTATCATGTGGACTGCCATAATTACACCATTCAAGATGCGATAGTCTGCTACCGCACCAATTGTACCCTGAATGCCCAGAAACACGGGGCGTAAGTGGTAAAATGAGAACTGAAACAAACTGAACGAGAATATGTTTAATGCGTATGGCAACATCTCTCTGAAAACATGTTTGTCAAATCGTGGGACAAAGCCGACAAAAGGAACCTCAAGCTTAATCTTCCGAATCGATATGGGTACTATGGAGATAGTAGCCAGGCATGTGAGAACATAATAGAACTCAATGTTGAAGTGTAAGAATACGGTGGCAAAAAGTACAAATATCTGTAAAAACTTAGGGATTAGCTGACGTCGCTGGATCCAATCAACATTTTCCGTTCCCTTGATAAGTTGGTCAAAACAAGAAGAAAACCAATTGCAAAACGCAGATACAGAGAGTATGATGAGCAGATGCTGTAAAATAACATTCTGTTCTGGTGTAACATTGAATATGCTTTCAGAGAAAGCACAGATGATTAAAAGAATAACAGCATTAACAAGTCCTATACAACCATAGAAACTCAAGCTTGTTTGAAACGACTTCCTTACTTTATCATATTCTTTCTGAGCCAGCCATGCAGAATAGAACCTGACGTTAGTAGAGTTAAGGCCCATATCCATTAAACGCATATACACATTGATGGACATAGCCAGACCGATCAATCCATATTGCTCCTTACCAAAATATCCTATGAGTATGGGAACTGCTATGAAATTGTAAATGGCATTAACAATATTAAGTATTGTAGTCCACGCAACTCCCTTTACTATTTTCTTGCTACTTCCCATTATATTTTCGTATTGTTTCGTGCTTTAAGAAAGCGAGATAAAGTTCCCAAGATAGTTTTTATACCTTCTTTATAATTACTTTTAAGCATTAGTCTATTAGATCTAAACCCTTTTATGTTTAGTAACCCTTGCGTTAAAAACTGAACAGGTATTATGCGCCATCCTACAGTTCTTCTTCTTTGATATTGATATGGTTGCATATCTTTAATCCTGTCAATTTTTAATTTTTGCTTGACCAAATATCCAGCTTTCTCGGCTGCGTTCATAGCCAACCTTCCTCTTTCAGTACGGACAAGGACAAAACATCGCCCATCTTGTTCTGCAAAGTCAGGATAGCCATTTTTCGTACTCCATGAATCACCTACAGATATGTCACTTAACATTCCTATGCCATCTGGACATATCTTACAGCGGAAACCTAAATGGCGTCCTAATATCTTGCCCCAACTGTTGTTATAACTTAATTGATATTCAGAACCGTCTTTCCAAACAGCCTTGAAGTATCCTGGCCAACCATCTCCACGATATTTTAGAGAGATTGGTTCTTCTTTTTTTCCTGAAAGTGTCCATACTTTTTTTGTTGCGTTATAACTGGGCATTCCTGCACAAAATATAGAGATAAA
>CADADA010000085.1 GCA_902786515.1 uncultured Lachnospiraceae bacterium | reverse complement strand
ATCAATTTAAAAAAATCTTTTGGTGGATAAGTCTCACCAAAAGATTTTTTATTTTCTCTATTTTGACTATATAGATAATCCCCCGGCTGAACTGTTACGAATTTTTTATATTGTGCGGGTTTATATGGTAATACTGTCTTCGGAAAATGAAGAAAATGTATCGTACAAATTATTTGTAAAATGTTATTTTTAGTAAAAATGATCATACAAATAACATTCAAATGTATAAATGAAAATGAAGTTCCACGTTATATATTGTATAAAAGAATAGTTATTAAAAAGATATATTACACAGAAATGAGTGATATATATTTGCATATAAATAATGAAAAAGACGCCTGTATGGTAATTTTACGGTTCTTTTTTAACTTGGATATTTTACCAGTTCTAGTATTGTTTTATCTCTTTTGGGTATGAGCAATTCAGAAATTCTGATGATTATGAGATATCCAAATATGAGAAAGAGCTTATTTTGCCTGTTCAGGCTTTTTTTATTTTAAATATTTTTAATCTACCCGAACATCTGCCTTGTTCTATTTGGCAGATATACCGGAAGGGAAAAAGGCTAATGCCTTGTCATTCGGAACGGGAGGAGGTGAACTCGTATGGGGCAACCTTCTTCTAAGGATGAAATGAGTATCCGGCATCGGTTTGACCGATTATGTCAGATGTCATTAAAGGGCGAAGCTATTAATTATTACAAACACATGGACTATCGTAGAAAACACGAAGTCACTTTCTCTGAACTGTCGGAAAAGGAGCTGAGCAAATTATTTACTATGGATGAGTATGGAACTGAAAACTGTCATTTCAAAGTGCATGGATATGATATTGAAGTAAAAGATACTTTGATTGCAGAAGCATTAAAGGAACTCACAGAAAGAAAACGGAATGTTATTTTGCTTTCTTATTTTATGGAGATGAGTGATGCGGATATTGCAAGAGAAATGAATCTAGTGCGTAGTACCATTCATGAACATCGAACACGCTCACTGGAAATTTTAAAAGAGATTATGGAAGGAGTAACAGATGAAAAAGGAATGTAAGCACATGAAAGAAAAGAATTTGTTGCCTTTCCATATTATAAAGGCAGCATCAGAAGGTGATGTAAATGCAATCAACGCAGTGTTAAAGCATTATGAAGGCTACATAATTACATTGTCCACCAGAAAACTATATGATGAAAGCGGACAAGTACATTATTGCGTTGATGAAACATTACGTTGCAGGTTAGAAACAAAGCTTATTACGAAAATATTGGATTTTGAAGTTGCATAACTATAGGTCAATGAGTTCCCTTTCGTTTCATTGAATAGAGCATATGCAGAGTGTACCTTGAAAACTGAATATTGATTTGCATACAGGACGTGAGGATATGTGGAGCCACTAGGCAGATTCGCCATGAGATACCTGCTCTTTTTGAGATGAGTGAACGTGAGGAAATGTTGGAATACAACATTGAAGCAAAGGTATGGAGCGAGATAAATTTGGCAAAAAGTGTAGCAGTTACACAAGGCGATGAAGCATATCTGTAATAATGATACTTCCGGGCTGTGAAAAAATTGCAGTCCGGTCAATTTGAATGACGGTGCGATACCGATGTGGGCAGAGTAATGAACTGTCACCTGTATAGCAGTTTTTATCTGCTTATAAATGAGGAAAAAACTGTTTCTTTATTTATAAGCAGATAAGGCTGTGCAAAGATGGGAGGATTGTTTTAATGGAATCGAGAGTTAATAGAAAAAAATTTGTTCGTTATAAGGAAGGTGCAGAATTGTATAGCATCTGTCAAAGCAAATTTGAAAAGCTGGCAAAAGAGGCTAAAGCCATATACAAGGTAGATAAGGTTGTTTTGGTGAACTGTGAGCTGTTTGAAAAGTATTTAGAAACATTTAGAATAGATGGCTAAAGAGTTGTTGTACTTTTGCTTGACTTTTTGTAATACGAAAAGTATAATGGTATCAGATGCAGAGGAGGTGCATACATGGCAAAAATGGGTAGACCTAAAATAGAAGAAGTAAAAGATAAAACAATTACTATGAGGGTAACACCAGCCGAATATGAGAAGATTAAAAAATATGCACAGACTCATAATCTGACCATAACACAAGTATTGCAGAAGGGTGTTGAAATTCTTTTCAGGACATCCTGATGTGGGTACAAAGCTCTTTCCGTTTAAGGAAAGGAGCAATAATATGGCACAAGCTAGGAAAGATAATAAAGGCAGGGCATTAAGAAAAGGAGAAACCCAACGAAAATATGATTTGATGTACATATACACATATACTGATCCATTTACACACAAAAGAAAGTATTTGTACTCAAAGGATTTGATGGAGCTAAGGGAAAAGGAAAAAGAACTTCTAAAGGATCAACTTGACGGTTTAGATGTGTATGCAGCAGGAAATTCAGATTTGAATTTTGTATTTGACCGATATATTTCTACAAAAACAGATTTAAGGTCAACGACATATACCAATTATACATACATTTATGACCATTTCGTTCGAGAAACATTTGGTAAAAATAAAGTTGGGGATATTAAATATTCAGACGTATTGCATTTCTATCTGTATTTAATTAAGGAAAAAGGAATTCAAGTGAATACGCTTGAAACAGTACATTCGGTGCTACACCCCACATTTCAAATGGCAGTACGAGATGATATAATCCGAACGAACCCAAGTGACGGAGTTATGGCACAAGTCAAGAAGAAACCGGGGAAAAATCATGGTGTGCGACATGCTTTAACGATTGAACAGCAGAGGGCATTTATGAACTATACTGCTAATAATCCTGTGTTCTGTCATTGGACACCATTGTTTACAGTATTGTTGGGAACAGGGTGTCGAATTGGAGAAATCATTGGATTACGATGGGAAGATATTGATTATGAAAAACGCATGATTAATATTAACCATAGTGTGACGTATTATCCTAGAAGAACAGATACTTACAAATGTGAGTTTCAAGTTTCTTTACCTAAGACCGAAGCAGGTATCCGGAATGTGCCGATGATGGAAGAAGTGTATAAGGCTTTCAAAGAAGAAGCTGCAAGGCAGAAAGAAGAAGGAAGCTATAACACGATGGAAGTAGATGGGATGTCTGGTTTCATTTTTGCTAATAGGTTTGGTAAGTTGCATAATCCGCAAGCAGTTAATCGTACTATTCGACGCATATTAGAAAATTATAATGCAGAGGAAGTATTGAAAGCTAAACGTGAATAAAGACAACCTATTATTATCCCTCACTTTTCCTGTCACCATTTAAGACACACATTTTGTACCCGATTTTGTGAGAACGAAACAAATGTAAAAGTAATTCAGGCAGTAATGGGACACGCAAATATCGAAACAACCTTGGATATATATGCAGAAGTTACTGACATGAAGAAAACACAAGCAATTGAAGATTTATCACGCAATTTACACATTTTTTAGGAAAGAGTCCTAGAGTGTAATTGTTGCAGTGCAACAGAAAATTGCAGGTACAACAAAAGTGCAACAAATTTTGCTTGCATAGTACCGAATAATAAGTGATAATATGTTATAGAAAAATTATGAAAAATCTGGAGTTACTTAATAATGAGTAATAATACGTTATGGAGAATTTCTATCCCAACAATGAAAAGTTTAGAAAAATAACATCCCTTATAGTAGTAATTATAGAATAATAACCCCACGGAGATTTATCGAGGGCACTGAAAAACACACCATTTTTAATAAAAATCTATAGAGAATAGAAAAATCCACCAGTGCCGAATGGTTCTGATGGATTTCTTGTTTCATTCCCTAATAAAACGTCTCATATTCTAAGTTGATTTTTCTATTTTTCATTGATTAATTTTACAATTCTTTTGAGATTTACTGCAAAGATAGCCATTGTACCCTGCATTTCCATACCAATAAGACCTGATGATGACGCTACGTCATAACCATGTCGGTGTTTTAATTCGCTATTTTTAGCTTCTATCTTATACCGTTG
>CADADA010000084.1 GCA_902786515.1 uncultured Lachnospiraceae bacterium | reverse complement strand
TGAAGAACAGGGCAAAAAGCTTGTAAAAGTAGATAGATTCTTTGCGAGCAGTCAAACCTGTTCGGCATGTGGGTATGTAAACAAGGAAACAAAAAATTTGGGTATAAGAGCAGGGAATTGTCCTGAATGCGGTATGCATCACGACAGAGATGTAAATGCTGCAATAAATATCAGAAATGAGGGTATGAGGATATTTTTCGCATAGCCATAATAACAGAACCGTGGGACACACGGGGTTAGCTCGCTTATGCTTAGTACATTGGTACTATCGAACGAGAACCAAACTTGCCGGAGACGGGAAGCTCCCGCCTCTTTAGGCGGGGGAGGATGTCACATATGGGACTTACAGAGCATACTGGGCATGGAGTACCTACCATTATAAAGAAATACGGGAAGGGTGTTTTTGAAATCACAGATAATTATATAAAGTGTAGGATTCCGTATGATGAGAAAGTATTAGAAATGAGTCAAAAAAATGTCGGCATAAATGTCGGTATAAATGTCGGTATAAATAAAACAGAAAAAGCTGTTTTAGGGATATTGATAAGTAATCCACAAAAAACGGCAGATGAAATGGCTGCCGAAGTGGGTGTGACAAAAAGAACTATTGAGCGTACATTGGTCAGTTTAAAGAAAAAGGGTCTAATAGAACGAATCGGCTCTAACAAAAAAGGAAGTTGGGTTGTAATTCGATGAAGCCATTCGAAGAGATGAGTAAGTAAAATCAAGGGAAAGAAAGGATTTATAAGGATGATAAAAGTTCTATTCATCTGCCACGGCAACATCTTCCTTACAGTTTAAAAGCCTTGTAAAATAAGGGATTGTGGGATTTGAAAGTGAAATTTATCCTCGATTTACCCTTTTTACAGTAGATAATGATTGAGTGAAGAGTCTAGCACATTATGAAAAAATTTTCAAAAAATATTGTTTTTTTTTCGAATATAGCATATACTAACATTAACAGAACCCAACACGCCTCTCAACGATGCGGACCACGTTGGGTCTTTTAATTATGTCTTAAGGAGAAAACCGTATGAGTGAAGTAAAGCAACATCAACTGCCTATGACGATTGATGAACAGGTTGAAAACTTAAAAGCTTTGGGGCTTATTATCAACGATGAAGAATATGCCAAGAAGATATTAAATGATATTTCATACTTTAGATTAATAAAAGCATATAGCTTAGGATTAAAGCCTAAAAACGGTAATTATAATGTCGGTGTAACATTTGAACAGATAGTAGAGTTATATCTTTTTAATTCGAATTTTAGGCAAATTACATTTGCTGAAATTGAAAAGATAGAAGTAAATGTTAGGTGTAGGATAGCGAATTATTTTGCGGAGACATATGGTGTTCTGGGATATAAGGAACCTACAAATTTTGTTGATGAAGAATATCATAAAATATTTATAGATGATATTGGGGAAGAAGTCGGAAGAAACTCAAAAGCTCCGTTTGTAAGAAACTTCATACAAAACTATGAAGGTGGAGAATTACCTATCTATGCGTTGGTAGAGGTGTTCAGTTTTGGTACACTTTCAAAGTTTTATAAAAATATGAAGAATGAAGATAAAAAAGCAGTAGCTAAGAGTTTTGGAATTGGCTATACATACTTAGAAAGTTGGTTGGAGAGTATTTCCTATGTGCGAAATATTTGTGCACATTATGGAAGACTATACAATGCAAAACTTTCAAAGACACCGATTTTGTACAAGGAGTATTCAAAATTAGGTATTGGTAATAATCGAATATTTGGTGTTCTGCTTTGTATGAAGCAAATTCTTAAGAATGATAAGCATTGGGATTTTTATGTGGATCAAATCGAAATGCTTATAGATAAGTATGAAAAAATTGATGTTAAGACAATGGGATTTCCAGAGAATTGGAAGGATTTGTTACAACAGAAATAAATGAAATGGTCAGATATGTTTGGTGTATGTCTGGCTATATTTATAATGTGATAAATTTGCAAGCAAATACTGTTGTTGTTTACTTGGGGATAAGGAGACAGTTATGGATAAGGTAATATTTGATTTTAAAAGAATCGGAATAGATGAAATAGACTATGTCAGAGAATTATTTATTGGTTTATTTACAATCGCACCTTGGAATGATGACTGGTCAGATTTAAAACAGCTGAATTTATATTTGAACGACTTAATGGGGCAGAACAATTCTTTGTCATATGGATTATTTGAAAATGGCGAATTGATTGGTGTTTCTATGGGGCGCATCAAACATTGGCACACAGGAACAGAATACTGTATTGATGAGTTTTTCATAAAGGCAAATAAACAGGGAAAGGGATTGGGAACACATTTTTTAGAAGAAATGGAAAAAGAATTAAAGAAAATGGGAATATTTCATGCTTTTTTACAAACAGAGCAAAATGTTCCTGCATATGGTTTCTATCAAAAGAATGCTTTTATTGAATTAAAAAAGCATGTTTCTTTTGTAAAGAAAATATAAGAATTTTTAAGACGAAACGGTTATTTAAGCACAATCAGGGAGAACTCTCAAACCCTTGAAAATACAAGGAAAACAGCGGAAATAAGGAGTTTTTTGAAAGATGATAAAAGTGCTATTCATCTGCCACGGCAACATCTGTCGTTAAGCCTCAAAGCCTTGTAAAATAAGGATTTGTGGGATTTGAAATTGAGATTTACCAAAGATTTACCAAGTTTGAGCTTAAGGATTCAAATTTTGAACGTTGATCAACGAGAGCTAAGTACTTATTAAAACAAAGTTGAGAAAATGGTTAGATGCCCATTTTTATAATATGATAGATTTGCTGTAAAATTTGCATGCAAATATTGTTGCGTGTATGATGATTCATTGATATAATAATACTAATTAAATGGATTTGTTTTTGTGTGATATATGAAATGGAGGAATTGTTATGCCAAATATTAAACCGGTGTCTGATCTTAGAAATTATACAGAAGTATTAAAAGAAGTAGATGCATTTAATCGTGTATATTTGACACGTAATGGTCATGGTCAGTATGGAATTCTTACAATGGAAGAAATTGATGAGCTTGATCGATATAGAGCGGCATATACACTGTTCTCAAAATTGAAAAGTGCTGAAGAACGTGCGGATAGAGAAGGATGGATTTCTGCAGATGACTTAGAAAAAGAACTGGGGGTATAGAATTTGAAGAGACTGGAATATTCACCAGATGCGGCACAGAAGTTGCGGAATATTAAGCGTGATGTAACTATGAACTTCGGCGCAGATGTAGCAAAACGTGTAGTGTCAAATATGACGAAAGTGTTGCGCAGGTTACAGGAGTTTGAAAAATCCGGAATATCAGTGGAGAAGACACTGGGAGTACCATGTGATTACCTTATGGTATATACAGAACATAACTATGCGTTTTACAGGATCACTGAAGAGACTATTTATATCATAGATATTTTACATGAAAGAGAAGACTTTATGTGGAAGTTGTTTGGAATGCGAACTACATCCAAAGAAACGGAAGATTATTGGGATGAATAAAACAAAGAGAAAGATACGTTGAATGTATAAGATGGAGCTGATACTTTACAAATTTTTATTCGTAAAAGCACAGCCCATTTTTTTGATTAGAAAAAATCATCATCAGTCGGTCTATTCGGTTTGAATCGAAGGGAGCTTCCTCAGCGGTAATATCATTTGATTTATTTATCAATTCCATTTTAAGATAATCAGCTAAAGCTGCTGCCGCTATAAGTGGTGAATTGTTATAGCTATAAAATTTTATCCAAAATCTACCGGGCTTGCCTGTCCGTCGATTGTCGGTTATAATGACCATAAATATATAGAAAGGAAGAGCATTCCCATCATGATAGCGCGCACCACTAATACTGATAGTTCCAATATGGCAGAAGTCATAGGAGTATCCGATGCACAGCTTCGATTTGTAACCAATAGTCAGTCAGGTATGGGACTTTTGAAGTGCGGTAATGTGGTTATTCCGTTTGATAATCAGATTGGGAAGGACACAGGCCTTTATAAGCTGTACAATACAAATATTCACGAGATAATCGAGAATTCTCGATTATCTCATTTATCCAAACCTTAATATTATCCAAACTTAATGCTTTAGTAAATGAAACATCTCATATACCATGATAAAAGTTTGGATTTTATTTTCCATGGT
>CADADA010000083.1 GCA_902786515.1 uncultured Lachnospiraceae bacterium | reverse complement strand
CCGTGGTCGAAAAGTCTGCCGGCTGATTGCTATAGTAAGCGTCGCAATTAAGCGACGCTTACTATATAGACGGGGCGTAGGATTTGACGCTTACTTTATCATCAATAAACTCTCTGTTTATAAACATAACCAAGGAGTTTACTTTTATTTTTTGCTCTTTATAGAGCAGGAATTAACTCTATAAAATGGAATCGATAATATTATCATCGAACCAGCTATCATAATAATAGCGGAGCTAATTTCTTTAGAATCCACTAAAAAAACAACTATAGATAGTATTAATCCTAGAATCGAAGTAGCAATTGCCAGTACGCGCATGCCAACTTTGGGTTCTTTTAGCTTTTCTATAATATCTAGCATTAATAGAATACACATTATAATATAAGCTACCTGAACCCATATATAGCTAAACAACTCATCATTTATCATATATCCGATAATACTAATACACGTATATAATCCTGTAATTAAATGAAATAAAGAAATTTTTCTTCCAACCTTATTCCATTTCATATATGGTAAAATAGCAATCCATATTCCAGAAATAATAATCATACTCTCCATTATATCGCCTTTCACTCAGAAATAAACGTATGTTACGTTAACTAACCGACAAGAGACCCAATCCGCCACCAACAATTGCTCCACCTGCAATAGCCCATCCGGCTGGATTTGATACCAATGCCAAAACCAATCCTGCACCTGTTGCCGCACCGGCTATAAGCACCTGTTTTTTGTAATTTTTGTATAACCACATAGTGTAATAAGTCTCAATCCACAATAACGTGAGTGATACACGGCAATGGGGACTCTGAAAAAATGCTTCTTTATTTTCTTTAACTCCCTTTGCGCTAAATATCAATTGCTCAGTATCCTTAATCACACCATATGCGTTTGTTCACTGTTTATCTGTTCCTGTGACTTCACGAGTCTTAGTGATACCTATTTTGTAACCATTCTGCTTACAGATAGTTGCAAGGCAGGCAACTCCGCAGTCCATGATGTCATACTGTTTTATACAATAGCTTTTCATCAATTAATCCCTTTTTTCGTGATTGTATCTTATTCAACATAAACAATGTACAAACTCCAATAAAATACCTATCAATCATCCCAAAGAAATTCCGATACCAATACTTTTCTGTAGACAATCTGCCATTACAATGCCTATTATAATACCAACAAATGAAAGCAATGGCATCCAACATATTATTTTAAAATTTCTTCAAATTTCATTGTATTTGTATCCTTTTATACAAATCGGATCCAAAGCCAAATTGAAAACAAAATAATCTGGACAATTGAGTACACTATTGTTTTTGCCTTTTTCTTAAAAATCAATATATATGCCATCAAAATAATATCTACAGCAGACCAAGCAATACAAGCAAAATACAAGTTAACATTGGTGCACAATCCAGCTAACACTAACAAAAAAGAGGCAGAAATAGCGAAAACAAAAGCAACCTTTTTGTCTACTAGAACTGTCACCAAAAAAACTCCTAGATATACAATTGCGACTAATAAATGCGAAATAAAGTTCATGTCCTTATATCCTTTCTTATTACTCTTGTATATTATTTATTTGATTACTGCACACTTGAACAAAGTCCAAGCGTGCAGTAATCACTTATTCTATATTCCTCGGCCTACCGTATAGCCTACAGAAATAATTGAACCAATAACAACACCCGCAGGTCCTGTGCAGCCTAACGCTACACAGCCTACTGCTACAGCCACATCAACCGTATTTTTCCAAGTCCAACCTCCATCAATAGCTAAAAGATCCGACTCTACAATTTCTGTAAATCCTTGAATATTCATCTTTTTCCTCCAATCAATTTTTTACGTTTCGTTACGCACGCGATACAGCTATTCCCCCTGCAACTGCAGCAACAGCAATCACTCCGCAAGTCACCAATGCGCCAGCAGGGGTCATATTCATAACAAATCCTAATGCGTATACTGCGGCAACAACGCCACCACCATTTACGTCTTCAGATTCTTCTAGACTAATTTCACAAAACCCTTTATTTAATGCCATTTCCATTGTTTTAAATCTCCTTTTCTTAATTGTTTTTTCTTTACACTTACCAAGAAAAGTGATATGCTTTACTCGAGTACTTTTCTATGAAGTGCTTAGTTGTTTGGGGACGCTGATGGTTTTCGCGAATTTTATCAGCGTCTTATTTTTATGTCCGGATTTAACATATCCGTCTTCTTTGTTACATTATATCCTACAGTTATCGGCTGTAAATTATGCTCTGCTATGTACTGATTCAATCTGCCACATGCATCCTGTAACCTCATCGGATGCCCCTTAAAGGCAGCAACCACAGCATTAACTATTTTAATTTTATTTTTGAAAACAAATTTATCTGAAGAATCCAATATATGAATCACATAATAATCATCATATTTAATTTATAGCATGTATTAAATATATGTATTCTTATTCTACAATTTTCTTTTTCGACACCGAAAGTCCTATTAACTAACACGTAAGAATAACTATTGCTGAAGATAAAATTCCCAAAACTATACTAATACAACACATAACTCTAATGATTCTTGTGTTTTTATTTTTCATTTTATCATATGACAATTTTCCAACCCAAATCAGCAATACACAAAACAATATCTATGTAATTTCCTTTTTTCACAACATCAAAGAAATGTAATATTCCCATTAAAATTACAAAAAGACCAATAACTTGTGTATAAGAAAAATTTTTTTGTTTACCAAAATCTCCGTTTTCAAATAATATAGGCACAATAATTATCCATATACCACAAAATAACAATAATTTTTCCATATTTCACCTCATCTGATTTAATTTGCATGCTTTCATAATTTTTTCTATTGCACAAAGAATAAAAACACTAATATCAAACCTACGTCAATCAAAAAATCAAATGCTAAAACCTATTCAATAAATATTTTTTTATTCTAAAGAAGTCATCATCAAAATAACAATCCTTTCCGACTTTTTCTCCATTTGTCCAAAATTCAACTTCATACACAGAGCCTTTAGATGTTTTTCTTTCCTTAGATACGCGAACATCTTGAACATAAGTCAAATCTATTATTTTATTGTCTGTTAAAATCAGTTCATTCTTAAATCCAGTAGTTAAATCCAGAAAAGGCTCCAATACCAACAATATTACAACAGTAACCATCCATATCCAATAAATATCATACAATGTATATTTTTCTGTAACAATCAAACCAATGAATATATTAATATTACATCCTATAGTTACCAATGCGCTAACAGGAAAAATCATCTTAACCTTGTTCATATAAAAATCTGTATTTTTTCCCATTTCAAAACCTTGTGAGAAATAGTTTGACTTGATTTTATATCTTATATAAAACTCACAAAAACCTATTACATAAATAAAAATTAATCCCAACATAGCCAGTACATCATTTTTTTGAAGCTTGCTAAAATAATAAACCATAAGGACAGCTAAAGTCTCGAGCAAAAGAACAACCCCTCCAAACCACCTTGGATATATTTTCCTGACATTATTCTTGAAAGTCGATCTTCTAAAATATTTGATAAAATCCATAAAACCTCCATTTAAAATGGGATTATAATTTTGTTAATCACTATAATCCCATTCTTATAAATAATTACAAAAAATTAATATGTCTACAAATTAAATATACGAACATTTAATCTGTGCAAACAAACACTGCAACTGTAAGTGCTCCACCCACATACGGGTTTAACGGAATGCAACATAACGCTCCCCCTAGCAACATCCAGTCACTTAATGATTTCTTACCACCATCAATTAATTCCAATTCTGCAAAATTTAATTCAATAAAATTCTCCAAATTTATTTCCTCCTAATAGCATCCGGTTCCTTTACCAATAAGGCCTCCTCCAGTAAGCAATAAAGCTCCACATGCTGCCCAGCCTACTCCTGGAACAAATGCCGCTACTGGTGCCCAAGCAACCATGACAGTACCTACTCCTACTGCAGCAGCTTGTTTTGCCGAACCTCCATCTACAATCTGTGTTTCTTCTGCTGACATTTCACAGAATCCATTACTAAAAACCATTTCCATCTTAAAAACACCTTTTATTGTATTTTGTTTACACGAAATTGAAAAAGTGATATACTCTACCCGGGTACTTTTTCAAAAGTGCTATCTTTGGGGATGCTGATGGTTTTCGCGAATTTTATCAGCGTCTTAGTCCGGATTTAACATATCCGTCTTCTTTGTTACATTATATCCTACAGTTATCGGCTGTAAATTATGCTCTGCTATGTACTGATTCAATCTGCCACATGCGTCCTGTAACCTCATCGGATGCCCCTTAAAGGCAGCAACCACAGCATTAACTATTTTAATTTTATTTTTGAAAACAAATTTATCTGAAGAATCAACACTTACGTCTATCGGCATAAGCAATTCTATATCAATTATATCGCCTTCAACTGCATAGGTTGCAGTGATAGGATTTCCCTTTCTCTTCGCTCCCTTATTCTGAATGTAGTTTTCCATTTCCTTTCCTACATTCTCAATTTCTGTCTGCTTTATTTTCCCTCTGTAACTAATAATATTATCAATATCTAATTCTTGATTTTCTTTGATTTCCAACATATCGTTCTCCTCAATTCAATATATGTAACAATTTCCAGATTTGTTTCTCAACAATTGTCATTTTATCTCCTCTCAATCAAAACTTCAATAATAACTCCTTGAACGTACCTCATAACTCCTCGAACGTATAAATTCCCCCAAACAAATGATTAATTTATATCAAATGTGGTCCCTTTATATACACTCAATTTGCTTTGCTTGTTACACGAAAAAAAGGCATCGTTTAGATGCCCCCTTCATTCAACAAGTTATACGAACGTTCAAGGAGTTATACTTGCAAAAATATTTAAATTATGTAAAATAGAATCATACTACAGAAGATGAGGAGGATACAATATCATGGTTTATCTTACATTTTTATGGTCATGGTTTCACAGACATTAATAATATTATCTCTCGATTCGGATATTCATTTTGCAATAGGAATAATTACATCAGCATGCACAAAACCATCTGCCCGACTTAAAGTAATGTTACCGTTTTCTTTTTCAATAGCTCTTTTTATGTTACTTAAGCCAATCCCATGGTTGTTTTTATCGCCCTTGGATGTTGATGTATTAATTCCATTGAAATTAATATTTTCTTTTGCAGTATTTTTAACCGATATTTTGAAAAAATCTTTTCCAACCTGAAAATCAATCTTTAAAATCAGATTAGCATATCCATCTGACTTTAGCCGTTGCAATTCTTCAACAGCATTTTTTAACAGATTAGCATAAATCGTACATAGATTAATATCATTAATCCCTATATCATCAGGAACATACCCATTAACATTAATATCCGTAAAATCATCAGATAACTGCAAATAATATCCTGATATAGCATCAATCACATCATTTCCCACGTTGTATTTTTTTCTTGAAACATTTAAATAGCTTTCTTTCAGAGATTTAATATATTTTTCTGCCTCATCCGGCTTATCCTTTTTTAAATATTCCTCAATAACCATAAAGTGATTATTCATATCATGACGATATTTTCTCGTTTCTTCTTCTGCTCTTAAAATTGACTGATAATATTCCTTTTGCATTCCGTTTAACAGTTTTTCCTGATTAACAGCTTCCTTTAGTGCTTTATTCATCTCTAAAATAACAAAAATCCTGCTTCCAAGCAATGCAACTCCGGTAAGTGATAATATCCCAAGCCAAAAATCATAATTACTCTTTTCTGACTCCTCAATCACATAAGTTGCACACATACATAAACATACTTCTGCAAAAATCACTGCAAACCTGACACTTTGATGTGTATACATGTTTTTATGCTGTACTATGTATTTATTAATAATAAACATGATTATAATCATCCAAACTATGATAACATTTCTTATAATAATTAAATATCCTGAATCCAAATCTTCATTAAAGACATACCTCATTATTAAATATTCTACAACACCGTCGATTGCAGTTACTCTCATCATAATAACCAGTATTCTCCATATACGTTCGACTATACTCTCTTTCATACACGCAAATAAGGATATTAAGGAAAGAACTAATAATATAATATACACATCATCTATAACCATTATTTTTCTCAAACCTAAAATAGTTATAATTGACGCAATGAACGAAAGCACTATCATCTTCTTTCTGTACACTATTCCCTGTCCCGTACTAAGCATATATGCCACAATGTACTTTAAAAATTCTAATCCGTATATAACTTCCCATTCAATTATCTTTTCCATACTTACCTCCATCTGTATTCTAAATCATAATTTATGTACTTGTTTTTAAAATCCTTTCTTCGTCTTATTGCTATATTTAGTTTTTCACCACATACTACTACAGAACTATTATCGTACCTTTCAACATTAGCAAAATTAATCAAATATTTACGGCTAATCCGAAAAAACAATCTCTCATCCAATTGTTGCTCCAGACAATCAAGCGACACATCTTTTCTAAAAATCGAAGCACCTACTAAAATCTCAACATATCCATTATAAGCTCTAACCATTGTAATGTCTCTTTCTTTAATCATAAATTTTTTACGTTCCCAAAACACTTCGATTTCATTTTTACCAATTTTTCTATTCAATATAGACTTAAGTGCTTCTTTAATCTCATCAATGCAAAATGGCTTAGTTACAAATCGAAAGGCTTCTATCAAAAATGCTTCTTTATACCGTTCTTCTCTTGATGTAGCCATAATCAAAGTACAATCCGTGTTAATCTTTTTTATCTTCTTACCCACTTCAACACCATCCATTTCCGGCATCTCAATATCCAAAAAAAGAACATCTATATCCTCCGCATCGTTCAACAGCTCTAATGGTGAAATATACTGTTTCAAAGTCCAGTCACTAACTCGTAATTCACTCATAACCATAGTAATATGATTACTTAATTGTTCAACAACCTCCTGCTTATCATCGCAAACCCCAATTACCACCTTCGTCATATCTTATGAAACCTCCTCATGATGTAAAAAACCTCTTAAAATAAGGAAACTATATATACCGGATTTCCAAAATTATTTATTATAAAAAGCATCATTATATCACAAATTAAAATGTACTTATTATACCAATACTAATTTTATCAGTGCAAAATAGTAATGTCAATGTTATGTAATATATTTTTAAACATTATTAGTAGTACACAGCACAATTGTTATAATTATTTATGCAATTAAATTTACATAAAATTGAATGTCCCAATCGCAAAGCAAAGAGGCGTAGCCACCGCTACGCCTCTTTTATGTCTCAATTTTCGTTGCAGAAAAATACTTATTTAACAACAATAGTATACACTACTTTTCCTGATTTGTAATTTTTATTTCCCTTTGCCGATACTGTAATCTTATAAGTTCCTTTTTTACATTTTTTAGGAACTGTAACCACACCTTTTGCTGTTACCTTTATTTTTGCACTTGTAGCTTTTTTATTAACACTGTATGTCACTTTACCCTGTGCATTCTTTACAGATATTTTAAGTTTTTTAGCTTTACTCAAATCCGTCTTAGTTTTAAGTGTTACTTTTACTTTATTTAAAGTAACCGGATTTTTTGCTTTGGTAATCTTAAATGTAACTTCTATCTGGTCTGTATAGTTTCCAATTCTCTTTATTGTAACCGTTGCAGTTCCGACATTTTTATTACTGCTATATGCAACTGTGTAATCTGTATCTTTTACCAAAGTTACACCGTCAAGCACAACCTTTGGAGTCGGTGTTTGTTTTTTGCCGTTGTATGTATAACTTGATTTCACGCCTGTAACTGTAGCATTTGTGATTGAATATACCGTTTCTTCAGTTGTAGGCTCTTCTTCCTGTGATGACTGTTTTACATTTACTGTTATGGTTGTATTTCCTGTAATCTTCGTAATTCTGTATGTATTAGCAGGAATCGTCTCATCATCCGCACTGGTCTTAATATTTTTATAAGTTCCATCTGTAACCGTAATGCCTGCTACTTCATATCCTGCTGCCGGCGTAACCTTAAAATTAACCTGACCTTTACCGTCTATCACCGGATTTCCACTATCTCCATCTCTCACTATCGCACTCTCTACACCAGTCTCATCTGACTTTGTATAATCCTGCTTATAATATACATCCACCGTAGCATTTGATACATCAAATGTTGCCACATAAGCATTCGCCGTCTTAGTATCTGTGTATTTCACACCTGCACTGCTTTCATAAGTTGCAGTGAAGGTAATCGTTGTCTTATCCTCGTTAAGCACACTGGATATAGCTGTATCTTCAAAGGTTACGGTATTATTACAATCCGCACAGTCAAATGTCACCGCCGCTTTTGAACAATCGTCATCCCATTTCCATGTAGGATTAGAAATATCAGCATGTGAGCACTTTACTGTTTTGACTGTTACATTCACATTTCCGGATATCTTTGTAATTCTGTATGTATTCGACGTAACAGTTCAGCCGGGGGATTATCTATATAGTCAAAATAGAGAAAATAAAAAATCTTTTGGTGAGACTTATCCACCAAAAGATTTTTTTAAATTGAT
>CADADA010000082.1 GCA_902786515.1 uncultured Lachnospiraceae bacterium | reverse complement strand
ATGTACCACCTACATCTACAGTAGAAAAATGTGCAAACAGGATTTATGACAGAACTGGTTCAGTTTATGATAAAAAGACTTCAACATGGACTTTGTAGTGAAAAGCTTGACTTAGTCTCATACAGTCTCAAGTCAGTCTCACGTGGTCTCATTTGAAAATGAGACTGGGGAAATTATAATAGCTGAATATATATTGATGACAAAAGATATTGAAAAGGTAAATTCATAAATAATTGTATTTTGATTAAGGACAGAGAGGAGAATAGTATGAGTACAACTTATGAAATTTATAAATTTGCGAAACCAACCTTAAAAGAATTATCAATCGTAGATTACTATTCTGACTATGATGTTTTTAGTATTTTAGATGAAGATGGAGACAGCACAGGTGAGTTTATCAGTTTGTTCAGGATTGATGATAAATCTGTTAGCAATATTGTAGACAGCAGATTTGTCAGAAAGTTGGAACTACCGGAATTTGTTACAGATTATGATAGATTGTATGAATATATTGGATTTGCTAAAGAGGCTATAAAGAAAAAACAGGTTCATATTGAATGTAGCGATGGATGGTATATGGATTTTACAGATGGTACTAAAACGAAAAGCGTAAGGATAGAAGAGCTGGACAAATTTAAAAATAAAGTAAATGTAAAATGTGTGGCTATTAAGATGGAATCTTTGTGGGATAGCGATGAGGTGTTTGTTTATCCTGATAAGAAAAGAGTGTTGAAATATATACCAGGAATTGATGAATATAGATATGTACCGATAACAAATGTGATACTCTCTAAGGCTGAAATTCCCTTTTTGATATTTGAGAGAAATAAAGGTAAGTTCTCATTCAGCAGGTGGATGAGGCAAAACTGACACCAGATAAGCATATTGAAACAAAGTATGGATTAGGTACAATCCGTAATTTGTCATCCGGATGCAAAACATTACTCAATATTGTAAAACATCCTGATAAAGTGGTGTGCGTAGAGGAATGTGGTCCCAATGTGCTTAAAATTATTTTTGCGATGGATAATATAAAGATTTATATGTCAAGGCCATCCTTTGCAGATATTCCGGACGATGCGAAAATCAGGTTCAATGATTCAGATGTAGTAATTGGAAGCAAAGGATATAATGCTTGGTGGAGCAAGGAGTATGAAAGGAGAGAAGCAGATGATTTATAAGAATATTACATTTAAAGCAGATCCATTTTCATACGATTTGATGTTTGATGACAGAATAACTCTCGTTGGTGGAGATAGTGGCACAGGTAAAACAGTTCTGTATGAGATTTTAGAAGACTTAAGATTTACCGATGAATATAAAGCGATTAAATTGTTTAATTACAAATCAGATAATCTTTTAGAGGCAGTTAAACAGTGTAGGGATAATTTTATTGTGATTGATAATGCAGATATTTTGATTGATGATGATATCAGGAGATTCATCAATTTTGAGTTTTCCAATCAGTATATGCTTTTCTTAAGAAATTGTGATGGGCTCAATGTATCGGATAAGAGCTTTAAAGTGTTGAAACTGGAAGATAACAGGATAACACTGGAAGAGGAGTTGTGATATGAAATATTTATGGACAGAAGATACAGGTGCAGGACTTCACTTCTGGCAATTGATTAACCAACTTTTCTTTGATAATGAACTCGCAATCGAAAGTAAAGAAAGCAATCAAGGAATATTGGATGCATTGTCAGATTTAGAAATTAAAGCGGATGACAAGTACTATATTGCATTTGATTATGTGGTTGACAATCAGGATATTCGAAATAAGTATCGTATGCTGAAATCAATATCAGAGAAGTCGGGAGGTAAGGTTACAATTCTTGATATGATTTGTTTTGAGTATCTAATTCTTGCATTTGGCAAGCTGGTTACTTGGACGGGCACCGGTAAGGCAGATAAAATCAAGATTCGTGAAGATGTTTTGTCGGCAATTGAGGATCATAGAATAAATATGTCAAAGATTGATGACGAGAAGACTTTACAGTATTTGGCTAGTTTTAAGAGATATTCTACAGAGCGAGTGATGAAATCACTGGTAGGCGAATTTACACAAAACGAGAAGTGGTCTGTTAAAGGTCCACTTATGGGTGAATGTTGGTATAAAGATTGCTGCGTATCTGAACATCCGGATAGTCTTAGGTGTGGAAAACCAGAAGTTGAAGGTGGAAGTGAGAAGATGCGGATGTTGATGCAGTCGGAAACAGTCAGAAAGGTACTGCAAGTAGTAAATTAGGTATTATAAAAGTGAAAAGGAGGAGGCATTATGGAAAATGTAGGGTTAAGATGGTATAAATGCGATTTTCATTTACATACAATGACTAGCAGTTGCTATCAGAATAAAGATAATGACACAGTTAATGATTGGATTACGGAAGTAAAAAATAAAGGATTAAATTGCATTGCAGTTACAGACCATAATGATTATAGAGAAATTGATGAAATAAAAAAGCTTGGAGAGGAAAATAATATAGTTGTATTTCCTGGTGTTGAATTATCTTGTGACACAAGTAAAATTCACATTTTGGTATTATTTAATATAGACTGTGATGGTAATACTGTACAAGAATTTTTAAATCAGTTAAAGATATTTAAATCAAATCTTGGGGACAGTGGACATACAGCAGACGGAGATATTTTTCATGCATGTGAAACTGCTCAATCAATGGGCACATTAGTAATTCCTGCACATATAGATGAATTTAGTGGACTCTCAGATATGAGTCATGATAATATATGTAAGCTTTTAGATAGAAAATATATTAATGCTGTTCAAGTGGTCAATAATGATATTTGGGATAATTACGCTAAAGAAGGAATTGCTATGATTTCAAAAAAATTAACTGAAAAGTATGGAAAACCAATATCAGAGGAACAAGCAAAGAAATGGCGTAAAGTATATGAAATGGCAAAAAATATAGATGTTCCTATGTTAAGATTTTCAGATAATCCATTTTCGGATAAATCGTCAAAACATGGATTGTGGGGAATAGGAAAATCGTATACATGGTTAAAAATGTCCCAGACTCCTAACTTGGAAAGTGTAAGACAAGCCTTAATTTCATATGATATGAGAGTTAGGAAAGATGTAGAGTGTTCTAATATACCGGATAAGCAGCCAGATATGATTATCAGAAAAATACAAATTTCTGATTGTATTTTGAATGAAAAAGAAGATATAAAAATTTCCTTTAATCCGCAAATGAATACAATTATTGGAGGTAGAGGAAGTGGAAAATCTTCAATAATTAGAACTATTGCTGGAGCAATGAATTCATTCTCTGGCGAAAATTTAAACGTTATATCAGAAGAACAGAAAAATTTTTATAAAGAAAATGGTAAGTCAAAGAGTAGTGGAACAAGAAAGGGAATATTCAAAAGAACATCTCAAGTTTCAATATTTATTGAACGCTTGAGTGATTTATATAAAATAGAAGTCACCGATATTAAGGGAATGGAGAATCAGACTAGAAAATTATTTAAGTATATTGATGGAGAGTGGAATGTCATAGAGGATGAGCATTTTCTGGATTTATTTAAAGCACAAATATTTACGCAAAAGCAGATTTATGAACTTGCAATGGATTCAAATTCTTTAATGGCAATTATTGATGCAGATATAAAAGAATTACCACAATGTTTATCTGAGAAGGATGCTGCATTAAATAATTTAGTATCAAAGGCATTGGAGATTAGCAATAGTAAACGAATAATTCTTGATAAGCCAAGATTGGAAACAGAATTATTAGATATTGAGAGCCAAATTTCTAAATATGAAAAAAGTGGTATTTCTGACACACTTAAGGAAAAACAATTATTTGATGATCAGGAAAAAGCTCTTTTATCTTATATTGACAGAAAAAAGAATAAAATAGATGAAATAAAGAAATATTTGGATGAAGTAGTTATAGCATATGATGATGTGACAGATTCCGAAATAAAGTCGCTATTGGAAGAAGATTTGAATGAGTTTAAGTTAGATATTAATCGTTTGAATCAATTTTGCAATGAAATGTTATCGAAAAATGACAAGTTATTTGAAAAAGTTGATAATACTGAATGGAAAAAGAAAAGAATAGCAATTCAAAATAAGTATGTATCTGTTATGCAAAATCTACAAGATAATGGATTGGATACTGTTAAGCTCGATACTCTTATGGAGCAGAGAAATAATAAGAAAGAAGAAATTGATAGGATTCTAATCAAGGAAAAGGAATTATGTAAACTAGAAGCGGAATATGAATCATTAGAAAGTGCGTATAGAAATAAAGTTGATATAATATATAAACTAAGAAATGATTTTATTCAAGAAGTTATTGGTAATGATAAGAATGTTAAGTTCCAGTTAGCTAAGAATAGGAACAGAAATTCATTTATTAACACTTTGAAAGCTATTATGCAAAAGGAAATCACATCTGTAGATGATGATATTAATGAACTAGCGGATTTATATTTTAAAAAAGAAGATGGAATTGAAAAGTATAAAAAAATGCTCATATCTATTAGAAACAAAGAAGATCAGAAATCATTAAGTAAAAAGACAAGAGATATTATAACAAGTATAGCAGAAGACTCGTTTGCAAGAATGATTGCTTTTATACCAGATGACGATTTGATTGTATCTTATAGACCAGAAAAGGCAAAAAAATTTATTCCTTTATCAAATGCATCAGCGGGACAAAAAACAACTACGATTTTGACATTTTTGCTTGCTTATGGAAATCAACCGTTATTGTTGGATCAGCCAGAGGATGATTTGGATAATAGATTAGTATATGACTTAATAGTTGCTAGACTTAAGGTTGCAAAATCGAAGAGGCAAATTATTGTTGTTACACATAATGCTAATATACCAGTGAATGGAGACTCTGAATATATTATTTCGATGGACTCTGAAACAGATATTATTCAAGTTAATCAAACAGGAACAATGGATGATGAAAGTATAAGACAAGAGATTTGTGATGTTATGGAAGGTACAAAAGATGCATTTGAAATGAGAGCAAAAAAATATCATTTCAATATCAAGGAATAATTGAATATTGCATATACGCAAGTTTGATATTATAATATCCTTGTGGCAACAGTTTGGCAACAACCATTCAGTAGGTCAAAATAAATAGTGTAATTGATATATTAATATGCCCCATACTCAATCGAAACTTAACTAGTGTCTGCTTAGGACAAAATAAAAGCGTCATAAAACATTGAAAATACTGAATTTATAACTATTCTGTGGTACAATAGAAGTGCAAAGAAATATCATG
>CADADA010000081.1 GCA_902786515.1 uncultured Lachnospiraceae bacterium | reverse complement strand
GGAAGAGGCCAACCAGAGAGAGACTTCAATGCGCATGCATTGCGTCTCGAGTCGGTTGGACTCTTCCTGTTTTTAGACTGTCTTAGTGCGACAGCCCCAATTTTTTATTTTGTCTTCTTATTAACATATTTTGCCTTATACTTTGAATATACGATTGTCTGATCATTATACAACCCATAATATCCCGACATAAGATAGCTGACAGATATGGCGATCATGAAATATGAAACACCTTTGTATCCAAACAATTCAAAACTTATAAGCAATGATGTAACCGGACAATTGGTGACACCACAGAATAATCCAATCATGCCTACTGCCGCACAAAGAGACGGCGATATATCAAGTACCTGTCCGACAAAGCACCCCAATGTTGCTCCAACACAAAAGGATGGTACAATTTCTCCTCCTTTAAAACCTGCTTCTAATGTCAAGGCCGTAAAAATCATTTTGAGTACAAATGAAAACGGAACTGTATCTCCATTCATTGCCCGTTCTATCATAGGTATGCCTGCTCCCAGATAGTCATTTGTTTTTAATATTGCAGATAATAATATTATCATACATGCTGACAAAATTATCCTGATGTACGGATTTTTCAAATATTTTCTATACAGGTCACCTGTTCCGTGGAGAAGCATGCAAAACAATACGCTTATTGCTGCACATAATAAAGCAATGATAATAATCTTAACACCATTTTCAATTGTTAATTCCGGAATATCAGAAATACTAAAACTCTCCGGACTGATTCCCATTGTAAACGCAAATTTCGAGGCAATCAGAGCAGAAAAAACGCAGGGAACCAATGCTGCATAATACATGACGCCAACACTGACTACCTCCATTGCAAATATTGCAGCTGCCATCGGCGTACCAAACAAGGCCGAAAACGCGGCACTCATTCCACACATAATTACAACATGCTGATCCTGTTCATCCAGTTTCATCAATCTCGCCAGTTTACTTCCTATACTGCCGCCAAGTTGCAAAGCAGCTCCTTCTCTTCCGGCAGATCCTCCAAACATGTGGGTTATAATTGTGGAGATGAAAATGAGCGGCGCCATCCTGAACGGAAGCTCTGATTCTGAATGAATGGTTGACAGCACCAGATTGGTTCCTTTGTTATTTTCATAATGAAATATTTTATATAAAGAGACAATAACACATCCTGCCAACGGCAGAAGGTACACAATCCACCCATGTCTTTCTCTTAAATCAGTTACCCATGTGATTGAAAACGCAAACAGAGTACTGAACGAACCAACTACCATTCCTACAATCACTGCAATCGTTACCCATTTTAAAAAATTTTTTATATTTTTGAATATTTTTTCCGCATAATGCAATATTGTCTTTTTAATTTTACAAGTATCCATAGCGTACCTCTATCCACTTATTATTCGTCACGTTCCGCAAAAAGACCACACTGACAAGTCAATGTGGTCTTTTTATGCGTAACATCAATTAAATCCTGCAAATTTCGCTTACTGCTGCATCTCAGCCAGTTTTTCCTTAATCTCTTTGATTTTCATGTCAGCATAATTCTTTTTCTTAAGTCCTTCTCCGAAGAACGAATTCTTATTCGCCTCATAAGTTGCTTCAAATTCTTTCAATTCTTCTACAAGGTCTTCAACTTTATTCACTTTCTTGTCATGTGCTTCACGCTCATATGCTGTAAGTGACTCAGTATCTACATTTGCCAGAGTTTCTTTTGCAGCTGATACCAGCATAACCGTCTTCTCACCCAATGGTGAATCCTCGGTACTTTCTGAACTCACTCCAAGTTCAGCAAGACGCTCTTTGACCTCTGCTATCTTCTCGCTTGAATAATTCTTTTTCTTAAGACCTTCTCCGAACAACTGATTCTTGTTCTCCTCGTACATTTTTTTGAATTCATCAAGCTCTTTTTTCAGATTTTCAATTTTCTGCTGCTTTCTCTCGTACTCTTCACGTTCATATGGTGTCAACGCATCTAAGTCAATATCTGCACTCTGACTCGCATTGTTTGCGATTGCTTCTGCTGTCTTTTCAACTACCTGTGGAGAAACAACCGGTTTCTCTGTCTGTGATGCTATAGCCTGTATATGATCATCTTCCGGTCCTGCAATCTCTGCAAGCTTTTCCTTAATCTCGGCTATCTTCTGCTCAGAATAATTCTTCTTTTTAAGTCCTTCTCCTAAGAATTTGTTCTTATTTGCCTCGTACATCTCTTCATATTCCCTTAACTCAGCTCTAAGAACACTAATCTTCTCAGCTCTTCGATTTCTCTCAACATCCTCGTTAGAATTGCTGATAACTATGTTATCTGAAGCTCCTGTAACAGGTTCTTCCGGTGTCGGAGCAGCTACTTTATTCAGGCTCTCTTCACTATCAAGAGCGTCGTCATCCATGCCAAAATCCATAGCTCCCACAATAGGTGAACTCATCTTCAACGAATCTAAACCGTCAAAACCATCATTAGTATCTTCCTCTGCAGGCTGCTCTACAGGTTCATCTGCCTTATTTTCTGCCAGCTTATCCACCGAATTAAACACTAATCCGTTCACATCACCAACATTGGAATCTTCCACACGTACATCATCAAGTCCCGATATAAATGTATCAGATGTCAAATCAGGCTCTGTCTCCTTCTCTTCCGGAACCTCAGCTTTTACTTCCGGTTCACTCTGCTTCTCCGGCTCGACAGGTTCAACAGATTCAACAGGTTTGACCACCTCAACGAGATCAACCTTATCTTCCGGCTCATCGAAACCGATTACAGGGTCGTTAAACACTACTGCTGGTTCGCTCTTAACTGTGTCTTCTTTCACTTCTTTTACAGTAGTATCAACTACAGTCTCACTTGAAACATCTTCAACAGTTTTACCCGGTGCAGCCTTAACTGTATCATTTACAGAATCTCCTGCAATACCTGTATTAATTCCGGCTATCATCTTCACAAGTCTTGCCTTTGGATGCTTCATTCCACAATAATCACATACTGCAAACTTACCACTTACATCCATCGTCAAAGTCTTGCCACAAATGTCGCATTGCATTGCTGCCATTACTCACTTCCTCCTTTTACCCTGATTGATTAAAAACTACTACTGCTATTGTCTGAAGAATCACCATCAGCTTCTTTGAGTTTCACTCTCAATCTTTCCTTTGTATGCTTCATACCGCATACGTCACACTTAGCTGATTCTCCATCAACCTCCATAGTTAAGCTTCCATCACAAATATCACATTTTAATAATGCCATGTCTTGTACCTCCGTTTTGTTTATATTATATATAACTATTTTACAACTTTAACCGTATAAATTCAACCTGTTTTTGTCAAACATTACTATTAAAAATTTATTTTTGTTAAAATTAAAAAAAATTTTTATGCAAGACATACTATTTATGATATGGTTCTTTATTCATTATTCTAAAACTCCTATATATTTGTTCTGTCAGAATCACTCTCATAAGCTGATGCGGGAATGTCATTTTTGAAAAACTAAGCCGGTAGTCCGCACGATTGCAAACCATTGAATGAAGTCCGAGCGAACCGCCAATAATAAACATCAAATGACTTTTTCCTTTTATCATACATTCCTGTATATGACCGGCCAGTTCAACAGAATCAAGCATTTGTCCATTTATTTCCAAAGTTATCACGTAAGCATCTCCTTTGATGTGTTTCAGCAAAGCATTCCCCTCTTTTTCTTTTATTTTATCATTCATAATATCAGACGCATTTTCCGGCGTTTTTTCGTCAGGAACTTCTATTATATCAAACTGGCAGTACTTACCAAGTCTTTTTTTATACTCATCAATAGCCATCCTGTAAAATTTTTCTTTTATTTTTCCTACGCATAGTATTGTAATTTTCATTTATTCACTCTTTCTATTTTTTATTTTTCACTTGTCTGCTATAAAATATTATTATATAATTTAACATACGTCAAATGATTTAGAAAGGAAACTACATTAATGGATGAAAAAAAGCACACTAAAAAATTTGTGAAATCGTCTGACAGGTATGAAGATATAAACAGTTCAGGCATTACCCTCATATTTACATCTGTTTTAGGATTTGTATTCCTGATTTTGAAATATTTAGATGTTATTCATCTGTATTTTCAAGGATTTACAGAATATATGTTTTATTTTGTAATGGGTGGTATGTTTATAGCATTCTTTGTTGTCGGTATATTATCACTAAAGCAGGCAAAAGTAATCAAGGCAGGGATTGCAAAGGAAGAAGATACCACTTCGTCTGTGCTTACATATTTTTCTGAAAATTATTCAAAAGACTATATCGATGAATGTATCGGCATAGCAGAATTATCTGAAGGCGATATCTATTACAAAAGATATGAGTTCATTGAATCTGAACTGCATAATAATTTCGAAGACATCGATGATTCTTATGCTGAACATCTTATCGAGCAGATTTATGAGAATACTTTTGAAGCATCGAGTAGGAGGGGGATTTGAATAATCCCCCGACCTCTCACACCACCGTGCGTACCGTTCGGTACACGGCGGTTCCTTAGTTTTCACATACTTGCAGA
>CADADA010000080.1 GCA_902786515.1 uncultured Lachnospiraceae bacterium | reverse complement strand
AACGAACTCTTTCGCGAGCCAACGATGCCCTTTGAGGCACTGAAACCAACTGAACTGATTCAGAAGGTATGGCTTCCACTCACAAATATTAATTTTTAGAACTCACCTAAATATATATATAGTAACTTTGCAACAGACAAACCAAATCTAAAGATGAGTAAAGTATTTAGAATTACGCCCAAACGAGTGAAACGCTCTAATGGGCAGGTGTTGACACCAGACATGTCAATCACCGTGACGACACGGTCACACACCACCACTCCATTCTACAATGGAGCTGTAGAGATTAAAGAGCAGTACATGCGCATGTACCAGTTTGACTACAAGAAAGCAGGCTGCTCAGCGAATGATTTTGAATTTGAAAAGCTGGACTAATATTAATATATAATAATTATGGAAATAAAAGTAAAACAATTAATTAAGGAAAGTCTATATAAAAGACTGGTAGGTCATGGCGAGATTGACACCATTCTCAATAATTACGCTTTGGTGGAGAAATGGACAACTGGTATTATGGCCTTAGGCTATAACGACAGTGATATAGAATTGGCAGCACAGGACATCTACGAGATGAAAGCTGCTTTGTTAGAGAAAATCTCAATAGAAGATATTCGGGCTTTCCTATGCTTGGTTAATAATAGATTTACAGATGAAATAATGGCTTTTACTCGATATGTTGAGCTACGTGATGAAGATGAATCCGAGATTATTTCTGCCGTTCAAGAGGAACTAAACTTAGTTGAGGAAGGTGATTTTATGTTCTCCTAATTAGTATTTTCATATTAAAACTAAAAATCGCCTTCTACCATAATATAATATTATATGTCATAACAAATATGAAACAACAAGATTCGAAAAATACTTCTGAAATACAAGCAGAGATAGTTCCAGTTAAAGACCTAATTCAAGAAGAAAAATTGCGCATACCCTCATATCAAAGACCTTATAGATGGGATGAAAAGAATGTTCGTCAATTATTGGAAGACATTCATGCTAGTAAAAATGCCGGTAAAAAGAATTATAGAATTGGTAGTGTTATTTTACACAATAACAAGGACGAAGGCACATTTGATATTGTTGACGGACAACAACGACTAACCACATTATTTCTTTTACTAAAAGATAGTGATACCCTTAATGTCCATGCCTGTCCTTTGTGTTTGGGTTCAGAATCATATGAATCTGTCAAGAGAAACTACACTTTTATCGGAGAGTGGCTTAAAGAGAATATAGGGAATGACCAGGAAAACTATTTTAAGTACGTATCAGAAGCGTGTGATTTTGTCAAAATCGTTGTTGACGATCTCACGGAAGCCTTCCAAATGTTTGATTCTCAAAATGGTAGAGGAAAAGAATTAGAAGCTTACAATCTGTTGAAAGCATACCATATTCGAGCTATGGAAATGGATAGTAGGGAAGATAAAATCCGTTGTGATAAACGATGGGAAGAAGCCACACAGTATGACCCCACCCCAAAAATTAAGGACGACCCGAATATTGACATTCTTAAACAAATTTTTGATGAGCAGTTGTATAGAAGTCGCATTTGGTCAAGAAAAGATGAAGCGGACAAGTTTACGAAAGAAGAACTGTCTGAGTTCAAGGGTTTTACCATCGATAAAAACCATCCTGCATTGTTCCCATACCAAAATCCGCAACTCTTGCAATATCTAACTTCGAAGTTTTACGACATCATTCTTTCTGGTACTGCTGCTACAAAGAATCGGTTTGATTATGGTGACAACGATCACATTAACCCCTTTGTGAATATCAATCAGCAAATTGTGAATGGTAAGAATTTCTTTGATTATGTTGAGACCTATGTTGAAATATATAAACAGATGTTCATCAACATAGGAACATACCAATTAAACGAGTTCAAAGAATTCTATTATACGCACTGCCTAAATTACAATTGGAACAATTATTCTGAGGCAAAGGAAAAACGAAAAATGGATATGGCATACAATTCTATAGGACCTGCATCAAGAACAGGAGACTCTTATTTGCGAGAGGCATATAAATCATTGGTTTTTGTGCTGTTTGACAAATTTGGTGAGAAAGGATTAAAAAAGTATTATAGATCTCTATACCGATTAATCTATGCCAATAGACTTACAAAAAGTCAAATTAAATATAAATTCGTATCCACGTTGCCAAGTGAGTATTTCAAAAAAATTGAAGATGCAAAGGATTTGGCTGATCTGGTTGAATTGGACAAATGTGCACAACAAATAAAAATAGTAGAGGATAACGGCAAAATAAATAATAAACAAATTACAAACTTTATTATCAATGGAAAATATGGAAATTGAAAATTTAGGCAAGAGCATACGAGATATTTTTGATGAACAGTACAAGTACATCATACCATTGTACCAACGCAATTTTTCTTGGAGAAGAGAACAGATTGAGCAGTTACTACAAGATGTCTTCTCGGCTTTTAAACAGAATCCCAATGGGAAATATTACATTGGCAGCCTTGTTGTTTTGAAACGTTCTAATGGAGATTTTGAAGTTATTGATGGTCAGCAACGGATGACGGTTTTGTCCCTTATTACCAAAATACTGGGAATCAATAAGGAACCTCGACTATTCTATGATTCTCGTCCTGAAGTTGAGGAGTTTTTTAAAGCGTTCTACTTAGAAGACGGAAATCGCAATATTGATTATTCTCAAACTGCACATCTGAAAAACGCCATTGAATTTATAAAAGAAATTGAATTGGATGCAGAAAACCAAATTGGTAGAATTAATGAAGCGAAAGAAATCGTAAAAGAGGGAGTGTCATTTTATCAATATTTTGAGAAGAATGTTATATTGGTGCGTGTTGAGATTCCTCAAGACACTGACGTGGCTTCCTATTTTGAAATTATGAATAATAGGGGAGCACAATTGCAAAAGCACGAAATTCTGAAATCGTTTCTACTAAACAAAATAAAAGGAAAGTCACTTGACGAATTTGCTAAAATATGGACGGCATGTTCACAAATGGATACACCGATTCAGAAACTTTTCGAAACAGAGGACAGGCGTAGGTATTTTGGTACTAATTATGACGAATTCTGTTTCACGGGTCTTACAGAGGTGGATATAAAAAGTGGCGGCGGAAATCAAAAGCCTTTATTTGAAATCTTGATAGAAAATAATTCTTTTGTTGGCGACGCGGAGAATAATTCCATAGTAGATCCAGAAGAAAACGATGATGAAACAAAATACAAATCCGTCATTGATTTCCCTAATTTTTTGATGCACATATTCAAAGTAATGTTTCCTGATGAAAATATTCAGTTAAACGAAAAATATTTAATAGAAACCTACAAGGCAGTTTCTGCCAAACTCGATTCTGAAGAATTTATCAAAAACTTATTTTTTTGTCGCACTATATTTGATAGATACATTGTGAAAACATTTACCGATAACAATTCAGAGGATGGAGAGAGGTGGACATTGAGAAAGCCAAGAAAAATGAATGACAAATGGTATTATGTAGATACCTTCTGCAAAAATGACGAAGAAGAAAGAATTTCAGACGAGCAGAGCAGAATCGTAAAGGCATTAAGCATGCTTCAAGTTTCATTTAGAACAAGAATATATAAAAACTGGCTATTTGAAATACTAAATTGGTTTGCAAATGAAAAAAAACAAATAACCATTTCGTCTAATGAATATATTAAAGCATTAGATAAAATCATATTGAGTAATTACAAGGGATTATACAACGACAAGAATGAGATGTTTACACAAATAATTGAAAATACTAATATAAATAAAGACAATTCATATTCTTTAGGAACAGGTACACCACATTTTCTATTCAATTTCATTGATTATCTATATTGGGTGGATAGTAAAAATGAGAATTCTATTTTTAGTCATAAAAAAGAATTGAAAGGTTTTGAATTCAAATATTGGAATTCTGTGGAACATCACATGGCAAAGGAATGGGCAAAAAGAAACAATATACTTCAATTCGAACAATTTATTGATAACCTCGGTAATCTTTGTTTGATTAGCAAAAATGCCAATTCCAGATTAAGTGATAGAGATGTGAAAGAGAAGGTTGAAACATTTGGAAATGGAAATTTAGGTGCAAACAGACAAATCATGTATAATATGACAAAAAATGATGATAACACTTATTCATGGGATGAGAATAAAATCAAGGCTCACTATAATGAACTTTTGGAATTATTATCTAAAAGAGATGAGATTCTAAATAATCAGAAAGAGTAGTTCTATGCTTTCTTTCATCTCCAACTCCGCCCATTACAAAGACGTGCTTTCACGGGTTCAATCCGTGAAGCACATGCTTTGGATTGGTACCGCTGACATCAAAGACCTCTATGTGGAGGTCGGCAAACAGAAGAAGCCTTTTCTTGCGGTGCTTGCAGGTCTCATTCGGCGTGGTGTGGAAGTAAGGCTAATTCACGCAAAAGAGCCTGGTCCGAACTTTCGGGAGGACTTCGACAAATATCCTGTGCTCTATGACCGCTTGGAACGAGTTCTCTGTCCGCGTGTTCATTTCAAGATGCTTGTTTTTGATGGAAAAGAAGTATATATCGGTAGTGCAAACCTTACTGGTGCTGGTATCGGAATGAAGACCGACAAAAAACGTAACTTTGAGGCGGGTTGACAGATGACACAGAAATTGTCGAACAAGCCATGAACCAGTTTGATGAAGTATGGATAGGAAAGCATTGCAAGAAATGCAAGCGAAGAGAGTTCTGTTCAGACCCTATCATTTAGTTGAAACTAAATGCACTTTTCTATAACCTCTGCCACAATACGGCATAAGTTCACATTTGAATGTACACTCCCATTATTCAATAAATGATGGGTGTGCCAGTATAAAGGAACTGGTTGATGCTGCCATCAAAGACAGGATGCCCGGCATAGCTATTACTGATAATGGCAATATGTTTGGTGTGATGGAGTTTTTCGACTATGTTTCTCGTGTCAACAATGAAAGACGGCAGAATGGGAAGAAGCCTTTTAAGCCTATCATTGGTTGTGAACTGTATGTCGCACCAGGTGCAAAGGAGGACAAGAAGCTTGGCAAGCACTGCGAAGGCTATCGCTTAACAGTCTTGGCAAAGAACTATCAAGGCTATAAAAACCTCATAAAGATTGTCAGTAACTCATGGACTGACGGTTTCTATATGAGACCACGAACAGACCATCATGATCTGGAGAAATACCATGATGGGCTAATTGTCCTCTCGGGTGGTATTGGTAGTGAAGTATATTCCCATGTAGTAAGCGATGACATAGCGGGGCTTGATGCGGCAATCAAATGGTACCAGCAAACTTTTGGAGAGGATTATTATCTGGAACTACAACGTAATGTCGATTATGACTTAAAGAGCGACACGCCGAGTGATCTGATGCTTGAACAGCAAAGGGTTAATGCCGTTCTTATGCAAAAAGCAAAGGAATCTGGCGTAAAGGTTGTAGCCA
>CADADA010000079.1 GCA_902786515.1 uncultured Lachnospiraceae bacterium | reverse complement strand
GTTACCCACTAACTCGCGAAAGTTAACCAGTAACTCAGATATTTCCATTTTGATTTAATCTTTCTTCCAATAGGTTATCAAGCCGACTTACAAATTGTCCTTGTGTAAGCGAACCATTCCGAAGGTATTCAAAATATTCAGCATAATTGGTTGGTGACAGGAAATTGAAAAAATAGACTTGTTTTATATCTTTATTTTGTAATTCTTCATTCAAGAAAGCAAAATGCTCCTTTGCATATTTGTTCTTTTGTACATTTTCGTCACAATCATCGTCATCGGCTTTAATCTCAACAACGGAAATATATTCCATTTCATCTTTTACTATTCTAATAAAAAAGTCTGGACTAAACAAATGGCTTGTCGAATGTGAACCTTTTCGAATAGAATATTCTAAGGAATAGAAACTCTTATTATTAGATTTTACCCAAGATGATATGCATTGAGCATTCTCATTGCGGAGCAATTCTTTTACGAACTTTTCCTCTGGATCTCCATGAGTGAAAATAATATCTACAGGAGTTTTGAAAGCATATACATTTTCTTCAAATAGATTTCCTCGGTATTGGCGATCATCACTCACCGCTTTCAATAAATCTAAACTATCTTTATCAAGGATTTCATTTTCATACTCAGTAGAGTAAAAAATACTAGTATCAGTTACGAGTCCTGTTATAGACACACTCTCAGACTGCTTACTGCTTGTCAAAATCTCAAACAAATTATCTGGAGATTTATTGATAGAAACACTTTTCGGCTTTTTCCGCAATAAAGTATTGAAGGCCGATATAACTTTGTCCCTATTTGATTTACCGAGGTAGTCACCAGAAAGTCCTACTCTTTTCATAGAGTTTCTAATCATAGTCTTAATTACCTCTCTTGACGGAAGGCTTTCTTCAGAAAACTGCTCTCCGTCAATATTGAGCAGTATTCTTTCATGCTTCCTAATTCTAAAACTTTCTTCAATCTTATCTAAAATGTCAGAAATAAGAAATCGCTCTTTTTCAATACTGTATGTTTGCTTAAAAGGAATTTCATGATTCCCGACCTTTATATACTCTATTTCACTTTCTTTGTGAAAGACTTCTGAATCAAAATTGAAATAGGACTTATATTTGAAAGTTTGTACATCTTTTTCAATTATGACTTCCTGCTTTTCCTTCTTGTAAGATATATTATACAAGGTAAAATGATATTTGTTCCTCTCTCCATCTGTAATAACTCCATTCTTAATTGTTGTTTCCAATTCAAGAACTTCTTGTACAAGATTTTTTATATTCTTGCTCCATCTGGAATGATTGAATACGGTTACTTCTGCCCTAGGGTAGTCTTTGGGAATTCTTAAGCCTCTACCTAATACTTGTGCAATCAATAATTTTGAATTGAAAGCCCTATCTTCCATTGGGACAATCTGCAACACATTTTTCACATCCCATCCTTCTGTAAGCATTGCAACAGAAATAATCCATTCTGTTGGGTCATCTTTATCATCAACAAAAGGTAACCTTAATACATTCTTTTTATCTTCTGAATCAGAAGTAACGCACAATACTTTGTCTTCAATTCCAAATTCGCCTGCTTGTTCTAAGAACTCTACCAGCCGTGTCCTTAATTGTTTTGCAGCTTTAATATCTTTTGTTACTAATATTGTAAGTGGCTTAATATTACTATAAACTTCTTGATTCTTTCTGTGATTTGCCAATATCTTTTGGAACTTCTCATTCTCGTTTTCATCAGTGTTCCTGTCAATATAGTTTACTCTTTTTACAAAGCCATTAGCTATGGCATCCTTTAGAGAATATCGATAGATAACATCATTAAAATAGTCATTGTCTATGTATGCAGTTCCTGTGAATCCGATAATATATTTGAAGTTGTACGAATTATTACACAAAAACTCTTTCCACTTCTTAATAGATTTGCTTTCAGCGCTATTTCCTGACACTTTGTTATACGCATGGTGGATTTCGTCATTTAGAACAAGACAGCTACTGCCATTATATGCTAAGCTATCATATATTGAAGAGGTAGCTTTCGAATAGACAGCATTTATATTTTCGACACAAATACAATTGCTTGTTATTGTTCTATTTGCATCAATGATCTCAACAGACTTACAATAAGAACTTTCTGGTATGGCATTTCTTAATTCAGGCTTTGATGATAGCATATTAAATTTTTCTGTTAATCCTTTTTCAATAGTTGTGCTAGGTGGTCCAAGAACTAATACTTTATCAACGATGCCCAATCCTAATGCTATTTGAGCTATCCCATATATCACATAACTTTTGCCCGTTCCAGTCGCTAAATCTATGCACCCAGATTTCCTACTTGGTAGCTGTATCTTCTTCTTGTAATTGTCTATCGTATTAAACTTTTCCCGTAATGTTTCGTTTTTATTAAAGCTCTCCTCAACAACATCTTCTATGGTGGAGTATTTATCAGAAATAAGGTAAATAATACAGGACTTGATTGCTTCTTTTTGGTAGTCTCTGTTTTCGCACAATATATCAATGAATCGTTCCCATTCGTGAAGCGGGTAACGGGTACTATCAAATGAGTTCTTTTTAATATTTAAAACTAACTCATTGGTTTTGAATGTTTTTGTTCCAATCATACTATTTGACTTTAAATACCTGTTTAAACTCATTTCCATATATATCGACAAAAACTGCACAGATCTTGCAGCCTACTATCTCTATTGGAATTATAAGTCTCTCTTCCTCAAAAGTGATATCATCTTTAAAATGGCAACTGCTCATTACAAATTCTTCGTCATTATAATTGTTGTCAATAACAACCATGCTGAGACTTTCAAAATTTTCCATTTCTTGCTTTGTTACTTCATTTTTAAAATTAGAAACAAATTTCGTAACAATAATTTGATTGTTGTCAAGATAAGCTTCTACGTCGGGTTGATACATGAAATGGAAACCTATAGCCTTATCTAAGTCATTAATATCATTCCTGCTTTGTGGCTGCCGCATCTTTGCAAATTCAACAGGATGCAATTCACGAATAACTTGATATGGTATTTTCAAGAAGTAGAAGTTGATGTCACCAACTTCAAAATTGTCTTCAATGAAATCAACAGCATTAGCTGGTGCAATAATATAAATACGTTTAGATGCACTATTCCCTAAATTGTTAGCTATTTGCATTAAGTAGTGCTCATCAACATTACTATCCTTATAGTTCCAATAATCCCAAACAATCACGGGATAACCGTCTTTCCGTTCGCCTTGGAATTCGATACCCTTTATTACTAAAGGTTTTGCCTCTACTTCGAATAGTTGCAAAGAGAAATTAACATATTTGTTTCTCTCCATTTTTTGTAGAGATGACAAATCGTATATGCCCGTATTTACAGTTGCAAAACTCTTTGCTAACTTTTTGTATTTCTTTCCTGTTTTAAAGAACTTTGCTTCTTGAATCGTCAATAATCTTTTTTGAATCGTGTAAAAACTATATTTTCCAATATCACAAGTTATCCACCTCCTGTTGAGAACTTCTGCAACGGCAGCAGTTGTACCACTACCACCGAAAAAATCTAAGACTAGATCACCTTCATCAGTAGATGCTTCGATAATTCGTTTAAGTAGTAAATCTGGTTTTTGTGTTGGATACAACACATTACCTCCTTTCATTCGTCCTGCATCAGTCCAAATATCTTGAACGACCTGACCTTCCTCAAGCCTCTTATCTAGGACACCAACTTTGCATCTTTTTGCTCCTTTAGGGAATTTTGGTAAGTACAATTCTCCATTACGAAGTTTCTCCTCCATTTCTTCTAATGTACCAAGCCATTGTTTATTTGGTTTAAGGGAAACTCCTCGCCATACGAATTGTCTATTAGGATTATCGCCCTTTTGTGTCGCATCATTCAATTTAAAGATTGTGTAACCTTCCGGACACTCACTTATTGGAAAATCTCTTTTATATACATTTCCTTGTTGATCTTTGTAATAATGATATTCATTGAGAGCTGCTTCAGACAAAGAAGTCGTTATAGCATCCCATTTATATAAATAATTTTGAGATTTTGTATAGAAAAGGATAGAATCATGTATGTTACCATATCTTTTCTTTGCGTCATTATGCGGGTCAGTCCTTTGCCAGACTATTTCATTCCGAAACATATTCTCACCAAATATTTCATCCATTACAACTTTTATATAATGACTTCTTTTAGTATCAAGATGAACGTATATAGAGCCGTCATTCGCTAATATTTCACGAGCGACAATGAGCCTTCTTCTGATAAATTCGATAAAGTCAGCACCTTTAGTTTTATCGGTATAAGCTTTTTCACCTGTATCTGATGTGAAATCGCTTTCTGTGCCAAAAGGTGGATCAATATAAATTAATTTAACTTTACCTTTAACTTTATCTTTTATTATTGGATCTTCGTTTTTATAGATAGTTTTAAGAAACTGGAGGTTGTCTCCAAATACCAAAAGATTTCGCCAACCATCATCAAAAGCCTCTCTCTTCCCACTATAAATCTTCTCAACTTGCAAAGGAACAGCGAATGTTCCATCCTCATCGGCCAAGATGTCACTCTTACGCATTTTTCCTGCATATTGAATTTCATATTCACGCTTTACAACAGGGAATAGCTTTTCCTTGAAGTCTTCTGGAATATCTTTGCCGTTAGCAAGACATTCAATCAGATATTTTCTTTCGCTATCGTTAATCATATATTCTACTTGATTATCTAATCTTTTACTAAAAAGTCTATTGCCAAATTCACCAT
>CADADA010000078.1 GCA_902786515.1 uncultured Lachnospiraceae bacterium | reverse complement strand
CAAGTATGTGAAAACTAAGGAACCGCCGTGTACCGAACGGTACGCACGGTGGTGTGAGAGGTCGGGGGATTATTCAAATCCCCCTCCTACTCGATTATATAGGTTATGCGATTAACCTATTGTGTTTATGCTGTTTATAACTTATAATTTTCTTAAAATCAATGATGAGGTATTGTGATGTGGTCTGAAAATAAGGTGAGAATAAAAGATATTGCTGAGGAACTTGGATTGAGTACGGCGACCGTCTCAAATGTGCTGCATGGAAAAACTAAGAAGATATCAGAGCAGACGGTTAAAAAGGTGGAGAAAAAGCTGGAGGAGCGTGGGTATATTCCTAATATGGCAGCGACTTTGTTAGCAAGAAATAACTCTCGTATAATAGGCGTAGTTGTTAATAATCATGCTAAATATGAAGGACACGTTTTTGAAGATTCGTTTATTTCAGCGGCAATCAACCATCTTTCTGATGAAATAGAAAATAAAGGTTATTTTATGATGCTTAAAAAAGCAAAGAGAATTACAGAGATTATAGAATTTGCATCTATGTGGAATATGGATGGTATAGTCGTAATCGGATTTTGTGAGGATGAGTATCAGGATTTGCGTGACAGAATAAGAGTTCCTTTTGTGATATATGACGGATTTGCCCAAGAACAGAATCGATTCGGGAATATTACTATTGATGATTTTGACGGAGGCAGACAGGCCGGTCTGTATCTTAAAGAGGCCGGACACAGCAAAGTATTGTGTGTTGCTGATAATGAAGTGTGTATGGATAGGAAGCGGTTTGAAGGGGTATGTGAAGGTCTGGGAGAGAAAGCTTGCTTCTTAAAAATACCTATGCATGAGAAAGACAGACATATTTTTTACGAAAAACATTTTCAGCAGTTTTTGAGTTATACGGCAATATTTGCAGTATCAGATTTTTATGCATTGGAACTAATGCGGTTTTTGCAGAGAAAACATGTGAATATTCCGGAGGATATTTCTATTATCGGTTTTGATGGAAGTGCAGATGCAAAAAATTCAAATCCAAGACTTACAACGGTTGTGCAGGACAATAAACTCAGGGCACAGACGGCGATATCGTTACTTATAAGAATGATAAACGACAGCAGTGTTGCTGAAAATTTGTGCATACCGGTGAAACTGGAAATAGGAGAAAGTGTGAAAAATCATATATGATTTTTACACGTCAATTTGTGCCGCAGGCGCCACAAATTGCTAACATTAGCGTCTGCAGAATGGAGATTAATATGGAGAAAAAATTAGTTATTAAACAGGATATTTTAAATGCGCTGGAAAAAGCAGGAGTAAAAAAAGGACAGACAATGATGGTTCATACATCTCTTGGAAGTATGGGATATGTTTGTGGTGGTGCGCAGACTGTTATCGAAGCATTAATCGAGACAGTCGGAGATGACGGTACAATCATGATGCCGACTCAGTCGTGGAGAAATCTTGATCCGGAAGCAGGAGTACACTGGGAAGTAGGTGAGGAATCATGGCAGGCAATCCGGGATAACATGCCTGCATATGATAAAAAAATCACTCCGACAAATACTATGGGTGCAGTAGCGGAGATGTTCAGACAGTGGGATGGAGCGATTCGAAGTGATCATCCTGCACGTTCTGTAGCAGCGTGGGGAAAGTATGCTGACTATCTGACTAAGGAGCACGATTTATCAAATATTTTCGGAGAAGGTTCACCGGTTGGAAAGCTTTATGAACTTGACGGATATGTCCTTCTTATAGGTGTTTCATATGATAAAAACACATCGCTGCATCTTGCCGATGTAAGAGCTGAGTATCAGAGTAAACATTTTTGTACGGAACACAGCGCTATTAAAGAAAATGGGAAACGTGTCTGGAAAGCGTATGAAACGTTATTTGTGGACGGCGAGGATTTTGAGCAGATAGGTGAGGCGTTTGAAAAAGAACATGAAGTGATAAAAGTTCCGCTTGGGAATGCGACATTACGCTTCATGAGGCAAAGAGAACTTGTTGATTTTGCTGTTAAATGGATTGAACAATATAGAAAATGAAGTTAATGTAAAAAATTATATTGGTATATAATTTTTTACATGGCTATTTGTGCCGAGCCCAAATAGCCCGGAAGGGAGATTGTTATGGAAGATAAATTCTTTAAAACATCAATGCAAATAGCTATTCCGGTATCATTGCAGGCGATGCTTCAATCGTCATTTTCAATGATTGATCAGGTTATGGTCGGCCAGCTTGGAACATCACAGATTGCAGCGGTAGAAATCGGTGGAAAACCGGGATTTATATTTAATTTTGTCGCAGGTGCCGTGGCAACTATTACCGGTATAATGGTTTCCCAGTACATAGGTAAAAAGGACGAGAAATCCGTACAAAAAAGTCTTTCTGTAAATCTTTTGACGGTAACAGTTATAGCTGCGATATTTTTTGCACTGTGCTTTGCCTTCCCTGAAAATATTGCTGAAATATTTACAAAAGATAATTCTGTGTTAAATGAGGCCGGATTGTATATAAGAACCATGTCTGTAACATTTTTAATGTCAGGAATAGGAATTGTACTGGCTGTTATGATTCGCTGCAGAAATAAGGCAAAGTATCCGCTGTATATAAGTGCGGTATCTGCGGTAGTAAATACGGGCCTTAACTGGATTTTTATATTCGGACATTTTGGGTCCCGTGCGATGGGAGTACAGGGAGCTGCACTCGCAAGCGTACTTGGACAGGCAGTAAACGTTGCATTGATGATTTTCGTATTTTTCAGGGTAAATGGAAAATTCCATTTTTCAATAAATCTTGGAAAGTCGGAGACAATACAATATTTTGCCATGCTTGTGCCGGTTGTCTTAAGTGAACTTTTATGGACTATAGGGCAAAATGTTAATACTTACATTTACGGCCATATGGGAACAAAAGAATTGGCAGGAATGTCTATGACAGGTCCTGTGCAGGGACTCCTGATAGGAATGCTCAGCGGTCTGTCTCAGGCAGCAGGCATTTTGATAGGAAAAAGGCTTGGAGAAAAAGAGTACGAAAAGGCATATAGAGAGTCAGTGCTTTTGTGCATATATGGACTTATTGGTTCCTTAGTTTTATCAGCAATGCTTATAATGTTGCGAGGAATATATGCGGATTTGTACAATGTTGAGGCAGACGTACACTCTATAGGCTCAGCACTACTGCTCGCGTTCGCAGTGCTTGCACCGGTAAAAGTTGAAAATATGATTTTAAGTGGCGGAATTATAAGAAGTGGCGGACGAACAAAGTATATAATGTTTATAGATGTGTTTGGTACGTGGTGCGTGGGGGTTCCCCTGGGAATTATCACCGGCATAGTATTGCATATGCCGATTGTGTGGGTTTATTTTATATTATCTCAGGAGGAACTTGTACGTCTTATAATCGGTATTGTCATGTTCAGGAAGAGAAAATGGATGAATACGCTTGAGTAGAGGGACTCGCAAAATGATAATGAAAAATAATGATAATTGTGTTATACTATTTGTGTCGATTATATTAAAATATAGAAGAAGGGAGATATGATACATGACGGGAATTAGACAAGAAGCTATTGAATTGATTGAAAAAGTACCAGAAGATAAATTAGAATTTATAATTCAGATAATACAAGGGATAAACGGCTTAAATACGGATACTAGTACAGAAAGGGAAGAAGCATTGGCGAGATTGGAGCAGTTACGCAGAAAGGGAACTGTTATAGATGATGATGCTGAATTAGCTTCTTATAGGAAAGAAAAATATGGTAAATAATATTCTTGTTGATACCAATGTATTATTGGATTATCTACTGGAGCGGGAGCCGTTCTTTGAGGATGCAAAGAAAATTGTGGTGTCATGTGCAAAAGGAAAGACTAAAGGATGTATAGCAGCTCACTCAATTTCTAATATGTTCTATATACTAAGAAAGGACTTTGATGAAAAAGAACGTAGAGAGGTACTACTAAATCTTTGTTCAATATTTGATGTAGAAGGAATTGATAAAGTAAAGTTATTGTCGGGACTTGAAAACGAAGAAATTTCAGACTTTGAGGATTGCCTGCAGATGGAATGTGCAAAATCATTTGGTGCGAATTATATTGTGACAAGGAATATTGATGATTATGTAGTGTCAGATGTTAAGGCGATTGAACCAAAAGCTTATTTGGAATTATAGTGAAGTTGTCTAAAACAAGTGTAGCAGACAATTTATAGTATGTTTGTGAAAATTTCGGCGGGGTAGCATTTTGCTGCTCCGTCGGTACTTTTTAATCCATAGAAACTAATGTTTAGTATTGCATATGCCGATTGTGTGGGTTTATTTTATATTATCTCAGGAGGAACTTGTACGTCTTATAATCAGTATTGTCATGTTCAGGAAGAGAAAATGGATGAATACGCTTGAGTAATTATATTGAAAGTTTTAATTGACATATATCATATTATGTGATATGATACCAATCGTGCTAAAAATATAATACATAACATGGAAGTAAATAATTAATATGATGAGAACAAAGAGAATTTTGGCAGTATGTATGGCGGGAGTATTGATGACAGGAACATTGACATGCGTTTCTGCAAAAACATTGAAAGAATCTTTTTCAGGTGGTACAACACTTACGTGTTTGGATACAAACGTATTGGGTAATACGAAGTGGAGAAAAACAGCATGGGCAAAGACTGAGGGATATAAGAAAGAACATTATGTTCGTGCATATATTGGTGGTTCAAAAAAAAGTGCTAATAATGCATGTGCAGATACCGGAAGAGTTTGGGGAAAAGGTGATATTTCTTGTAGTTGCAGTTGTGACAAGTGGTTTGCATCAAATCAAATTGTAACGTTTCCAAAAGGTTATGCAAAATATGGTAAAAAATAAGATAATATATGACATTGTTTTGATTAAAAGGGGCTGTCGCACTAAGACAGTCTAAAAACAGGAAGAGTCCAACCGACTCGAGACGCAATGCATGCGCATTGAAGTCTCTCTCTGGTTGGCCTCTTCCT
>CADADA010000077.1 GCA_902786515.1 uncultured Lachnospiraceae bacterium | reverse complement strand
AATAATTATAAAACACCTTTTGAAGCACGATACGAACAGAAGTAAAAAAACATAATTTTAACAGTCAAAAGTGTTACAAAAATGCTTGACCACAACATAACCTGCCTTGTATTCTTTATTCTTCAAGAACGAAAAACTTACAAGATATCCTTTTCTTTGTTCTCTACTTTCCAAATACCCATTCAGTTGTTTGATACCATCTTTACGGTATTGTTCTCCATGCCAGATTTTAAGTTCAATAACAAATTCTTCTTCCAAATAAGTAACCACTATATCCATACGGCTGCTTGACCTTGTCTCCGGCTCCACATAATAAAAACCTGTTCCATTGATTATTGGATTCAAGAAACATAAGAATAACAGCCTTCCCTGGCTCTCGATAAACTTTTCATCCTCTTCGCGATACTCCGCTTTCATCAATGCCTGGAAACGGTCGAGTACATGCACCATATCCAGGTGACCGTCTTCTTTGATGAACTGGCTTTTTTCACTTCTGTTTAACCAACCTTTTTGCAATTTTAATGATGAAAAATAATCATACAAGTAGGTTTCAAACAATATATTTGAGATGCTCGTCTTTTCATCAATTCTAGACAATATTCCAAACATATGCCCCAAAGAAATATTACTATTAGAAAGATTAAATGGAACACTATTTCCTGAATACAATATTTGTTCTATAATTTCTCTAAAGCCTACATACTGCTCTATGTTTTTTATCATATCATCGAATAATGGAGTCCTATTCATGAGCAACTCTTTACCTGCTTTTCTAATACCTTCACTAGTCCAATTGCGATTTCCTTGCTCATCAATCCACTTGCATAACCAGCTCACCAAATAAGGATAACCATTAGTATAATGATACAATTCCTCACTGATTGCTCTGATATCCATGCCTTTATGTGCGTCTTTCTCATAGTCAAGAAGCATGGTTGCAATTTCTTCTGGATGGAAACTCATGTCTATGTTAAAGTCCACAGCAATATTGTAAGGCGACATTATTCGTTCGTTGTCAAGTGTATTTTCGGTGATGGACGCAATTCATCCCCCACCTTAGAGGTGAGGGACTTCTTGCTAAAATGGTTTAAATTTACGCAATGAGTAATTTTTAATTTTTTAACTATATTCATTAAAAGCCTCATGGCACACCACGGTTCTTGTAATTCATCTTATAATAATCTTACCTAAAGCGGAAATGAATGGAAACAAAAAATACCCGGATAATCGGCGCTGACTGTCATGTCAGTGTCCATCATCCGGGTACCAGTTAAGCTTCAGCAATCAGTAATTTCTCAGCACAGCGCTGTCGACATCGATTGATCCGGACTCTTCCTCAAGGATGTTATCTGACCTAAGGCAGATACCGGTATGTTCCGATAAATTATTTTCTTTCAAGTATCGTGTGAGTATTCATCGGCAACATTGTGTCGCGCCACATTTTACGATCAATCTTGGCTCCAGTATTCGAATATGTATTCCACTTGTTGATTAGAAGATCTCCTGTATATAGCAGATCATTTTTGCTGTCATATATAAACTCTTTGGTCGGCAGATAGTTCCCTTTACTCTTTGCGTCAGCAACATCACCCTCTGCCGAATCCACAGCGGATGTATCGACTGTGACCTTGCAGATATAACTGCCATCATCCATTTCCACCATAGATGCCTCATCAATGGTAAATGTAAGAACCGGTGTATCAGTTGCCTGCCCATGAGCTTTCATGTGATCAAGATATGCCTGATTATCCGAAGAATCACCATCGAACTTCTCATCATGAGATACCCACCACACAGTCTCAATACATGTCCCATCATCCTGGAACTTAATTCCGGAATCATATGAGATGGTATATTCCTTATTCATACTGATGATTTTGGAAGACTTCCACTCTCCAATCAGTGCCTTATCAGGCGTTGATGCCTCTCCAGATTCAGATTTTTCCCCATTATCCGAGTCGTTAGAACTGTCGGCGCTATCTGCGTCTAAATCCTGAGAATCACTTGCATTTTCTGATGATATGCTCTGATCAGTATTGCCGGATTTTGTAGTACTGTCATTTCCACATGCTGTAAACACGGCCGTAACCATAACTGTCATCAGAATCCATAATAGATGTTTCCTTTTCATATTTGCCACCCTTCTGGAGCTCCAGTTTAGTATGCTCCTACGTTTTTTTTAATCTGTGTAAATGGTATCACAATTTTTTTGTCAAATCAAGTACAGGGATTTTTCATATGAGCCAAGATTCTCTTTACTGTTTATTTTTTCTTCTACTTATTTCTGCAGATATTCTTCTTTCTCAGCTGTTTTAAGTATTCATTTTCCCCTTCCTGACATTATCATAATAAATATGAAAATTATAACTTCCTTCCTATGCTTCTTCATGTATCTTTCCATTAATACTTGTATAGATTGATACATACAAGAATCTTATCTTGATTTCCAAATCTGTCAGACAAAAACTAATATTTGAAATATAGTTTTTTAACATATATAACCTCTCTTCATCAAATTGGAATTTCAATTATTCTGTGAATTTTCTTCCATCGCATTCTAACATTACCGCTTCATTACCATTCCCGACTATTCCGTCGTAATCCGATTTATACAATTACCTCATATATTTCCTTCTCTTCAATACCTGCCACATCAGCATTTGTCACATCAGATAAATACCCAGCCTTGTATTCTTTATTCTTTAGGAATGAAAAACTTACAAGATATCCTTTTCTCTGCTCTCTACTTTCCAAATATCCATTTAGCTGCTTGATACCATCTTTTCGATACTGTTCTCCGTGCCATATTTTTAGCTCAATAACAAACTCTTCTTCCAAATATGTCACCACAATATCCATGCGATTGCTTGATCTTGTCTCCGGCTCCACATAATAAAAACCGGTTCCATTGGTTATTGGCTTCAAAAAACATAAGAATAACAATCTTCCCTGACTCTCGATAAACTTTTCATCTTCTTCTCGATACTCTGCTTTCATCAATGCTTGGAAGCAATCAAATACATGCACCATATCTAAGTGACCATCTTCTTTGATGAATTGACTTTTTTCTGGTTTACATATAATCTTTGCTCTCGCATATTTCATCAATACATGTTCCGTTAATACATTTTCAAAAATAATGTTAGAAATCACCAGTTTACCGGCTTCATCATTCATCCTTCTAAATATGCCAAAAATCTTCCCTATACTAACAGCCTCATCTGTACTCACATAAAAATACTCTTCTCCACGCAATAACATATCATCAATCACTTCATTCAGTGCTTTGTTATTCTCATAATTTTTTATCAAGTCATCCTTTAGTGTGCTATCTGCATCATAATAATGTTTAACCGCTTTTCGAATTCCTTCGCTTGTCCAATTTCGATTTTCTTTTTCTTCAATCCATCTGCATAACCAGCTCACTAAATAAGGATAACCATGTGTATAATGATACAATTCCTCGCTAATCTCCTTAATATCCATGCCTGTATGTACATCCTCCTCGTACTCACTTAGCATGGTTGCGATGTCATATGGATGGAAACTCATGTCTACATCAAATTCCACCGCAATGTTCCAAGGACTATTATATTTCCGTTTCTCATCCGGACGAAGCTTCAATTTTAAATTCTTCACATCATATACACCAGCTAAAATAACACTTTTAAACGTAAAATCCTTTCCAGCATTTCTTGACAAATATTTTTCACGCAGCATTCCAAGAAAATTTAAAAACACTTGGTTATCTGTGCATTTATCAATCTCATCGACCATCAGAACAATTTCATACTTTTCGCATAAATCAGTGATTTTATCACTCAAATATATAATCGCATTTTCCTCTGTATAGTTTTCTTGCTGTTTCCAATCTGCAATATCATTTTCTGTGATATTGGTAAATTTTATAGCTCTAACCATTCGATCCAGAAACATGTTTACAAAGCTTTTATTGGAAGCAAAAGGTGCTTCACTGACTCCCTCAAAGCTAATAGAAATAACTTGATATTTGTCTTTTAGCCTATTTTCCAGACTCAAAAGAGTAGTGCTCTTTCCATATTGCCTGGAACGATTAATCGTAAAATAATCTTCATCCTCAATAAGACTTGTAATCTGATCTAGTTTTTCCGAAGTATCTACCATGTAATGTTTATTTGGCACGCATGTACCTGCTGTATTAAATTTTTTCATAAGATGCTCCTTCATAATGTCATTTTTTCAAACTCACCATTTGATAATGTATATTTGAAGAATTCCTCGTTTGCATCGTCCTCTTTAAATGAGAACTGATTATCATATCTATACTTTCTGTAAATAATTTTCCGGCAAGATTTTCGGCTTGCTATTTTCCGTTTCGGGGTAAGTCAATAATTCTGTTTGTATTTCTAAGATTATAGCACGGCGACTTCGATTTGTATATAACAAAAACATCGTCGCTCAAAACGAAGGTGAGATATGATTTGGCTGCTTTTTTATTTCTCTCGTCGCGTCCGTTGCGGGATTTCTCAAAATAATATCATTTTCAAAACCATATCTAAATAATTAATATATTAGCTTTTGCAAGTTACCAATGGACACTTGGATAAACGGTATTCAACCTTTTTTTCATAAATCACTTGACACTACCAAGGGCTCCGCAGCATCACCATAATCCAGTTCTATCAGTATGAATTCATCATCGAGAACCATTACTTCTTTCGGTAAAATCTTCCCCCTCTAACCGTCTGTATCTAGTTTATTTATTCCCGGTTCACAGATACATAATGCATGGATTGTTTCCCTTTCATCGTCAAACACCCCTTCACAACATTGATAAATATCTGTCCAGCGTTTGAAGCCCGATACGACCTCGTTTCTTCCGTTCCTTCTCTTGACAAAAATCGGTTCGACCAACCCATGTTCGGCAACAGATTGTACCAGTGGGCTCATTTCATCTTCGGTATATGTAAATGATAAAATAAGAATGTAGGATTTATCGCATATAAAAATGTCGGAAAACCCACATTATTTTTAGTTATTTTTGATATGTTGTTATATTTGCTTCGGAGGTGCTATAACATATGAATAATCTAAAAGGAGAATTGTCACTTATGGACAATCTGGAAATCAAACCCAATTATGCTGCCCTTGGAAGAAAATATGGTATGGATTG
>CADADA010000076.1 GCA_902786515.1 uncultured Lachnospiraceae bacterium | reverse complement strand
TTTTTTCTACCTCCTCTAAAAAACCACTAGTTTTTTCGTGCTTTTTAGAGTATCTCACAAATATCCTAACTATCCTAGTCGTAGGATTTGACGCTTACACCATAAAAATCGAGTAGGAGATTTCATTCTCCTACCCGACAACAAAGCAGGGTAATGATACCCTGCCGGGAATGTTACTGTAAAATTTCAACAACAACCTTTTTTTCTTCCTTAGATGCTGCAGCCTTTACAACAGAGCGAATTGCTTTTGCAATTCTTCCCTGCTTTCCTATCACCTTGCCCATATCCGACTTTGCTACCTTTAATTCAATAATGATACCCTTGTCATCTTCATGCTCGGTTACGACTACTTCATCAGGCTCACTTACTAGTGCCTTAGCAATTACTTCAACTAATTCTTTCATTACCTTACCTCCACTAGTGTAAGTTTATTTCTCGATACCAGCCTTCTTGAATAATCTTGCAACTGTCTCTGTAGGCTGTGCTCCCTGTGATAACCATTTCTTTGCTAACTCTTCATTAACATTGAATGCACTTGGCTCAACAGTTGGATCATAAGTACCAATTTCCTCGATAAATCTACCATCTCTTGGAGATCTTGCATCAGAAACTACTACTCTATAAAAAGGAGCCTTTTTCTGTCCCATTCTTCTTAATCTAATCTTTACTGCCACTTCATTTCACCTCCTTAGGTTAAATACTGATTTATGGTAATCATTTGAAATCATCTGTTTTCAGATTTCAAACAGTTACTGTCTTTGCTAAAAAGGAAGTCTGAACCTGCCTTTTTTCGCCCCTTTTCCTCCCATCATTCCTGAGAACTGCTTCATCAGCTTTTTGCTTTGCTCATACTGTTTCATCAATCTGTTTACTTCAGATACATTCACACCGGCACCCTTTGCAATCCGGTTTTTTCTTGAAACATTGATTACGGACGGGTTGGCTCTTTCTTCAGGAGTCATAGAATAAATAATCGCTTCCACTCTGCCTAAAGCTTTCTCATCCGGCATCTGTGCTCCTTTTAACTGGTCACCCATGCCCGGCATCATTCCAATAATATCCTCAATGCTTCCAATCTTTTTTATCTGTTGCATCTGTTCAAGATAATCATCAAACCCAAAATCTGCTTTTCTAAACTTCTTCTCAAGTTCTTTTGCCTTTTCTTCATCAACAACGGCCTCTGCTTTTTCAATAAGCGTCAGCACATCTCCCATTCCAAGAATCCTCGATGCCATTCTATCCGGATAAAACTGTTCAAGATCTGAAAGTTTTTCTCCCATACCTACATACAATATCGGACAACCTGTAACAGCCTTGATGGATAACGCTGCACCACCTCTGGTATCGCCATCCATCTTCGTAAGAATAACTCCATCGATACCAATCTTTTCATTGAATATCGATGCAACATTTACAGCTTCCTGACCGGTCATGGCATCTACAATCAATAACGTCTGATCAACCGCAGCAACATTTTTTATCTCTACAAGCTCATCCATCATTGACTCGTCAATCTGCAATCTTCCCGCCGTATCGATGATAACGACATTATTATCATTTTTCGAAGCGTGTTCCAATGCCGCTTTTACAATATTGGCCGGTTTGTGACCCGCACCAATAGAAAACACCGGAACTCCCTGTTTTTCTCCGTTAATCTTTAACTGCTCAATAGCTGCCGGTCTGTACACATCAGCTGCAACCAGCAAAGGACGTTTGCCCTTTTCTTTTAATTTACCCGCTATCTTTGCAGTGGTAGTAGTCTTACCTGCACCTTGAAGACCTGCCATCATAATAACAGTAATCTCACCTGCCGGTCTTAATTTAATCTCTGTAGTCTCGGAACCCATAAGAGATATCATCTCTTCATTTACAATCTTAATCACCATCTGTCCCGGTGTCAGACTGTTCATAACATCCTGTCCTACAGCTCTCTCCTGTACACTTTTAACAAACTGTTTTACCACCTTGAAATTCACATCTGCTTCAAGCAATGCCATCTTAACTTCCTTAAGTGCTGCTTTAACGTCTGCTTCAGTAAGGCGTCCTTTACTTTTGAGGTTTTTAAATATATTCTGTAATTTATCTGACAAATTATCAAATGCCATGTGCTATCCCTGCCTTCCACCTTACATCTCATCCAGAATGTTATCTGAGAGACTCTCTATTTCCTCAAACAATTCTTCATTGCCTGTCTCTCTGTATTCCTTCAATAAGCGGTTCATTTTCTCGAACGACTTTTTCGCATTCATAAATTTTTCTAACAGATGTAACTTTTCTTCATATCCGCATAATGCTTTATCACATCTCTTAATCAAATCATGTACTCCCTGCCTGCTAATACCATAAGTAGAAGCTATCTCACCCAATGATAAATCATTTAATACATAATCTTCATAAATCTGCTTCTGATGTTCTGTAAGAAGTTCACCATAAAAGTCAAATAATAATGTATTCATTAAAATATCTTTCATAAGCCACCTCTTACACAAAACATTTAGCGTACTTTGGTATTCTATACTAAATTCACACAGGTGTCAAGTATTTTTTCTTGACAGTTTTACTGTTTATTTTTTCTTGACAGTTTTACTGTTTCACATATCTCTGGTTCCTACTGTTCGGTTTATCCGGTATGGTCATTCTTATTAGTCCAAGTTCTATTGCCGGATTAAGATAGTTCTTACGAAGTGTCTCCTTGGATTTCAATCCAAGTCGCTTCAAGATATCGTTGGATGTGTACGGAACATCATACTCCATCAGATCAAGCATCTTCTTCACATATTCGCTGGTCTCGGAATTTGCCTTATTAACCTGTAAAATAACATCATTGAAAACCTGATCTATCATATCTAGCATGAATTCGATAAAAACATCCGAATTGCCAACCTTGTTGCACTTGGCGATAGCATCATAATATTGCTCTTGAAATCTTTCTATCTGACTTTCAAGCGGTATATACTCAAACACGCTACGCCAACGATACAGTATAACTGTATGCCACAACCTCGCCATTCGTCCATTCCCATCAGCAAAAGGATGTATGAATACAAATTCATAATGAAATACCGCCGCCATAACAAGTGGATGTACCTTACCCTCATTTTTTTTTACCCACAAAAGAAACTCTTTCATAAGTTCAGGCACCATGTTCGGCGGTGGGGCAACAAATATACACTGATCACCAGAGAATACACCCTCATTTCCCTTACGGAACACGCCGGATTCCTCAACGGTAAGGTGTGTCATAATCCCATGTATCTCTTTTAATTGCCTGATACTCGACGGATCAATCTCTGAGATTTTTTCATATGCGGCATAGGCGTTTTTTACCTCCTGAATCTCTTTCTTATCCCCGATAACCAAATGTCCGTTTACGACATCCCTGACCTCATTTAAAGAAAGTGAATTTGCCTCAATCTTCAACGATGAGTGAATGGAACGGATACGGTTATTTCTCCGAAGATTTGGCTTCGACACAAGTTCCTTATGGCTGGTGATTTTACCAACCTTTTCGGATATGGAGGATACTTGTTCCAACATCTTCTCTGAAATTGTATATGGCGGATTATAATTTGCCATGTATATCACCTCATTTTAACTTACTTATTATCTTGCTTATTATCTTTCAAAGAGATATAGTATATTGCAGTCCTAACAAATTTATTCTGATTTTTATCAGGCTCTTAACAGTTACAATTTATTTTTCTATCAAATCTTCCATCGTGCAACCGAGAAGCTTTGAAATCCGATATACAGTATAGACACTCGCTTTATTGATATCCTTGTTACGCTGTTCATACATCTGAATTGAACGAAGGCTCACACCGGATTTCTGTGCAAGTTCTGCTTGTGTGCAGCCATACGCAACCCGAAGCCGTTTCAAGTTGGTATCCTTAAAATATTCTTTTATGCGTACATTTGCAATATCCACAAATTTTGAAATATCTGCCTCATGAAGCATGTAGTACATTTGTTGCAATTCTTCAAATGAGATTACTTTAAAAATCTCACAATATCTTCTCGACGAGTACCATTGATAATAGGCAACCGCCCACCCAATCCAATATTCTTTTGAACGAGCAAAATGTTCATCCGGTTCATTCGTGATTTCCTTTCCCATCGTTTCAAATGTGATTTCACGTACAATTTCTATACCACTTTTTCCGACAATAACAGCAGGCTCACCATTTTCCATACGACGGCTGATTGTGCTTGTCATAAGCAATTTTACAAAATCATTACCTGATATACCACAGGTATTTATTGCATAATCAAATGCATCACCCATAACAGATTGTGCCTTATTCAGATATATTTCCTGGTATGCGTGGATCATCGTTTTCGATACCTCCTCTGATAATATCTCGAATATACAAACCAGCATTTTTCTTCTTCAAGTATTTCGAGATAATGCTGATTTGCCTCATCATTTCTTGCTTTTCTTAAAACATAAAACTCGTCTTTTTTTGCAATATCAACCCATTCATACTGAATACACGAAAAAAGTAAACTTTGATTTAAGAACAATCTGCTCACCAAGTTTTCCAAGTCTCATTGCTCTCGCAAGCTGCTCGACAGAAATTCCGTTATTCAAAAAGATCTCGGCATAATCAAAATAGGAATCGTCTGCACGATAACCCTTTACCAAATCGTAAGCGTTTACATTAATACCGAAGTTATCAATCAAATATCTTTTTGATCTTCGTGCAACAGGTGTTCTTATCGTAAAGAGACGATGCTCAACAAGCACAGCAATCCAGTTAAGAATTGTATAATTGGGACTGTTCAGGTTTAGGATGTTCAAATATTCGGTATCCAATGTATATCGGTTTGAAAAACCATCCCTCAGAGAGGAAACTGCCCATTCATTAGCAAGTTCTTCACTTTCCGTACAGTAAAAAACAGAGCCAGAATCATTATTTTCCCTGCCCATGTCGAAAGTAGGAGTTTCTATGATTTTCTCTGAACCATGGAACAGGGTTATTTTTGTATCCATCGGCAACACCTACATTCTAAGCTACTTTTATCATATCACCAAAGTGATAGTATATCAAGCGGTAGGAATACTATTAGAGCGAATATTTAGTAACTGATCCACATTGTTGATTATGAGTATTCATACATCTGCGACAGTGGTTTTTACGTACTATTTTCAATTTTTCTATGGAAAATAGTATACCACTTACAGGATTTTGAATTTTCAAAATTTATGCTGTTTTCAAAGGAAATAAATGAGTTCCAGTTTTACCATTTTGTATTTTGTTATGAAGCTTATTTATATTTCG
>CADADA010000075.1 GCA_902786515.1 uncultured Lachnospiraceae bacterium | reverse complement strand
TTACGATTTATTCATATACCGAAAAAGAGGCAACAGAAGCAGTTGTTAAAGAGTTTAATAAAAAGAATATAGATCTTATTCATATTGCAACACATGGTTACTATAATCCTTTAACCAACGAATCCGGTCTATTATTTACTGGTGCAAATAGAGGACTAAATGGTGATGTGTTGGAAAATACGGATGATGGAATCCTGACATGTGATGAAATAGAGAACCTAAATTTCCCAAATCTAAAACTCGTTGTGTTATCGGCTTGCGATACAGGTTTGGGTAAAACCAATATAGATGGTGTTTGGGGACTACAGCGTGCATTTCGTATCGCTGGAGCACAAAATATGATTGTAAGTTTGAAGAAGGTAGATGACGAACTAACCCAAGCTTTTATGATAAGTTTCTATGAATGTCTAACTTCAGGAAAATCCATCTACAAATCATTTTGGGAAGCAATGGATAAGGCAGATGAAGATACACGTAATTCATTTATCCTAATAGAATAAAGATTTTATGAAGAGAATACTATTTGTATTGACAATATCGTTATTTACTCAGCTGATTATGGCTCAAAACAAACGAGCCCTGCTGGTGGGTATTTCAGACTATCAATGCGTCAACAAGTATGGCGGTTGGAACAATATTCATGGTAAGAATGATGTTGACCTGCTATATCCTACTCTAAAGAGAAATGGCTTTGTTCTCTCTTGTATTAGTGACAAAGGTGCTACTAAGACAGGGATTGCTAAAGCCTTGAATGTGTTGATATCTCAATGTAAAACTGGCGACATTGTTTATCTACACTTTTCTACTCATGGACAACCATTCGAGGACGAAAGCGGCGATGAAGACGATGGATGGGACGAATCTATAGTACCTGTGGATGCACCGATTGAGTACACCAAGGGAAAGTACGAGGGAGAGAACCACTTGATAGATGACGAACTGCATGAGTACTGCACAAGAATTAGAAAGGCAATCGGCACAAAGGGAATGCTATATGTCGTAATTGATGCATGTCATGCAGGTAAGGCTTCCATGGGAATTGAGGATGATGTAATTAGAGGCACGAAAGCCGGTTTTACACGTAGTGGCAAATATTATCGTCCTCAAAAGTTAGAGAGGGGGAATTTCTATAACATACCTTCCTCACCAACACTCGGAAAAGTAGTTTTTATAGAGGCTTGTAGATCTTATCAGGTCAACAAAGAAATAGTTGAAGGTGGTAAGCACTTTGGTGCTTTATCCTATTATATTAACCGAGTCCTATCTAATCATAAATTAACAAAAGATACTAAGTGGATAGAAACGGTGAAAGATATGATGGGTAAAGATACACGATTAACTAATCAAAATATGGTTATTGAATACAGCAAGTAAATAAATATGACAAAGGAAGAATTTAACATCCAAGATGAAAGACTCTTAGGTCAATTCTTTGAAAAAGAGCGAAGTAAGGTTCTTGTTGTCCTAAGAAATCGTCTGTCTATTTCGACAGAAGATGCTGAAGACATTTACCAAGATGCCTGTATTGCGCTATTTAATAATATCCAAAAAGGCAAACTCAAAACGCTTACCTGTAGTTTATCTACATATTTTACGCAGATTTGCTTAAATATGGGATATAATTTTGTGAATCGAGGGCATTCGACGACCTCTTTCGATCAAATGTTGGATAATACCCAATATGATGAATATGGTCTTGCTCAATTGGAAGCAGTTTTAGGTCTCGGTGATGGTTTATCGTCAGAACAAACGAAGATGATGCGTGACATTGTACAAGATCTCCCACATCCATGTGAGGACATCTTATGGGCATACTATGGAGATGATCTCAGCATGAAAGAGATTGCAGATGTAATAGGATTCAATGGCGCTGACTCTGTAAAATCAAAGAAGAGTCAGTGCATGAGTAGGTTAAAAGAACGTTTCACCAGAATTATCAAATCGTTTTATGAATAATCTTGAGAATTTTGACACACGCCTTGAACTCTTTCTGAAAAACAAAATGACAGAGGAGGAAGGTAAGGCATTCCTTAGCGAATTGCAGAGTAATCCAGATTTACGACAGCGCGCTCAAACAATGGCTGCTGCTATCAAAAACATGAAGGAACTGAGGTACGAACATGGTCAACGTGTCGCTTCTCAAATTGAAAGTTTATCAGAACGAGAATTTAGGAAAGAAGCAAAGTTGTCTCATAAAGCAAGAATAATCTCCCTTCATGCATTTGTAAAAATAAGTATAGCAGCTTGTTTTATTGGCATTATTTCTTTTGGAACCTACCGCTATTATATATATAATGAGACGATAGCATTAGGAAACAGTTATTATTCTGAGATACCTACAGAATTGGTTGTGCGAGATGCAGATGATGTATCGGCACAATTGGCTCAACTGTTCAAAAATGTCAAAAATAATAAGGATTTGGATAACACAATCCTTAATCTTGAAGAAAAATTCAGTTTGGCTATCTCGGAAGATTTCAATGACTATACCAATTATATAAATGATATAGGATGGAATCTAGCTATTGCGCACTTGAAGGATGGAGACAGGGAAAAAGCAATAGAAACTCTGGAATTACTGATCTCTCATTCTGAAAGTGATATCATTGTTGAAAAATGCAAAAAACTTATTAGTGATATTAAACAGCTGTAATCCAAGGTAATACAATGCATTTAAGGCTTCCATATAAAGTGGAGGCCTTATTTTTTTTGTTTTTTCCATTTACCTTTTACATACATGATGTTATAGAGTTGTAGAAACATCAAATAACAATTAAAAGATAAACAATATGAAAAAGATGACTAAAGCAGAAATTCGTGAATTCAACTCAAAAGTTGAATATAACGAAAGTGTAGCAAGCTGGGTGGTAGACTTAATATCTTGCGCTATTTTCTTCCCAATGATTGTGATGGTGGTTTATCGCCGGGGAAAGTACAATCAAAAAATTACTGAAGTTGAATCACAAGACAAATAATATGAGAAGATATAATACCCAAGCAGAAATCAATGAAATTCCTAACGTCTGCTTCAAACGTCAGGCAATTTGCCAGAACTATATCAAGTATGGAGACGAATGTGATCCACAAGTATATTTCAGCAATCAGTTGGAGGCGAACCCAAATTTGTTAGCATGGCTATTTGGAGATGAAACCCTTGTTAGCAAGAGTTATTTGTCCTTATCGGCTGAACGCTTTGAAGCATTTCAAGATTTCTACAATTCATTAGATATTAACGAATAAATGTATAAAGACATGGAAAGAGCATTCTTTTTGATTATTGCCGTTTCATTGGCATATGGGGTAGGTTGCATGGGACGCAACAGAAAAATCGGTTTTGGTTGGGCTTTTGGTCTTTCATTACTCAACGTGTTCATCGGATTGGTGGCAGTTCTTCTTTCAAAGAAGATTCCCCATGATGAAATCAACAAAGTCGAAAGAAAGGAGGAACAGGAATGAAAACGATTGGATGGGTACTATTTGTATTAGGCGGTCTTTCATGCTTAGGAGCATTGACTGCAGGTCATAGCATTTGAGAGTAATGTTACAAACGACAACTCACAAGCTATAAATGGTTATAGAATTGGCTTTGTCTAATTCTTTCAGTCAGTAAATCTAATGAAGTTAAAGCATTTGAGCAAACGTGCTGTAAAGAACAGCCTATTCCGAGTTGTAAATGAGTTGGATGGGAAGATGTATCCTTTAGGCTTGAAAGAGGAAGTGAAGTATATAGAAGACCTGAATACCGCACTAAACCGAAAGTATTCGAAAGTTGAAATTGCTAATATGCTAAGAAAGATTATGAGCTATATAATTCTAAGCAATTCTCCTAAATTAACTACAATGCCACAGACAAAGAAGGTAGCCAAGGGTATTACAGAAAATGACATGTCTGTTGTAATGGAATATATAATAGCTAATAATCAGTATATTGCGAGGCTATATCAAACCCTAATTCAAAACAATTCTGAAAATTTAATCAAATAATCATTTACCTTTTTCCCAAATCAGGTATTAAGAAGTAAACAACATTAAATTTCAAACAATATGGGATTCTTTAATTTTTTCTCGTCTCAAAAAGAGACACCAAAACAGCCTCAATCATCTGAGGCACAGTTACAATCAGATATGTTTGCAAATCTCAGTCAAACACAGAAGTTTGCAATGGTTACTATGCTCGCGTCATTGGCAGCTGCACCAGCTAATACTGAAAGAACAGCGATGGCTCAAAAGATGATGTTCACAGATGCGGCAATGATGGGTATAACGCAAGACATGATGCTCAACTACATGCAGACACGAACCAAACCTAATGCTCAAATGGTTATTTCAACTTTAGGAACAATTACTGACACCAAAGTTCTGGAATGGCTTATTTACTGTGGTTATAGTATCATTGTTGTCAACCAAAACGAGAAAGCATGTAGTGTATTTTTTGACTGGTGGCATAAGTTAGGTTATGAACCAGAAGAGATTGACCGTGTCGTTAAAGAGACAGAAGCAATCTGCAATAAAATGAGACAAATTATTAACCTTTAAATATATATGTTATGGTAGCCGTTCTTATCATCCTTGCAGTCGTATTCTTCCTTATCAGTATGTCTTTGCACAATAGCGCAGATAAACAGGAAGCTAAATTTAACAATCGACCTTCAACAATCACTTCTCCTTCGAATGATTTGTTTACGAATCAGAAATATGCAATCATTAACATATTGGCATTTGCGCAGGGTGCAAATTCTATAAGTGCTTATAGTGATGAAGCAAATAGTATTCTAAATAAGTGGTGCTCAAAGCTTGGATTAACAAAAACTGATGTCAAGAAATCTATTCGTCATTCAATGAGCCTTTCACCTGAGCGTTCTGTTCAGATTATAAGAGATTCGATGATAGAAATAAAAGATAAGGCTTTTGTCCGCTCGGTTTATCGTGATGTTGATCGCATAGCGCAAATCTCTGGCGATATAGACACTATTGAGTTCATAAAAGAATTGTTTAACGACATCCTCACACATTAACTGCTATGAAAGTTTTATTCTATCAATTGTCATTTTGTTCGGTGGAACTATGATGACGAATGCACAGGACATTATTCAGCGTCCAAATAGCTATAAACCCGTTGGCGGAATTAGATTAGTGCGTACTTAATCCTGCCTATGGGTTTGTTGTTAATGTAATTGATGTATTGTAATGGGTCATCGCACAGACTTTGCCCACTATTCGGGCAAAAAGACCATATGTTTTCTTGGCGTAGTTCCTGATGACGAGGAACTGGTCAGTGAGTTGTGAGAACAGAGTCTCGACCCTCTTTCTTGCCTTTGCAAAAGGAATGAAGGTTTCCGCCAACGGGTATTATTCTGCAAGTAAAAAGAAATAAACAAGTATTTTTTCAGGTGA
>CADADA010000074.1 GCA_902786515.1 uncultured Lachnospiraceae bacterium | reverse complement strand
GGCGTAACCGAACGCTCAAATCGGAAAACCAAATGCTGTGGGAACAGAAAATGAACAATATCCTTAATCAGGCGGAATGAATTGTAAAAAAGAATTGATTTTAAGCTAAAGTATAATGCAGACAAGCACTTTAATCATTTACTTGTTTGCATTCTCTATTGCGATAATTTTGATTGTGTGGTATTATTAAAAAAGATATGGAGAATAACAAGCTCGACAAAACGCTGGTATCCTCACACGATTTGCGCTCTATTGTTGGGGGCTGATTTTTGGGCAAGCTGACGGAATAATACCCAAGCAAGGCACGCGCGTGAATTGTGCGGTGTTGCCTTAAATTGATTATTTGAAATTGAGATGTTAATATGTATAAAGAAAAAAATAAAACTTATTTTTTGATTGCCATTATTTATTGGATACTATATATGATTGGTTTACTAATAATGGGAATATTATATAAAAAAGGAATAAAGCATTATAATATTATTTACTTGGTTATTGCTATTATTGGAGTTTCAATTGCAATAATAAAAGATAAAAATTTAATCAATTTAGGGTTTACAAAAGAAAAGTTGAAAATAAATTTTGTGATATCTTTTATAATCATTATCACAGTTTTTATCATAAGTGTTGTTGTAGGAAAATACTCAATATTAAAATTGATTAAATACAGCTTATATTATTTATTTTATATATCATTAATAGAAGAAATACTATTTAGAGGATTTATACAAAACTACTTATTTGGATTAAAATGCAATAAATATTTGGTATTTTTAATAGGAGCATTGATGTTTTCAATTATGCACTTGCCTTTTCAAATGTATAAGAATAATAATGTTTCATTAACTTATATTATAGAAGCGCTGCCACAACTAGTATTTTGTTTTACATTTCATTTAATTATGTGTTTTATCACATGCAAAAGAAAGGATATAACAATACCAACAGCATTGCATTATGCAATTGATTATTTACAAAGTGCTTTATAAAATTCATTTTTTAGATAAATGTGTTGCATGACTGGTACAATAACCAATGTAATAAAAGATGATGATTTGTTCCTGCTATAATGCTGGAGTACCATTGATACAGTTTTGATCTGTTATAATTTGCAGAAAAAAATAATAGGCAGAATTACAATAATAATGGTACGAAAAGAGCAGTTCACTAAACCAACAAGTTTAGTGGTAATATGAATTAAGCTAATGGGAATAAAATTCTAAAAAATAAATATAAATTCAGCCGCCAAGCAAGATGATCTCCTGCTTGGCGGCGTTTTCTATTGCCATACATTTGAATTTATGGTAGAATCGAAATATAAACCAAATCAATTTGATGGTGAGAAAAAGATATGACTGAAATAGAACTAATGAATGCCGGAGAACTGCATTACTTCGATGATGAAGACATCAAAGGGATTGGAGGATTCTAATGTTTAAAGCAGTCGTTTTTGATATAGGACAAACGTTGATTGAATACAACAAACCACTAAACTGGTCAAAATCTTATCACCCTGCTTTAGAGCGTGCTGCCAAAGCGTGTAATATATATCTTTCTGAAACAGACTTTCAAAAGGCTGGAAATGTATTATTGACATACAACACAAGGATAAATCCAAGGGAATATGAGGTTAGCTCAAACAAAATATTCGCAGAAATATTTGAGAAGCTTGCCGTACCGCAATCTCATTTTGAATTGTTAAAATCCGAATTCTATGCATTTTTTAATAATGAAACCTCTGTATTTGAAGATATAATACCTGTTTTAAAGCAATTAAATGCTAACGGAATTGTTCTCGCAACATTATCGGATGTAGCTTATGGAATGGATAATGAGTTTGCTTTAGCGGATATAAGTGAAATCAAAGATTATATCCAATATCCTGTAACCTCAAATGATGTGGGTTTTCGTAAGCCTAACACAAAGGGATTGCTTTTCTTATCTGAGAAAATGAATATCCCCTTGTCTCAAATGGTTATGGTAGGCGATGAAGAAAAGGATATAATCTGTGCAAATAATGCAGGAGTGTATTCTGTATGGATCAACAGAAGCGAAGAATATAAAGATTTTGGACAAATGAAATCAATACATACGATGCTTGAACTTCCCGAAATTGTAACGGAGGATAGAAATTGAAATACAAAAACATTATTTGGGATTGGAACGGAACCATTCTCAACGATGCGCCTGTTGTCTTTGAAGCGGGCTTTCAAATAGATTAACTAATTGAGCCTGTGCCAACATCTAAAATGTTAAAAGAGAATCCTGATTACAAAGATTTACTACATAAGCCTGATTTCCTGCTTATTAAAGCAACGAAAGGTACTTCGAGAATATGAAAACTGAAATTAAAACATTAGATATTCCGGATTATCAAAAGTGTAGCAATATTTGGGATATGCAGCGCCAAAGTGAGCTTGCGGACAAGTTTTATAACGAGCTTTTAACAGGTAATCGGACTACATATATCTACACTATTGATAATGAGTTCGTTGGCGAGATTTCTCTTGTTAAAGAAATGAATGATTCTGATTATACAATTCCAAACCAGCGTATTTACGTTTCCTTATTGTAAAATACGAATACAGACGACAAGGTATTGGCAGGAAATTGATTGACTTCATTACTGAAAAAGCAAAATTACAGGACTATACCGAAATGTCAATCGGAGTTGATTTAGATAATTATCCTGCGTTAAAACTCTATATGGAAGCAGGCTTTGATAAGGTTATCTATATCGGTGAAGATGCACAGGGAAAGTATTTAAAATTACTAAAGAAAATATGAGGCAGAGAAGGATATGGAACTTTGGGACGCATATGACAAAAACTTTATTCTAATAGAGGGTGTTACCTTAAAACGAGGAGAGAAAATTGGAAACGATGTTTTTCATCTTGTCTGTGATATTATCGTTCGCCACACTGACGGAGATTATCTCATTATGCAGCGTGATGCACGAAAGCATTACGGAGGTATGTGGGAAGCTACGGCAGGTGGTTCTGCGCTAAAGGGAGAATCACCGTTACAATGTGCCGCAAGAGAGTTGTTTGAAGAAACGGGAATCCGTGCGAATACATTGACCGAGGTTGGCAGAGTGGTTGATAATGAGTGCCACTCCGCATACGTCGAATACCTTTGCGTAACCGATTGTGATAAAGACTCCGTCAAATTGCAAGACGGCGAAACATCTGATTTTCGGTGGGTGGACAAAGGCACACTGATAAATATGAAAAAAGACGAGCTTATTACTGAACGAATGCAGTTGTTTATTGATGAATTGAAAGGATAAACAAATGACACAAATAAACTTTTATGATCCAGTAGATGACAGTCTGCTCAAATTCGCTGTTATTGTTTCCAAATCAAACGGCAAATGGGTATTCTGTAAGCATAAAAAGCGTGATACTTACGAATGCCCCGGAGGTCACAGAGAAGAAGGCGAATCTATTGACGATACAGCCAAGCGTGAATTATATGAGGAAACGGGAACAATGGACTATACTATTCAGCCAGTCTGTATTTACTCGGTAACATCTCAAGATGACTTTGACGGTAAAGAAACCTTTGGCAAGCTCTATTATGCTGAAATAAATCGCTTTGAGGGAGAACTGCACAATGAGATAGAAAGAGTTGAATTATTCGAGGGTTTGCCTACAAATTGGACGTATCCTCAGATTCAGCCGTTGCTGTTAAAAGAGATCGAGAAAAAGAAGATGATAGGAGACTAAGATGTACCAATACATATTATTTGATTTGGACGGAACATTAACCAATCCGGGCATAGGAATAACTAATTCTGTCATTTACGCTCTGCGCAGGTTCGATATTGAGGTCAGTGATCGTTCTGTATTACATAAATTCATCGGTCCGCCGTTAAAGGATTCATTCAAGAGGTATTACGGCTTTTCCGATGAACAAAGCGACCTTGCGATTCAGTATTATCGAGAGTATTTTAAGAAGCAGGGAATGTTTGAAAACGAGGTATATGACGGAATACACGATTTATTGATAAAACTAAAAACAAAAGGGAAATCGCTGATTGTGGCTACATCTAAGCCTGAAGCCTTTGCGGTAGAAATTTTGCGGCATTTTGATTTGTATAACTATTTTGATTTTGTTGCAGGAGCTACAATGAATGATGTCCGAAATAAAAAAGCGGATATTATTCGTTATGCTCTGGCTAATTGTCATATATTCGATAAATCCTCGGCTGTTATGATAGGTGACAGAGAACACGACATTATCGGAGCAAAAGAAAACGGATTAGATTCCATAGGCGTGTTGTTTGGATATGGTACTTATGATGAACTGAAAAACGCCGGAGCGACTTTTATTGCCGAGACACCAATGGATATTGTAAAGTATGTATAAAGGGTTTGATAAGAAAATTGGAACAGATATTTATAAGCTGATTGGAGTTCGTTAATGAATTACAAGATCGAAAACTGCAAGGACGGCGATGCCGATTATATCATTGACAGGCTTGTAGAATACAACCTTTCCCGAGTCCCTGCAGAGCAGGAAACGTTGTTTGATACACTCGATAAAAAGATAACCGACGATGCCGGAAAAATTATTGCCGGTTGTATCGCTAAAATGTATTGCTGGAATGTTGCTTACATTGATACGTTATGGGTAGACAGTGAATATCGTGGCAAAGGGGTGGGTGCAAGGCTACTTTCTGAAATAGAGGAATCTGCTAAAGCCAAAGGCTGTTACTTAATACACCTCGACACCTTTGATTTTCAAGCAAAAGAATTCTATGAAAAGCAAGGTTATGTGGTGTTCGGAGTTTTAGATGATTGCCCGAAAGGACATTGCAGATATTTCTTGAAAAAGGTTATATCTACACTTTGAGAATATCCGTAACGCCCAAACTCGTAAAGTAATCCCAAACTCGTAAAGTAATATAGTTACCCTACCTAATCGATATTGCTTTCCAAAAGGCGCATAAACAGTATGTTTTTAACCGTAAAAGCGTGACACTTTTTCGATTAGTTGCTTGGTTCATAAAGCATAATTATTTTATCGATTTAAAGTGTTGATTTTAAAGGACGGCTATGCTATAATAAACCAAAAGCGATCAGAAATAAACCAAGCTATGAATGATAGCAAATGACTGATAGCTTTTTGATAGCACAAGCTGTGATAACTAAACAAAAACGTATAATTGAAACCATATTTTCCCACGAGAAGCAATATTTATTAAACGAAGTTGTTTAATGATTGCTTTGCACTTAAGAATGGGAATAATTAAAATTGTCCCCGGGCTCAACTCCTCAACCTCATCCGGGGGCACCAATAATACTCTTTGAAAGATACTGTTTATTGACTTAGCGAAGCGTATAAAAACTTAATAGCAACACATTAGAGAACCAATCCTAAAAAATTAGGGTTGGTTCTCTTTTTTTCAAAAATAATCAAGTCGAACAAACAGGCAAATGATTGAAATTTA
>CADADA010000073.1 GCA_902786515.1 uncultured Lachnospiraceae bacterium | reverse complement strand
TGGTTCATAGTTTCGTGGCATAATAAAATCCTTCTTTCTTTGATTTTGATATTATATCTTAAAAGCCACTTGTGTTACAACTATATTATACCACTTCAATATGTTTGGACGTATGGTTCCTATCTGGGCGGTAGTGCTTATTGAGTTCTGCTTTGCTTACACATTAGAATGTCTTGTAGGAAGTCCTATGTCATTTAAAATGGCTTGTAAGATGTTTGACCCAAGGAACAACCATCCTATGATATTTGAGACTGCGATTATTTCATGCACCGTTCTTATCATGTGTCCGGCAATGAGCTTTATTGCAGCATTTTTGTATTACCCGTATTATAGCGGTTTTAATATTTTTACGCTTCTTGCAAACTGGATTGCGCTTATATGTCACAATTTTCCATTTGCCTTTTTCTCACAGTTATTCTTTATTCAGCCGTTTGTGAGATTTGCTTTTGGTAAAATATTTGCAAAAGATATTGCTGCAAGAAAGGAACAGAAGGAACCGGAAAGACCGCAGGATGAGACTGAAGCAATTGCTGATATTTTTAGGAGAATGGACGAGATTCAGGAACGTCTTGAGCATGAGAGAAGACAACGTAAAAAACTTGAAGGGAAAGTCGTAGAATGACAGAATCATTTGACATTTTTATGTAAGGCTGTTAATATGTCTTTATAGAAAATTTAAAATTATTAATCGTTGCCACCGGGTAACGGAATGCAATGCATTCGCTCGCCGTAATCGTTAGGTCATAGTGCATCGCTTTTCAATTTACTATACTAAAAAGTATATGGACTGGGAAGTGCTGCACCGGAAGATACGGCAATGGCGGATGCATTATTTAATGTAAGGAGTGATTAAATGAATATTATAGAATCCGTAAAAAGACTGAAATTGCATGAAATCATCCTATGGCTGGTGTCTATGGCTATTATAGGAATCTCACAGATGGTATTTCATGTGGATGGGTATCTGGCTTTGGTGGCATCACTGGTTGGAGTGACAGCTCTGGTTTTTATTGCAAAAGGCGATGTACTTGGACAGGTACTGACGTTTTTGTTCTCAGTTTTATATGCAATTGTTTCGTACAGGTACAGGTATTGGGGAGAGATTGCGACGTATCTTGGAATGACCGCACCAATCGCATTTTTTTCTGTCATTACATGGATAAGAAATCCGTATCAGAAAGGGGAAGTACGCGTCAGACATACGACACCAAAGATGTGGGGGATTCTACTGTCATTGTCGTTAGTTGTAACAGGTATTTTTTATCTGATATTAAGATGGTTGAAAACACCAAATCTTGCTGTTTCGACCATTTCAGTAACAACAAGTTTTATGGCAGCATCACTTAGTATGCTTAGAAGTTCTTATTATGCTTTGTTTTATGCTGCAAATGACTTGGTTTTGATAATACTTTGGGCTTTTGCAAGCATGGAAGATATCACTTTTCTGCCAATGCTGCTATGCTTTTCGTGCTTTTTTGTGAGTGATATATATGGTTTCATAAACTGGCAGAAGATGAAAAAAAGTCAGGCGGTTAATACAAGCGTAATAGATGAAATTTAAATCTTGGTATGTAGTAAATGGCTGTTGGATACGAATGAAATAACAAGAAAAGAGATTTAGATACGTAGTAAACCAGTGATGGCTACAAATGAAAAACAAGAAAATAAAAATTAGTACAAAGCAACAAATGATTTTTTACACAAATATTTTGTTTTTCACTGTTGCATTTTGAAAGATTATGTTTTATAATATAGATTCTTGAAAGGGATGTAATTTGTTGATGTACATTAATTTATTATCATTGTGATTAAGGGTATATTGTTAAAATGTAAATTACAAGAGAACATGATACTGAAAAGGGGGAATTTGTTATTAAATTACAAGAAATTCTTATGAATGAAGAGTCAAGGTTGCGTACTATTAAGGAAAAAGTTGAGAAGAATCTTGAAGATGTACCTGAGGGAAGACTCCGAATAGGAAAGAGTCAAGGTTGTGTACAGTACTATCACTGTAAAAATGATGGAGAGCATAACGGCGTTTATTTATCTAAAAAAGAAAAAAATCTAGTTAGAAGGTTAGCACAAAAGACTTATGATGAAAAAATTTTAAAATGTGTCGAAAAACGAATATCTCAGATAGGAAGAATTCTTAAAGATTACCAAGATGATGAAATTGAAAAAATATATTTAAAAGAACATATGCAGAGAAGAAAACTTATTGTTCCTGTAGAAATGACATTTCAGCAGAGGTTAGATAAATGGCTGTCTGAATCTTATGTTGGAAAGGAATTTAATGATGCTTCACCAGTTATTCTCACGAACAAAGGAATGCGTGTGCGTTCGAAATCAGAGAAAATAATGGCCGATTATTTTGATTCAATGGGAATTAATTACAAATATGAATGCCCATTAAAACTTAATCAATATACAATAATATATCCTGATTTTACATTTTTGTCTCCAGTATCAGGTGAGAAGGTATATTGGGAGCATCAGGGGATGATGGATAATCCGGAATACGCAAGAAAAGCTGTGAAAAAAATTGAATTATATGAAAACAATGGTATTTTTTCGGGAGAAAATTTGATTTTAACATTTGAAACATCAATCTCTGTGATAAATATGAATATTGTAAAAGAATTAGTTGAAAAATACTTGGTCTGCAGTACCACGAATTAAAAGCTTGCAGGCCAATCACGTTGAGAAACGTTTTATTTCTTTATTGCGTAGTAATTAGGTGTAGCATAACTATACCTAATTGCTTTGCTTATAGACCTGAATCTATATGAGTATATTTCGAATTAGCTTATGATGTTAAAGTAATTACGAACGGAAAATGAGAAAGTGAATTTAGATACGTAGGAAATTTGTATCAGCTACGAATGAAAATAAAGAAATCATGTTTTGGTACGTAGTGAAATAGTTGTTGCTACGAATGAAAAATAAGAAATCAGTTGTTGCTACGAATGAAAAATAAGAAATCATGTTTTGATACGTAGGAAAACAGTATCAGCTACGAATGAAAATAAAGAAATCATGTTTTGGTACGTAGGAAAACAGTATCAGCTACGAATGAAATAACAACTTCCAAATTGACCATTTTTGGTATCTTTGGTATACTGACTTTTGAAAATAAAAACGTTATATTAATCTGATTGGAGATAGAAATATGCCGGATAATCAGGAAAAAAAGGTTGAATATATTGAGTTGATTTATGATTTGATTTTTGTATATCTGATAGGGCGAAATAATTCCATACTTCATTATATTGAGAATGGATTTGTGCCGGGTGAGGTGTTTTTGGCCTATATTCTATGTTCACTTGCAGTAATACAAATCTGGAATTTCAGCACATTTTATATAAATCTGTATGGGAGAAATGGAATTAGGGATCACGTATTTTTGTTTATAAACATGTATTTGCTGTATCACATGGCAGATGGAATCAGTACCGGCTGGCAGAAGTCATTCTATCAGTTTTGCGTTGCTTGGGGATTGATTCTTACGAATATTGGAGTGCAGCATTTGATTGAAATGAAAAATCACAAAGCAGAGCCGTGGGTCCTTGAGATGCTAAAAAGAAAGGCTGTAATTATTATTGGAGAGGCAATTCTTGTAGTCGTACATATGCTTGCATATAGCGTGAGTGGCGTCTCCGTGGCTTATGTGCCGATATTATTCGGTATCGTTGTAACGATATTATCAGGTAAGATAAGTATGCTGGTTCCAGTGGATTTTATGCACCTGAGTGAGAGAGCCATGTTGTATGTGGTATTTACTTTTGGAGAAATGATTATATCAATAACACCATATTTTGAAGATAAAATAGCAATAACTCCACTGTATTTTTCTGCTATGGCATTTCTGATTGTGGTTGGATTGTTCTTAAGCTATGAGGTTATTTACAATAAAATCGTTGACCGGGAGAAAACCACAAATGGAACCGGATATATGATGATACATGTATTTCTTATACTTGCACTAAATAATATTTCGGTTGCACTGGAGTTTATGAGGGAGGATGAAGTAGAACTATTACCAAAGACAATGTTTATAACGGGGTCGTTTGTGTTATACTTTATCTGCCTGTTTATGCTTGGAATATTTGCAAAGAAGAGATGTACATTTAATGCGGGATTTTATATATTTATTGCAACTGTGGGAATAAGTTTTTTTGCTCTGATGTTTATTCTGCGCTCTTTGATGACAATAAATATAGCAATCAGCGTAATGTATGTTATGGGAATATTTGTGATATTATACAGGAAGTCGGATTTACAGGAAGAAGAGTAATGCAGAAATAATAGGAGGAAATTTAAATGAAAATAAGAAATGCAGAAAGAAAAGATGCGGCAGGTGTATTGAATCTGTTAAAGCAGGTGCTTGAATTACATGCTGACCTCCGTCCGGATATATTTATTTCCGGTACAACAAAATACAGGGAGGAGGAACTGTTTGAAATCTTCTCTGATGAAAAAAGGCGCACATATGTAGCAGTTGACGATGCTGATAACGTTTTAGGATATGCTATCTGTATTATAGAGGAACAGCCACATGCTAACAACATGGTGCCTTTTACTTCCATTTACATAGACGACCTTTGTGTTGACAAAGCTGCAAGAGGTCAGCATATTGGAAAGGCATTGTTTGATTATGTAAAAAAAGAGGCGAAGGCGTTAGGATGCTATGAGGTAACGTTAAATGTCTGGGAAGGCAACGACGGCGCGAAAGCATTTTATGATAAAATGGGTATGAAACCGAAGGAAACGCAGATGGAATTTATATTGTAATAATTCGGTGCTATTTGGAATAAAAATAATGTATGGGTATATCAAAATATGTCGAACTCTACTAGCATTTAAAGGCACAGCACATTTGTGATTTGTGATGAGTAATCAATTTAGATATGTTAGAGGAGGAATTATTCAAAATGAACGAGAACAAACTTCAAGCGAGAGATTTTATCACAATCGGTATTTTTACGGCAATTCTCTGGGTAGTACAGCTGGTTGTTATGTATTGTGGTTATTTGTCACCATTTGTTGTAGCAGGATATGCGGTGTTAATACCCATAGCCACAGCGATACCTATGATGTTATACTATGCGAGAATTGAAAAGTTTGGAATGCTTACTATAACGTCTGTTATTGTAGCGATATTGCTATTTATCTTTGGAATGGGACTTACGGGAGCACCGATTTGTATTGCGGCAGGATTGTTTGCGGATTTGATTGCGAAAAGTGGTAATTACAGAAGTCGTGTAAAGACAGCATTAAGCTACGGTGTATTCTGCCTTTGGGTTAGTGCAAGCTACCTGCCACTTGTGATTACAGCAGACTCATACAAGGAGAGCCTTTTAGAAGGAGGTTATGATACAGCATTTACGGATACACTTTTTAATATTGTGACACCGAAGACTTATCCGGTTATTATTCTCTGCTGTTTTGTAAGTGGCATAATTGGTTCGTTAATAGGAAGAATAGTTGCGAAGAAAAATTTTGAGAAGGCAGGTATTGTTTAAATGAGTAACGAGAGGAAAAATCAGGATATTACAGGGTGGGTACATCTGGATCCACGCAGTAAACTTATGCTTCTGGTGCTTTTCTCTGTCGTAGTTATGATTGATGTTGTGGATGGCCCGGCATATATAATCCGGGTCATCATGACGTTTATTCCGGTAGTTCTTGTGTGCCTGGAGGGAAAAATACATATAGGAGTAAGGTTTACACTACTATTTGTGGCTGCTTCGTGGCTTCAGATTTATGCTCAGAAATATGTTGGGGGAGTAGCAGGGATGTTGCTTTTGTTTTTGTGTTATATGATTATGCAGTTTGCACCAACGATTATCACTGTATGGTATTGCATTTCTACTACTAAGATTAGTGAATTTATGGCAGCGATGAATAGGATGCATTTACCTCAGGGGATAGCTATCTCTATTGCAGTAATGATGCGTTTCTTCCCAACATTGGGAGAAGAATACTCCTCAATACGTGATGCGATGCGTATGAGAGGGATTGGGCTTGGCGGCGGAAAAGTCAGCAAGATGGTTGAGTATCGTATGATTCCGCTTCTTTTTTCGTGTATAAGTATAGGAGATGAGTTATCTGCTGCGGCAGTTACCAGAGGTCTGGGGGCACCGGTTGTAAGAACTGATGTTAGCGAAATCAGATTTAGATTCCGTGATTATATGATAGTTAGCACAATGTTGATTCTGACAATTCTATATATAATTTTTTCGATAAAAGGAGGCAATGTGGTATTATGATAGAAATAAAAAATGTAAATTACCATTATGCCGGCTCAGAGAACAATGGACTTGAAAATATCAATTTAAATATATACGATGGAGAGTGTGTTCTGCTTTGTGGTGCTTCCGGATGTGGAAAGACTACCTTGACGCGCCTCGTAAATGGATTGATACCACATTTTTTTAAGGGAGAGTTGGCGGGGGAAGTCATGATTAATGGAAAAGTTGTCAGTCAGGAGGAAATATATAATCTGGCAGGAATTGTAGGTTCTGTATTTCAAAATCCGAGAAGTCAGTTTTTCTCAGTGGATACTGATGGGGAGATTACATTCGGTCCGGAAAATATAGGTATAGAAAAGAAAGAAATACTGGCAAGAAAAGATAAGGTTATTACGGAATTAAATCTTGAAAAGCTTATGAATAGAAGCCTTTTTGAACTGTCAGGTGGTGAGAAACAAAAAATTGCGTGCGGTTCGGTTGCGGCACTGCTTCCGGAAATTGTGATTCTGGATGAGCCATCATCAAATCTTGACTATAAGTCTATAAAAAAACTTAGGGATATAATACTTTTGTGGAAGAGTCAGGGGAAGACAATTATTATATCTGAGCACAGACTGTGGTATTTGAGAAATGTGATTGACAGAGTAATATATATGGAAAAAGGTCGTATTGAAAAAGAATGGAACCATGAAGAATTTGCAAAACTGAATGCAGAGGAATTGGCATTGAAAGAACTTCGCCCGGTTGATGTTGAAGAAAATTATATTAATAGGTTTTTTGGAAAGAATAGTGATAAAGAAGAACAGATATATGATAAAACACAGAATGAACCAGCGGATAATGAGATGGTTCTTCGTGATTTCTTTTTTACATATCATCCAAAGAAATATTTATTATTTCGTAAAAAAATATCACCTCAGGATGAAAAAATCTGTGAACTGAAAATACCGTATCTTAAAGTAAGAAAGGGAGAAATTATAGGTGTTATTGGCAACAATGGTTCAGGAAAATCTACATTTTTAAGGTGCCTTTGTGGTCTGGAGAAGAGTTGCATAGGAAGGGTAGAGACTTGTGATAGAAATGTTTACGGGACAAAACTTACAAAGTTATGCTACATGGTTATGCAGGATGTTAATCATCAGCTTTTTACAGACAGCGTATTGTCAGAGGTAATGCTGTCTATGGAGAAGCCGGATGAAAATATAGCTGATGGAATATTGAAAGAATTGGATTTGTTTGAATATAGACAGAAGCATCCTATGGCACTTTCGGGCGGACAAAAGCAACGCGTTGCAATCGCTTCTGCGATGGCGGCAAAAGCGGAGATTATGTTGTTTGACGAACCAACTTCGGGACTTGACTATCGACATATGAAAGAAGTGTCCGGGCTTTTAAAACAGCTTTCGGAGCAGGGGAAAACAGTTTTTGTATCAACACATGACCCTGAATTGCTCGAACTATGCTGCGACAGAACAATACGCATTGAGAATGGTAAAGCTTATGAAGTATTTTGAAGTAAGGAGAATATCTGAAAATGGATGTTGTGGAACAATTCAGAAAAATACCTGGATTTTCAATGTCAGAGGATAGCAGGATTTTTAAGATACCCCTTCCGGCAGGAGATGATACCCTGCCCGGACTTTTGACGACAGTATTTCCAGGTGATGGAATTTGGGTTAATCTTATAGATATCAGAAGCAATACTATACCGGATTTTATTGCTGACCCGGTTGGGGAAACGAGGGAGTTGAAAGTGAATTATTGTGCAGCGGGACGCTGTGAGTTAAAGCTGAAAACTGGTGAACGTACTTACCTGACGGCTGGAGAGATTGCATTGGACGCAGGACAGGCGCTCAATACATATTTTTATCCGGGAGGGGAATACAGAGGATTTGAAGTGGTAATTCCTATGGGAGATACATCAAGTGAAATAAAGTCGGAAGCAGAGAAGATTTTTAGTGCCTGCATCACGGATAGTCGTCCGTGGATTATGAATGCAGGGAGAATACTTTCGGATTTCTACAATGCGTTATCCTATTATGAACTCTCGGAATCTTGAGTAGTTCATGCCAGCTAAACTCTGGCAAGTACTTTGAAAAGTAAATATTATCCGTGGAACGAAAAAATTGCATGAGAAATAAACATAGCTTTCACTATGTTGAAAAAAATGGTATTATAGT
>CADADA010000072.1 GCA_902786515.1 uncultured Lachnospiraceae bacterium | reverse complement strand
CGAGTACATATTTCCCGGCAAGGAATCCGTCACAACATCAGAACGCCGTCAATTCAACGCAATGGTTGACCAATTAGATGAAAAAGAGTTTTCCGTAGCTATGGCTACGGTGAACGGGTTAATAGCTGCTAAATCACAGCCAGAGGGTTAATTGCTCTCTGGCTTTTTACTTTTTGAATAAGCCTGTTTATTTTGAGCAATGTTCGTCCCGTTTTTTGAAATGTTTTCTATAATAATCTTTACAACTTTTTCAGGTGCCTTTATTTCATCAACGGTTTTTGTATATATATTAGTAATTTGTTTGTTCACTTTTTCCTCTCCATCAAATGATTATTTCTTTGTGAGGATTCCTTTATCTATTTCATAGACTTCATCGCAAAGGATTGAAATATCCTCTGATGAATGTGATGCAATAATAATAGTTTTTCCTTTTGCTTCTAAGTCAAGTAAATAATTCTGCATATCTTTAACACCATCTTTATCCAAACCATTCATAGGTTCATCAAGGATAAGAATATCAGGGTCTTCCATTATAGCCTGAGCAAGACCAAGACGCTGACGCATCCCGAGAGAATACTTGCCAACGTGTTTTTTACTTTTCGGATCGAGTCCTACTTTGCTTATCGCTTCATAGATTTCTTGTTTGGAAATTTTACCTTTTATATCAGCTAAGAATTTTAAGTTTCTGTATGCACTATAAGCTGGTAAAAATCCCGGAGTTTCAATAATCACGCCTATATTATCGGGTATTTCTTTACCGTTTTTTAGAATTTTTCCGTTGATTATGATCTCACCTGATGATACAGGAACAAACCCACAAATACATTTCATAAGCATGGTTTTACCGCTTCCATTTCTACCAATTAATCCGTGAATTTTACCTTTCTCAAACAGGACATTAATATCTTGAAGGACAACTGTTTTCCCAAACGATTTATATACATTTTCTACTTTTATAGCAACGCACATAAGATAATCACCTCACTTATTCTTTGATTTCTTTATCAAAATTATATTTTTTTGAAGAGAACAGAACTATTCCAAGCAATAATAGAATCATAATAATATAGAAAATACTTATATATTCATAGCTTGGCAGACCATCATTAGGTTTTAATTGTATATAATTCAAAGTGCTCCAAGACACCGGAGAAAACTTAACTAATGAGATTTGTTTTCCTGCCACAGCACTGAACACAAGCATAAGTGACGCAAAAAAAGTTCCGCCTCCTTTAATCTTCATGTTAAATAAGAACACTATTAAACCAAGTATAACTCCAGAGATCCAAGAATGTAAAAAGGTAAACCACATCGCACTAATTGGAGAGAACATATTGATAACATTTTTTTCAGGGGTAAATCCCAAATGGAATTTTGTTCCCATACTTGTATTGGCAAGTGTATTCAACATTTTACCCCATTCTCCGGTAAACTCTATACAGTCTAAATTTATTATAATTGAAAACAACATAACAAAAGAAAAGTATAGAGCAGATGTAACGATTATATAACACATTTGACCGATACACCATGTAGTTCTGCCTGCTCTAACCAATACATATAACTGATTTTTATCAATAAAGGGAGCATTACTGAAAATCAAAATCAGCGGGAAGAAAAATTGAAAGTCCTTTTGTAAGAGAATGGATGAATATTAATACGATAAATAAAGCTATCCATACACGACAGTCGTATTTCCATTTTCTGAAATTTTGTAAGGTTATGGAAAAAATTGATTTAAACCATTTCATTTCTACTCCTCCTTTTTACAAAATGCGAAAACACACATCCCGATATTGCCATTATTAAAATAAATACGCCCATTGTATAAAAGAAATTTAAAAAAGCAGATTTTTCAAAAGCAGATTTTTCAAACACATCAAAACCATGACTCAAATTGTACAAATTTAAATATGACGGTAAGCCAAGAGTTATTTCTTCTAGAATATATCCAAAAATCAACGGCGAACCCAAGGCGATATAGTTGTCCGGAAGAACCGATGATAAGGTTAGTCCTACAATTGTCCACATTGTGGAGTATAAAGAGATCACACAAATAAGGAGTAACACATATGCAATAGGATTATTTAACGCAGTATTGCTATAAACACCTGCGGTTTCGTATGCTTGCGGAGGACAAAAAAACGAAACAATACCAAAGTAAGCAACCATTCCCGCAAAGACCGCAGTAAATCCGGAAAGTGCACATACTATTACATTTGACCAAGCATAATTCCTTTCGCTGCTACGCACAATAAGCGATTTTATATAACCCGAATTATAATCTTGACAATAGACTGTAACAAAAGGAATAGCCGCAAAGAAAACCATTACTTTTTTGAACATTCCCAAATTAATCATCAAATCAATGATATAAACTGAGTTTGTACCATCACTGATGTGTTCACGAGAACTGACATAACACATTATTACTGTGGCGATGATTGAAGCGATATACCACTTTGACATAAAAGCCCTTTTTAGGCTTGATATAAACAAACTCTTCATAAAACTATTACCCTCCAATGGAATCCAAAGGGATAGTTTCGCCACTTACAGCACTAATTATTGTAGTATAATTATGTTCTACTAAATTATCTTTTCCATCTACACTGTCAGATGTTAAATTTATATATTTTCCATCAATCAACCAAACCGGCTCGATTCTCCACTCTGTGACATTTTCAAAATTATATCTTGTTATATAAGCAAGTTTAATCAGTGAAATTTTAATCTCTTTATCCATAATGATCTTTTCAAAAGAATCTTTAAAGCTTTGAATAGCATCTAACGGAGAATAGGTATATGACTCTTGAACCGTGCTTTTTACATCAAAAATGCCAGATACATTAAATGTAATCAATCCGTTTTTTCCGTAAATAAAATAGACCTTTGATGATGAGATTGATTCATTTTCACCAGTAGCATTCATACATAGCGAAGGAATATTTTGATAAAGAACCGGATATATCAAAAGATATGCTTCTTGTTCATCACTCCATTTACTGACTTTTTCACCATATTTATCTCTTACGTCATACTCGTCTTGAAGGAAGTTTACAGAAGCTGCATCCATTGAATAGATTTGTGGTTCTCCAAGAATATCATCAATCTCAAGCAAGGATATAACTTGATTTGCATTGTTTACAGCATCATTTTTATCAATTCCATCTATTTTTTTATCACTGAACATCTTCTTAAACGCATCTTCATCCTTGAAGTTTTCATAGGTATCGAAATAATAAGCGTATTGATATTCAGTTTCCATTTCTGTGCAAAAATATACACTTCCTAAATTAAATGTTAAGTTGGAATTATCATCAAAAGTGTAGGAATAGAAACGGTCATCAGGACCGATATTTTCGCCTGAAAACTCATCCACAATCTGGCGTCCATTAGAAAATCCTGAAATAATACTTTCCCTGTCCCAAGTTACAGGTTTTGCAGAAACAATTGCAACTTTTTGATTAATGTCAAAATCGACAGGAGTAATCACATTAGCTTTAATTTTAATGTGTTCAACATCGTTGTCTTCAATATAAGTGGGAAACTCACTTATAGCATTTTCTTTTTTTGTTTCTGATGAATTGGAGTTTGATTTGTTTTCTGCTGTAGGAAAGCACCCCGTCGTAATAGACGACACAAATGTAGTTATAATACATACACATATTATTCTTTTTATATGGATTCTCATAATAAACCTTACCTTTCTTTGGAAATAGTATTTGGAAGTTTAGCTCTTTGCTTTTATATGAAAACTCTCATATAAACTAAGCCTCTCGTATGATTTATAATCAAATTATACGAGAGGCTTGTATCGTAAATTGCATCAATCTGTATCTAAACTGTATATTTTGTAAATTTTCTATTTTTCTTTTGTATCGGTCGGACATTGTAAAATTCCAAACTCAATATAATAATCTTTCATATCATCTTTCTGTACCGATTCATTTAAATAATAATACTCACTTGTGTTGAGACCTAATTGACTCTCATAATAGTCTTCGATTGCTGACTTCAGAGAATTGATAAATGATGTATTATCATATTGGTAATTCAGATAGTAAGATAAAGAAACCGAAGAAAGCGATATTAGTGTTTTTGTTTTTTCTTCATAGACATACTCAAAAGCATCATCACTCGATTTTATAACCACATCTATAAAATTAAGTGAAATAGGTTGATTATCTATCTTAATCAAGGTGCTACTTTGAGAATAATGTGGTGTACCATTACTAACTATCTTTTTTATGTGTTCGCAAATAGACTTATCGTTTTTAAAAACTGTTTCAAATAATTCAAATGACTTTTGTTGCATCAAGGATGGATCATAATTATCTATATCTAAAGAAACATCATTGTAAACACTAATACCTACCTCACGATTATAATAAAGTTCAGCGACCTGATTACTTGTCATTTTAGTGCCATCATGTACGTTGTAGTTCCAATATAATTTTTTGCCCAATAGTTTTTCTTCGTTTTGTTCACTCATAAGCTGCGGCAAAAAAACAATACAAACAGTCAAAATTATCAATATTACAAATATGCCGATTATCTTTAGTTTATTCATCTTCTTCACCGCCTTTTCTTAATTCAAAGGAAACTGTTGTTCCTATACCTTTTTCACTTTCAAAACAAAGATCCGTATTGTGTAGTGATGCAATTTCTTTGCACAATGACAACCCAAGACCTGCACCGCCAAACTTTCTTGAACGAGATTTATCCTCACGATAAAATGGTTCTGTTAAAAGTTTAATATTTTCCTTTGCAATACCTCTACCTTTATCCTCAACAAAAATTCGGACAATATCATTTGACGATTTACTATAAATGTTAATGGTAGTTTGAGATTCTGATGCTTTAAAAGCATTATCAGCTAAATTGTAAAGTAAAGATAATAACAATACGCTATTGGCGTAAACAACCTCTCTTTCAAAGTCAATGCTATAGAAAACATCATATTTTTCGGAAAGATATTTAAGCGTTGATTTTAATTGTGTTCCAATCTCAATAAGATTTAGTTTCTCCATTTCTACATTTTCGTTTTGGTACACATACAGATCAAGTAATTGCAATGATAATTTTTCCAGCCTTTTGGCTTCCCTGTATATTGCTTCTGCTGCTTGTGATTTCTCTGTTTCACTAAGATCATAAGAGTTTAACATCTGAGCATATCCTATGATTGCAGTCATTGGAGTTTTCATTTCGTGGGTAAAATCAGCAACAAATATATTCCGTTTCTCTGATTCTTCTTTTATCTCTTTCATTTTTTGTTCAATGGCTAAAGACATAGAACTAACACTTTTGGATAAATTAGTGATTTCATAATCGGAACTACTTATACTAACCTTTTTTCCATAATTGCCCAATGCAATTTCATCTGTAACTTGAGTAAGTGTACTTAAAGGTTTCGTTATTTTCTTTGTTGAAACAAATAGTAGTAATCCACTTATTAAAGAAAGACCAAAAACTACGATACCATAGTTACGCCAAAACAAACTGCATTGCTTTTGAATTTCGGTAAGATCCGAGTAAACAACGAGATAATATACATCTGACTCAGTATTGATTTTACATACGGATTCCATAAGTAATAAGTTGTCTTTTTTAACGAACTGTGAATCACACTCGTTGTCATTAAGCTTAGTATATTCGATTTTGATATTTTGGGATGTATATATTTCAATATCTGTCACGGTATTATCTAAAGAATCCTTTATTTGTCGAATAATACTATTTTTTTGCGTTTTTGAAATATCGCCGTATGAAAAAATATCTGCAAAAGCTGAAAAGCTCTCTGCTGCATAATTTACGGTAGTTTGTACATGCTCGATTTGTGTATTCCAAAGCGTATTGTTCACATTATTAATAATAAACATCCCACCAACTCCTGTGGCAAGAAGGACAATTATATATGCAATACAGAAAAATTTATATGATAGTTTCATTTTTTACTCCGATTTAAATTTATATCCAACTTTATAAATGGTTTCAATCGTATCGCCTAAATTAAGTTTTTTCTTTAATCGCTGAATATGCAAGTCTATTGTGCGTGTGTTTCCTAAATATGGTTCTTGCCAAACTTGCTCAAAAATAGTTTCTCGGTATAATGCAATGTTTTTATTCCTTACTAAAAATAAAAGCAAATCATATTCCTTGGCAGGTAAAGGTATTAAAGCTCCGTTTAATAATACAGTTCTGGAAAGTGTATCAATTCTAATTTTCCCAGCTTCAAGCATTCTTTCTGTTTTATTGTATCTACGCAGGACTGTTTCTACTCTTGCTAAAAGCTCGTCTAAATCAAAGGGCTTTGAAATATAGTCCTCAGCACCAAGCTTTAATCCTCTGACTCTATCTTGCACAGATGTTTTTGCTGTTACAAATATGACAGGAATTTCAAACTGCTTAATGTAATCAATAAGGTCATACCCATCAATATCAGGTAGCATTATATCAAGTAGTATCAAATCATAATGTGTTTTCTCAATCTTTTCTGTAGCCGTCATTCCATTGTTTGCAGTTTCACAAATATATCCATTTTTAGCAAGACACATCTTCACCATATCAGCAATTGACTTTTCATCTTCTATAATTAAGATCTGATTCATTTTTTACACCTCAAATTTTATTATAACAGATAATTGTATCTTTTTTGTATCTTATTGTTTCTTAATCATAATTATTATAGCTGTTCGATTACTGAATATCAATTATGCGAAAGAAATTGCTGCTGATTCTGACTTTGGAAGAAAAGGAAAGAGAGGTCGCTCCCGAAAAGGAACGACCTCATATCTTTATTTATGAAATTTGTTATAAGCCATCTCTGCGTGAATCTTCGTTTGAGTAATCGCCGCAACGCTCATATACACGTTCAAAGGCAATCGCCGCAGTGCGGGTATCGGATTTCAGGAATTGGCTATAAGTAATTCCGTTATAGTTCCCTCCGTAATTTGCAAACTCTGATTTAATCGTCTTTTGCAGATACTCTCATTGTTCCTTGATTGTTGAGCCTTTGAAGCCCGAAGGCGTATATCTCAGACACCATTGGCATAAGCCGTAAAACTCATCACCGTTATAGTGTCCGATAATGTTCCAATCAAGATTGAGCGTATCGCCGCCGCACTCTCTCATCATATTACCTATGATCCCTGCGGCTACGCTGTCTGAATAGCCGTAGCTTTTCAGATAAGTCCACACTTGCTGAGCTGCGTCACCTGTCGCAACAGTATTATTACCTGAGTAGTAACCATATCCCAAGATTTCTTTGTTACCAATACTGTATTGATTCTCACATACCTTA
>CADADA010000071.1 GCA_902786515.1 uncultured Lachnospiraceae bacterium | reverse complement strand
CTGGATGAAATAAGGGATTTTGTGACGAACAACGGATTATCATTTACAGAAGGACTTTTGAAACTGAGCAATTATGAAGTTGATTATAAGGAGCAAAATGCGTCTAGATCCATGATAAAAGCGGCAGCTTTTCCATTTACAAAAGAATTAAAGGATTATGATTTTAACTTTCAACCCAGCGTAAATGAGCAGGAGATGAGGGAATTAGCAAGCCTTGCTTTTCTTGAAAATAATGAAAACATAGTATTTCTTGGGCCAAGTGGCGTAGGAAAAACTCACCTTGCCACATCAATAGGAATAGCAGCTGCTAAGAAGCGGGTAAGTACTTATTTTATAAAATGTAGCGATTTGTTACAACAATTAAAACGTGCAAAACTTGAAAATCGCTTAGATGCCCGTTTAAAACACTTCTGTCATTACAGACTGTTGCTTGTTGATGAGATTGGATACCTTCCAATAGACAAAGAGGATTCAAATCTTTTCTTTCAGCTTATTGATATGCGATATGAAAAGAAAAGCACAATATTAACAACAAATATGAATTTTAATGAATGGGATGGAGTTTTTTATGATGCAGTGGTAGCAAATGCTATTATTGACAGGGTATTACATCACGCACATGTAATACCCATATCGGGTAAATCATATAGATTGAAAGATCATTTAGGACAACCTGATTAATTGTACATTCTTATATAATATTTTTTGTACATTGGGACTTGACATTTTATAAAATACCGGCATCCAAAAAGGAGATGCCGGATTTTTCTGTCTTTGTAGCCATTGTCCCTTGGAATTCCTTATCGAACTCTTCCCTTGACAGGCTCCGTCTTGATATTCTGTTCTTTACTGCGACACTTCCATAATGCCATCGGATGTTCCTTGATTCTTTGCAACTCAGCTCCCTCAAATACAAATTGTGGCTCATATATGCCTTTCTCGAAAGCACTCCAGAAAATTTGCTCCTCCTTGGTTGGATTCAAGAAGCCTGAAAGATACGTTCTTACCTCATTCTGGACGGTCGCCAGTTCAAATCTCTCTCCATGCCGAAGAACCGGATACAAATCCGTTGTAATACTGCGTTTGGTTACTTTTCCAACATTTTCTATGGCAAATTCCTTTGGCGGATGCTCTCCTCCGATTGCACTGTAGAATACTACACATTTTCTAAGCATATCCAGTTGCGATTCATCGAACAACTCGTGTGTAATCATATTATGAACATCATATAAATCTCTTGTTGCTGTTCTTGTCAACAATGCTACAATCTTTGCACCAAATATCTCTATCGGATCAACAGACAACACAGTTAGTTCATCCGTCATCCACGGGAGATATACCTTTCTTCTTACCACAGGCAGGACATGACACCTGAGCATATAGTTGATTTCTATTTTCAGGTTATCTTTCATCCCTCCTGCGTTCTGGTATTCATAAACAAAGGAATCCAATGCATGATGATTCTTTGATTTCGGACTCAGCCGGTATCCGTTTGCCTCCATATATTTGCTGATACGGCTGCTCAGCATTTTCCTGACCTCAAGCATTTCTTCTCGTGGCATATTCTTTGAAAAATCCAAATCTATATCAACGGACAGTCTCGGTAAATCCAGTATCGTAAGATTGATTGCAGTGCCTCCCTTTAATGCCAGATATTCTGAAAGTAAATCATCACCCTCAAAGAATTTCAATACATCTGCAAGTCTGCATACTTTTTCAAAGGTATCTCTTACAAACCCCAGTTCCTTTGCCTGTTTTCCCAGTGCCATTCTGTCAAATTGCATCATAATCACTCACTCCTTTATCAACCAAATGCATGAAATCCGCCGGAACATATATCTTCCACTTTAAATTCCATACATTTTGTCCGTTTTCTTTTATCAGATATCTTTTTCCCTCAGCAGTATATCTGCTCAAATATTCAAAAAAATCATTACTAAGTCCCAGTTCATCCTGTAACTGTTCCAGGATATAACCACATTTCTGATATAGGAATTTATTATCATACACAGACAATGCTTCAAGGATCTTCTCCTCTTTCACACTCGGAACAAGCATGATACACCGTATCACTTCTTCCAGCCCTGCTATCTTTGTAAAATCTTTTATACTGTCAACGATTGTCTGCTCTATTCCGGTTACTCGAAGCTTTCCATTTGTTACCATATCCGTATATGCATTTCGTTCCATGCGATGATACAATATTCCATTATACTCAAAGTCTCTGAATCTGTAATCTGTTGCCACATAAACTTCGTAAAACACCTGATTTGCATAACCAAATGCTTCAAATGCACTGTGATGGGTTATGGATGCATCTGAAAACAACTGACTTCCTATCTGGTATCTTGATAAGATCGGCTGCTTCGTCTCCAGACTTATGACTGCGTAAAAATCTCTTTTCACTTTTTCGATATATCCTTTTTTCTGATAATCATAAAGAAGCGATTTTGCAGCCGCCTCAGAACCTGTCAACTCTATCACTTTACTTTTATTAAAACATCCAAGCTCCAGCATTTTCTCATAATATTTCATGATTGTTCACCTGCCTTGTATTGATTTTATCACAAAAAGTTTCTTTTTCCAAACCTTTTGTGTAATAATTAAAAAATTACTGCTAAACCACTTGCTTTTCATTATGCCGGCTTCCAAAGAAACCGGGAAAACCGTTATGCTCCAAACGAAAAATCCAGAAACTCATTCTCCTCCGGCTCACTTTCATCCATTTCATCCTTTGCAGCTACTCCAGTATTTGCCACAGATAACACAGAATTTCCGGTTGCTCCTGCAGTTGCATTAACCGGATTTACATTCGTCATTGCACCATTCTGTAATCCTGCCGCCAATGCCGTCTGCTGTTGCAAAAGATACATTCCTGCAAGTGCAGGAATATCGGCAAGAACTTTTGCTGTCACCTGTTCCACGATCCTATCCACAAATGCATCTTCCTTTTCTCTGGTCTCAAGATATGGATCGTCCTTTCTACTTATATGCCTTGCATAGAAATCATTGATGGCACAGATGATAAATTCATTCTGCGACTTAAACTCCCTGTCCACTTCCTCGGAATGCAGCCGACTCCACGCCTGCACTGCATCCTCTCTGTTCATATTGAAGCGGACATTCTTATTCCATGTCTTTTCTGCCATTTACATCGCCCTCTTTCCCTGCTCATGTCGTAATATCATGTAGCAGTAATACTCATATCCTTTCGCATTGGCTCTGATGTCATGATTAAAGTGCACCCTGCCCTTATCGAAAGTTCCAAATGTTTCCACAACCTTTGCACCTCCACCCATGATATGCAGTTTCATCAACTGTTCATTATATTCATAATCCCGGAGCTTCTGAAAAACTGTATCTGCGTATTCTCTTGCGGCTTCTTTCATCAGTCCGGAAAAGGATTCTGCAATATCCGTTTCCCCTGTACGAAGGAAATTTTCAATTACTTCCTGTATAAGCTCGTATCCTGTATTATCACGAACCTTGTTTCGAATATTCTGCTCGCACTGAAACACTCCCAGCTTTTCCGTCCACGACCTGCTCTCCATCGCCCTGCCATTATTCAAATACATCAGGTTCATGGTTCCGTTTCCAATATCCACAACAAGATTCATTCCCTTAAACTCCTTAAGATTTTCCGCAACCGCTGAATAGCACTGTGGCATAACCGTACAGCCCGTAATATCAAGCTCATACATTCTCTGCTTATATCCGATTCTTACATATCGGTTCTTCAGCATATATGTCTTAAATTCTTCTCTCTGTGCCTGGACCCATTTCAGCGGAAGCCCCGCTGCAAGATGCACACGCACAGCATTTCTACTGTCGGTATATCCCCTTGCTTCCAATTCCTTCACTACTGCCGCCATGGTAAGCACATAGTTATCATCATCCGTCACCTTATCCGCCACAAATCCCTTGTGTCCTTCCCCTATGATATAGTATTTTCCATCCATCTCTATATAATCTTTCGCAAACACTGGTGCTTTCTCACTCACACTTATTGCAGTAGGGAAAATTCTTCTCGCAGTCTTATAATTTCCATATCCTGCATCCACTCCAATAATCAGGCTTCCGTTCATCTTGTATTCTCTAATCTTCTCTGTCATAATATCCTCTCTTTCTCCGGCATAACTGTAGGTCTTACATAATCTGTTGTCATAGTTACCATTCGTTTCCTCATTCACACTGTCTGTAAATAATATCATAATAAACGCCCTCCTCTTCTGTCTGTTTCAATGCTCATTACTCTGTACCTCTCTTTCCCACACTATCTTCCCGGCTGCTTCGTCTCATTCCTGTAAACTTGTTTCTCATGCCACTCCTTCACAAGTTTCTCAATCAGTTCCACCTTCTGTTTGGGAGTAAAATCATCAGGAAAATAATCTGCTAAAACATCTGCCCGAATCTTTATCTGCTCCCTCTGGTTCGGCTTTTCCTCTTCCAGAAACGAATACATTGCATCCATATCCAGCTTTCCACTCTGGCTCAAACGCTTCAACCTGTTTGCCTGTGACAGTGACGGTGTACACTGTTCTAAATCCATAACCGCATGAAGCTCATATTGCTCTTCTTCCTTTAGATAAGAAAGTTCCACTGCAATCGTAAATGCAATTTTCCCATCATCGACAATATCCAATATTTTAGGTATCAGATAGGTCAGCCGGATATACCTTTTAATCTGTGCCACACTCTCTCCAGCCTGTCTTGCAAGTCTCTCATTACTACGCATCACATTTGAAGCAATATCCACTGTTTCCATATCAGCAGACATCGGTTCAACTTGAGCCAAAGTCATATCATTATTAGTTGTCAACTTCTTTCCCTGATGTTTCATAGCCTCTAACTTCATACGATAAGCAAATGCTTTTTCACTCGGTTTCAGATTCTCCCTGTGCAGATTGGAATCCACCATCGCCACAACTGCCTGGTCATCATCAAGTTCCCTTATGACAACTGGTATTTCTGTTACTCCTGCCCACTTTGCAGCTTCTTTTCTTCTGTGTCCTGATACGACTTCGTATCCATCCCCATACGGATTTGTTCTTACAAGGAGTGGCACAAGCACACCTTCCTTTTCTATACTTTTCATCAGTTCGCATAATTCCACATTTGTCTCCACCTTAAACGGGTGATTCCTAAAATCATGCAATTCGTTGATAGATACATTCTTAATCGTTTCCATACAATCGCTCCTTCCTGAAATAAACAAAATAAATAATGTTTTAAAAGTAATCAGTCAACTTCCTTGTCGATAAAAAGAAAGACCGCTCACTTTCAATTTTCTTGAAAATGAACGGTCTTTCACGCTACTTTTATTCAGTTGAATAATAATGATGTTAATTATACTTAGATGTGTTTCCACACACGCTATCCAATACAACCGACACATTTACGCCGTCGGAAATTGCTTTTTTGTATGTTTTTCGGTCACTCTGGTCAAACCTAAAAAACCTCTCAAAGTGCCTAAAATCAAGGATTTTTACATATCGGTCCGATGTAGTGCAACTATTGTCTCCACATGGCTTGAGTGGATAGCAAGAATGTCAAATCTCACTCGGTCGTATTTGGAAACATATCTACTGCCATTTTATCCCATTTGACCGTATGTGGAAACATATCAATAGGGATTTGTAAATGGCAAGTACTTTTCCATAAATTTTGGCAATTATTTTTCCATAATTACCGGCATTTTATTTTCCATATTTTTAATTTCCCACGGATTGCTC
>CADADA010000070.1 GCA_902786515.1 uncultured Lachnospiraceae bacterium | reverse complement strand
GGTTCATAGTTTCGTGGCATAATAAAATCCTTCTTTCTTTGATTTTGATATTATATCTTAAAAGCCACTTGTGTTACAACTATATTATACCACTTCAAGATGAGCTGGCTCCTAGAAAAGACAACCGCAAGGAGCTTGATTTGGAACTGAAAAAGTTTATTGATCTTTACTGTGCTGCCTGCAAGAAGACCGTAAAGACAGAAGAACCGGTTATTCTTGCTTCAAGAAAGATGAAAGCCTATTCTCGTAATCACCAGCTTCAGCCGCTTGAGGAGTCAACGGATATGACAGTGAAGAATACATATTCATGTACATATAACGGAAAGGAAATTAAAATAGACATATCGTTGTTCAGACCGGAAGAAGATGTAGAGGGATAAAGGAGATGAAACTAAAAGTGAAGAAATTGCTATCATTTGGTTTAGAAGGAACACCGCTTAAAAGCGGGAAAAGTAAAAAGCTGTTTTTATTTGGAAAGAGTGCGGCTTCGTTGTTTTTAAGTCTGACAATGTCATTTTCACTTCTGTCCGGGATGAATATTCCGGCATACGGGGAGCAGAACAATGATGCAGGAACGAAAAATGTTTCCAACGTAGTTGCCTCAAGAGGTGGAATGCCGGTTATGGGAAAGGTAAAACCATTGGTGGTAAAGGTGGCGTTTCCTGATTATTCTTTCGAATCAGTATACACAAATGAAAAATTATTAAGATTGTTTAATGGTGCATCTGATAATTCAAATACAGAGAATGTTGATAGTCTGGGCGGATATTATAAAACATCTTCTTATGGACAGCTGGATATTTGTTGCGAGGAAATATATGAATATACGGCATTACATGAGAGAGATTTTTACGACAGATATGGACAGTATGATGGACAATACAGCATGATATATAATGAATGTGATGATGGTCAGGAAGTAATTGTACAGGGAAATCCATATATGAATAGTATAGAAGAGTCATACGATTTTGAAATACCGGAATATCAGTTGGTAGACGAAATGTTAGCAGCGCTGGATGATGAAATTGATTATAGAGATTATGACAGTGACGGTGATGGATATATTGATGCAATTTATATTAATTTTGCCGGACCATCCGGAGAATGGGGCGGTACGTGGTGGCCACATGTGGATGTGAGAAGAAATTCAGGAAAGTTCGACGGAGTACAGTACAAGGCGTATTCTATGATACATAATTATGGTGATGGTGAATATAATGAAGACCAGGATTTGCTGGTACTGATTCATGAGACCGGACATTTATTGGGACTGCCGGATTATTATTCTTATTCCGGAGAAAACAGTAATATGTTAGGAACATTTGATATAATGACCTCAGTAGAAGAGGGAGATCATAATGGATTTTCAAAGTGGACATATGGCTGGCTGGGTGATGATGATATCGAGTATATTGACAGAGAAAGAGGCGAAACTACCGTTCATCTGACAAATATGGATGCAGACAGAAAAGACGGGAAAATGGTTGCAGTCATTGCACCGGATAATGCTAAAGAAAATGGCATTTATTCAAAGTATTTTCTGGTGGAATATGACGCAGGAACCAATCTGAACAATGGTGTTTTTGAAAAGTATTCTCTGACACCGGGATTTAGGATTTTTGCAGTAAATGCAATTTTAGATGAGGAGACAGGTACCAATTATCAAAAGAATGATAACTATGAAGTCCGCGACAGATTAATTTATGATGTGAAACAGACAAGATTTTATGGTGTAGATGATACATTATACCGTGAAGGTGACAGGTTTGCCCCGGATACGAAGCCTGCAAGCAGATTTTATTTTGATAATTCTAAAGTTGGAAAATCCACAGGAATTGTCATTTCAGACTTTGTGACAGGAGATAATCCGTCTTTTAAGGTTAGCTTTACAGAGGCTGATGAAGAAGAGTATGATGTAAATTTTACCGGTAACACACAGGGTGTGGGCAATATGTTAAATATCAAGCTGTATAGTAGCGTGCCTTTAGATATTATGGACTATGGAATGCTTGGGAAAGCTTATTTACAGGATGAAGATGGAAGAAAGTATTCTGTAGAAATAATCGAAGATACAAATGAAGAAGATGCGTATATCGTTTTTTATAGCGATTCTGAGCATAAGCTTAAACCAAACACTTCTTATACTCTCGTGATTCCACAGGATACATTTAAGGTAACAGAGAGTCAGATTCTAGATGAAGTGCGAATTGCTGTTACCACCGGTGATTTTGAAAAGTTGGATTATTTTCATAAAATACCGGTAAATGAAATGTATGAGTTTAAGAGTAACTATGTGAGAGTAGAGGATAATACTATCGTAGGTCTTATGGGAAAAGTATCTTCTGAAGACGGGGCATTTGATATAAAATTACAAAGAGCAGATATTGAGGGTAATGAAGAGAAAATCTCAGGAATCAGGCTTCCAATTGTAGCAGACAACGATGAGTATTCCGGAGGCTATCTATATACGGAAGCGAATATTTTTGGTTTTGAGGATGGCACAATTGCAGTCGGACTTTATTATCTGAACCGTTTAACTTATTACCATCTGGATAAAAATGGAAAACTTATAGGAGAACCACAGGTGGCACCGGTTTCTCATTACGATAAAGCTTTTTCTACTGGACATTACATCAAGGGATTAGTATATGACAGAAGTAAGGATATTTCAGTAATCTTTAGTATTGATTTTGAAAATCCTCCTGTTAAGATTGAAAGTGATTCATATGTGCATGGCATATGTGATATGGAAAATGGAGAGTATGCAATAACGTGCTGGAAAGATGAGCATTATGCTTTGTATATATATAATGGTGATGATGAATTAACAGGGGAAATTCCTATTGAATTCCCATTTTATGCCCTGACATACACTGATAATACATTTTATTATCTGGATAATAATTTATGCTTAGGTAAGATGGACCGTGAAGGCAATATAATGGAGGAGACCAACATACAACAGATAGCAGAACCTCTTTTGTCGGTTTGGGACAGTAACCTTTTTGACATTGAAGTGAATGCCGGACGCATTATGGTAAGTGGTATAATTGAGTCTGGTTACAAAAGTTTTAAGTATGTGTGTTTCTTTGATAAAGAATTAAATCATATTGGTTACAGAGAATTCTATAATGAGGAATCAGATGTGATTTTACTAAAGAACGGTATTATGTATCTAAGAGATACCTTTGATATCAATGAATCAAAAGGGTATACATGCCTTTATCGTATGTTTTATAAAGATAACAGCAGTGAGGAGACGACTGACCCGGAAGAGGAACAAACAGAAGAAGACCAGACAGAGGAAGAGCAAACAGAAGAAGAACTAACGGATGAAGACAAAACTGAAGATGGGACTCGGGAAGATGCTCAGGAAAGTGGAAAAACTTCCGGTGAAACGGTTTCTGTTATTGCAAACATGTCATCACCAGATACAGGAGATGAGTTGCCATTAGAAATTTTTATGCTGGCGGGAAGTGCTGCGGTGGTGCTGATAACCGGAAGGAAAAAGGGATGAATGGTGTAAAAATCTTGTTAGCGAACCGCTTACCTTATATGAGGCAGGCGGTTTTTTGTTATCCACGACGAAATAATTATTGTATATCTATAAGGAGGAAAAAATGTTAGAAATAAAAGGAAAAGTAAATACAGCTATTTGTTATGCAAAAGTGGTAGAAGATGAAGCAATAGAGCAAATTAAGAGGATGTGTGATTATCCTATGACGCTGGGAAGCAAAATAAGGATTATGCCTGACGTGCATGCAGGCAAAGGCTGCACTATAGGAACGACAATGACAATTATTGATAAAGCAGTTCCGAATGTGGTTGGTGTAGATATTGGCTGTGGAATGTATACGGTTAATCTTGGAAAATCAGATATAGACTTCGAAAAGGTAGATGAGGCTGCACATTTCATACCATTAGGAATGAATGTGTGGGAAGGACGACAGGAAAGATTTAATATTACTGAGCTTGTGTGTTACAGAGATTTGAGAGATACTAAGAGACTTGAAAGGTCACTTGGTACGTTAGGTGGGGGAAATCATTTCATAGAGATTGATGAGGCCACAGATGGAACAAAGTATCTCGTTATTCATTCCGGTTCCCGTAACCTTGGAAAGCAGGTGGCTGAAATATATCAGCGCCTTGCCATTAATTTAGACAGAGGCTATGGAGAGTATTTTGAAAAGCGTGATGAGATTATCAGAACCTACAAAGAGCAGGGACGCAGAAATGAAATACAAGAGGCATTAGAACAGCTCCACAAGCAGGTTTATGAGAGTAATCTGGGCATGCCTGAAGACCTTTGCTATTTATCAGGGAAATACCTTGAGGATTACCTTCACGACGTTGTAATCTGTCAGGCATTTGCAAGACGAAGCAGAGAGAAAATGGCTGAGATTATTCTTGAAAGAACAGGAATGACAGGCGGGGAGAGCTTCCATACAATTCATAATTATATCGATACAGATGAAATGATTTTGAGAAAGGGTGCAATAGCTGCCCACAGTGGTGAGAAAGTCCTGATTCCTATCAATATGAGGGACGGAAGTGTGCTTGCAGTAGGCAAAGGAAATCCTGAGTGGAACTTTTCAGCACCTCATGGTGCAGGAAGAATAATGTCCAGAACAAAGGCGAAAAACACATTAAGTATCGACGAATACAAGAAAATTATGGAGGGTATTTATACCACTTCAATCAACGAAAATACATTAGATGAGGCTCCGATGGCATATAAGAGGCTTGATGATATCATAGATGTAATTAAAGAATCAGTAGATGTCATTGATGTAATGAAACCTATTTATAATTTTAAGGCTTGACAATATTATGATGCCCTCCGGAGCCGGAACGGAGAAAATGATGATTACATTACCTGCCATTGACATGGTGGCAACAGGAAGAAATATTACAAGAATGAGACAGGATGCTGGATTTTCTGTTAAGGAGTTGCAGAACATTTTTGGTTTTGCAACTCCACAGGCAATCTACAAGTGGCAACACGGCACAGCGATGCCAACAATCGATAATTTGGTGGCATTGGCAATAATTTTTGGAGTGGCATTGGATGATATAATTGTCGTAGAAACCGGCAGACCGTAAAAAATGCTTGACTACAAATATAATTATATGTAATAATTGTTTCTGTGCATAATTTGCGTGGGATTAGGTGGAAAATATGTTTATAGTTGGTATTCACTGTACTGTATTATTGGTAGCGTTAATACTGTGCTGTTTGATAACATTTTTTGTTTGCAAGTTAAAAGAGTGTAAATACAGAGTTGGATTCTATTTGCTACTCGAGTGTTATATTTTGGTAATGATTAAAGTGGTAATTATGCCTATATTTATTATGAACAGTAGTACATGTGCAGAGTTTTTTGAACATATGGAAAAAAGCATAGTATACAATGTGCAGATTATACCGTTGAGAAGTATTTTAAATATACTTTCAGTCGGCTCTTTTTCATCGATGATTCAAATTGTTGGTAATATAATATTACTTATGCCGATTGCGTTTATTGTAGTTTGGTTGACTGAAAGTAGTCGGAAATGGTTTGTTGTAGGTTTTGGATTATTGATAACAATACTGATAGAAGCTGTTCAATATGTGATAAGTATTACTACAATGTATCCGTGTCACGCTGTTGATATCGATGATATAATATTAAATTATTGTGGATATTTATTGGCAGTGATGCTAATTTATCAGATAAAACGAAATACACCTGATATATTTTTTAGAGTAAAAAAATGTTTTGTAAAATAAAATAACTGAGAAAATGCGGGCAGTATTGGTCTTACATACCAATACTGCCCGTGTTTAGTTTGCGCGCCATGGGCGCGCTCTAACGGGTGCAAGTCCCGAACACGCCCAGATAGTGGGAAGTGTATAGCCAAACAGCAAGGGTGTCCATCGTG
>CADADA010000069.1 GCA_902786515.1 uncultured Lachnospiraceae bacterium | reverse complement strand
ATATTTCTTTGCACTTCTATTGTACCACAGAATAGTTATAAATTCAGTATTTTCAATGTTTTATGACGCTTTTATTTTGTCCTAAGCAGACACTATTTACGATTCAAGATAATATCTATCATATCCTGCTTTCCACTGGTATAAGCTATTCTATCGTCTGCATACTTTCTTTCCAGTTCTTCCTTTAGCTGCTGATACTGTAAAGCCGCATTCTCATTAGAATTAAGATAATCCCTGAAATAAATGTAATTCTTCCACTCAGTTCCGTTCCATTTCACAACATGAATATGGTGTGTCCTAGTGTCATTTTTCATATCACCCATTACATAAAGCAGCTGGTGTTCCACATCCGAACCACGATAAACAATTTCTACTTGCTGCAACTGTTCATTATGCAACAATACTCGATTGAAATCATCTACCCCAACAGCAATATCAATAATTGGCTTTGCCTTAATTGCCGGTATTGCTGTACTTCCAATATGCTGTATATCAATAGCATCTTCGCCTAATATGGCTTTTAATTTCCTGATTGTTTGAACGGCAACCGCTTCCCACTGCTTGTCATGCGATTCAAGATGCACAGTTCCTCTCTTTAATCCTAATGACATATAATACACTCACTTTCAATAAAATCGACAATGCCATCTTCATCATTTGAACCGATTACAATATCTGCTTTATTTTTCACCTCATCGATCGCATTACCCATTGCAACGCCTGTTCCACATAATTCCAACATTCCTATATCTGCATAATCATCTCCAAATGCAATAATCGAATCTGTAGCAAATCCACATACTTCCGTAATCTTCATAATTGCATTCTTCTTGGTAGCATGTGTTTCTGGAGAAAGCTTTTTATCATCAACATCATGTAACAGAGCAGCTAATTGGACTATATTAACATCTGCATATTCTTGTTTTGCTATCTCTGTAGCTATTTTATATACTCTGACTGTATGGTAATAGTCATGTCCACTGCTATCACCCAAAAATTTTTCTTTTATATATTCTAATGCATTATTTACCATTTTCTCTCCAAATCATTTCAGCAACCTACTATATATTTTTTTATCCAATCATTACTCTGTGCACAAATAGAGCCAAAGTAGAACCATTATGTAAAACGAATGCCGGAAACCTGCATAAATACATGCTTTCGGCATTTCTGTCCGTTACTCAAACTCGCAAATCTTAATGTGATTTATATTCATTTTCAGTTGTTTCCTATACTTTTAAATTAAGAAAACAGCCTGTTTTTCATACATTATTTTTCGTTTCACACATTTTTAGTACCAATCCAGTACCAGCTGTCTTTTTCATCATTGTGTGTAGTTCTGGTGGCTTGCAGGTTGATAGAATTATTCAAATAATAATCGTCAGTTGTCTTGCAAATTCACCTACCGAAATTATAAATCTTAACGTCATTTTTCGCAATAATATGTTTTTATTTCATGACCATGAACAACAATTTAACTTCTATGCATATCCAGTATTCTTTGTACTTCTTGCTTTAAGTCGTCACTGAAATCACTCCCGGATGTTTCCTATCTTTCTTTATCCGCTTTTCAAGCTCCCAGAATTTTTCAGAAGCCTCTTTATCATTAGAACTTAATAACGCTATATACTCCTTCGTCAGACGCTCCATATAATTTTCCTGCCATCTGACAAATTTCTCTCTAAATAATTTCCAGTCTTTCTTTGATATTTCCATTATGTTTTATCCTCGTACTATTCTACCATTCCATTTTATCAGACAAATACCTTGATATTAATTCAATGAATAAATTAAGCTCCCAACCATCTATTTATCACAGAACTTTTCCGTCGCTTTATTCGTCGCTTTTTTAGCGACGAATTATTTCACTCAGTTTATTCATCCTTTCCAGCACATACATTAAGTGTTCTATTTTCTCACATCATTTATCCTATTCTTGAACTATTTCTGTTTTTAGTCCAAGAAGGATTCCTCTATTTGTCTGCATAATTGACTTTCCTCTTGGACTAAAATTTCTTTGTCTGAATTAATTTAGTTCAAAAACTATTTCTTCAGATACCATCTTGCAGCATGTCCAGTTCCCTCAACATCAGCGATTCCCTCTCGTTTCAGCGCCTGAAGGATATTAGATACTTTCTTAGACTGTTGCTTATCATTCAAAACTGCTGGCAATGCACCCAACAATATTTCTTTCAACTCAGTAACACTTGCTCTTTCCATCGTTTCCAATGCATTAATAATAATCTGTTTATAGACATCATTACTTAAGCCTTTATTTTTGACATATTCCGTTTGTTGTCCTACAATATTTGCAACCTTATATGAAACATATATATGTGGATATCTTCCTTCAACCAATTCTTGTTTTTTAAGTTTTAAGTAACTTTCCTTCGAGATAACTTCCTTCTTCTGTACCTTATCAAGTAAAAATACTGTTGATAAATCCAAATCCGCATTCGCATTTAACAATTATAGGCCGTACCTACTATTTCTTTTTTGTTTGTCACTCCAAAGATAAGCCAAGCCTCTTTAAAGCCACGTATATTCGCCTCATTTCCTAATGCCGAAAAATATTTTCCAATATCTTTGAATGAATAATTTGTACGAGCTTACTTGAATTCGACAACTTCATCTTCAAAGTCAATTATCATTTTTCGTATTTTCTCAATCAATTGTTAATCTGTATATATCATATTACTTCCTTTCCGCCTTGGACTAATCTTGAACTAATCTTGGACTAATCTTGAGCTAAAATGAGATATTTTTTAAGTTCTTATTAACATCCTTCACTTTTTAACTCACTGTCAATCTTATACCAGTGTTTTTCGCTCTCTTCCTAATATCGCCAACAAGCAGCTTACTCTGACTAAATATCTCATCTGCTTTATAAGCATATGTTAGAAAATTCCCATGATCTTTAGAATACTTGCTTGCATCTAAATATGTATATGAATTATACATTGCATTCTTTCCTGCATAAAAGACTTTTCATCATTATTCTCGTATTCAAATTAAAATACAAATCATTTTGGAGAATCCAGTCTTTCGATTTTTGTTTTTCTCTCTATATATATCGATCATTCGACATCGCTCCTTTTCCAAAATCATATTTATATTTTTCCTCTTGTGGCTAATTATATCATTTATTGTTTTGTCTTACAATTATAACCGTTTAAGCTTCAAAATTTTAAAAAGCCAAGAGCACTGTAAACACAGCATTTCTTGGCTTATGTATCAAATTTAAACCATATATCAAATTACATGGTTATACAACACTTGGTATTATTCAAACTCGATTTTGGCATCTATATCTTGTGTCTAAATGGCGGTATTGTCACCTTATTTTGTATAGAAATTCTTTATATTCTATGGATTATTTCTTGTTTTGAGAGTTTTTGCAAGCATTTTGCAAGCGCAACATGCCTATAACGTAAGAGAGCCGGATCACTCCGACTCTCTCAAGTATGCATCCGCAAATGCATACCCCAATTAGTAATTATAATATACATCAAACACCGAAAAAATGCAAGTTCTTATAGATAATTTTTTAAAATGTTCATTCTGGACGCCAAATCAGGGTGAATCACCATTGCCGCAACGTTCGGACTAACAACTTGTCTATAATTATCCGTATGTGCTATTGCGTTTCGGAGATCTTTTAATGTGTAGATATATTTATAAATCAATTGCCTGTCTGTGTCACAGGAAACATTTAATGATAACCGTTTTGAAATATCATCACGAACATCATAAGTAAGGCACGACAGTAAGTAGCCCAAATCACCCATTGTCATTATTTCAAATAAAGCCCACACTGGAACATCCGAATACCCGATATTATTATAAAAATGTGTTATTTTCGGATTATTCTTTTTATAAGCATATGCAAGACTCGCCTGAATGGAGTTCTGTAAATTCAACTTGTTTTGTTGTAGCTTCCGCTTTTGATCAGCGGTTGCCGAAACAGGTGCATTATTGTATCCGCTAACCACCTTATCATACATATCCTGAATAGGTTCCGAATTTGCATTCACAAGTATACTTTCCAATGCGATATTTTTTACTGCGGTCTCAATAAACATCATTTTTCCGTACAATAAAGCTTTCAAATCCGAATCGTACTGAATTGTGGCATAAACTTCATCGTATGATGTAAAGGGTAAGCGTCTTTGTGAATTTCCGAAAAATCGATATCCTTTATAACCATGAAAATACCCTGTATTGATAAGTTGTCGTTTCTGTTTCTGCCCCAGTATTGCAATTCCGCTGTCTCGTAAGTGTCTCATAAGTGCATCTGTTTTTTTATAACTCATAGACGCCTCCTACGTTTATATATAATACAATTATAATTTGTTTTAATCGCAAAGACAAGCATTTTCCATTCTCGAAGTAACAGGAACACGTTCTCGAATGCCAAATAGCATAACAATATCCCTTGCTAGTTTCTCCCTTTACGATACAATTTCATCGATATTTTTCCACACCTTCAATATTGATTTTATCATCATATTCAAAGACAATTCCTACACTATATCTTGCTCTTGTTATTGCAACGTAAAACTGAGACCTTGTTTTGGGTTGCAATTTTTTTGAATGATCTTTCATCCAGTTTCTCATTGTTCCAGTTGGATAAATTAAAACTCTATCATATGTTAATCCTTTAGACTCACCCATATTGATTGCTTCATATCCATCATTCACTTTTACTGTTCGCTTTTCCCTGAGTTGTATTGGCTTAAATTCTTCTAAATACGTAGCAACATCATCTTGTCTAACTAAAAAAACTCCATCATGGCCTGTAGCTTGTTTAAATGTACCTGATACTTCTGGAATAATACTGCATAGTGATCTGGGAAGCCAATATACCAGCCAGCTATTTGAAAGTTACCTTACTAATAAAGGAATAAAGCATTCGTTTAGCAGAAAAGGAAATCCCTATGATAATGCATGCATAGAATCCTTTCATTCAGTATTAAAAAAAGAAGAAATATATCTGCATAAATATAATAGTTTTGAAAAAGCAAGAATGGCTATATTCGAATATATCGAATCATGGTATAACAGAAAAAGGATGCATAGCGCATTAGATTATAAAACTCCGCAACAGGTGGAGGATGAAATAATCAATGCTGCATAAAAAATTCAACTTTTTGTGTCCAAGGTATTGACATAGGTCCATTCCTATATGATGATATCCAAGAATACATTTCCCGGCTATATGGAATTGACAAAAAGGAGCGTATCTTCTATTTTACGAAATCAGCTCTCGACAAGGAGATAAAACGGGGCGTAGAACTGGCCGGACTGGAGCCAATCAGAGTGCATGACCTCCGGCATAGCCATGTCAGTATGCTTATCAATATGGGCGTGGACATAAAAGAAATATCGGAAAGGTTGTGGCATGAATCAGTAAAGACCACCTGGGACACTTATGCACACCTTTATCCCGACAAAGACACGGAGCTGGCGGAACGTCTGAATGGGCTTCGCCGTTCCGAGGATCCAGGGGAACCGAAAGAATAGACTTGAAATCACTAACGGTTTGTGTTATATTGGTGGTAGATAAAAAGGTGCCACCGATAGACGGCTGGCCCGAATAAATGTTAAGTTAAGAAATAGCCGCTCAGTTTACCGGACCGGGGCGGCTACTTCTGTGTCTTATGATTATCGTTACGCCCGATGGCGTATCCGATACTAAAGCAGGTCAGTCCGAAACTGAGAACTGCGATAAGTCCTTCAATCGTCAACATGAGCGTCGCCCTCCTTTCCACCGGATTCCCTTTCGGGTTTCTATGTAAACGGAGGGTCACAGTCCCTCCGGAGAGGGCCAGCCATCCACCATCTTGGTGACACCCAAGGAGATTATAGCATGATGATAGGGAGTTTTCAACAGATTTCGACAGGGATCAAAATGAGGGTAGAAAAAGTGCGGACTCCATTTCTTAACATCATATTAACATCACGGAGCAAAAAATATGTCCGAGAAACCTTGATTTTATAGGCTTCTCGGACATTTTGGCGATTATTCAAACTCATTATGCCCCAGGTTGTACTTAACTTATTTTAGTTAATGTCTGCTCAACAAACCTTTAAATCTTTATAAGACTTGTTTTGCATATATTTTACAGTACAAATCACTGGTTTGTATCTTAAAAATACTGAAACTA
>CADADA010000068.1 GCA_902786515.1 uncultured Lachnospiraceae bacterium | reverse complement strand
GCGATAATCTCAACAGAGCATATCTGCAAGTCGTACGAAACAAAGGTGCAGAGGGAGTGGACGGAATGAAGTACACAGAACTCAAAGAACATCTTGAAAGGAACGGCGATATCATCAGAGAACAGTTGAGGTCAAGAAAGTATAAACCCCAGCCAGTACGAAGAGTGGAGATACCAAAGCCTGATGGTGGTGTCAGAAACCTAGGAGTACCAACAGTAACAGACAGATTCATACAACAAGCCATAGCACAGGTCTTAACACCAATCTATGAGGAACAATTCCATGACCACAGTTATGGATTCAGACCTAATAGATGTGCACAGCAAGCAATCTTAACAGCGCTTGATATGATGAATGATGGCAATGACTGGATTGTAGACATAGACTTGGAAAAGTTCTTTGACACGGTAAATCATGACAAGCTTATGACTATCATAGGTAGAACCATCAAAGACGGAGATGTAATCTCAATCGTCAGAAAATACCTAGTCAGCGGAATAATGATTGATGATGAGTATGAGGATTCTATTGTGGGAACACCACAAGGTGGAAACCTCTCACCATTGTTGGCAAACATCATGCTAAATGAACTTGATAAGGAAATGGAAAAGCGAGGGCTTAATTTTGTGCGTTACGCGGACGACTGTATCATTATGGAGAAATATCTCTCGATTCATTGAGGAGAAACTGGGTCTCAAGGTCAACATGACCAAGAGTAAAGTCGATAAACCACAAGGACTTAAATACCTTGGATTCGGATTTTACTTTGATTCCAGGGCACATCAGTTTAAGGCGAAACCACATGCAAAATCAGTAGCGAAGTTTAAGAAGAGGATGAAAGAACTTACTTGCCGTAGTTGGGGCGTCAGCAACAGCTATAAAGTGGAGAAACTTAATCAGCTCATCAGAGGTTGGATTAACTACTTCAGAATAGGAAGTATGAAAACACTTTGTAAAGCACTTGATGGAAACATCAGATTCAGACTTCGTATGTGTATTTGGAAGCATTGGAAAACTCCGCAGAATAGAGCTAAGAATTTGAACTTGTTAAGTTGATTGAACCGCCGTGTACCGAACGGTACGCACGGTGGTGTGAGAGGTCGGAATTTCTCACTTGCGAGAAATTCCTCCTACTCGATTGGAAATCCAATATTATTTCACTTTTTCACCATTAACATATAGACTGTAACCATTTGTATTTACATTATCATAAGAACCATCAAATGATGTTATGTAAGAATCTCCTGTAAGGTTCCATGTTGAATCAGAATCAATGCTTATATTAATTTCACCAGTTGAATTTTCTGCATTTATGGCACCTGTGTAATTCGAGCCAACTGTTATATCAAAATTGAGACTGGAAATATCATCAACTATAATATTTCCATTTACTGACTGATTCTTAAACGTCATTTCAACATTTCCGCCATTTTTTCCTTCTTCGCCCCATCCGCTTTAAGATGAATTACCTTCAGCTCTTAAGAATACATCTGTTGCAAGTGTAAAACCGACATTTTCAAGCTCAATTTTTGCACTTGTGTTTGTCACATAAAACATATCACCTGTTAATGAAGTTATAGAAGAATCTTTTGCACTAAATTCAGCCTGGCCTTCATCTGCATCTCCGGACATGCTCTGATATAACATAATGCATTTTAAATTATCGGTCTTTCCATTATGTGTCTTTGTCATGTTTCCGGTTAGAGATGAATTTGTTATTGTAACACTGTTTTTACCTTCAACTACAACAGCTTCACTGTTATTAGATATAAGTTCAGCACTGTCAACTACAATATTTGCAGTTGAATATATTGCGGGGCTTCCAAGTCCGTTACTTACATATTTGCCACCACTTACATTTAGATTTCCGCCACCTCTGTCGCTTCTTATGGCAGCTGACGAATTACCGGCAGTTTCAACATCGAGATTTGATGCATTTAAGGTTGCACCGCCTGTTACCATAAGCCCGCCGGAATTGTTGCTTGATGTCACAATCTTTGAATCAGAAACATTTACAATAGTTCCCTCTCCATAGCTAAATATACCATTTCCATTGACGGTATTTGTTGTAACTGTAATATCTTTAATATCAACATTTGCACCGTTACATGCTAAAAGTCCTGCGTTTGCACCGTAAAAATCACCATTTTCGGTATTTGAGGAACTTCCTGATTCTTTATTGATGGTTGAGTTTTCTATAGTAACATCAGCTCCATCTACTCTTAAGGCGTTTTCATCATCTCCGTCAGATGTATAAGTTTCAGAAGAAAGTGTGGTGTCGGATGTTATTGTAGTGGCAGCAGAACCATTGCTTTTAGATGAATTATTCGTGGAGCTCGAATCATCATGTTTTCCAGAAAATTCACCTTTCATGCCGGCTTTTGATACGATAGTTACATCATAAGCGACATTTTCCTTTAATGTTAAGCTGATTATCATACCTTCTTCAAGATCTGCTGCGGCAACATCTTCATTATCATCGATAGTAAAGGTAACTTCTTCATCACTTTCTTCAAAACTACCCGGTTTGATATCCGGTGCATTGCCATCGGCATCTTCGGGTTTCTCACCATCTGGCAAGTCGGGTTTTTCACCATTTGCGTTGTCCGGTGCATTGCTATCAGGTTTTTCAGGTATTTCACCATTTTTATCAGATTTGTTTTCATTCAGAGTTCCAACTACTGCAGTTATTTTATCATCGTCAATATTTGTGATTTTAACGACAATTTCTTCATCATCCTTTGATTCTGATGAATTTTCTGAAGTAATATCATTTTTGGTTGTATTTTTGTTAGAGCATCCTATGGCACCTGTGGCTATCACAGATATTGAAAGGAACATAACTAATATTTTTCTCAATTTCATAAAAATCACTCCTATCTTTTTTCACTTGCTATAATTTTGTTGACACTTCAAAGATAAATCTGAAATGTGAAAAAAAAGTGTATATTGTTTAAAAAAAATGGGGAATGTTGATTATGCAAAAAATACTGATACATCGAACAAGTCTGTTTTACATTTGGGATTCCTTATGTGGCAGTCATTTTTTCTTACGTACTATTTTCAATAATCTTGAAATCTATATGTAACCGGCGTGGAAAAACTACGAATCAAAAATCAAATTCTTAGATTTCGTACGTAGGTGTAGCGGAAAATCTACGAATCAAAAGACAAATAATGAGATTTCATACGTAGCCTAAGCAGTCAACCTACAAACTAAAATCAAGTAATTTGAAATCTATACGTAGCCGGCGTGAAAACTGCTATTTTTGGAGTACTGCCTGACTTTTACAACAACAGACCCGGCATACGTATTTTGCTAAAATAGATTGTAATGATATTTGAAATGGGATATAATTTATTAGTCAAAAATAATCTGTGGAAGATATCACAGTTAGTGGCAAAATAATAAAAGTGAAAAGGAAAAAGGTATCTGCACTATTATAGGCCAATTTGCCAAAGACAACAAAAATAGCAGACGCATTATGGAAAAACAGTCAATACGCAAAGAGTGATGGAAGTATAATATTTCAAAGTACCATATATAAAAAAGAGCTATAGTGTGAAATGTGAGGAAAACGGACATGAAAAAAAATGAAAAGACAAATGTAATGCGCGTTCTTGACGGAAAAAAAATATCCTACGAGAGCCATTATTACGAGCCGGATGCGACCATGAGCGGGGAAGAAATCGCGGGAATTCTGGGAGAAGATCCTGAAAAGGTATTTAAGACACTTGTGACACAAGGAAAAACCGGTAATTATTATGTGTTTGTGGTACCGGTAGGTGCGGAACTGGATTTAAAAAAAGCAGCAAAAGCTTCCGGAGAGAAGGCGGTTGCCATGATAAAACAGAAGGAATTGCTTCCGCTGACAGGATATGTTCATGGAGGATGCTCGCCAATCGGAATGAAGAAGCAGTTTGCAACATTTATACATGAGACGGCAACGGATTTTGACAATATCTTTGTAAGCGCCGGAAAGGTCGGGGCTCAGATAGAATTGGCTCCGGGGAATTTGATTAAAGTTGCAGGATGCAAGGTGGCAGACATAGTTTAGAGGTTGTGCATAGCTAACAACAACCTACAAATAGTTATAAATTGATGTTGAATTTTACAACTTTAATTACAGAAATTAAAAACGACTACACTAGATCGTACTGAAAGGACTATGAGATATGAAAGTATTTATTTTATGTACCGCAATAGCCGCTGTTTTGCTTCGGATGCTTGAAAGCAGAAATGCGACATCCCGCAAGCGGTTTATTAAGAAAACAGATGAATGTAAAATTGATAATACTGTAAGTCGACATTTTGATGATATGGTTATTTTGTCAGATATTCTTGAAGAGAATAATATCGACTTTGCAAAGATTGGGAAAAGCATTGGAAGAGAGACCATTTTAAGTTGGGAAAACGAAAATGGTGTTGTTTTACCAAGAGAGTATAAGGAATTTCTACTATTATCAAATGGATTTAATTATGGAACAATAATTTTTCCGTTGGAACAAATAATGCTGTTGGATGATTCTGAGGAGTTTGGAGAATATTATTGGATTGGGGATTACATAGGTGATGGCTCTAAGTTGCTTTCTGACAAAAACGGAGTGTTCTATTATGGTAACCACACGATGGGAGTAGAAATGGCTGACTTTAAGGAGTTTCTGGAAGAATATTTTTTGCGTCCAATGTATGAGGATTTAAAAGATAATGGGATAGATGTTCCGGATAATTTAAATATAAAATTGCAACTTAATCATTCGTTTATAAAACAAGATGAAGAAAACGGCAAAGAACAATTGATTATTTCCTAAAATGGTATATAGAGGAAATCGCCCGAAATTCGAAAGATTGATATAGGGAAGTGATGAAATGATTATACAGACAGGGATGCGCACGGATATACCGGCGTTTTATTCCGATTGGCTGATAAACAGAATAAATGAAGGCTATGTACTTGTAAGAAATCCTTATAATTTTTCGCAGGTGACTAAATACAAACTGACACTTGATGTAGTGGATTTGATTGCATTTTGTACGAAGAATCCGGCACCGATGCTTACGCATATGGATGTTTTAAAACCATATGGACAGTATTGGTTTGTTACAATCACGCCTTATGGAAGAGACATTGAACCGTACGTTCCTGATAAAGAAAAGGTAATGGAGGATTTTAAAAGGCTGTCTGATATTAGTGGCGTAGATTCTGTCGGATGGAGGTATGATCCGATATTTGTGGATGAGGGACATACTGTGGAATGGCATATCGCCATGTTTGAGCAGATGGCAAAAACACTCTCCGGATATACAAGGACTTGTGTTATCAGTTTTATAGATATTTATAAAAAAGTAGAACGTAATTTTCCAGAAGCGGTAGAAGTGTTTCACAAGGACAAAATGACGATTGGCAAGGCTTTCATAGATATTGCAGGACATTATGATATCACAATCAGACCTTGTGCGGAGGGAAACGCTCTTGAAGCATATGGAGCAGACTGCTCGGGCTGCATGACTGTAAAGACTTTTGAAACGGCACTTCATGCATGGCTTGATGTACCAAAGAAGGGGAAGAATCAGAGAAATGGTGAGTGTGCATGCCTTTTGGGAACAGATATAGGTGCATATGATACATGTGGACATTTGTGCAGGTATTGCTATGCAAATTCAAATCATGCACTGGTAAAAGAAAACATGAAAAAGCATAATCCAAGGTCTCCATTCTTAATAGGAAACAGTGAGCCGGCCGATGTGATTCACGAGGCTGAGCAGAAGAGCTGGATAGATTATCAGATGAGACTGGAGTTATATAATAAAGGATAAAATTTTTTTGATAAGGAGATGAAGTATGTTATTTCAATTTGGTCAGTATAAAGTTGATGTTGATGTTGAAAAAACAAAACATTTTTATGAAAATGCAGAGACAGTCAGTGAAGGTTGCTCTTGTGCTGAATGTCGAAATTTTGAGCAGGCTGTTACTATTCTTCCTAAATCAGTAACTGGATTCTTTGATAAACTGGGAGTTGATATGCGAAAAGTTTGTGAATGCTACGCGAATTGTACGAACGAAGATGGAACACTGTTTTACGGAGGTTTTTTTCATGTTAGCGGAACTATGTTAGGTGGCGAGAGTGCGTGGAAAGAGGAAAATGAAGAGATATCGTATTGGCATGAAGATGAGACATTTCAGGTATCTGAGAATTTTCATGTATCATTTCAGGAAGGTGTGTTTTTGCTAGAGAAAGATTTTCAACTACCGGTCATTCAAGTAGAGTTTTCTGCGAATATACCTTGGGTATTAGATGAAGAAAAATAATCAAATGTTCACAAATGCCTCATAATCCATATCTATTTACAAACTTATTGATTTGTGATATATTTTTATCATTAAAATTTCTAAGATTGTATCAAAGGAGGAATTTAGAATGGAATTGATACAGAGCTTTTCCGTTGATCATACACTTATCGTTCCCGGTATTTTTGTCAGCCGTGAAGATAAGGTAGGTGATGGTTTTGTTACAACATATGATATAAGACTTAAAAGACCGAACAGGGAGCCGGTAATTGATGTTGCAGCAATGCACTCACTCGAACACATTATAGCAACATTTCTTCGTAATGATCCTGATTGGAAAGACGAAGTTATCTACTGGGGACCAATGGGATGTCTTACAGGATTTTACCTAATTCTTAAAGGCAACCGCTCTTCGCAGGAGATTTATGAACTGGTACTTAGCGCATTCAAATCAGTAAATGATGCAGAGGATGTTCCGGGTGCAGCACCGGTGAACTGTGGACATTACCTTATGCACAACCTTGGTATGGCAAAATGGTATGCAGCAGAATTTGCTGAATATCTTGAATCAAATTCGGGAAAAACCGAGATATTTGAGTATCCAAAGGTGGAGCGTCTGGTAACAGATGATGGACAGCAATTCTATGATTCATAAGCAGTTTATAAAGATATTTCTGATTTATATATCCATAATGACGCTCGTAGGCTTTTTAACTATGTTCATAGATAAAAGAAGAGCGATAAAACATAAATGGAGAATTTCAGAAAAAACACTATTTGTTGTTGCAATCATGGGTGGAAGCATTGGTTCGAACCTTGGAATGATGATTTGCAGACATAAAACTAAGCATTGGTATTTTGTTATTGGGATGCCGATGATATTGATATTTCAAATTATACTTCTAATATTTGTTAAGATTAAATTTTTATAACATTAATAGAGTATAATTTTTCAGAAATAATTTGACACATCAAAAAATTTATGATAATCTTTTTTCTGGAAATTTAATAGAAAAACATAAACGACACATGTAGTGAAGGTGCATCGAGAATTAAGTTGCTTATATATATTTGGTGTACCGGGCACGTAAATCTGATCACGGTACATATGTAATCAAAGTGGATTAATTTTATCGGATCAGCAGCCACACTATGTGTGTCTTTTTTTATGAATGGAGGATTATTATGCCAAGAAACCAATTTCAAAGAATGATTTTTGCACTGCTGACGGTTATCATTACAGTTCATGGATATGTTTTTTATAGTCTGTACGTTGTAAATGGTGCAACACTTATGGAAGTTACGGGACAGAAAAGCGTTCTGGATGCTATCAGTGCACAGGGAGGAGTCTATATGTTGTGGTCAAGCATTTTTGTAACACTTTTGACTGTTAAAATTATGTTTTTTTACTTCTGTTCGTATCGTGCTTCAAAAGGTGTTTTATAATTAT
>CADADA010000067.1 GCA_902786515.1 uncultured Lachnospiraceae bacterium | reverse complement strand
GGTTCATAGTTTCGTGGCATAATAAAATCCTTCTTTCTTTGATTTTGATATTATATCTTAAAAGCCACTTGTGTTACAACTATATTATACCACTTCAGTCATCCAAATCTGTCAAATAGTCTTTGATTGGTCTTGGGGATCCTCCGCGTGCCACTTCACATATGCTTCCAAGTCGCACCCACTCCCAACTCTCCGGTATCTCAAAAGGAATCTCATCCGCTATAGAAACAGGCTCATTATTCCCCACCTTCTCATAAGGAATATTATCTTCACCACGGAAAATATAAGAAGGGTTCTTCTCCTTCTTAATTTTACCTTCCTTAATAAGCTTTTCTTTTTCTTCACGTATTCTCTTTATAAGTTCACTTGCTGGTTCATCATTAGGGTCTTGTGGTACAAGTTTCCCTTGCACAGCCATTTGCAATATAGAATTTTTCAATTGTTCTGCTGTCATTTTTCATCTATCCTTTTCTAATTGATTACTTCCCAGTAGCCATTTTTATTAGCTCCATGTCTCAAAATTTTACCTTCATCTTTCAATTTTGAAAGAATTCTCTGTGCCTGTCTTTGTGTAATTCCTATTGAATTTGCAAGCATTGTAGCTGACATCTTTCCATCCTGTTTCAACATTGACAATACTTTATCTTCATTTGTTATGACATTTATTACGACATTTGTTACGACATCGTTTTCATTTTGTGTCGTACTAATTTCACTTAAGGCATCACGTATCATACCAAGCATAAATTCAACAAACTCAGTCGAATCTCCTTTGTTATCAGCACTTTGTAATACTTTATAATATTCTTCCTGATTTTCATAAACCAATGTTTCTACAGGCAACCATGTAAAGATATCCTTCCATTTTTGAAGAATTAAAGATTGCCACAATCTTCCCATCCTGCCATTACCATCCTGAAACGGATGGATAAATTCAAACTCATAATGAAATATACATGATTTCACAAGTGGATGATACATAGATTCTTTTAGCCACGTAAAAAGTTGCTGCATAAGATCAGGAACGTATTTAGCCGGTGTACCTGCATGTATTAATTCTGTACCTGCATATACACCTACATTACCGCTTCGAAATACACCTGCTTCCTTTACCAGTCCATTCATCATAATCTTGTGTGCTGTGAGTAGGTTCTTTACATTGTATGGATCTAGCGTACTAATTCTTTCATATGCTTCATAAGCATTTTTTACTTCATGGATATCCTGAGGCGGTCCTAATATTCTTTTACCATTGATAATGTCCGTTACCTGTTCCAATGATAATGTGTTTTGTTCAATCGCCAAAGATGAATGTATTGTTTTAATCCTACTTTCTCTTCTTAAAATCGGATTCGGATTCATAGCCTCATAAGTTGCAATTGAACCAACTAATTCACCAATCTCAACAATTAAATTTGTAATCTCACCAGTCATTATAAATGGTGGTTCATAATGTTCACTCATTTATACGCCTCCATTACTATTTGTCGTATCAACATCTTCTAAATCTATTCCAAGAATATTGGTTATCTCAGCTAAAATACGGTCAATGTCCGCATTTAAACTTGCTCTTTTCTCCTGATATTGCTGAATCAATTCTTTCGGTGGAAGTATTTCTTCCTCTTCATGAGGATAACCACAAAGATCTATATTAAACGTCCTATTTTCAATTTCTTCAACAGTATATTTTTTTGCTTTATCAAAGCCATCCTCATTAATCTCAACTCTATTATTCCACCACTCAATAACAGGATTAAAATGTTCCAGTTTCATTGGCTTTGTTTTAGAGAAATTCTTATATCCTTCCGGCATGTCCAAACGATAAAACCATATTTCCTTTGTTGAATCTGTATTATCAAAGAAAAGAATATTTGTCGTAATACTGGTATATGGTGCAAATACACTATGTGGCAAACGGATAACGGTATGTAAATTAAAATCAGACAATAACTTCTTTTTTATCGCTACCTTTGCATTATCAGTACCAAATAAAAATCCATCCGGCAAAATAACTGCTGCCCTACCATCCTTTTTCAATCGATACATTATGACTGACATAAAAAGATCAGCTGTTTCTGAGCTTGCCAAATCATCTGGGAAAAATCCTTGAATACTCTTGTCCTCATGACCACCATAAGGAGGATTCATTAATATTACATCGAATTTATCATCATCCGTATAATCTAATAAATTTTTACGCAATGAATTATCATGAAAAATATTAGGAACCTCTATATCATGCAAAAGCATATTTGTTACACAAAGCAAATACGGAAATGGTTTTTTCTCAATTCCATAAATACTTTCATCTAATAACTTTTGTTTATTTGTATCTGTAACCTGCTTATTTAACTGTGATAACCAACTTGTAATAAAGCCTCCCGTTCCACATGCAAAATCAGCCATCTTTTCACCAAGTTGTGGTTTTATCATAAGCGCCATAAAGTCTGTCACAGCTCTTGGAGTATAAAATTCACCTGATGAACCTGCTGCCTGTAATTCACGAAGAATTTCTTCATACACAGTTCCAAATGCATGACTTTCCTTTACATCATCAAATTCAACTTCATCAATTACATCGATTACCTGACGAAGATATACTCCATCTTTCATATAGTTATTTGCATCTTCAAAGGTTGATTTTACAATCGCTTTTTTAACAGGTGTATCTGGTGTTACTGTCAGATTCTTTAACGTTGGAAACAATGTATTATTCACAAAATTAAGAAGTTCATCCCCAGTCATTGCATGTCCATTGTCATTTCCCTGTGCCCAGTTTCTCCACCTGCAATTATCCGGAATAATAGAATGGTAATCATCTTCATTAAGTTCCCAATCATCCTCTTTTGCATCGTAAACTTTAAGAAAAAGCATCCATACCATCTGTTCAATTCTCTGTGCATCACCATTAATTCCTGCGTCCATGCGCATAATATCTCTTATTCTCTTAATAAAACCTGATTGCATTGCCATTTGTATATCTCCTACACTTATAATTTATTAACCTACTTCTATTTCATATAATTCTTCTTCAAGTTCTTTTACTGCCTGTTCATACTGCATCTTGCCACCAAAAAGTTTAACTATCTTTGCAGGCTTACCATAATTCGCGAAATCAGCTAGTGAAAGAACTTTGATATCCTCAACTTCTGTAATTCCCTGATTCATATATTTGTCCAATAATATTTCAAGTACAGCCTTTGCGTCTCCTGAATATTTACTAAAAAAATCTCTCTTCTTCACATTATTGGCTCTTTCTGCACGAGTAAGTGGTTTCTTACCATATGCAACATAACAGATAAAATCAAAATCATCTACATCATCCATTCCTTGGTCATGTTTTAACATTTTGATATCTATTCCCAATTCAGCAAAAGACTGTTCTATTATTATTTTCTTATCTTCAGTTTTCCATTTTCTAATAAAATCAGATAATGATGCATACTCCCCTTTAATATTTGTTCTCGTATAATCAATGATATCTTCCTGACGTAATAACTTGCCATCTGAATCATATACTGAAACAGTTTTATTAATTATTCGAACTGTACAACCATCCTTGTCAACAATAGGTCTACCCAGCTTATCGGGATCAACAAGGATAACATCACGAGGATCTTTTGAATATTCAGTTCTTGGATTATCTTTTTCTTCTATATGGCGAAATCCTTCATCTTGTTCGATTGGACCGTCCCAATCTGGGTCTGTAAACAGCCTCGTAACATTACGAAAATCCATTACTACAAAATGCGTCTTTCCCTCTTTTTCTCTAATTCGAGTACCTCGTCCAATAATCTGTTTAAAAGTAGTCATACTATCTACTGTCTTATCTAAGACTATCAACTTAGTCATCTTACAGTCTGCACCTGTCGACAACAATTCAGAAGTTGTTGCAATTACAGGATACTTTTCTGATGTAGAAATAAAATATTTCAACTTTGATTTTCCATAATCATCGCTACCTGTAATTCGTACTACATAATCTGGATTCTTTGCAACCATATCAGAATTCAAATTAATCAAAGCAATTCTCATCATTTCAGCATGTTCTTCAGTAGCACAAAATACAATCGTTTTCTGCATCCGATCCGTACTCTTTAAGTATGCTGTTATTTCATCAGCTACCTGATTAATTCTATCTTCCAAGATAATGTTATAATCATAATCTTTATTATTATAAATACGATCCTCAATTTCATTTCCTGCAATATCAAGTTGTCCTTTATACGGACGCCATCCATCGCCAATATTAGTTGTAATATTTACAACCTTAAATGGAGCCAAGAATCCATCTTCTATTCCCTGTTTTAAGCTATATGTATATACAGGCTCACCAAAATAATCAATATTAGATACCATCTCACTTTCCTTAGGTGTTGCGGTCATACCAATCTGGGTCGCTGAACTAAAATATTCTAAAATACGACGCCACCTACTATCTTCTTTTGCAGAACCTCTGTGGCATTCATCTACTATTATCAAGTCAAAAAATTCCGATGGAAAAAATCTAAAACGCTCTTCATCATTTTGTCCCACCATTTGATGGTAAAGAGCAAAATTCACTTCATAAGACATTATTTTTTTAATATCATCATGTGCAAAATCTATCTTATGTATTGTCTTTTCCAAAGGTGAGAAATCCTGCTCAATGCTCTGGTCAACTAATATATTTCTATCTGCAAGGTATAATATTCTCTTTTTCATTCCTGAACGAAGAAGACGATATACAATCTGAAAAGCTGTATATGTTTTTCCGGTACCTGTTGCCATAACCAACAACAAACGATTCTTACCATCTGCTATTGCTTCAACAGTTCTATTTACTGCATTCCTCTGATAATATCTTGGTGGATATGTATTTCTGCTTGAATAATAAGGCTGTTCTATAATTTTCTTTTCTTCTTCAGTAATTCCGCTACCACCATTTAATTCCTCATAATATCTTTGGATCAGTTCCTGCTGTGTAGGAAATTCATCTAGAGAAATCTGTCGTTCCTTACCTGTCAAAAAATCATGTTCATAAAAACCATCTCCATTAGAACTATACGCAAACGGAAGATCCATCATTTTTGCATACGACATTGCCTGTTGCAATCCATGTGAAATAGAATGATTATTATCCTTTGCTTCTACCACTGCAATTGGCTTTCCATCATTTAAATAAAGCAAATAATCAGCATATTTTGGCTTGCTTCTGACCACAATGTTCCCTTTTATATTAATACGACCAGCAGTAATATTAGTATTGGTCTCCATTGTAATATGATCCTTCCATCCTCTTTGAACAGCCGGTGTTATATAATTTAATTTAATATCTTCTTCTGACATTTGTTTTTTATTAAATATAGTCATAAGAATCCCCCTTCTCATAATCTAAAATTATCGGAAGTTAATGCGTTTATTTTACTGTTCTTTTTTTGCGAATACGTCTAGGATCTTCAGGCTTCTTTGCTCCTTCGGGAATCAACCACATTCTTCCTCTAAGAACTGCTCCTTCTATCCTTCCTTCTTTGCAATATATGGCAACTCTTCTTTGAGAAACGTTCCATTTTTTTGCACATTCTGCAGATGTTAAATAATCCATTTATTATCCTCCAGAAAATCTTATTACATTTGCTGTAGATATAAAAACTTAATCTTATTATATTCTACAAAGCGAACACTTTCAACGATTTTATTCAAGTCTATAAGTAATTATAAATGCAATATTAATGCATGTTAATGCAAATATTTTTTCGAATAATTCCATTGATTTTTCATTTGAATTTTGCTACCAGTCCATGGCAAGATACGCATCAGAGACGGCTCTGCCATTCTGATGCATCTTGTCAGGGTGCTAACTCCCTAAACCACCTGTTAATCTAAAAAGCTATACAAAAATGCTAGCATTTCTTTAAAAATAATACAAATTTGCTAGCACTTTCTATTTTTGCTATACATTTTTGCTAGCACTCCTTGATGATTAATTTCAATCAAATTATTATGCTATAAAAAAATGCTAGCTTTTTTCTTAAATACTTACAAAAATAATAGCATTTTCTTATTTTGTTATACGTTTTTGCTACCACATTTTAAGATTCATTTTTCTTCAAAATTTTATGCATTTTTTATTTTGCATTACGTTTCTTAATGCAAAAATGATGCGGAATTTAAGTCAAAACAATTTTTCATTTTTTTATTTTTTTCAATACATTCTGAAATTATAAAACATTACAAAACAGGTTAAGATTTCAAAAATATATCTTCCCAATAATAAATAACTCTTTTACCACTAAGAATTCTTCATATTTTTGTTAATAACCTTAAGGGCATTCTTACTTGGCATTTTAAACTGCTTTGATTTATCACTATTTTTTAGTATCTTATAACACGAGGCAGATGTTAACGAAAGAAGCTTTATAACAGCCACACCAAAATACAAACAAACACCAGTAGAACAAGCATATTCGCTTATAATACCATGTGCAATTCCATTACGAATATTTGCACCAGCCTGTTCATTTAACAAACCTCTAAAGGTAAACAAAATATCATTGTCATAACAATCTAATAATTCTGGCAATGAAAAAAATAGAGCTCAAAACTTTCTCCATTGACGAACCATCTTCTTCCAATGTCACTGTCAATCCTCCTGCCTGTCGTGCAATATTTCTAAAAACATTCTCTATCTGTGGTGCAAAAATATGTAATGCTTCATAATAATCTCCATTTAAAAACAAATATACGCCACTTTGAAATATATGTTCGTAAGCGTCAAATCCTACGACTAGGATAGTTAGAATATTTGTGAGATACTCTAAAAAGCACGAAAAAACTAGTGGTTTTTTAGAGGAGGTAGAAAAAACATGGATCAAACCACTCACGATGTTCGCCGTGCGA
>CADADA010000066.1 GCA_902786515.1 uncultured Lachnospiraceae bacterium | reverse complement strand
TTCTCATGCATTTTTTTTGTTCCGCGGATAATATTTAGTTTTCAAAGTACTTGCCAGAGTTTAGCTGGCATGAACTACTCAGGATTCCGAGAGTTCATTACTTATAATGCACTATAAAATACTCTGCACATTTATTCAATCACTGTAATTCGTATACAAGACATATCATCCATTCCTTCATCACAACCGCAAAATAACCTATTAAGAGGACTCTCTGCTAATTCAATATTATTTTTCTTAATTACGGAGGAATGTAAGCCATCGGTATACATAAAAATGACGTCCCCTTTTTTTATTCTTATTGAACCACATTTCACAAAATCCATTGCATATTCATTTCCATCCCATACGCCATATCCGCAAGGATGATTGACATGATTACATATTTTAAATCTAATTTCATCTGAAGAATATTGTCTCTTATACTTTGCAATCATATCCGTCTGACATTCAGTAAAAGTTCTACGATTATTGTCTCTTATTATTATAGCACAACAATCTCCTACATATCCATAATAGAAAATGTTATCTTGAATATCAAATACAATTCCAACTGTTCCTGCTGGAAAACGATGTCCTAGTAAACAATTGAATTCTTTTAATTCAGTATTTGCTACATATATCATATCATATATTTTTTGAATACCTTTAGTATTTATTTCTGTATAGATGCTCATAATTGCATCAGAAAAAATCTTATTTACTTGAGTAACCGGACTAGGATTAGGATATGCTCCATTTTCTCTATCTCTTGATACTCCATCTAATATCATTCCAAAATTATAATTCTTACTATATGCAACAAAGTCTTCATTTGGTTTATCCGCACATTTTGTATTTCTATGTGAAAAAACTTCATATTTATAACTAAGCATCCAAAATCTTCTCCTCAATTTTCACAATTTTATTTTGAACAAATTCCATCTTCTTTTTAACTTCTTCTGTACGACATTGTTTTTGAAGTGCTAAATAATACTTTTTAGCATATACAATCGCTTTTTCATCCTCTCCAAATAACTCATATGTCTCCATTAGGTAATAATAAACTTGTGCTGTTGAAAAATAATTTTCTCCCTTTAATTTCTCTCTAATCTCCTTCGCCACTTCTAAAAACATTATTGCATCGTCCTTATTTCCTAATCCTGTGCATATTCTTCCTTTTAGCTGGAACAACGAGCTTACATTTGTAGAGCTCTTATTTTCATATTCCTCCGGAAATGACTCAGAATACAAAAGCATTGATAAATCACATTCTTTTTCAGCTTCTAAAAATCTTTTGAGTGTCAATAATATCTTTGCATAATTATAATGACTTATCCACAATCGTTTACTCTCGTCATCATCTCCAAGTTTTTTCATCTTTTCACGCAATTCAATACTTACTTCTACGCATTCAATTGCTTTTTTCTCCTCCCCTATTGCCGCAAGCGAAGAGCCCTCATATGCGCTTATCTTTGCAATATCTTTTTCGATTAGCACTTTTTTTTGATAAAGCATTTCTAAGGCTTTTGAAAAACTTTTATGTGCCTCTTGGAAATCTTCAAAATTAAAGCGACTAATTCCCTGTCTAAATATAACATTTTCTATCGAAATAGCACCACCTATATTACAGTATTTATTATACTCCTGCTTCATCAATCCATTTAATTTCTCTATCTTTTCAACATCATATGTTGCAATATAATACTCTCTGATTTCATTAAGTATATCCAGATTACAGTGTTTCGATAGCAATATCCTATTATATAAGTGTTCAACATAAGGTTCCAGGGCTACAACTTGTGGCATAAATAATTCTCTGATTTCTTTTATTGGACTAAGAATAGGTTCCAAAAAAGAAATTACATTAGTTGATAGCATATCTGGTTTGGTTCTCTCAAATAATGTATCCGATATCAATGGATTAATAGAAATATACCCTGCTGAATCGACACTAAACCAACCTGCATCTAATAATTGTTCTATAGCATTATTAATATCATCTTCATTCTTTACATCTGTTCTTTTAATTAATGAGATAAATCTTTTCTCTGATACACCGTTATATGGCAACAAACTGAGATATTGACAAATCCTTTTGACAATCGCATCTCTTTCTATAATTGAACTTTTTGTTAGCACAATGTAAAGCCCCTGTATCATACTCTTAACAGACATATTTTCTTTCATTTCTCTTACTAATGTGTCTGGTGAAAAAGTTGCACTATTATTCAAGAATACTGCACTCATTTTAATGGCTCTTGGATTGTAATTAATGTACTCTAATAAACCATTAATTTCTTGGTCTGTATATTTATATTGACAAAAAAAGCGGAATATTCTTAACGAATCCTCTGGCGAAAAAGGATTTACTTTATATTCTTCTTCGTTAATACAATGACTGTCGTCAGATACAATTAATAAATGATACTTATCCTCTCCATAAGGGATTAAAAAATCGATATCTTTTTCATTTCCAGTATAATTATCAATAATAAATAGATAAGATAACCCCATAGAATGTAATATTTCTATCTTTTCTAAAACTACATCTTCCTTAGTCTTTGAATTCTCGTTAAGTATACCTATTGGCAAATTATATACAAAATCTTTTATTTCTTTTACATTTTCAGAATAATATACACCATCATATTTCTTTCTATACTTCTTTACATAATCCTTTACTATTTCTGTTTTTCCTACACCTGTGCATCCATAAATATAACATATCTTATTTAACAAAACTATTCTTCTAATATCGTCTATCTCTGAAGCTCTTGAAATCAAACATCCCTCAGCTTTTTCTGGTAATAATCCACTCTTATTTAATGAATCACTTGAAATCTTCCAACTGTTCAGTTTCTGTGAATTCATACCATATCTACTGATAAACCACTCAAACACCTGCTGTAACGACTCTAGGCAAATTACTGCTTGATTCCTATTCTGATGCCCATCTGTCTGAAAATGCACAGAAAGATTGCTTATCCCCTGAATAGTACTTAAATTTGAAATAATTGATTTTGGCACTAATAAATTAGGCCGAAGCAAATCATCAACATATACTTTTAATGTGGCCGTTCTAATACTTTTTTCATCATTTACAATATGTTCATTCAATACAATATATCTACATAGGCCTTCTGTAATAATTCTAGCTTGAACTATACACAGCATAATATCACAAGATTTAATATCATCACTTTTCAAATCATAAAAATTAAAATTATAATTACTATTTATAATCTTTTCTACTTCAGATAAATTTTTATTTATTAACTCAAAATCAAACACTAGCAATTCACCTCAATAAAAAACTTCCCTGTTTTCTTATCATAATCCCAATTCACAATATTAATTTCTTTATTACATATTACTTCTTTACTGTTGAATATGAAAGCTGACATATTCTCTCATAGATTTTGACTTTCGCTTTTCCACACACCTACATATTCATGCCTTAGCTGGTTATTCAAATCAATACCATCAGTATATATTTCTGATAACTATTCAATTTCAGCATCATTATATGTCACACCTTTATATGCTTGAATCATATCATCATTACTTTTTCTCAAGTTATTTTTATATGACAATTCTAATTCACTTTTGAAAAGACTGCTGCCCCTTTTTTATTAAATAGCTTTCCATAAACTAAAAAACATAAATGCATAAATATAGGAGACAAATACATTCCTACTATGAAAAAATGCAACAATTATTTTTTGCACAATAGGATTTTTCAATGCACTAATTTGGGTCCTTTATTTTTCCCTCTTTATCAGATAGTTTAAATTGTAAAATAGAATAAAAATATTTCTGTAATCTTTTTCTTCTTTCATTGAAAAACTCTTCATTAGGTACTCTATTTCCATTTATTTCTATGCTATATTTATCAGAATTAATCATTTCATCAATTTCAGTAATAAGCCAATGTGTCCCCATATGCTGATAATACCCCATTGCTTTACATAACGGCAAATTATTCTTATTATTGTTATCATTCCCATCCAATAACATCATATTTCCCAAACAATCAGTATAATTATCTCTAGGATCACCATCCCTTTGTGGAATAAAATATTCTGAAATATGATTAACATCTGGTTTTTGTGCTTCTAAGTGATCGAGTTGTACACTATCCCAATCTGTAATTGTAAAATGTCCTGGTGTATACTCTAGCATCGAAGTACTTTCATTCTTTTCTGTTTTGCACAAATTAATCAGCATAATTCTGGCCTTCAAATTTCTTTGTTTATTTTGATTATATCTCCATCCCTCTGTCCATTTAATAAACTCCTGTGTAATTTCTTCATTTATGCTAAAATCAATAGCTGACTCCAATTTATTAGTCTTATTAACTTTCTCAATGAATTTCTTTGCTAATTGTCTTGGTATATTTGCTGTGTCAGATAATAAGCAAGCTCTCCATAACGAATACGCAGTTTTATGTATATTGCCAAAATCTGTATTTATATGTTTTTTATCCTCAAACAACAAAACTACATACTTGGCAAAATCATCAAAATTAACAATACTATTATTATTTACATGACTGTCAAAATACTCTCTTAATATTAGATTGGTTAATGCCGCTAAAACACCTTTCATATCAAGCGCATATATCAAGTGAAGACATTTGTAGGTAATTGATTTTTCATCAGACCATTCGGCTTTTAAAGCAGGTAATACCGAATTGTTATACAACAACCCAAGCTTGTCAGTAATAATTTTTATCATTCTATATACTGCAACATCATTAAATAATTTTACGTATGTATATTGGCATGATTCATTATAATTTAATTCTAAGTAGGTCTGTAATGGTTTTCTAAATTTAATATCTTCCTTATATATTAGTGATGTATCTGCCGTCAAAAAACAAGTAGAAAGATACTGAATTAATTTACTTTGTGTTGCAGATAGATTTGAAAAAATATCATTTCCCCAAATATCATCTATCTCTTGTATGTTCGAATCTTTTTGTAGTTCATCATCTACTTTGTCTGTTAAACAGTATGTTCTGAAAAGCAAATTTTTCACCAAATCAACATCCTCTATTGCTAGTGCTCTATCATTTAAAACTTCAAATAATGTATATGCGTCTTCATATCTACAGGTACTAACAATACAAAATTTTAATGAATTTATTATCTCTTTTGCTAAATCAATTAACTGTCTGCACATCTTTCTAGGTTCATTAGTAGAGTCTCTCTTCTGTATATATTCACACATATTAATAAATATTGATTGTAACGCAATGACATATGTTTTTATACTTTCATCTAAAATTGCTTTAGGATCAACATATAATTCTGGTTCATTTGCCTGGCTATATATCACACACACACTTGATAATGCTCGTAATAAGTTTTTGTTATATTGTTTTCTATCGTATGACAATGCAATTTTCACATTCAAAAAATCAACATTCAAAAATTCCGAAATACATTTTGATGATTCAACAAAATAATCTTCCTTATTAGTAAAATTACTCGTTGGTAATTTCAACCCTTTTTCAAATGCTTCCTGTATCTCACGATTGATTATCTCTCTTTCAGCATCATTACATGCATCATCTTTTTCATCAACTTTACGTCCAATCTCATCACACAATATTTCGAGTTCCTGCATCTTCATTTTTCCTAAACACGGAAAATAACATTTTTTTATCTCATTCAATAGACTAACTGTTTTTCCAGTCCTTCCCGATAATATTTCCTCATAGGCATAAGCTCTTAATAACAGAAATCGCATATAATTAATTAAAAAAGTTGTAGTAATTCTTTGCTGACCATCAATCACATCATGAAATTCTTTATCATCCTCTTTTACAGTAACTAATGCACCTATAAAATAATTAGCATCTCCTGAAAGTTCTTTATTTCTATAATAGTCATCAAATAATCTATTAATCTCTTCAGGTCTCCATTTATATGGGCGCTGATAATGCGGAATCTTTACATATAACTTTGTATCAATATGATTAACTTGTCCTTCGAATACTCCATATATATTCGTAATCTCTGCTTTATCTAATAATTGCATATTTCTCCTCCGTTTTATCCTATGCTATCGTTCTTGATACCTTTTTCAAATAACGCCACAATATTCGCAATTCTAAAATCCGAATAATCCTCATCAACATCTGGAACTCTCAAGACTAATTTCTCATATAAATACTCAATTCCCCCTCTAGCATATGAATTGAATAATTCCATATTAGTTCTATATGTTTCTTCATCTTCTGGTATTAGAAAAGCGTTTTCTAGTTTTTCCTCAAATGTCATTTCTCTACTATCATCCATTACCAAAACCATTCTCATTATTGTCATTAGCATCTGATAATTATCAATTAACTGTTTCGTCTGTACAGTTCTTTTAATATCCGATTCATCCCGTTCTTCAGCACTTTTTCTTCCCGCTTTTAATCCAACAATCGCCGCTATTGCATACAAGTCTACCAAGCGTCTAAAATACGATTCCTGAATTTTTCCTTGAGTCCATAATTTGTCAACATAGTCTCTATGTTTTCCGACAAAAATCATTTCATCTACTTTAAAATACTCATATGTAGTTTTTTCTTCTTTTCTTTTGGCCATAAAAACACCTCCCTAATTAAGAATTAATGAGGAACTATTTGAAGTAGACTCTTTATTCACTCGATAACAATATTCTGGCAGTGTATACTCATCTAATCCTGAAGATTCCCAATCTTTATCTAACATAAAAATAATAACTTGTTCAGCAAACTGAGGTAATCTGTTAGCAATAAGTGCTGTATTTCCTGTACTTAATGCTGAAAATGGACCATCTAATACTAAAGGTAATTCTAATATTGCATTTTCCATACCATATTCTTCATTTTCTCTTTCAAGTTCTCTGTACTTTTTGGCCAGTTCAAGAATGCTGACAATATATACGAAATTAATTGCAATCGTTTCTCCATTCGACAAATTCTTTTCTTCACAGTTTTTCATTCCATTTAATTCATGATAATATACATGTATTTTAAAATCAGGACCTAATTTTGCATACTTTTCATGATCATTAAACATCCTACGGAAATTTTCACCTATTATTTCATTTAAGTCAGTTATCGTTGTATTTTTCCTTGCATTTGCTATACTAGATGCCTTATTGTACATTGCTTCAACATATGCAAGACATCTATATATTTGAGCATTTTGTTTATCATGCGCTGCAACACTATCTAAGTAAGCGTCAAATCCTACGACTAGGATAGTTAGGATATTTGTGAGATACTCTAAAAAGCACGAAAAAACTAGTGGTTTTTTAGAGGAGGTAGAAAAAAC
>CADADA010000065.1 GCA_902786515.1 uncultured Lachnospiraceae bacterium | reverse complement strand
TTCAGATTTGAACAACCTTCGTGTAGTGACGACAACTTCTTCTCTGTATAGTACTTCTTTTGGGTTTACAGAAGATGAGGTATTTGCTGCTTTGGATACTTATGGCTACGGTGATCAGAAGGAAGAAGTGAAACGCTGGTACGATGGCTTTACGTTTGGAAAAGTGAAGGATATTTATAATCCGTGGTCAATCATAAACTTTTTATTTGAAGGTGAATACGACAGCTATTGGGTGAATACCAGCTCCAATGCCTTGTTAAATCAGCTGGTTAGAACCGGAAGTGCTGATGTAAAAGAAAAGGTGGAGGATTTGATTCAGGGAAAGAGTATTTTGGTATCTATTGATGAGGAAATCATCTATAATCAGTTGGATGATCAAAAAGATGCGATTTGGAGTCTTATGCTGGCCAGTGGATATTTAAAAGTGGTAGAACTTCATAGAAAAAAAGATATTCGTGGTAACTTTAAAAAGATTTATGAGCTGGCCATTACTAACGAGGAAGTTTATATAATGTTTGAAAAATTCATTGACGGATGGTTCCGTGGAGATAGAAGCGAAGTGTATTACAATGAGTTTGTACGAAATCTATTGCAAAACAATGTGAAGAAAATGAACACTTTTATGAATAAGGTGGCATTGGAGACTATAAGCTATTTTGATACAGGAACGAAACCATCAGAGAATATTGAACCGGAGAGATTCTATCACGGATTTGTTCTTGGACTGCTGGTGGAATTAAAAGAGAAATACGAAGTATTGTCAAACAGGGAAAGCGGCTATGGCAGATATGACGTTATGCTTGTTCCAAATAATTTGGCGGATAACGCTTATGTTTTAGAATTTAAGGTATTTGATCCGGATGAAGAAAAGACATTAGAAGATACCGTTGCATCCGCCCTTTCCCAGATAGAAGAAAAAGAATATACAGCTTCATTGATTGCAAGAGGAATTGAAAAGGAAAAGATTTTTACTTATGGATTTGCTTTTGAAGGAAAGACGGTGTTGATTGGATAACTCATTATACAAAATAAAGCCTGGTATAGTCGTTTGGTTAATATAAAATGACTATACCGGGCTTTCATACTACACAATTGTTTTATTTGCTTTTAAGTAATCTTTGTTCAAGGTAATAACCTTGTCCATAGCATCTTTGCCCGGAGCACCGATAGTGATACGCTTGTCTACACATGTCTTAATACTGATTGCGTCGTAAATGTCTTCTTCAAATACAGGACTGATAGCCTTATATTCTTCTAATGTCATATCATCAAGAGCAATATTTTTATCAATGCAGAACAGTACGAGTTGTCCTACAATACCGTGGGCATCACGGAAAGGAACACCGTGATTTACAAGATAGTCAGCGGCATCTGTTGCATTTGTAAAACCGTGTCTTGTGCTTTTTTCCATTACATCAGCATTAAATTGAATAGTTTTCATCATGCCGGTAAAAAGATTTACGCATCCTTTTACGGTGTCAAAGGCATCAAAGGTAAGCTCTTTATCTTCCTGCATATCTTTGTTGTACGCCAAAGGAATTCCTTTCATGGTGGTCAGCATAGACATAAGTGCACCATATACACGACCGGTTTTTCCACGAACAAGTTCTGCAATGTCAGGATTCTTTTTCTGTGGCATAATGCTGCTTCCTGTGCTGTAAGCATCATCAATTTCTACAAATTTGTATTCATTAGAATTCCATAATATAATCTCTTCTGAAAAACGGCTTAGGTGCATCATAATCGTTGATAATGCACTTAAGAGTTCAATAAGATAATCTCTGTCTGCAACAGAATCCATACTGTTTAATGTAGCACCATAAAAATCCAGTAACTCTGCCGTATATTCTCTGTCGAGAGGGTATGTGGTTCCTGCAAGTGCACCTGAACCTAAAGGACAATAATTCATACGTTTGTAAATATCTGACAAACGCTGTCTGTCGCGTTTGAACATTTCAAAATAAGCGCCCATATGGTGTGCAAGAGTAATAGGCTGGGCTTTTTGTAAATGGGTAAATCCGGGCATAAATGTTTCTGTGTTTTTCTCCATGATATCGATTAATACGCACATCAATTCATATACAAGACTGTCAATCTCTATAATCTCATCTCTTGTATAAAGCTTCATATCAAGAGCAACCTGGTCGTTACGGCTTCTTCCTGTGTGAAGACGTTTTCCCGGCTCGCCTATCCTTTCCGTAAGAACAGCTTCTATAAAGCTGTGAATATCTTCCTGTGTATCATCAATTTTAAGGGAACCGCTTTCAATGTCATTTAAGATTCCGTTCAATCCATCGATAATAGCCGTCTTATCTTCTTCTGATATTATTCCCTGCTTTGCAAGCATGGTAACATGAGCGACACTTCCTCTGATGTCCTGTTTATAAAATCTTTGGTCAAATGATATTGAAGCATTAAATTGATTGACAAGCTGGTCAGTTTCTTTTGTGAAACGTCCGCCCCATAATTTCATATGTGTATCCGCCTTTCTTAAAAAAATTGTAGTAACTGTTAAGAGCCAACCTCATTTTGCCTGGCTCTTAACGGTTACAATTTACGTAAGTTCTCCACATTATATCACAAATATATCAATCTTTCAATAAATCAAGCGAAACAAGAAATTTCTGTAAACAGGTTGTCATAACCGAAGTCAGCTCTTGAAGTGGAATATCCTGATGCATCATTGTTGTATGAAAGCAGCCGTAAACCATAAAATCAATTACAAGAATTGCTTTGTAGTCTTCCTTATATTCAGGAAAATTTTCAAATATTTTCTGTCTGAATGCCTTTTCAAGTTTGTTTGCAAATTCTGCCTTTCGGTCGTGTGAAAATATAATATTTAAAATTTGCCCCTGAGAAAAGAATGCCTGAAACAGTGTGGAGTGTTTTCGCGAAAAATCTGTAAAAGGGTCTTTCACAAAATCTGTTCCGGAAATAATGGAATCAATGATTTCCATTTCCATTTTATCAGATAAATCATAAATATCCTGATAATGCAGATAAAACGTGGGTTTGCTGATTTCTGCCATTTCGCAAAGTTCTTTTACGGTAATCTTATATAGCGGTTTTTTTGAACGAAGTGCTAAAAATGCGTTTTTTATACTTTTGATAGTTTTTTGTTTTCGTAAATCCATAAACTCTCCTTTTTACGATTTTTTACTTTAGTAAAATAATTTACTGATATAAAAAAACGGAAGTGGTTAAACTTGTAATTTTGGTATAACATAAAATTACACATGTGGCAAGTTATAATATTTAGAATGGAGAGAAAAAAATGGATTATTACGATTTTTATACGGGAAAAGAATTTGAAGCACATAAATATCTGGGAGCTCATCTGGAAAATGGAGGAGCAGTATTCAGAGTATTTGCACCTGCTGCAAACAAAATTACAGTTATGACAGATACTAATGACTGGAATGAAATCGAGATGGACAGGGTGTATAACGGACAGTTTTTTGAAAAGTTTGTGGAAGGTGTAAAAGAGGGAACTCAGTATAAATACAAAATTTATAAAAACAACGGTAATGTTACAGAGCATTGTGACCCTTATGGGTTTGGAATGCAGCTAAGACCGGACTGGGCATCAATCGTAAGGGATTCTGATTCATTTACTTTTACAGATGATGCATGGATGAAGAAAAGGACAGACTGCAAAAACCGTCCGCTTAATATTTATGAAGTACATATGGGCTCGTTTATGCGTGAAGATGGCAAAGCGTGGTACAATTATGAGGAAGTGGCACAGAGACTTATACCTTATGTTAAGGAAAATGGTTACAACTATATCGAAATGCTTCCTATTTCCGAGCATCCATGTGATGAATCATGGGGATACCAGAATACAGGATTTTTTGCACCGACAAGCCGTTATGGAACAATGAATCAGTTGAAAAAATTTATCGATATGTGTCATAGTCAGGATATAGGTGTCATTCTTGATTATGTGCCCGTTCATTTCGCTGTGGATGACTATGCTCTTGCTAATTTTGACGGAACACATTTATATGAATATCCGCATGACAGCGTGGGCGTGAGCGAGTGGGGCAGCTGTAATTTTATTCATTCAAGAGGTGAAGTCAGAAGTTTTTTACAGTCTGCCGCAAACTATTGGATTTCAGATTATCATTTTGACGGGTTAAGGATGGATGCCATAAGCAGAATCATATACTGGCAGGGACAGGAAAACAGAGGAGTAAATTATCAGGCGGTTGAATTTATCAGAGATCTTAACGGTTATCTGAAGCAGAATAACCCGGCAATCATTTTGACTGCGGAGGATTCTACTAATTTTAAGGATGTCACTAAGTCGGTTTCTGATGGTGGACTTGGTTTTGATTATAAGTGGGATATGGGATGGATGAATGATACTTTGGATTTCTTTCAGACAGCACCGGAACACAGAAGCGAGAAGTACCATAATTTGACATTTTCAATGATGTATTATTATAATGAAAAGTATCTGCTTCCTCTTTCACATGATGAAGTTGTGCATGGAAAGAAGACCATTATCGATAAGATGTACGGTGAATATGAGGAAAAATTTTCTCAGGCAAGGGCATTGTATATGTATATGTATGCTCATCCCGGAAAGAAGCTGAATTTTATGGGAAATGAGATTGCACAATTCAGAGAGTGGGATGAAAAGAGACAGCAGGACTGGGATATATTATCATATCCAAAGCATGAGGCATTTCAATGTTATATGAAGCAGTTGAATAATTTGTATATGGATGATAAAGTGTTTAGTGAGCTTGATTTTGTTGAAGACGGATTTAAGTGGATAGATTGTCACATGGAAGAACATTGTATTTATTGTTTTGAGAGAAGTTCCGGTGATGAGCGGGTATTGTTTGTGTTCAATTTCATGAATCATTCTTACGAGAACTATCACGTTCAGGTTGAGAATTGTGGGAATCTTGACATGGTACTCAACAGCAACACCAGGGAATTCGGCGGTGATGATGAAAGACGGCCGGAGGAAATATGTACTGGTGAAAAGGGAGAGTTTTCGTTTGATTTGCAACCATATTCTGCTTTGATGTTTAAAATCAGGTAATAGATTTCAGACTTCACTGTATCATTATGAAATGGCTTAAATAACGACAAAAACAGTAAGGTTGTTTTATTATTATGGAGAAAGTGATATGCACGAAATTAAAAATCAAAAAATGCGGATGCTGTTTGAAATTGACACAAAAGATTATGACATTAACGGAGTTACATTCAGTCGTCCATCTGCAAGAGGCATCATTATAAAGGATGGAAAGCTTGCAATGATTCATAGTGTTAAATACGATTATTATAAATTTCCAGGCGGCGGAATCGAAAAAGGTGAAGATAAAGAAAGCGGATTGATTCGTGAGGTGCAGGAAGAAACAGGTCTGATTGTGATTCCACAGACAATATGTGCTTTTGGAATGGTTCACAGAATACAGAAAGGTGATTATGAGGATGTATTTATTCAGGATAATTATTATTATCTGTGTGATGTGGAAGATAAAAAAGTAGAGCAGAGTTTGGATGAATACGAGAAGGATGAAAAGTTTACATTGGAATACGTGACACCTGCTCAGGTAATTTCTACTAATCAGAAATCTCATAGGCCTGAAGTTGACAGCATTATGCTTGACAGGGAGATAAGAGTGATAAAAATACTTTTACATGAAGGGATAATTAAATAATGTTAAATATTAAAGAGATAACAGATTTTAACGATAAAGAGCTTGATATATATGCAAGACTTTCAGAAAATGAACTTCTTAATAATCATGAGCCGGAAAAAGGATTTTTTATTGCCGAGAGTCCCAAAGTAGTGGAAAGGGCACTTGATGCAGGGTATGAGCCAATATCGCTACTGCTTGAAAAGAAGCATATAGAAGGCGAGGCAAAGAACATAGTCTGCAGGGTAGGTGACGTACCAATATTTACGGCTGAATTTGATGTGCTGACACAGCTTACGGGTTTTAAACTTACAAGGGGTGTGTTGTGCGCAATGAAAAGAAAGCCACTTCCGCCAGTTGAAAAAGTGTGCGAAGGAGCACGAAGAATTGCAATCCTTGAAAAAGTAATGAATCCGACTAATCTTGGAGCTATTATAAGGTCGGCAGCAGCACTTTCAATTGATGCTGTTTTATTATCTCCTGAAAGCACAAATCCACTCTATCGCAGGGCAATCAGGGTAAGTATGGGATGTGTATTCCAGATTCCGTGGACGATAATAGATAAAGAAACAGAATGGGAGAATTCATATTTGGACTCAGTCAGGAGCCTTGGATTTAAAACAGTAGCAATGGCTCTTAGAAAAGATACGGTTGATATTGATGATGAAAGATTAAAGAGTGAAGAAAAACTCGCAATTGTTCTTGGAACAGAGGGAGAAGGACTGTCAGAAAGTACGATTGATTTCTGCGACTATACGGTTAAAATTCCTATGAGTCATGGGGTAGATTCTCTTAATGTGGCAGCAGCAAGTGCTGTTGCATTTTGGGAACTTGCACTGTAAGAAAGAATCTTTAAAAGAAGTAAAATCAAAATGTATTACGCAAGTTTTGGTATTTTATCAGTTATACTTCATATTATTATAAATTTTGATGTAATAAAATACGGTAGAAGAGCAGAATCAAACAGGACTGTCTTACGCTACAGACAGTTTCTTTTTTCAATGCTGATATTCTATATAGCCGATTTGTCGTGGGGATTTCTGGTAGATTTAAAAATCAGAAATCTTGTATATGCTGACACTGTGTTGTTTTTTGCAACAATGGCTCTTTCTGTCCTGCTGTGGACAAGGTATGTGGTTGCATTTGTTGATAAAAAGGGATTGCGTGCCAACAGTTTTATGGCTGCCGGATGGGGGATTTTTGGGTTTGTGATACTTGCCCTTATTGTAAATTTTTTATTCCGGTAATTTTTCTCTTCACAGATGACGTGCTATATGTGCCGTGGTATGGAAAGGAAGAGGAATATAAGGAAGGAGTTGTTGCTATAAGTATACGATTGATTAGTGATATAGTTCAGAACAATGATATAGCCGGTAGATTTGTCAATAAATATCATAAAGCACCGGCAGATGAGATTATTGATTATGTAATATGTGGTTTTGGACATGTTCAACATCGTAAAACAGAAGCGCAAAGATTGAGAAGTTTATTTTCAGATAATTCTATAGGAGCAATGGCTTATTATATCAAATATTTAAATGGAACTATTACAGAAAAACAATTAAGGGATAATTTGTCAGGGCTGTTTGTTGAGCCGGTTGAAGATGCTGAAAGATTACTAAATTGCGCGAAAAGACTTTTGTATTTACGGATAGTCCCACGAAAGGGAAAGAATTATTTCACACCAACCTAATTTTGCATTTTTTTCATTATGGGTGGGGAGATTAGGGTTAACATATTTCTTTGCACTCACCCTGGAAGATAAAAGATTCCGAAAAATTAGAGAAACTTAATGAACTTAAGAAAAACAGCGAGCTTTATGAAAACTTTATTAAATGTATAACGGGAAAGAAAACCCTGCCT
>CADADA010000064.1 GCA_902786515.1 uncultured Lachnospiraceae bacterium | reverse complement strand
GCAAGTATGTGAAAACTAAGGAACCGCCGTGTACCGAACGGTACGCACGGTGGTGTGAGAGGTCGGGGGATTATTCAAATCCCCCTCCTACTCGATTATTATGGAGGAATAAATGGAACTATACGAAGTAAGCGTTGAATATGTAAAATATTTACGAAAATTTTAACCTACGAAGATAATGTCAAATGCAGATGGAAAAGAACAACGTAAATTTTTGGGTGTGATAGTACAGAAAAATGGATATAAGTACGTTGCTCCATTAAGCTCACCCAAATATAAGAAAGATTATAAAATTAGAGATTATCAAGGGGAGAATCTTCCAGATGATTTTTCTTTTGTGGCATATGCAGATAGAATTACAGGATGTTGTTATCCCTTACAATGTTAGAAAATATGCATTTAAGAAGAGATACTGGAAGAACATAGATGAGAGAGAATGGTTTCTTGTATTCAGGGTGAAACCGGATAAGGTGGAAGTGGATTTGCGGGATTAACTGTAGCCCCCACCCTTTTTTAGGGGGGGACTATCCCCTTTTAGGAATTACAGAAGTAATTTCGCCGCATTCTCTCCTAATATTAACTTGATTTCAGAATCATCTAATCCACTTTGTTTAACAGCATCTATTGCTTCGCTTTGCATGCTCCATGGACTGTCGCTTCCATAAAATACATTTTGTGCTCCGGCAAGACGAACGAGCCTTACAAATTGTTCGTTAGATAGCAGACAGGAATTGTCTTCTACGGTATCTATTCCACCGATTTTCATTGTGTTATCATTTGTGATAGTGGTCATGTTTTTTTCATTTATCTGCTTACGAACTTTAGTGATGGAAAAAGATGTATCCATTAAAAGCTTATATTCGTTAAGCATTTCCTCTATCTCATCCCAATATCCCCATGCACCCATGTGTGCCATAATCATTTTCTCGGGTTTAGTATCGTTAATGACATTTTTTATCCGCGAAGGTGAGGCAAAATCCACTCCGGGGAAACCTACGTCATAGCCACCGTGAACCTGAATTATCAAATCGTTATCACATGCGCAGCTTATAATCCGTTTGTAGCGGATATCGTCAAAAGGCACTTCCTGATATACAGGGTGAAATTTGATTCCTTTAATACCATTGCGGACAAGGCTTTTTATAACGTCAGAATAATTATGATTATCAGGATGGATACTTCCAAAGGAAATAATGCCCTTATCCGCATAAAGTTCATTAATAGTAATTGCTGTAGAGTTTATGGTATCAAGCTGGGCAGGATTTGTAACAATAGGAAGAATGACAGAATAATCCACTCCGGATTGTCGCATAGATTCCGCCAGACCGGCAACCGTGCCTTTTATATATGGAACAAGCCCTGAATTGCCGCATAAAATAGAGATTGCTTTTTCCTCGATTTTTTCAGGAAAAGTATGTGTATGAAAATCAATAATCATTAAAAAAATCCTTTCTTATAACTGAGTTGAAAAATAAAAATAAATTGCAGATAATATTATATACCAAAATATAGGATTTTTCTATGCATACATTCCCGAATTTAACAGATACTAAGTGAAGAATTTCAAAATAAGGTTAAAGCAGATAATGTCAAATGGAGGAATCAAATTACTATGAAAGCAACTGGAATTGTGCGTCGAATAGACGAACTGGGAAGAATTGTGGTACCAAAGGAAATACGTCGTACTCTTAGAATAAGGGAGGGTGACCCTCTGGAAATATTTACCGATACAGAGGGAGAGATTGTGTTAAAAAAATATTCGCCAATAGGTGAATTAAGCTCATTTGCAAGACAGTGTGCAGAAGCAGTATCCCAAAATACAGGAAAAGTTTCTATCATAACTGACAGAGATCAGGTCATTGCAGTGTCGGGAGCATCCAAAAAAGAACTTATTCACAAACCGATAACGAAAGAGCTGGAGAATATAATTAATGGACGTAAAATGTTTAAGGGAATGAAAGAAAACATGCCATTAATAGAAGGAGAAGAAGGCAGTGAAAAATCGTGGCAGATAGTTCAGCCGGTATTGTGTGAGGGTGATGTAATAGGCTCAGTAATCATCCGTTCGCGTGATGGAAGAGCGATGATGTCAGAGGCTGATATGGGAATTGCAGCCGTTGCAGCAGGATTTCTGAGTAAACAAATGGAAAACTAAAAAAACTTTCTGTCCTAAGCCGCAGAAATTGGACAGAAAGTACATAGCAAAATACGGTAATTGCATAAAAACGACGTTTTAAGATATTTTTTTTGTGTAGTCGGAATAAAAGTGTATAATATGAGTTGTATATTGACACATGGGCACAAAAGAAATGCTATAATATTTCCGGCGAAGAAGGTTTTAAGAAATGGAAAATAGTTTGAAAGTTTATTTCATACTGTTATGGAAAGGGCATATATATGAATATTTTTATATGTGAGGATGATGCAGCACAGAGAGAGTATATAAAAAAGTGCGTAGAACAATTAATAGACGAGAAAAAATTGAATATGCAATGTGTGCTTTCGACAGGTGATCCAAGGAAGATTCTTGAGTATGTGAGTAAGCAAAAAGAAGCTGGATTGTTTTTCCTTGATATTGACTTAAATTGCGATATGAATGGAATTGAACTGGCAGATGAGATAAGGAAATATCAGCCCAGATGTTTTGTGGTTTTTATAACATCACATGCCGAGATGTCATATATGACTTACTCATATAAAGTTGAAGCCATGGACTTTATTACAAAGGATCAGTTGTCTGAACTTAAAAACAGATTATGTCAATGTCTGATAAATTGTGAGTATTTACATAATCAGGTGATTGATATGACTGAAAAGAATTTTTATGTCAAAATTAATGACTATGTAAAAGCAGTGCCATACAAGGATATTTTATACTTTGAGGCCTCTGATAAATGTAGAAAAATGATTCTGCATGGCATTAATATTGAGATGGAATTTGTGGGTCAGCTAAAGGAATTGCTATTAAAGCTGGATGACCGTTTTTTCAGATGTCACAAAAGTTTTATTGTCAATAAAGACAATATAGAATGTGTAATTTCTGAAAAAAGGCTATTATTACTCAGGGGTGGTGCAACCTGCCCGGTATCTGTGCGCATGGGGAAAGCATTGTTGAAGTAGCATGTCGCTACTTCAACAGCTCTTTAATCTGTTTTGACGAAATAAGACAGATTTCTCCATTGCTCATCACTATAGTTTTATTTTTGGGATGTATAGTTTCAATGTGGTCCTTATTAATGATATAGGACCGATGGCTGCGGAAAAAACGCTTGTCAAGATTTTGCTCTATATCTCTTAATACTCCATAAAATTCTATAACAGAATCTGTCGTGTGAAGTACTAACGTATGAGATGGCGCCGTTTCAAAAAATATAATATCATCGTACGGAATATTCATTTCAGAGTCAGGAAATTTTACAGAAAAAACCCGATGACTGAGATTATTTTTTGATGAAAATCTTGAGTAGGCATTAATAATGCATTGGTGAATTCTGTCGTGAAGCTCCTCAGGTTTATCTTTAATGATGAAATCCATAGCTTCAACCTGATATGAAAACGTCATATAAGACATTTCAAAGTGGGTGGTAACAAAAACAATAAATCCCCTTGGGTCATATTGGCGAATATTTTGAGCAAGCATCAGACCATTCATGTCGTTATTTAAATCTATATCCAGAAAATAAAGGCCTACCTGTTTGTGTTGCTTTATATATTCAAGAATATCATTGGGATTACCGGTAGAACATCGAAGATGAATATCATAATCTTCAATGGTAATAGTTTTTTCAATATAATTTTCAATCAAATTACGCTGCGATTCATTGTCTTCGCATAAAAAAATATTAAGCATTGTATTCTCCTATGTGTGTTCAATATTACACATTATATCATAAAAGCAAAAAAAATAAAAGAAAGTAAGGTGGAGTAATGGGGTTACTGCATAAACTGTCAAAACGTATTGCAGGTTATTTTGAGGATGAAGCTGAAAACTATATAGAAAACTCATTAGTAGCTTATGGGATAGAGTTGATATTAAATGAGACGATTAAGATACTTATGATAATGGTGGTTGCTTTTCTTTTGAATAAGGTTGTAATTGCTATATACTTTATAATTTATCTTTATCTGAGCAGAAAATTTGCAGACGGAAAACATTTTGAAGGTCAATGGTCATGTATTATCGTTTCTGTCGCCACGTGTTTTTTGGGACCGGTATTGTTGGAAAAACTGGCAGTTCAAAACGAGGTGATAATATTGGTGACAATTATAGAGATAATTTTAATTTTCCGCTGGATTCCATACAAAAAAGAACCGGGTCATATTAGTGAATCCGATGTAAGAAATAAGATGATATCATTATTAATCTTTGCACTTGGAATAATTATCGCATGGCTGATAGGAGGAAAAGGATTTGTAAATGGAGTCTTATTTTGTGAAGCTGTTGTGTTAGCATTTACGAGATAAACTATTGTATTTCCACAAATATTGCATTATTTCGGGATTTATAATATAATTGGCTTGTTTGAAAATTGGTGAAAGGGGTAATTTATGGAGCTGCAAGGCGTATTTGAAATAATGGTAATGATACTTACAAGTACATGGATTCCTATACTGGTGAATGTTGTTGTACGGAGAGTATCTGCCGTAAGACGATTGATATGCACGGGTATATTGATTGCAATGTATCTGGCCGGATCAATAATTGTAGATGGTTCGGAAATATTTATAATAGTATATATGTCAATCACCATGTTATCTGTATATTTTCTTATGGGCCGTTCTGTATGGAATTCACTGTTAATACCGGTCGCATACATGATTGGTGTGCTGGTTAATTACACAATGGAAATATTTTCTATGACAGTATTTAAAAGAGAATTGTTAAGCTATGGAAAAGATATTTATATTATATTTATGCTTGCCGGGACCGTTCTCGTCGGGGTGCTGGCAGTATCTTTGCGCATGCTTATAAATGCGGTGAAGAAACAAACAAAATACAGGGAATTTGATGATATGAAAATCATAATAATTGCTGATGTTATTTTGTATATGCTGGTATTTTTGATTAATGGATATGCTGTAAGACAGATGGATTACCCGGACAACATGGAGTACGTTACATACACGTTATTTTTAGTATACGGAATTCTGACAATGGGAATTACAGTTATATTTTATGGCAGCATCAAGAACAAGGAAGAGCGTAAGAGAGACGAGGAAATCAGGAAAAATCTGTTAGAGTACACAAAACAGATTGAGAACATGTACGAGGGGTTAAGAAAATTCAAACACGATTACGTAAACATACTGGCAACCATGTCAGCTTATATTGAAAATGGGGATATGGATGAACTTAAACAGTATTTTCAGAAGAATATTGTACCTACAAATGAGATGATAAACAATGAAAATTATCATTTGCAGAAATTATCAAGAATAAAAAATATGGCTGTAAAAGGTCTCCTGTCATCAAAAATAGTATATGCAAGTGCGAAGGGAGTGGATGTTTATATTGATATCGTTGATGATGTTGATAATATAGCTATGAAGGATATTGATATAACCCGTATACTTGGAATATATTTTGATAATGCCATTGAGGCAGCTATTGAAAGCGAAAATAAGGACATGAAATTTAATGTGATATGTAGTGCTCATTCAAAAACAATCACTTTGATGAATACGTATGCGGATAAACATATTGATATAAAGAATATTTCAAAAAGAGGGATTAGTACAAAGGGAGAAGACAGGGGGATTGGTCTGGCAAATGTAGAGGAGATTCTGAATAATTATAAAAATGTATATAAAATCACAGAAATCAAAAACGGATATTTTATACAGCGTCTTATTATAGGTGACGACATTGATACATAGTATAAAAAGTCGATTCTATGATTAAAATATGGATTTTGATAAAGAAAATAACGAAAATTGAAGCAAAATCAAACAAAATACACAAATTACCTTGACAAATCGCACATAAGAGTTTATAAATAAACGTGAGGATATGGTGTGTACCTATCTAATAAAACTATAATGAATATTAACAGAGGAGGAGTTTATCCATGAACAAAGCTGAGTTTGTAGCAGCAATTGCTGAGAAGACCGAATTATCTAAGAAAGATGCTGAGAGAGCAGTTAAGGCTTTCACAGACGTAGTAGCTGACGAATTAAAGGCCGGTGGCAAAGTTCAGTTAGTTGGATTCGGAACATTCGAGGTTGTTGAGAGAGCAGCTAGAGAAGGAAGAAACCCACAGACAGGTGAGACTATGAAGATAGCAGCCTCTAAGTCACCTAAGTTTAAAGCAGGAAAAGCTTTAAAAGACAGTATTAATAATTAATAAAGCAAATTTGACAAATCCTGCATATCCTGAGGTATGCAGGATTTTTTTGCTGAATAGTCAGCTTCGATTTTCTTAAGGATGGAGATAAAGATGAGATTAGATAAATATTTAAAGGTATCGAGAATAATAAAAAGAAGAACTGTTGCAAATGAAGCATGTGATGCAGGAAGAATAATGGTAAACGGAAAAGTGGCGAAAGCATCACAGGGTGTTAAACCGGGGGATATTATAGAGATACAGTTCGGAAGCAGGACGTTTAAAGCAGAGGTGCTGAGTATACAGGAGACTGTGAAAAAAGATGAGGCGTTGTCTATGTATAAAGAAATATAAGTAAAAGTACTAATTCTCATGTGTGTTTCATACAATATAACAGAGTATAGAATATGGTTTTAGAAAGAAGGGTGATTCAGATAGAAGGAAAGACACCGGCAAGGAACCATAAGGTCAACTTTGTCAACAGGAAAGATGGATATATATCGGGTGTAAAAGAAGTAATATCATTTGATGTGGATGAAGTTAAAGTTGATACAGATATGGGAATTCTTATGATAAGGGGAAGTGGAATGCATCTTAAAAGATTAAATCTCGAAAAGGGTGAGATTGATATTGAAGGTAATGTTGAAAGCTTTGTTTATGATAATAAGACGAAGAAAAATACAGAGTCTTTATTAAAAAGATTATTCTGCTGACAGGGAAGGCGTGGGAGTGATGAGTTATGGCATTTATGCCGAGTTATATCTGATATGCAAAGCAGTGCTTTTGGGAATTATACTTAGATGGTTTTATGATGTTCTCAGAATAAGCCGGAGAGTATTTAAAAAAAATTACGTAGTTGTGGGACTCCAGGATTTGCTGTTTTGGTCGGCAAGTGGAATCCTGATTTTTTTACTGGCATATGATTTTAATGGAGGAAATGTCAGTGCTTATTTTTTTTACTTTGTTTTTTTGGGAATGATGCTGTATCACGTATCGATTAGCAGCGTTTTTGTTAAGTATAATTCGTTAATATTACTGAAAATAAAATTCTTCGTTCTGAAACTATTGAAAAAAATCTCTGCTAAAGTTATAATAAATAAAAAGCGTAAGGAAGAGAAAAAGGATGAGCAGAAGGACAGTCAAGAAGAAAAGGAATAAGCTGTCTATGTTTCTCATCGGGTTTGCTGTCATGGTATTGTGCAGTGTGTTGTTGGTACAGATAAGTGATATGAGAGAGACACAGCGTCAGCTAAAGACTCAGGAAGCAAGCCTTCAGGCAAGATATGATGAAGAGATGAACAGAACAAAGCAGTTGGAAGAAGAAAGAGTTTATGTTCAGACGAAGAAGTATGTTGAAGAAAAGGCAAAGGAATTTGGATACGTTTATCCGGATGAGATAATTTTAAAACCTGAGAAGTAAAAACACTTTTGAATTTGTTCAAAGGTGTTTTTTAGTTTGCGCGCCATGGGCGCGCTCTAACGGGTGCAAGTCCCGAACACGCCCAGATAGTGGGAAGTGTATAGCCAAACAGCAAGGGTGTCCATC
>CADADA010000063.1 GCA_902786515.1 uncultured Lachnospiraceae bacterium | reverse complement strand
GGATTTAATATCACAGTTAAAGAAGGCATCCTCAGAGAATAGATTAGAAGCGAGAATTAAGTGGTTTTGCAGATACAAACTACTGATAATCGACGAGCTTGGATACCAAAAAATGGACGTTGATTCAGCAAATCTGTTTTTTAATCTAATAGCAAAAAGATATGAAAAGCTATCAACGGTTATAACTACAAATAGTCCATTCTCAAAATGGTCAGATATATTTCAGGAACCTGTTTTGACTAATGCTCTGCTTGATAGACTTTTGCACCATTGTTCGGTTGTGAACATAAATGGTCCTTCATATAGGTTAAAGGATCAATTGCAATACATGACTGAGGATGCATAAAAATATCATATAAGAATGTAGGTTTTCCGACATTCTTATATGATAAAAAAACTACATTTTTATATTGACATTTACAGAACGGAACAGATTGAATATGCAACAGATTTTATACAGAGAAATTTTGTGGCAAAGGGAATGTGTGCTGATTGGAGTATTCACGATAAAGGAGATGGAAATCCACATGTTCATTTATTGGTTACCATGCGTCCATTTAAGAAAAATCATGCATGGGGAAATAAAGAGGTCAAAGACTGGGCGTTTGTCCGGGATAAAGATGGGAATATTGTGATAGATGAGGCACATCATTCTGCAGCGAGTTCTTGGAAAGATGTATTACAATATTTTTCCGATGCTAAGAAAGTACATTTAACAGGTACTCCATATAGAGGTGATGATGAGCCGATTCCGGGGGAAAACATACATACAACTTCGTTGGCGACAGCTATGAGACTGAAACTAGTCAAATGGCTTAGAAAATCAACTGTTAATAGTGAAGAAATGTTTTTTTATATTCCAAATGATAATCATAAATATACTAAAAATGAAGTGTTAGAGTTTAAGGAGGCTGAATGGGTTCAGCGTTCAGTAGCTTTATCAAAAGATTGCTCAGAATTAGTTATTGACGAGAGTATAAATAAGTTAAATGAATTAAAAAAATTATCACCAAATGTTCCACACAAAATTTTAGCTGTTGCATGCAGTATAGCACATGCTGAGGATGTTTCAAAATGGTATTGTGATAAAGGAATGTCGGTGGTTATTGTGCATAGCGAATTAGAAAAAGAAGAATTAGAAGAAAATTTGTTTAAAATTGAAAATCATGAATGTAATGTTGTTGTATCAGTTAATATGTTAATGGAAGGATATGACCATAAATACTTGTCCGTATTGGCTATATTTAGACCATATAAAAGTAAAAATGCTTTTGCACAAATCGTAGGAAGAGTATTAAGAACCATACCAGAAGATGAGATTACAGATTATGCTATTGATAATAATGCCTATGTAATATATCATCAGGAGACAGGCTTGGATGTGATGTGGCAATCATTTCAAAAAGAGGTTGAAAAGTCCAAAGTCGTGCCTGTAAAGGAATATTATTTCTCTGACAGAGAATATAGAGAAAGAGAGAGTAGCTATGCAAGTATTTCTGTAAGCCAAGCATATTCTACAGAAGCCGATTCATATTTGCCGGAGATAGATTTTAATGAAAAATTTGAAGAGGCAAAAAGAGAAATAGAGGAAAGAATTAATGAAAAAATAAAAAAGCTTGGTGCAGTTGGACTCAGTGAAGATGATATAGAGCTTTTTAGGGATGCGTTGAGAAATAAGGAAATAAAAAACGAAAAAGATAAAATGGATAGATTACTTGTAGAAAAGCGACCAGAAACTGCTAGAACAGAAATTCGAACTTTTCTATATAATACAGCAAATGAAGCAGCGCAGGATATATTAACAAGGAAAGGAATTAATCCTAAAGGACATTCCTTATATAATTCGTTTAAAAACATTATTTATATAAAGCCAGATACAAATAACGATGCTATCATTGTGATATATATTAATACGAGATTGAAAAACAAATTTGGTGCTGTAAAAACAAGAACACCAGAGCAGTTATTACAGTCTAAAAAGTATATTGAAACAATAGTAACAGAGTTAGATAAGATGATATAAAAGAAAGAAGAATGATTTATGAATTACCAAAAAGTAATTGAGTATAAGATACAGATGCTTGTTGAACTAATGCTTACAGATGGTGTCAGTCCTTCTGAACTTTCAGAAAATATATTTGAAAAACAATATATAAGTATTTCTTTTAGTAAAATAAATGGTTATGTGATTGGAAAATTAAATTTTTATGAAAATGAAAATGTAATGCAAAATATTCAAATGATTTATACATATACAGAGGATAAGAAGTTAATAAGAATAGAAGAGGAAGAAAACGGAAAAAGACTTTTGTTGTGGGATCGAAAAAAAAGAGAAGAGGAGTTGGTAGAGGAATTATTATATTTTATGAAATATTGTTATGATAGTACTCAGATGGAAAAGTTTATTCTGACTTTGCCAGAATGTTTAAGAACCAAGATAGAAGATTATATTCTTATTTTAAGTGCATAATCATGGTGGATACTTGAAAAAATGCTTGCAAGTCATGCATAGGTATGTTATTATTTGAATAGAATAAAGCTGTAATGCATTACAGTTTTGGTCTGGGCGGAAGCTCTTTGGACCACCGTAGGCGGGAAGAATTTCCCGCCATTTTCAATATATAGGGGAAATACAAATGAAAGAGTTAAGTGTTTTTATTGATGAATCAGGAGACTTTGGTGACGCAAAAGAACGTCCAGCGTATTATTTGGTAACATTTGTTTTTCACAATCAAGATAATGATATAGAGCATCAAGTTGCAAAATTAGAAGCGAGTATGAAAAATGCCGGATTTGATGTGGAGTATATACATACTGGACCGGTAATTCGCAGAGAGGAAATTTTTGCAAGATATTCTATTGATGAAAGAAGAAAGTTACTATATAAGATGCTAAATTTTGTTAATGCATGTCCAATTTCTTATCTGACCGTTGTTGTAAATAGAAAAGAAGCTGTAGACAAGGTTTCTTTGTCAGGCAAATTAGCTAAGGCGATTAATATAACGATGAGTGCGCATCACGATTTCTTTTCGAGTTTTGACAATATAATTGTGTATTATGATAATGGGCAAAATGAGCTCAGTGCGATTTTGAATGCAGTGTTTTCAATCCAGTTTTCGAATGTTGAATTTAGGAAGGCTGAACCGCAAAGGTATAGGTTGTTGCAGGCAGCAGATTTTATTTGTTCTATGGAATTATTAAGGATAAAAAGAGATGAGAAGCGTTTGAGTAAATCGGAAGAGAACTTTTTTTATAAGCCGCAAGAGCTTAAGAAGACATTTCTTAAGAGTATTGACAAAAAGAAATTGTAAGCAATCATGCTTGCAAAATGCTTGCAAAAACTTCTAAAACGACAAAGAATATATAGAATTTTAAGAATAATTATACAAAATATGCCAATCTATAATTTGGTTAGACACAATATATAGTTGCCGAAATCGAGTTGGAATAACGGATTAAAATGCCGAAAGCCTGTATTTATGCGGGTTTCCGGCATTTGTTTTACAAAATGGCTCTGTTTTGGCTCTATTTGTGGAGAGTAATGATTGGAAGATAGAAGGAACTGATGATGAGGAGACTTATATGACGAAAGTAAATTTTTATGATAATATTGATGATTCAATGCTAAAGTTTGCAGTTATTATTGCCAGACATAATGGTAAATGGGTATTTTGCAAGCACAAGGAAAGAAATACATGGGAGGTACCGGGAGGTCATAGAGAAGCCAATGAGGATATTATTGATACGGCGAAAAGAGAACTATTTGAAGAAACGGGTGCAATAGATTTTGATATTAGTCCAATATGTATATATTCTGTGACTGCACCAGATAATTTCGATGGAGTAGAGACTTTTGGTAAACTGTTTTTTGCAGAAATACATACATTTGAAAAAGAGCTTCACAGTGAAATTGAAAAAATAGCAATTATGAATGAACTACCGATCAATTGGACTTATCCTGAAATTCAACCTAAACTGCTAGAAGAAGCGAGGCAAAGAGGATTTTTACCCAAAAAGGACGAAATAAAATGGTTATTTTTTGATGTCGGCTCAACACTGGTTGATGAAAGCAAAGTTTATGAAGATAGGATGAAAATGATAGCAGAATTATCTGGTGTAACTTGTGAGGAAATTTATGAACATGCTATATCATTTTACAAAGAAAACAAAAAAGGTGATTTAGAGGTAGCAAAACAATTTGGAGTAGAATTACCTGAATGGAAATCACAATATGAGGATTTGTATACAGATGCCGAAGAGTGTCTGAGAAAATTAAGCAAAATTTATAAAATTGGTGTGATTGCAAACCAGTCATTAGGAACTTCTATAAGATTAGAAAATTATGGAATACGAAAATATATTGATTTGATTGTCGCGTCAGCAGAAGAAGGCGTTTCAAAACCAGATAGACGCATATTTGAAATTGCATTGGAAAGAAGCAGCTGCAAGCCAGAGAATGCTGTCATGATTGGAGATCGTATTGATAATGATATTGTGCCAGCAAAACAGCTTGGAATGAAAACTATCTGGATGAAACAAGGATTTGGAAGTTTATGGAATATAATGGATGAGAGTGAAAAAGCTGATATTGAAGTTAATAATCTATCTGATATTTTGAATTTTTTATAGGAGACCAGTTATGAAATATGCAAAGAAATTAAGAAAAGGTGACAAAGTTGCAATAGTGAGTTTATCGAGTGGAATGCTAGGTGAAGCATTTTGTAGCCATAATATTGAAATCGGTGTTAAGAGATTAAGGGAATATGGTTTAGAACCATCGTTTATGCCAAATTCGCTAAAAGGAATTGAATATTTGAAGGCTAATCCCAAAGCAAGGGCAAAAGATTTAAAAGATGCTTTTATGGATGATTCAATTGCTGGCATTATATGTGCAATAGGCGGCGATGATACTTACAGACTTTTGCCATATTTGCTAGAGGATGAGGAATTTATTGATGCAGTTCACAAGAGTCCAAAATTATTCACGGGTTTTTCAGATACTACGATTAATCATTTGATGTTTTATAAGCTGGGGCTGTCTACATATTATGGACCTAATTTTATATGCGACTTAGCAGAAATCTCTGATGAAATGCTGCCATATAGTAAGAAGGCATTTGAAAGCTATATTGAAGGAAATGAATATCGTGAGATTACATCAAGTGAAATATGGTATCAGGAAAGAACTGATTTTTCAAAAGAGGCAGTTGGGACAGAGAGAATCCCACATAAAGAAGAGCATGGATTTGAGCTTTTACAAGGAAAAGACTACTTTGAGGGCAGATTGTTAGGTGGGTGTTTAGAGAGTTTATATGATATTTTGACAACAACGAGATATGAAAACGAAAAAGCAGTATGTGAAAAATATGGACTGTTTCCTGATATAGCGGAATGGAAAGAGAAGATTCTTTTTATTGAAACCTGTGAAGAAAAACCGGTGCCAGAGCAGTTTGAAAAAGAAGTTGCTATGATTAAAAAGAAGGGGGTATTTGATGTTGTCAGCGGAGTTCTGGTTGGAAAGCCACAGGATGAGGAATATTACGAAGAATATAAGGATATTCTTGTGAAGGTAGTAAATGATCCAGATTTACCGATTGTTTACAATGTGAATTTTGGACATGCAACTCCAAGATGCGTTTTACAGTATGGTGCTATGGCTAGAGTGGATATGAAACAGAAGAAAATAAAATGTGAGGTAATGTAAGTATGTTAAGATTAAGACCGTACAAAAAAGATGATGCAGAAACGATTTTGTCATGGATAAAGGACGAGAAAGTTTTTTATAAATGGACAGCAGGAATTTTGGGGGAATATCCAATTTCTGTGGAACAGTTCAATGCGGTAAGTAATCTTATGGCATTTACTGCTATTGATGATAATGAGATAATAGGATTTTTTACTATGAGACGACCGAATGAATTCTTTGAGGAGTTGCGGTTTGGATTTGTGATTGTTGATTCAGAAAAACGTGGACAGGGATATGGAAAAAAGATGCTAGAATTAGGATTGAAATATGCCAAGGAAATATTTGGTGCAAACAAGGTTTCATTAGGTGTTTTTGAGAACAATAAATCAGCATATTTTTGTTATAAAGCAACAGGTTTTGAGGATGTATCTCAAGATGAAATAGAAAAGTATACTGTAATGGGAGAAGAATGGAATTGCCTAGAATTGGAAATGAAGCTATAAAGAAAGAGTTAAATTGTAATTGTTCTTGTAGAGCGCATGATATATATGTTAGGATGCTATCTAAGGAAAGTACCCATGACAGGGCGTTAAGCGTCCGGGGGACGCTTGTTTAGCGCCGACCGGAGCGAAGCGTAGAGGTAGCCTCCCGAGTTTTATGATACCGGGAAAACGGAATACATAGGAAGGGGTGCTAGGTGCCGGTGGCACCTGCTTAGCACCGACCGAAACGAAGTGTAGACGTGGCGCCGATGACAGCTTATGAGATCATTACGATTTTCATTGGGATATTGGCTTTGCTGATGTCCTTTGGTAGCTTGATTGTAGCGTTGCTTGCCTTTCTCGATAAAGAGAATAGCTCTTCGAGGAAGAGCAGGCGCAAATAAAAATGCCTATCCTGTCTGATCCACAGGATAGGCGGTGTCCGTAAGGACATTTCTTTAGCCTAAACTCGGAGCACCCACCTTTGGAGTGGTGCTTTCTGTTTAATTAGATATTATCATCTTATGTCTGATAATTCAAGAGATTTCAAATTATTTGGTATTATATTTTGAATAGTTAGATCCAAATATTCATATCAAAGGTTGTGCCAGAAAGTTGTTTAGAACGATTTGCTCCTAAAACAATACCAACAGAGGTAAGAGTTAAATGTTTCAAAGATGTATCATTCCATTGAGAAAAAAGTGCTTCTAAAGATGAGTCTGTTGAGCATATAAAATCTTTAACAGCACTTGGAGACATTAAATTATTTGCGAAATGCTCACGAATAAACTGTTTATCTTCTTCAGGCAAATTCTCTGATGATAGCTGATTCTCTAGTGTTTCTTTTCTTATAGAGTTAATTTGTATTTTGGTGGAATCTTGTATGCATCGTGTAAAAAATTGGGGATATTTTGAAGGAAAATCTTTCAATTCGTCAGCAGAATATCCAGATAAAAATAGTCCCCCATATGTTTCCATAAATATATTTTCTAATGAAATTTCACCTAGGTCAATGCTTGCGGTTTTTGTATATACCAAATGCTGGAAAGAAGACATCTTATCAATAGAATCTGGTACATGCGGTATAATCTGAGCCTTAAGATAATTAAAAAATGTTGGAAGATTGTTAATTTTATTGTTAAGCGTATATCTCAATAGAAAACAAAGAGCTAAGATATCTAATTGAGATGGAAGTAACATTGGTACTGCATTAACGGCTTCAGCGAGAGCAATTTGGAGTAATGTACGATTACTTTCTTTGGTACGGTCAACTAGAAGATTTGACAGAATGTTTTCCAGTTCTGGAGTCCCAAGTCGAATATATGCTTTCTGCGCTTCGAAAAAAGTGTATTGCATATCAGGATTTTTAAATTCTTCACACATTGAATTATCATCTATTTTCTCTTTATGTAATTTTTCAAAAAGCGTAGATAGAAATTTTTCATTGCGCTCTTTTGCAAGTTGTTCAGCGTCTGATTTATATTTTTCTAATTCATTTTTGATCAAATCTTGACATAATGATTTAGTATTCTGATAATCCATCCCATAGTAATTGTTTTGCTGAGCAATCTGTGTACTTTGCGATCCCAGTTTGTTTTCTTGTATTATTTCAAAAGATTCATTAGTCATGTTCTTTATCTCCTTGATAATAGTTATTTTGAATTCCGATTTGTGTCCCAGAAGAGTTGTCATTATTAATTTGTTTCATAGATTTCTGAGATGCTTTCTTGTGATGATTTATCAATATTTTTATTAAAGAAATAATTCCTCCAATAACAAAGATGCCAAGTCCACTAAAAATCCATTCTTTATTCTTGATAAGATAATTAATAAATATGTCCATAGATTTTCTCCTAATTTAGATAGTTTTTCACAGTAAGTCTGTCAGTTCCTTTTTTGACAACCATACTGTCATCAAGCAGGTGCTGCTTGATTTCTTCTATATTCTCATTGATGTGCTGCAGGCTGGCATTGTACTCTTCTTCGGCATAATCATCTTTCGAATTTATCATATTTTCCCTGATTTCCAGAGCTTTCATATAGGTGCAGAGCTTTTTGTTGATGAGATTGTTTTTAAAGGACAGCTTAACAGTAGCTGGCTTGAAGTTGCCTTCCTCATCC
>CADADA010000062.1 GCA_902786515.1 uncultured Lachnospiraceae bacterium | reverse complement strand
ATAATTATAAAACACCTTTTGAAGCACGATACGAACAGAAGTAAAAAAACATAATTTTAACAGTCAAAAGTGTTACAAAAATGCTTGACCACAACATATTGCTCAATTATGTTAGAAACGAGTATAAAAATCTGTACCTGGTTTCATCCACCACAAAAGTGTTGAATGATTTTCAAATGTTTGTCAGGGAAGTGGAACGCGAAGAATTTCGTTATGTAGTGCCTGATTTTCGCTTGAATAATAAATTGGAGTTGTTACAGAATATGCCACAGCATCAAAAAAATAAGGTAGAATTCCTTTGTAACGAATGTTGCGATTTTGGGTGCAGCAATCGAAAGAAATGCTACGAAGAGGTAAGCAGAATATATATTGATAATAAGGATTCTAAAGCTTTTTGTTCATCGCCTGATGCCGTGAATGGATATCGATTTACCAAGGCAATGGACAACCCGGGATTTATTGGAGTAGAGCAAATTAAGAATTGGTATTTACCAGTGGGATTTTCACAGTTTAAAATCGAAGGGAGAGGCCTTGGAAGTGCACTTGTTTTTGAATTTTTGCTGTATTATCTGACAAAACCGACATATCACCTGCATGTGCGCGAAGAAGTATATCTGGATAATATGCTGGATTTGTTTTGATAAGTAAAACCTATAACTAAATAAAGATTATATCAATTATCCATAAAAGAGATTTCATGATATTATGTAGACATAGTTAAACAAAGCGTTTTTTGATGCTGGAAGGAGGCATTATGTCGAAGAAAATATTGTGTTTTGGTGATTCTAATACATGGGGGTATAATCCGGAAACAAAGGGAAGATATCCTGAAAATGTTCGTTGGACAGGTATTTTAAAGAAAAATCTTTTGAATGATGATGTATGTGTTATTGAGGAAGGTTTGTGTGGCAGAACTACAGTTTTTGAGGATGAAATCAGACCGGGCAGATGTGGAAGGGATTCTATCGAGAAGATATTTCAGAAGAATAAATCTATAAATTCGGTAATAATAATGCTGGGGACAAATGATTGTAAATCGTATTATAAGACTTCTGCGAAGGATATTGCTAAAGGAATGGAACGATGCATTGATATAATTTTGAAAAATGTATCATCAGAGAATGTTTTATTGATTTCTCCTATTCATCTAGGGAAGAATGTATGGAAAGATGAATTTGATCCGGAATTTAATCAAGACTCTGTAGAAGTGTCGAAAGAATTAAAAAAGGAGTATCTTAAAATTGCCAGAAGGCGTAAAGTGAATTTTTTGGCAGCTTCCGATTATGTGAATCCAAGTATAGAAGATCAGGAACATTTAAATGCGGATGGACATAGGAGATTGGCAGAAATTATTTATCGTGAGCTGTATAGTTTTCATACGGCTGTTTCTGCCACAGGTGCCACAAATTAGCTATTACATTGAATAATAAGTCAACCCGATTTTAATTTTTCAAAGACGCTTCCACTACGCATAATTACAAGTCCGTCTTAAAAAAATCCAGACATAAATTATAATAACTTATGTCTGGATTTTTTTATTATACATATATTTGTTATCTCGTCTGATTCTATAAAATAATGCTTAACTGGTTATATGCAAATAAGACCAATTCTGATATAACGATAAAAAAAGAAATGAGGTAACAATTATGGAAGAAAGATATCAACTTAACAAAGAACTTGCACAGATGCTCAAAGGTGGGGTAATCATGGACGTTACCACGCCCGAACAGGCAGTCATAGCTGAAAAAGCAGGTGCATGTGCAGTCATGGCTCTTGAACGCATACCTGCGGATATCAGAGCTGCCGGGGGAGTTTCAAGAATGAGCGATCCTGCAATGATTCGTTCAATACAGGAATCAGTGAGTATCCCTGTCATGGCAAAATGCCGAATAGGTCATTTTGTTGAAGCTCAAATACTTGAAGCTATAGAGATAGATTACATAGACGAAAGTGAAGTTCTCTCGCCTGCCGATGATATTTATCATGTTGACAAAAGCAAATTTAAGGTGCCGTTTGTCTGCGGAGCAAGAGACCTTGGAGAAGCTCTGCGCCGTATTGCAGAGGGGGCTTCTATGATTAGGACAAAGGGAGAGCCGGGTACTGGCGATATCGTTCAGGCTGTCCGTCATATGCGAAAAATGAATTCTCAGATACGACATGCAGTATCACTCAATGAAGATGAACTTTATGAGGAAGCAAAACATCTAGAAGTGCCGTATGAATTACTGAAACAGGTACACGATAACGGCAGATTACCTGTAGTGAATTTTGCAGCCGGAGGTGTTGCAACTCCTGCAGATGCAGCCCTTATGATGCAACTGGGTGCCGAAGGAGTCTTTGTCGGTTCCGGGATATTCAAATCCGGAGACCCTGTAAAACGTGCAACAGCTATTGTACAAGCGGTGACAAATTTCAGCGATTCTAAACTCATAGCAGAGCTTTCATCTGGTCTTGGTGAAGCAATGGTAGGAATAAACGAGAACGAGATTAAACTAATCATGGAAGAAAGGGGTAAATAATGCGTATTGGTGTACTTGCTGTGCAAGGAGCTTTTGCAGAGCACATAAATAAACTCAGACAGCTTGACACAGAGAGTTTTGAAATACGTCAGCAAAATGATATAAGAAAAAATTTTGACGGACTTATCCTTCCGGGTGGTGAAAGTACTGCCATGAGTAAGCTCCTCACGGAACTTAAATTGCTTGAACCGTTAAAATCTATGATACAAGGTGGTATGCCTGTATTCGGGACTTGTGCCGGAATGATACTTCTTGCAAAAGAAATATCTGGTTGTGACTCTCCCTGCTTTGGAACTCTTGATATAACTGCAAAGCGAAACGCTTATGGCAGACAGCTTGGAAGCTTTCGTTGTACAGACAGATTTGCTGAAAAAATTATAGAAATGCCTTTTATCCGAGCACCATATGCTGAGCGCGTCGGTGAAAATGTTACAATTCTGGCAAGTCATGAAAATAGGATAGTTGCAGTAAGACAAGACAATCAGCTCGCAACATCATTTCATCCTGAACTAACAGATGATATAACTATTTACAAATATTTCTTTGAAATGATTGAAAACCGCAATTAGTGTAGTATATTAAACGAAGAGGTGATAAAATGCTAATCAGGATTGACCGTGAAAGCAGCGAACCTGCATATATTCAAATATATCATGAAATGAGAAACAGGATTATCTCTGGAGCATTTATAAAAGGCTCTAAGCTGCCATCCAAACGTGAACTTGCGGGCGACTGCCTTGTTAGCGTCGTGACTGTTGAACATGCCTATCGGCTTCTTTGCGATGAAGGCTATTGTGAAATGCGTCAGAGGAGTGGTTGCTATGTAAAATACTCCTCTGACAACTTTTTCACTGTTAGTAAGACTAATAAACATTACTCGCAAGATGATTCTTCAATCGTCGAGAATAAATATAATATTCCTTTTTCTCCAGTATCGACCATGCTTAGAAAAGTAATTCTCGACTACGGTAACAGGATATTGATGAAGTCACCTAACAATGGCAGCCCATATCTGAGAGATGCTATATGTCACTATCTTTCAAGATGTAGAAACATTACAGTATCTAGCGAACAAATAATTATCGGCTCGGGAGCTGAGTACCTATATGGTATTTGTATCCAGATGTTAGGAAGAGAAAAGACTATCGCTTTGGAATCTCCATCGTATGAAAAAATACGGGCTGTGTATACTGCAAATGGAGCCGTATGCGATATGCTTGAAATGGACAGTGAAGGCATATGCATCAAAGAACTGCACCGAACAAATGCGCAGATACTTCATGTAACCCCGTTTAACAGTTTTCCAAGCGGTATAACAGCTTCAGCCCAACGCAGAAAGTCATATCTTGAATGGGCCCGTAGAAGAAATGCTGTTATTATTGAGGATGACTATGATTCTGAATTTACGCTGAACGGAAATGCTCCACAAACGCTGTTTACCCAAACCGGGAATGATAATGTAATATACATAAATACCTTTTCAAAAACCATAGCTCCATCATTGCGTGTCGGATATATGGTAATGCCTGAAAAGCTTCTGCCTTTATACAAAAAAACGGTGGGATTCTATTCCTGCACCGTGCCGATGCTCGAACAGTATTTCCTTGCAGAATGGATTAATAGCGGTGAGTTTGAACGCACGATAAACAGAGTAAGAAATATTAACAAATAACCGGAATTTTCAAGGGGCTGTCGCACTAACAATTTTTTAATTGTTAGTGCGACAGCCCCAGTTATTTTATTGAATTATACATTTCATAATAACTGTGATATTATCTGTACAAATTAATTAATGAGTTAAGGAGGAACAGATATATGGCAAATATTTAAACGAACAGAATCCGGATATCAAGAGTATTGTTACACAGCCAGACCCGGCATCAATAGAAAATTCTGCCGTATAAGGTGCAACAGATGGTGGATTTCACGGAATTCATCAGGTACATGATGAAAACGGATTAACCAAAATGTCCCCAGATAACTTTAGCGAAAAGGTGATTGACGAGTATGAATTTATTACATATGCAGAGACATTGAAGGCGATTCATCTGCTCGCAAAATATGAGGGTATATTTGTAGGAGCCTCTGCCGGTGCTTCTTTGGCAGTTGCGATTAAAGAAGCGCGTAAACCGGAAAATGAAGGCAAGATTATTGTTCCATTGTTGCCGGATAATGGGGAGCGTTATTTGTCAGAAAATTTGCAGCGTGTAAGACATGAACTCGAAGATGGAGTCGAACTATAATTCTATGTATGGTTTTATTTTTAGAATGAAACTGGAAGAAAAATAGTAACCATTATTCAGCTTGGAAAAAAATCATATAAATAGAAAAGGAGATATGAATAATGTCAAATAATGTTAATAATTTTGATAATGTGACAAAATTAAATCTGGCAAATCTGCCAACACCTGTACATCGTCTGGATAAAATATCAGAAGAATGGGGTGTTGATTTATGGTTTAAACGTGATGACTATACAGGCGTGGAAACATCAGGAAATAAAATAAGAAAGCTTGAATATACAATTGCTAAGGCACTTTCAGGAAAAGCAGGTGTAGTAATCACTTGTGGGGAAATTCAGTCAAATCACTGCCGAGCTACTGCAGCGGTTGCTGCAAAAGCAGGAATAAAATCACACCTTGTACTACGCATAGATGAGCAGCCACTTTTAGAAGGAAATTATTTGCTTGATAAGATTTTGGGTGCAGAAATTACATTTATAAGTCGTGAGGATTATTCATACAGACGAGGCGAGATTATGGCAGAAATTGCCAGAGATTATGAGGCGAAAGGAATTAGTAGCTATGTGATTCCGGAAGGGGCATCAGATGGTACAGGGAATTTTGGATACATAGAAGCTGTAAAAGAAATAGTTAATCAGGAAAAAGAACTGGGAGTCAGCTTTGACGCAATAGTGTGTGCTGTTGGTTCAGGTGGAACTTACAGTGGACTGTTTCTTGGATCAAAGATTTACGGACCAGATAAAAAAGTGTATGGTTTTAATGTATGTGATGATGAAGAGTATTTCCTCAATATATGTGAGAGAATCGCGAATGATACTGTAAAAACATTAGGCTCTGATATTGAAGTAAAACGTGATGAGATGAATATTATTGATGGTTATAAAAGACTCGGATATGCTATTTCAAAAGATGAGGAACTTGCCTTTATTACTGAAGTAGCACGAAAAGAAGGTGTGATTTTTTTTGAAAAATTTATATACTTTTCTAATGTTGACAATTGTGTTATTCTTAGTAACAAAGGAAAGTGATATATATGACATCAAGTATTGTCAGAAGTGCCGGAGGGAAGTGTCAACGGATGTAATTATCGAATGTTCATTCAGGATTACGGGATCGAGCATACATTTGACAGTGGAGAGAATGTCATTGAGTTTATTCCTGAAAAAGCAGGCACCGTTCGTTATAGCTGTTGGATGGGTATGATACATGGAAATATCTATGTGGTCGATGATGATGGTACGATAACGACAGAGAATATCAGCAGCGATGCTGATGCTCTTGTTTCTTCTTGCCATGAAGTTGGAAAATAGAGGTTAACTAAAGGAGACTTTAAGACAAATGCGACAATATTACGTTACAGGTATGAGCTGTGCCGCGTGTGTGGCACGCGTGGAGAAGGCAGTTTTCAAGTTCCTGTTTTACGAAAAAGACTGATTGCATCTGTTGTGGTATTAATACCGCTTTTATATCTGTCCATTTAAGACAGTAGTCTCTCTAGAGGAGACAGGAAAAGCAGGCATCGTCGTTCTTGATAAGACCGGGACAATCACTGCGGGTCAGCCGCAGGTGACGGATATTTTATCGGCAGATGACTTTTCAAAAGTGATTATGCTTACAGGGGATAACGAGCGCACGGCTATGGGAAAGAAGGGAAGAAAACTATGGATATGTTAAATGAAGTCGATTCTTTTCTTGATAAGAGTGACGGAGAGAAGATACTGACGATTGAAGGCATGATGTGTGAACACTGTGAGAAGACCGTTAAAAATGCTCTTGAGAGAATCAATGGCGTGAATAAAATTAGAATGAGGCAAATGCCTCTTTGCAAAAATGAAAGGAGAATTAATTATGAGTAAGACATTAGTTGTATATTTTTCAGTTAGCGGTGTGACTGCAAAGGTTGCACAGGATTTAGCAAAAACCGTGGGAGGGGATCTTTTTGAAATCAAGCCTGAAACACCATATACGAAAGAAGACCTTGATTGGACGAACAAGCAGTCGCGCAGTTCGTTGGAGATGGCGGATCTTAATTGCAGACCGGCTATTGAGAAATATGATGAAGGGATTGACCAATATGAAGTCATCTATATAGGATTTCCAATCTGGTGGGGGCGTGAGCCAAGTGTTGTAGATACGTTCCTGACCGGCTTCAGCTTTAAGGGCAAGAAGATTGTTCCGTTCTGTACTTCCGGTGGAAGTGAAATTGGAGATACTGCTTCCAGAATCAGGAGCCTTGTAGGTGACGATGTGCATGTCGATGATGGGAAACGTTTGGGAGGACAGATTTCTGAATCGGATCTGAAGACGTGGCGGAGGGGTTGAAATAATGAATGCGATGGAAACAATCCGGCATCGAAGGAGTGTAAGAACCTTTGATGGCAATGATCTGCGAGGCGAGGATGCGAAGAAGATCATTGAATATGCGAATACGGTAACTAATCCGTATGATATTCCGATTAAATGGAAGCTATTAAACGTAAAGGAAGACGGGCTGACGACACCTGTGATTGTTGGAGCAGATACCTTCATAGTGGGAAAAATCGGAGCCGTGCCGTATGCAGAGGAAGCCTTCGGATTTTCATTTGAAAAAGTGTTGCTATATGCGGACTCGTTAAACATTGGTACAACATGGATTGCAGGAACAATGGACCGTCCGGCGTTTGAAGCAGCCGCAGGACTGGAGGAGGGCGAAATCATGCCTGCGGTCAGTCCGCTCGGATATCCTGCGAAGAAGATGTCGATTCGAGAAGTTGCAATGCGGAAGGGTATCAAGGCAGACAACCGTTTGAAACCGAATAGACTGTTCTTTGATGAAACCTTTGAGACTGCATTTGATATGAACGGCGATCCGGTAATCTCTGACTTGTTTGAAATGATCAGGTGGGCACCGTCCGCGGTAAATAAACAGCCTTGGCGCATTGTAAAAAGTGGGAATGACTTCCACTTTTACGAAAAAAGAGACAAAGGATATATCAATAATAAGGGTTTCGATTTACAAAAAGTGGATATCGGTATAGCAATGAGTCATTTTACACTTGGAATTGAAGAACAGGGGCGGAATGCAGAACTGCTTCTGTCCAACCCGGGTATTCAAACTCCGCAGGATACCTTTTATGTTGCAACTTATCGGTTGGGATGAATTTTTAACTTTATATGGGGAAGCAGTCGCCCATTATCGTTGTTATTCAGGATGTGGAGCAAACCGGCACATACTATTGAAGGTACGAAATTGATAAAGGTTTTAGGAAAATTAAAATATTTCATGGATATGGAGAGGTGCATATGACAAAAGCAGTTCGTTATTTTTCAAAGCTAGGGAATACAAAGACAATCGCAGAGGCAATCGCAGAAGGAGCCGGTGTGGAGGCCATATCCATAACCGACGAACCGGAACTTAAGACATTTGTTGATATTTTGTTTCTCGGCGGTGCTCCCTATGCAAACTATATGTTTAATATTAAACTGCTCAGCCCAATTTGTTTTTTGATATATGGGTGAAATCGGATGTTTTGTCATTTGTAGAGAACGGACATTCAATGAAAGGTATGGTATATCGACATGAAGCTATGGGAGCTCTTCCGGTTGGACATTATAGTTTGATGACTATACTAGTAGAGCGAATAATAAGTAACTGACACATTCACTTGATATATTTTCCACTTTCTTCGTTGTCGTCAATCGACGTAGCCACCGCTACGCCTCATTCCTCCGCCTTGAAACTGAAAAATTTCTCGGCGTGAACTGTATCAGAAACTTATTTTTCGC
>CADADA010000061.1 GCA_902786515.1 uncultured Lachnospiraceae bacterium | reverse complement strand
AGGATCAAACTCTCGTTAAAAATTTGTCCTGTCAGAATAACTTTGGCTATTCCAACTGTTCTTTACTGTTTTAGGAACCATCTTTCTCTCTTTCAAGATTGATGTTGTTCTCTGAAATTCTTCTGAATTTTCAGGGATGGTTTCTTGCTGTTTAGTTATCAATGTTCATATCTTTGTTGCTCACCAGCAACTTTTATAGTCTATCACAACTTCAAGCACTTGTCAACAACTTTTTGTAAAAACTTTTTTGTTCTTACGAGCGGAGAGGGTGGGATTCGAACCCACGTGCCCTTGCGGACAAACGGTTTTCAAGACCGCCTCGTTATGACCACTTCGATACCTCTCCATGTCTTTTCTTTGTCAGCGACAAGATTTATTATATCATGTGTGTCAAATCTTGTCAACAACTTTTTTTATTATTTTTATCTTGTCACTCATCAGCGACGAAAGTTAGTATATCACTCTCATTTACATATGTCAACAACTTTTTTCATTTTTTTATTTTATTTTGTTACTATTCACAGCTGATTACAGAAAATAAGCAGATTCGTCGTGCTTGCACGTAAGAAACTGTTTATTTTCTGTAATCTAAACCAGAGCCTCCCGTATGTACTGTAAATCCTCCGGGGTCGTTACTTTGATATTCTCATATTCTCCCATGATTACTTTGACCTGAGTGTCAGTGTATTTCTCTACTACCATTGAGTCATCGGTTATTCCATCTGCTGATTCTGCATACATTTTCCGGTATGCTTCTTCTAGTATGTTTTTTTCAAAAGCCTGAGGTGTCTGTATCTGCCACATTGTGTCTCTGTCAGGTGTGGCAACAACATTTCCATTTGTATCTGTTATTTTGATTGTATCCTTAACAGGAACTCCCAGTATACAAGCCTTACAGTCCTGTACAGCATCAATTACCTCATTTATTTTTGCAGGGGAAATGCAGGGACGTGCTCCATCGTGTATAAGTATATAATCAGCTTCGCCGGCAGCCCTGATGCCATTATATGACGAATCAAATCTTTCTTTTCCGCCTTTTATTATATCGGTGACCTTTTGAATACCATTCTTAACAATAATATCGGTTTTTACGTATTCAATATCATTCCCGCCACATACAATTATTATACTGTCAACATTACTCGCTTCAAATGCTTTTATAGTATAGTAAAGTATCGGTTTTCCATTTATATCAATATATTGTTTTGCGGTTTTCTGATTCATTCTTTTTCCAACACCGGCTGCTAATATTACTGCTGTTACCATACATCCACACATCCTTTTCAATCCCGGTTAAGGAACCGTATACAAATTCTCTCTTACTGTGCAGGTTCCGGTTACGGAACCATATGCAAATTCGTTATTCTTATGTGAGTTTTAATCCCGGAACCGCATTTAAATCCATCCCGGATCTTACGCCACTGACATAATCATAATATGCTGCAACTCCAATCATCGCCGCATTATCAGTACAGTATATAGGAGATGGATAATATATTTCTATTCCATTTTTTTCACATTCTTCTTTCATTGCTTCCCTCAGTGCTGAATTGGAGGCAACTCCCCCTGCAAGTGCAAGCTTTAAGTAACCTGTCTCTTTAGCTGCTTTCACTGCTCTTGAAACAAGCACGTCAACAACCGACTGCTGGAATGAGGCAGCTACATCTTCCGTTACGACTTCTTCACCTTTCATTTTGCAGGTGTTTATATAATTCAATACTGCTGATTTTAATCCGCTGAAGCTGAAATCGTACGGAGAACCTTCTATGGATGCCCTCGGAAATTCAATCGCATGAGGATTTCCGGTTTTTGCCGCTTTATCAATCTTCGGTCCGCCGGGATATCCGAGTCCTATTGCTCTCGCAACCTTATCAAATGCTTCACCTGCTGCATCATCTCTGGTTCTTCCTATAACTTCGTACTTTCCATAGTCATGCACAATTACAAGATGAGTATGTCCTCCAGAAGCTACAAGGCATACAAACGGAGGCTTTAACTGCTTATTCTCAATATAAACTGCTGATATATGACCTTTAATATGGTGTACCCCAATCAGCGGTTTTCCTGTAGCAAGGCTAATACCTTTTGCACAAGATACACCCACCAAAAGTGCTCCTACCAGTCCCGGTCCATAAGTGACACCTATTGCATCTATATCATCTAACCTGACATTTGCTTCTTTTAAAGCCTGCTCTACAACAGGATTGATATTCTCCATATGTTTTCTTGATGCAATCTCAGGAACAACGCCGCCGTACAGCGTATGTATATCAATCTGTGATGAAATAATATTAGACATAACTTCCCTGCCATCTGCCACAACCGCTGCAGCCGTCTCATCACACGAACTTTCTATTGCAAGGATTTTTACTGTTTTATCACTCATAATCACTGTCTTCCTCTTCTATGATTTCCCAATATACAATCTTCCACTTGCCGTCGGATGACTTCCTTAAGACATATTTCTCCGGGACTCTGGCCGCTCCCTCTTTACCATTTGTAAAGTATGTACAATCCACAAAGGCATACTCCTCATCCTGAAAAGTCTTATATTCAACATCCACACTGCTTTGGATGACATAAGCTGAAATCACTTTCTTTTCTTTTTGATATTTTTCAATGTCTTCTTTCAGATTACTATAATATTCATCGAAACTATTGTGTTCTTTTAATTCATCGTCCATAAGTTTCTGCGTCTGTACTGCCAGCAGTTTCAATTCATCTTCACTGTATTCTTCTTTGTAATAACAGGATATAATTCTGCTATACAGTTTCACAACACCTCTCGGTGTCTTCGGATAAGAAGTCTCTAAATCTTTGTTAATGAGTTTGTAGACTTCTCCTACTTCCTCAGTCGGATGCTCACCGGGCTTCGATGTATTTTTACTCGAAATATAAAATGCGTATACCACAATTAAAGCTGCCAGTATTGTAAAAACAGCTAATTTCTTCATCTTACTTCCCATTGTGCACCTCCTCTTTTATTCTGTAAATCCTATCTCTACGGATTTACCATCCTTTCCCGGGATAGAATTCGGGAAAATCTTCCTGACGTCTTTCATGTAATCTTCCGGCCTTATCAGTGACGGGCTGAAATGCGTAAGCCACATTTCCTTTACTCCGGCATTCTTTGCCAGAGTGGCCGCTTCATAAAATGTCATATGTTTATATTCTTTTGCCTTATCTTCCTTGCCTTTTTCTCCGTACATTCCTTCGCAGATAAATAAATCTGCATTCTTTGCCGATTTCTCAATCAACGGAGTCGGTCTTGTATCAGTACAATACGTTACTTTTATTCCTTTTCGCTCAGGACCCATTACCATCTCAGGCAAATATTCGCCGGAACTGTCAGTAACCTTTTCACCTTTCTGCAGCTGATTCCAATACTCCTTTGGAATACCGAGGTTTACTGCCTTTCCAACATCAAATTTTCCAGCGCGCTTAATAATAATATTATATCCATAGCATACCACGTTATGATTTACTTTAAAAGCCTCAATAATGTATCCTTTATTTTCAATCACGGCAGTCTGCTCCGTAATCTCTATAAATCTTATTGGAAAAGGTAATTCGGGAGCTATTATTCTTAATGAATTTACAACTTTTTCGAGACCTTTGGGACCTATCATTGTAAGTGGTTCAGTACGTTCGGCATTTCCCATTGTCAGAAGAAGCCCCGGCAGTCCGCTTATATGGTCTGCATGATAATGCGTGAAACAAATCGTATCTATCGGCTTGAAAGTCCACCCTTTTTCCTTAATTGCAATCTGGGTTCCTTCTCCGCAGTCTATCAAAAGACTGCTTCCGTTGTATCTGGTTAATAAGGCTGTAAGCCATCTCTTTGGCAGCGGCATCATTCCACCCGTGCCCAACAAACATAAATCTAACATCATTACCTCTAATCTGTGTATGCTCTATCCGGAACCGGATTGCGCATACACAGACAATCCGGCCTATATTATCTCTGTTTTTTTCTTTTTTATTACTTTAATACCACTCATGGCAACCACTTCGTCGTAACATTTCTCACATAAATCAGCTGAATGAATCTCTCCGTCTTTTTCTGAAAAAAATCCCCATTCATGCTCAAAAGAGAATACCCCTTCCATAATTACTCCATCTTTTACACGTATTTTCTTCCCACATCTGTCACAATACATTTCCTTAACGATAATATTATTACTTTGTATTTTTCTCATATGAACACCCTTTCTTTATCCGTGTCCATTCATTATAAAACAAATAATCCTGTAATCCTAGTGGTAATTATTCACACCTCGTCTCCACATTATCATCGCATCCTCATTTGGACTGTCGTAAAATCCCGGACGTATGCCTTCTGATACAAATCCAAATTTTTCATACAGATGTATAGCCGTAAGGTTACTTACCCTTACCTCAAGCGTCATGTCATTAATCTTCATGCTATCCGCCTTTTGAATAAGATAGTCCATCATCCCGGAAGCAATACCTTTTCCCCGGTAATCTTCACCAACTACAATATTTGTAATGTCACCCTCATCACATACTATGTACATCCCGGCATATCCCGCAACTTTTCCGTCTGAAACGGCTGTGATAAACACGGAACTTTCATTATGTACTTCTTTTATGAGTGAGTCAAACGACCAAGGATGTTCGAAATTTTCTTTTTCGAGAATCGCAACTTCCTTACAATCCTCTTCTGTCATTTCTCTATACTTAAGCATTTTCTTTTTCCTGTCTCTCTCTTTCAGCCTGAGATAATCGAAGATAATCCGGTACATGTGCCTTTGCTGACTCTGTTTTACCTGCAAGAAAATATTCTTTTCCAAGCATGGCAACACCGGCTCCTCGCTGTCTGTTCATGTGTGCAGGCGCAAATAGATAAGTATTTCTTCCTTTTTCAAGAATCGTATCCTTAAAAACCGGAACTCCATCTCCTACGAAAATTAACTCTTTATCAAAATTACCGGTTTTTTCCAGCAAATCATCTATACTAATTGCACACTGTTCAATATCCGTACATATATTACCATTTTTATCAAAATGATACACGCCGGTATATACCTGATTGCGTCTCGCATCCATAATCGGGCATATGTACTTATCGGTCCCCCACAAATTATACGCCATGGCTTCAAGTGTAGGGACATGAATCAGCGGGATATCCAGTGCAAGTCCCATTCCTTTGGCACTGGCCGAACCGATTCTTAATCCTGTAAAAGAACCGGGACCGGATGATACGGCAATCGCATCTAACATATCCGGTCTGATTTCCGTCATATTGCAAATCTCTTCTATCATAGGCATAAGAGTCTGTGAATGTGTCTTTTTATGATTGATATTATATTCTCCCGTAATGACATCATCTGTCAAAATCGCAACTCCTGCTACAAGTGATGATGTCTCAATCCCAAGTATCCTCATGAAACTTTCCTTTCCTCGTCTATATTTATTTTCCTGTAATCCATACCTTTTTCAAGTTCTTTTTCTATAGTTATCCATACCACATTCTCCGGTAATATGTCTTTAATCAGCTCTGCCCACTCTATAAGGCATACGCCGTCACCAAAGAAATATTCTTCACACCCAATCTCATACATCTCATCGCTGTCACTGATTCGGTAGACATCGAAGTGATAAAGCGAAAGTCGTCCTTCATGGTATTCATTTACAATAGTAAATGTAGGGCTGCTTATTGTCTCAGTTATACCGAGCCCGGCTGCAAAGCCTTTTGTGAACACCGTCTTTCCTACACCTAAGTCTCCCTTTATGCAATATATCTGACCCGCCTGTGCACTTTTTCCTATGCGAAATCCTTCCTCATACGTCTCTTCAGGAGAATTGGTTTCTATCATCATAATTATAGTACTACCTTTCTGCATTCCGCATTTTTTTCTATCATTTCTTTCAATATCTCCATGTTATCGCCAACATCTTTTTTGGGTATGATAAAAGCTCTGACCGGAGATGTATATATATTAATAAGATTTGACGTGCTTTCAACTTTCATAACCTCATGCCAGTGACATAATGCCTTTTCATCATTGACGTTGATTTCAATTCCCTGACTACTGAAATTGTAACTTATAGGATACTGAAAGCTCTTTTTTATCTGCTTCTTTACCTTTATGTAACACCCAATCGGCTCAATCACCGTAAACATCAACGCAAACAATACGACAAGCACTCTGTTCGTGACAGTTAGTTTGTCCCAGTAAATGAATCCGCCCACGGCGGAACAAAGACTGAACAGGACACCCAAAATGCCGGCAGCCGACCGGTAATTGTGTTTCATGGTAAATTCATATAATTCATTGACATTGATTTTCGTTGTTACTACCATGCCTCTATCTTTTAATCCTTTCATCATTTTCCCTCTCCGGATGATTATATCACATAGTTAAAACTTTGTAAAATGTAGGGATAGACACTTTTTTTATTTTCTATTATAATGTTACTGTTCGCAGTCAATTTCAGACAAAGAAAAAAGGAAGGTATTAAATGGATATTCTAAAACAAATAACTACAGAATTGAATATAAAGCTTTGGCAGACCGAAGCGGCGGTAAAACTGATTGATGAAGGAAATACTATTCCCTTTATTGCCAGATACAGAAAAGAGGCAACCGGTTCTTTAAATGATGAAGTATTAAGAAACCTCGGAGAGCGTCTTACTTATCTGCGCAATCTCGAAGAGAAAAAGCTTCAGGTAATCAGCAGTATTGAAGAACAGGGAAAACTTACGGAAGAATTAAAAAAGCAGATTGAGGATGCACAGACAATGGTAGCTGTGGATGATCTGTACAGACCGTACAGGCCTAAAAAGAGAACCCGTGCAATCATCGCAAAAGAAAAAGGATTGGAACCTCTTGCCGCCTACATCTCTCTTCAGGCGACAAAAGAACCCATAGAAAATACAGCAAAAGAATATCTGTCAGAAGAAAAAGAAGTGTTGACTATCGAAGACGCCATATCCGGTGCATGCGATATTATCGCAGAGAATATTTCTGATGACGCAGATTACAGAACTTATATCAGAAATATTACTTTTAAGGAAGGATTTATATCTTCTTCTGCAAAAGATGCTGATACACAGTCCGTATATGAGATGTATTACGATTTTACAGAGGCAATTCCTAAAATAGCAGGACACCGTATTCTTGCTCTTAACAGGGGTGAAGCTGAAAAGATTCTTACGGTTAAAATCGAAGCTCCTGAGGAACGCATTTATACGTATTTGAAGAAAAAAATTATCAGACATGATAATCCATATACAACACCTTTACTGACAGAAACAATTTCAGACAGTTATAAAAGACTTATCGCTCCTTCTATCGAAAGAGATATAAGAAACGAACTTACTGAAAAAGCTCAGGAAGGTGCCATTAAAGTTTTTGGCAAGAACCTTGAACAGCTCCTTATGCAGCCACCTATTTCGAACAAAGTGGTTCTCGGCTGGGATCCGGCTTTCCGTACGGGATGCAAGCTGGCTGTTGTGGATGCTACAGGTAAAGTACTTGATACTGTAGTTGTCTATCCGACAGCACCTCAGAATAAAGTAGAGGAAGCTAAAAAGGTTGTCAAACAGTTGATTAAAAAATATGGTATTTCTCTGATTTCCGTCGGTAACGGAACTGCTTCGAGAGAATCCGAGCTTGTCATCGTTGAAATGTTAAAAGAGATTCCTGAAAAAGTGGAATATGTCATTGTAAACGAGGCCGGTGCTTCCGTTTACTCTGCCAGTAAGCTTGCTACAGAGGAATTTCCAAACTTTGATGTTGGTCAGAGAAGTGCAGCTTCCATCGCAAGACGTCTTCAGGATCCACTTGCTGAGCTGGTTAAGATTGATCCTAAGGCTATCGGCGTCGGTCAATACCAGCATGATATGAATCAGAAGAAACTCGGAGAAACACTCACAGGTGTGGTCGAAGATTGTGTAAATAAGGTTGGTGTTGACCTTAACACTGCTTCTGCAAGCTTATTAGAATATATTTCCGGAATATCTAAAACCATTGCGAAAAATATTGTGGCTTACAGAGAAGAAAACGGCAAGTTTACAAATAGAAAGCAATTGTTAAAAGTGGCAAAACTTGGACCAAAGGCTTATGAACAGTGTGCCGGTTTTATGCGTATTCTTGACGGAGATAATCCTTTAGACTCAACAAGTGTGCATCCTGAAACATATGATGCCACAGTTGCGCTTTTGAAGAAATTAGGTTACTCTCCTGATGATATACGTTCAAATTCTCTGGCAGGTATAAGCCGTGCAATTAAAAACTATGCTGAAACTGCTGAAGAAATAGGTATTGGCGAAATAACGCTTCATGATATTGTTAAAGAACTTGAAAAGCCCGCCCGTGACCCGCGTGATGAGATGCCTAAACCGATTTTACGTACGGATGTACTTGAAATGAAAGATTTAACTCCGGGTATGATCCTTAAGGGAACCGTACGTAACGTTATTGACTTCGGAGTTTTCGTTGATATAGGTGTACATCAGGACGGATTGGTCCACATTTCGCAGATTTGTGATAAATATATTAAGCATCCTCTTGAGGTTGTCAGTGTCGGCGACATAGTAGAGGTAAAAATCCTAAACGTTGACATAAACAAAGGAAGAATACAGCTTACCATGAAAATTTAAATCGAGTAGGAGGGGGATTTGAATAATCCCCCGACCTCTCACACCACCGTGCGTACCGTTCGGTACACGGCGGTTCCTTAGTTTTCACATACTTGC
>CADADA010000060.1 GCA_902786515.1 uncultured Lachnospiraceae bacterium | reverse complement strand
AAATAGGAAACAAACTCGGATTTATATATAACGAAATGCAAGACTTTAAAACAAGATACAATAAAAAGCAAAGGATGGTGGAAACAGGAAAAGCTCTAAAGAAGAGGAGACGCCTGTGTAAAAACGGTAGTATACCACCATCAATAGAGAAATTGGATAAACTGGCACAGATGAGATATGTATTAGCAAGCAAAGAAAAATATATCAAAAGATTAGAGATGAAAGTAGAATTAATGCGGGATTTTCTCTCGCACACAGAAAGATATTTTAGAGATTATTTGATTTGTTTTTACATATTGTGCTCCATTGGCAATCACCGCATATGTCATAAAGCTTACCGGTGGAGATTATTAATTCATATACTTTTTCTCTCAAAACAGACCATTTTATGAGATCTCCTGCTTTGAGCCCTGATACATAAAAACACATATTATCAATTTTTTGTACTTTGCTGTTATGTTTACATTTTTCGCATATCTTATTTGGACAGGAATTGCATATAATATCACAATCCTGTGTAAGACTCAAAAGAGGATCTTGTTGGTTCAGATAGTTTATTATGTTGGTCATATTCCGGATGAATGATTCATTGTATCCCTTGCCTTCAAAGAATTGTATGCAAAGGCTGTGATGTGGTCTGAGTTTAAAGTTTGATGATTTTATCAAGGCGATTCACCAATATGGCAGCAGCAGCAATTTTAGCAGCATCGAAAATAAGATATGGAATTACACATAATGTAAGAGCAGTCCATAATCCGATCGGACCATTATTCTGAGAATATACAACCATAAACCAGACTGTTCCAAATGCATAGCATACAATAAGACCAATAACCATTGATAATATGAGAACCCAGATTTTCTTTCCAAGAAGCTTACACATAAAGCCTGTTATCAAGGCTGTAAATATAAATCCTATAATGTATCCTCCGGTCATACCAAATAATGTACCCAGACCTGATGAAAACTGTGCAAATACTGGTATGCCGATTATACCAAGAAGTATGTATACAACAACACTCAGAGTGCCTCTTGCCCATCCAAGCATACAACCGGCAAGAAAAACTGCAAATGTTTGCAATGTAAACGGTGCAATCGGTGTTGGGATGCTTATCTGTGAACAAATTGTTATAAGAGCAGTAAATGCAGCTATATATACTATGTCCAGCAGATGTGTGTTTTTGCGTAAATTATTCATTTTATCATTTCCTTTCATTCTGCAATCCTATTATAGTACGTTTTATTATAATTGTCAACCTGAAATATTAAATTGGTTGACAATTGTAACGGATGATTTTGAGGTTTATTTTGAGGTACGGCAATTAATTTTTAGGTAGTCAAAGTAAACGTAAGCGAATGAAGCGTAGATTGGGTACAGTGCCAATGTGTTTGAATAGTGTAATAATTACGGAAGTTTATTCCTTGGAACTATAGTTGATTTTATTCAGTTAAAGTGCGTATAAGCGAACGTAAACGCAAGTTTTCCGTGGCAGTTTGTTGGCTTGTCAAGTGTAAAATGCTTGGTTTTTATATAAAAAGATGATATAATAAACAAGAATTAACTATAAAAATTTGATGCGTCGTTACAATGGGGATGATAGTATTGGAGTTAAAGAAAAATGAGATATATCAAGCTAAAGTGATAGATTATACAACAGAAGGAAGTGGAGTGTGTAAAATAGATGGTGCTGCAGTTTTTGTACCTTCATCGGCTGTAGGCGATGAGATATTGGTAAAAATTCTAAAGACGGCAAAAAACTATGCTTACGGTAAGATAGAAAAATTGATTGTTCCATCACCTGATAGAATTTGCAGTGACTGTCAAATTTCACAGCAATGCGGAGGATGCTCTTTTCGTCATATCAATTATAAATCCGAACTTATGTTCAAGCAAAAGAGGGTAAGTGATGCTCTAAGCAGAATAGGTGGAATTGATACTAAAAAAATATCAAATATCAGAGGAAGTGTATCCGAAAACAGATATAGAAACAAGGCACAGCTTCCTGTGACAATTGATCGGGATGGAAAAATAAGTGTAGGTTTTTTTGCACCAAGAAGTCACCGTGTTATACCATTAAATAAATGTTTATTGCAGTCAGAGATATTTGACGAGGCTATAAAGGTTTTTCTCGAATGGGCAAACAATACCAATATAAAGCCATACGATGAATCAACTCATACAGGAGTATTAAGACATCTTTATCTAAGGTATGCGGAAAAGACAAATGAACTTATGGTGTGTATCGTAGCGAATGCAAAAGAACTGCGTAAGGAGAAGCAGTTGGTCAGAATGCTTTCTGAAAATATTGATTGTTTGAAAACGGTAGTTCTGAATACGAATACAAAAAAAACAAATGTTATTACCGGTACTTTTTGCAGAACACTTTATGGCGACGGATATATTACAGATGAATTGTGCGGACTAAAATTCCGTATATCTCCACTTTCATTTTATCAGGTGAATCGTGATCAAGCGGAGATTTTGTATAACATAGCATCAGAATTCGCAGATCTTAAACCGAATGAAACACTTGTTGATTTGTATTGTGGTACAGGTACGATCGGTTTATCTATGGCAAAAAAGGTTAGAAGGCTTATCGGAGTGGAAATTATACCTGAGGCAATACAGGACGCGAGAAAGAACGCGTTATATAATGATATTAATAATGCTGAATTTATATGTGCGGATGCATCATCTGCCGCTGAAAAACTTGAAACCAGAGGCATTCAACCTGATTGTGTGATAGTGGATCCTCCAAGAAAGGGGTGTGACACAAATGTGCGATCCGGCTACACTTGCAAGGGATATATATCTTTTTGAAGAGCTTGGTTACAAACTACAGGAGGCAGTCCCGGTTGATATGTTTCCGAGAACAACTCACGTCGAGAGCGTGGTTCTGTTGACTAAAGTACATAATTGATAGTGTGAAAATGCTTGAAATATAAGGCTTTTCCGAGGATTTGGATACAAATTCAGGTCCTCGGATTTTCTGCGTTTTAGAGGCTGCAAAGAGATGAATTCTTATAGTTGGATAGACAGAAGTGTTGATTTGGGGTTGGGTAGACAAAAATATTGATACTACCATCATAGAAAACAAATGATTACAAATGACAACAAATAACATTAAATACACTCAAATAGATTGAAAAATTCATAATTTGATGCTATACTCTATAAGTATCATTGCGTAAAAAAGTAGAGAGGTATTTAGCATGGCTGATAGTAATGAAAAATGGATAAACATAGATGAAGCCGCAGAATATTTAGGGGTTAAGCCAGGAACAGTACGTGGATGGCTTAGAAAAGATAAAGGTATTCCAGCACACAAGATTGGTAAACAATGGAAGTTTAAGTTATCTGAACTTGATGCTTGTACTGTGACTCTTGAGGAGTTAAAATTGATTGCTGATGTTATGGGTGTAACGTTTGAGCAGTCGTTTATCTTCCCAAATGGAGAGCAGATAAAAACAAGCAACGAATAGGTGGTGAGTTCTACGGATAGATTTTCAGAGAAGAGCCTTCTTTCACTTGGAGATTATTATGTGTATGGACTCATAGATCCACGCACAAAGCAAATCTTCTATATTGGAAAAGGCACCAAAAACAGAGTTTTTGAACATGAAAAAGAAAGCCTGGGCAGTCCTGATAGTGAGAAGTTGAAACTGAAGACTATCGCGGATATCAAGGATGCCGGACTTGAAGTTGAAAAGATAATTATAAATTCAAACTTAACTGAAGAAGAGGCATTTGCTGCAGAGGCATCACTGATTAATGCATTCAACTATGTTAGTGATGCGGGACTGACTAATATCGTAGCTGGGCATCATTCAGCAGAGGCGTTATCTGTTGATGAGTTTGAAAGAATAAATGGTGCCGTTGAACTTTAAGAAAAAGACATCAAGCACAAAATCCTTGTCATTAAAATAAACAGACTCTACCAGAGAGGTATGGATGAGAAGGTATTATATGATGCTGTTCGTGGTGTTTGGAGAGCATCAAAAGAAAAGGTTAAAACAGTAGAGTATGTTTTCGGTGTATACAATTCTTTGATTGTGGCCGTGTACAAACCGTCGGCGTGGTTTGTATGTAAAGAGGCAAAGGACAGACTTCCAAGACAGGATATCGTTCTGACACCGAAAACTGAAAATAGATTATTCTTCGTAGATGAAAGATATGAACAGGGACTTCCACTTGATGAGAATGAATCATTCTACATTGGAAAGTCGATAGCCGGACTGAAGTTAAACCAGTCGGCACAAAATCCGATTACATATCTGAACCCACAGTAGAGAGAAAAAATTCCAGTTTTCGGAATTAAACAAATTTGCTGTTTGCTGTTATGATGTTGCGTTAGGAGGAAAGTGATTTTGATAGAGAAGGCACAAAAAGAAGATTTAAAGGAAATACTCGAATTGCAATATTTGGCTTATCAAAGCGAAGCTAAACTCTTTGGAGATATGGATATTCCGCCATTAAAACAAACGATAGAGGAAGTGGGCGAAGAATTTGCAAAGGGTACTGTTTTAAAAGTAGTGGATAACAGCGGAGATATTATTGGTTCTGTCAGGGCGTATGAAGAGAACGGAACAGTTTATATCGGCAAATTGATGGTACATCCTAAAATGCAAAAGCAGGGAATCGGTACGCAACTTTTATTGGCAATGGAGAATGAATTTCCGAATTGCAGGTATGAGTTGTTTACCAGTACCAAAAGTATTAGCAACATAAGATTATATGAAAGATTGGGATATAAAATTTTTAAAGAGGAAGCAGTATCTGAGGAACTGCAATTTGTATATTTGGAAAAATGTTAAGAAGCTTTGAATTTGTCGGTATGTAAAAGGTTTTTGACAGTGTTTTCGAAGGTGTGTCAAAGCCTATTGATAGATGATTTTCTATAAATGAGTTATTATCCTTTCAGATGGAGGTCACACATATGGAAATTGAGAAGAAATTAAAAGAAGCAAGAACAAATGTTGGATTGACACAAGAACAGGTTGCAGAGAAAATTATGGTTTCAAGGCAAACCATATCAAATTGGGAAAATGGAAAATCCTTGCCTGATATTGTTAGCATTTTGAACTTGAGTGACCTTTATCAAATTAGTTTAGATGAACTATTGAAAGGAGACACAAAAATGAAAGAAAAGATTGAGAAGGATGTAAAGGTTGCGAAAGATAATAAGAGATTAATATTAACAACAGCAATTTTGTTAGTTGTTGTTGCGATAATTTATTTGATTAGTGCTTTCGTGGGTGGTGTTTTTTATGACTTCTGTGAGGCTGCTATAAGATGGGTAGTGTTAGGCATTGGTGTTGCGTTTGCCCTCACATATATGAGTCAAAAAGACAAGGTTATTTCTGAGAAAAAGGGAGTGTAAACTTCCGATTTAACTCGCCAAGGAGGTATTCACATGTGTGGACTTACAACTGATTTATAAAAAAAATAAATCGGAGGTATATATGAATTACATTATAAGAAAATTAAGACAATCCCAGTTTGTAGGGATGATATAAAATTCCAGTTTTCGGAATTAAAATGAATTGATGGAGCATAATATATGGTTTTACTTGTGATAGATGCACAGATTTGGCTTACAAATAAAGATCTATATTGTTATGAGAGATTTGTTAACGGAACAAAAAAGGTTATAGAAGCAGCTCGCGAGAATAACATAGAAGTTATTTATGTGCAACATGATGATGGACCGGGAACCGGTTTTTCAAAGGATGATGCTGAATTTGAAATCAATCAGTAGTTCTATCCTCAAGAAGGTGAGAAACGATACATAAAGACAGTAAGTAGTGCTTTTCAAGGAACTGGATTAAAGGAGTACCTTAAAGATGAAGATACGGTTGTTGTCGTAGGATTATTAACAAACTTCTGTATGGATGCCACAATAAAGTCTGCGTTTGAAATGGGGCTCAAGGTAATTATCCCAGAGGGAACAAATACTACTTTTGATAATCCGTATATGGACAAAGAGAAAACTTATAAATATTATAATGAATTTATGTGGCCGAGAAGATTTGCAGAATGTATTTCGGTTGAAGAAACTATTCAGAAAATGAAGAAACGATAACAAATTAGAATTTGTAGGGGTGAAAACATAATGGCATCAAGTAAAGAATACTTAGATTTTATATTAGAACAATTGTCAGAACTAAATGACATTACACATAAAGCAATGATGGGAGAATACATCATTTATTATCGTGGCAAAATTATTGGTGGTGTTTACGATGATAGATTTCTTGTAAAGCCTGCAAAATCAGCAATAAAGTTAATGCCAAATGCCGAGTATGAATTGCCATATGATGGAGCAAAGGAAATGCTATTGGTCGATGAGCTGGATAATAAAGAATTTTTGGTAGAATTGTTTAATGCCATGTATGATGAATTACCTACTCCAAAGGTTAAGAAAAAGAAGTAAACAAATCCCAGTTTGTAGAAATAGATAAATTTGAATTTACCGCTGTTAAAAAGGGTATCGGCAGAAGCATTTCATATGAAAAGAACGGAAAAAAAGCAGAGGATTTCAGCACCCCGGACTCAGAAAATGTTATCGAGCTTAACGGAATGAAAAGCGAGCTTGTAATTTGCAGAAATGAATAGAATTAAAAAATACAAAAAGGAGATGTCAGCTGTGAATCATACAGATAAAGCACAGAAATATTTCAGTAATAATTTCAACTGTTCTCAGGCTGTTTTTACAACCTTTGCAACGGAAATGGGTTTAGATGAGGAGCTTGCACTTAAAATTGCGACAACATTCGGCGGCGGTGCCCGCAAGGGAGAAATGTGCGGAGCAGTTTCAGGTGCCTTAATGGTATTAGGATTAAAATACGGTCATTGTCATTCGGAAAATGATGAAGAAAAGGGAAGAGCCTATCAGATTTCAGAGGACTTTATGAATCGCTTTATTCAAAAAAACGGCACTGTTGTATGCAGGGAGCTTTTAGGATATGATCTGTCTGAACCGGAGGATATGAAGAAGATAAAAGAATTGAATCTGTTTAAAACCACCTGTACGGAAATGGTTAGATGTGCAACAGAGATTGTAGATGAAATGATTAAGGAATTGGGATAAATATGAAAATCGAAACTAAAAGACTGACAATTGCCAAATTTACTATGGATATGGCGGAAGCCGTACATAAGGAGTCGCTGGACGAGGACAACCGCCGTTTTGTCCCCGATGAGGTGTTTGAAACTGTGGAAGAAGCGGCGGAAACCGTAGAATTTCTGATGGGTGTATATGAAAACGGCAACGGTCCGCTTGTGTATCCTGTCACGCTGAAAGACGGTACATACATCGGCTATGTGCAGGCTGTTCCCTTTGATGACGGCACTTGGGAAATTGGCTACCACATTGGCAAAAATTACACCAAGCAGGGTTACGCTACCGAAGCAGTAAATGCCTTTCTGCCTGTGATTATGAAGAAAATCGGCATTACAGAAATGACGGGCATATGCCTTGCAGAGAACCTTTCATCCGTCAAGGTTATGGAGCGTTGCGGATTTGCAAAACTTTACGAAGGAATAGGTAATTATCAAGGTGAGCAGAGAGAAATCTGCAGATTTGTATATTACCTCTCTCCAAAAGATATTGTGGTGAAGTTTTTTGAGGACGGCTATACTAACAAAAACTATGATTTTGTAATGACCTGTGTGGCTGAGAATTACATTGACCACAGTCCTGCATCGTCAAGAAGTAACGTAGATGCCGTTGGAATTTTGAAAATTGTTGCCCACCAATTCTCCAATCTGAGTGTAAAGGTGCTGGATGTTTTTGCAGAGGGTGGAATGGTTGCCACTCGTGTTCTCTATGATGGTATTCACTCCGGCACCTGTATGGGTATTCCGGCTACAGGAAAGCATATTAGCTTTGAGGCATTGGAGAACTTTAGGGTTGTGGACGGCAAGATTGTTGAATCATGGGGCTATTGGCCAGATAAAGAAATTGAAGCGAAACTTCGATAAATTTCAGTAAGCCAGTGTGTTTAACTGAGAGACGAATTTGAAGTTTATGGAGAGAATGAAAATGAGTGAAAGACCAGATTTGAATAAGGAATTAGATGGAAAAACTTTTCGAAGTTTTTATTATTTGAAGGAAGAATTAGTTGGTTTTTGTAGGGAAAACAATCTGCCTGTTTCGGGTGGAAAGATTGAGCTTACAGATAGAATTGCCTGTTTTCTTGATACGGGAAAGGTATTAGAAACTTCTGCAAAAAGAAAAGCAACAATAGATGTTGGATTAATTACAGAGAATACACTAATTGAATCCAATATAGTATGTTCCGAAAAGCATAGAGCCTATTTTAAAGAAAAAATAGGTAAAAGTTTTTCTTTTAATGTTTTGTTCCAGAAGTGGTTAAAGAGCAATGCTGGAAAGACTTATGGTGATGCAATTAATGCATATTATCAGATTTTAGAAGAAAAGAAAAAGGGTAAAACAACGATTGGTAAGCAATTTGAGTATAATACATACATCCGAGATTTCTTCGAAGATAATCAGGGAAGAAGTTTGGATGAAGCTATTACATGTTGGAAATATAAAAAGAGTTTGCAAGGACACAATCGTTATGAAAAGTCTGACCTTGTTGCGTTAGACTGATAAATCCCAGTTTGTAGGGATGATAAAAATTCTTATTTTGATGTGAAGGAGAAATGTAAATGGCATTTGATTTTAAGAAAGAATATAAAGAGTTCTATATGCCAAAGAACAAACCAGAGATAGTTACTGTTCCAAAGGCAAATTATATTGCGGTAAGAGGAAAAGGTAATCCAAATGAAGAAGGTGGAGCATATCAGCAAGCTATAAGCATTTTATATGCTGTAGCCTACACACTTAAGATGAGTTATAAGACCGATTATAAAATAGACGGGTTCTTTGAATATGTTGTGCCACCACTTGAAGGCTTTTGGTGGCAAGATAATGTTGATGGTGTAGATTATTCCAACAAGGATACTTTTAATTGGGTTTCAGTAATAAGACTTCCAGAGTTCATAACAAAGCATGATTTTGATTGGGCTGTTGAAACGGCAACGAAAAAGAAGAAGTTGGATTGTTCATCTGCAGAATTCCTCACTATTGATGAAGGTTTATGTGTTCAGATTATGCATTTGGGTCCTTTTGATGATGAACCAGCTACAGTTGAAATTATGAATGCATATCTTGAACAAAATGGGTATGCGAATGATATGAATGATAAGAGACTACATCATGAGATATATCTATCGGATGCGAGAAAAGTTGCTCCAGAAAAATGGAAGACGGTTATTAGACATCCGATTAAGAAAAAATAAAAATTCTTATTTTTAGTGTTAGAAGGGAAATTGTAAAATGAGTATAGAATATAAAGAAATTCACGAATTTGAAGCTGAACAATTGAAGGACTTATTTCTTTCTGTTGAATGGTCATCAGGTCATTATCCAGATAAGTTAGTAGTAGCAATGAAAAATTTCCAGACTGTGTATTCTGCATGGGAAGGGGAAAAACTTGTAGGAATGATTTGTGCTATGGATGATGGAATTATGAATGCATATGTTCATTATTTGTTAGTAAATCCACAATATCATGGAAACACGATAGGAAGAACATTGGTAGCTATGATGAAAGAACATTATAAAGATTATCTGAGAGTAGCAGTTATTGCATATGATAACGAATTACATTTTTATGAACAATGTGGATTTGTAAAAGGTAATGATGCATCACCAATGTTTATTACATCATTATGGACATAAATTCATATTTAAGTATGAAGTGATATGGTAGATGTGCTGAAGGGGTAACAGGGTCGCGGATTCGAGGTTATTTTATATAACGGGGTTTCGCTTGTTTGCTATGCAAAAAAATCAGAAAAAGATGCAGATTGAAGATTTTTATATAGATATAAGGTTGCTGGTATGCTAAAATTTAAGAGGAAGCAAGTGGATTGAAATTCCACAGTATCGGCAGGAGTGACGCGACTTAGTTCAATACGAAAAAATCGGTCTGCAGTTCGAAGGAAAGGGTAGACTTTCTAAGACGGGAGTCTGCTTTTTCCTTCGCCCTGACACCGATTGTTTCCGATACTATTTAGTGAACGATAACAAATAATAATTTCTCACAGATGGAGGTGTACAGATAATGGTAGGAATATATTTGAGCGGAACAGGAAATACAAAGCATTGCACAGAGAAACTTATCTGGTTTCTCGATTCTTCTGCAGAATGTATTTCGCTGGAGAGTTCGAATATCAGACAAAAGATAACAGATCAGGATGTTATTGTGCTTGGTTACCCTACACAATATTCCAATGCGCCCTTAATGGTCCGTGACTTCATCAAAAGTAATCATGAAATATGGAAAAATAAAAAGATCTTTATCGTGAATACGATGGGACTTTTCAGTGGTGATGGAACTGGATGTACAGCTAGAATACTGAAAAAATACGGTGCTAAGATTCTTGGTGGAATCCAGATTAAGATGCCGGATGCTGTGTGTGACAGTAAGCTGTTGAAAAAATCTGCGGAAGAAAATAGGCAGATAGTTAAGTCTGCTGATTGTAGACTTGAAGCAGTGGCTACTGAATTTAAGAGTGGTCGTTATCCTCAGGAAGGATTGGCTTTCATCGATCATCTGAAAGGTTTATTCGGGCAGAGATTATGGTTTTATGCAAAGACGACCGGATATACGGACAAGCTTAAAATTAGTGATGAGTGTATAAGCTGCGGTCTTTGCGTGCAAAACTGCCCGATGAAAAATTTGACAATGTCTGCCAATGGGAAGCCTATTCAAAAAGGTAAATGTACGATGTGTTACAGATGTATCAGCCATTGCCCTAAGCAAGCAATTACACTGCTTGGGAAAAATGTTGTAGAACAGACGGTTATTGAAAAATTCATTGAATAAAACGTTACATCCTATACTGATGAAATATAACTTTCAGTTTATTCTCTCAAGTAGTAAGCACGCAAAATTGAAATTTACACAATAGGCATTTACTCTATTTGCCTATACAACCATTAAGGCAACTCAACACTTGTATCGGTTCGACATACCCATTTTAAGGCGAAAATAGGTGTTCCACCATTCCCTTGTACAGTGGGTCTTGAATAGGTTACTTGTTGGAGAACCGAGCCATGTGGAGTGTATAGTGTGTATACAAAGGAAATAGAGAAAAAACGACTTGTTATTTCAAGGTCAAGGGTAGTCTATTCTTATATGCACTATAATCCCTGCGGTAAGAAGTCATACTACGATGAAAGAGAGCTTGACGGATATATTGATGCTTATATCAATCTTTCGCTTACTCCTATTATGTTCGGAGGGAAATTGCTTTAACAACCAAATATCTTTATTCTGAGGTCAGCGAAAGTTGACCTCCATTTTTATGCAAAGGAGTTTTTTATTATGAAACGAACTCACGTTAAAAAAGGTCTTGACAAAACCATTCTGATGTGATATAATACCATACAGAATAAACCTACTAATCAAATAAGTAAAGTATACAATGAA
>CADADA010000059.1 GCA_902786515.1 uncultured Lachnospiraceae bacterium | reverse complement strand
CTGCAAGTATGTGAAAACTAAGGAACCGCCGTGTACCGAACGGTACGCACGGTGGTGTGAGAGGTCGGGGGATTATTCAAATCCCCCTCCTACTCGATAAAAAATTAAGGCAGAGGTTGATTTTTTAATTTTCTGTATTATAATGTTAGGTGTAAGTTAAGACGAACTAACTGGAAAGAGGTAATTGATATGTTGAAATATCTGGTTCAAATAACAGAGGACCTAGTAGCTGTCAGCATCGTTATCGGTATGCTGTCTGCATATGTCAGGTTTCATTTTCCTGAAAAGATGGGGAATATATTTTTAATTGGTTCGGGAATAGCAGGATTAGTCCTGTCGGTAATGATGACATACTTAGTCAATACGAGCAATGCCATCAGTAAAAAACTGAATCTGGGTTACATTGCATATATTGATCTGTATACTTTTGCAGTCATTGGTATTGCATTTTTACTGTTCATGTTTTTCTCTATAGGATTTATTTTAAAAAAGACAAAAATAGTTGGAGAAATCATAGAATGTCTTTCAGCAGCGGTTATGATAATAGGAATGATGTTCTATAGTCTTCCGGCTGTGTTTGGATATCCGTTTAATTTTGATTTGGCGGATGATACGATATTTTCTACAGACTTCATCATGAGATTTTCGGGTATGCTTATTGGCGGCATATTGGTACTCGTGACCGGGATTGCTGCATACAAGATTGAAAAGAATTTAAGAGGAAGTTTTAAATGTTTGTTTATGAATATGTCGATATTGGTATTACTTTTCTATTATGGAGGAGTGGCTGTGAAGCTGATACTATCAAGAAGAATCATAAGACCAAACAGTCCTTCATTTCATACCCTGTTTAAAATCGTGCAGCTTACGAATAATTACAGTGAATATTTTATATTCGGAACTATTATAGCGTTATTGTTAGGAGCTGTCTTTGTATTATCTAAAAACATCAGGGTGAGTGAGGAATACTCGAATCCTGCCCAGTTGAGAAAAATTAAGGCAAGAATGATGAAAACGAGAAGATGGGTATATACACTGGTGGTTGCCACTGCATTATGTATGGTCAATCTTACAGTTGTTGATGCTTATAACAATAAAGAACCTGACGAGGCACCTGTTGAAGAGTGTATTGAAGATGGTGATAACCTTGTGGTTCCGTATAGTCTTGTTGAAGACGGACACCTCCACCGGTTTGGGTACAAAACTGATAAAGGAATATTGGTAAAATTTATAGTTGTTCAAAAACCGGGTTCAGGTACATATGGTGTCGGACTGGATGCTTGTGATATTTGCGGCGATGCCGGATATTATGAGAGAAATGACCAGATTGTGTGCAGAAGATGCGATGTTGTTATGAACAAAAATACCATTGGATTTAAGGGTGGCTGTAATCCTATCGTGATAGACTTTCATGTAGAAGATGCAAAGATATATGTTCCTAAATCCACGCTGATAGAGCATCAGGATGAGTTTAAGTAAGGAGGTATTAGAATGTTTCTTAGAATGGTAAGAGGAGCATTATTCAGGCAAAAAGGTAAAATGCTTATGATAGCCTTTACGATTCTGTTAGGTTCATCACTTGCGACAGCCATGCTGAATGTAATGTTTGATGTAGGAGATAAAGTAAATAAGGAACTAAAGGCGTATGGCGCCAATATAACTGTGGTGCCTAAGGAAAACAGTGTTATTGATGATATATATCAGGTAGAAGGTGATGATGAAGATAACATTAAAAGTGCCTACTTAAAAGAGGAAGAACTTGGAAAGATAAAAACGATTTTCTGGGCCTTTAATATTGTTGATTTTACACCGTTTATAGATTCTACGGTTAGTGTTGACGGAGAAGACGTGACGATTGTAGGTTCATGGTTCAACCATCATTTGTCATTGCCTACGGGTGAAGAACTGGATACCGGAATTACCAGTCTCAGAGCATGGTGGGAGATAACAGACGGAAAATGGCTTGATGAACAAAAGCAGGAAGATGGAGCGATGGTAGGAACGCTTTTGGCTGAGAAGCTTAATATAAAAGCTGGTGATAAAATTACTGTTTCCGGAAAGGCAGGGAAAAAGGAGCTGACGGTTACGGGTATCTTCGATTGTGGTGCAGACGAGGATGAACAGATATACACATCTCTTGATAATGCACAGTATTTATCGGGTACAGACGGACTATTATCAAGTATTGAAGTCAGTGCACTTACTACACCGGATAATGAGCTTGCAAGAAGGGCAGCAAAGGATCCTGGACAGCTTTCGATAGCGGATTATGAGACTTGGTATTGTACGGCATATGTAAGCTCAATATGCTATCAGATTCAGGAGGTTATAACGGGTTCGGTTGCTTCTCCGGTCAGACAGGTTGCTGATTCGGAAGGTGCCATCATGGAAAAAACAGAACTGCTGATGATACTTATTACAGTGCTTTCACTTGTGGGCTCAGCATTGGGAATTTCCAATCTGGTCACGGCGAGTGTTATGGAAAGGTCAAATGAATTAGGACTTTTAAAAGCAATCGGGGCAAAAGATGGTGCAATATCCATATTAGTGCTGACTGAAATAATGATAACAGCTATTGTTGGAGGCGTTGCCGGATATTTTGTGGGCTATGGATTTGCACAGGTTATAGGAAATACGGTATTTGGTTCGGCAACAGAGATGAAACTTATGGTTATTCCTATTGTTTCAGTGCTTATTGTGTGCGTGACTCTTATAGGAAGTATACCTGCGATTAAGACATTGCTTAGAATGAAACCGGCTGAGGTCCTTCACGGACGTTAAGAGAAAGCAGTATTGATAGAGAATAGGAGATAAGAAATATATGGAAAGGCGAAAAATGTTCATTCGTATGATCACTGCTTCGCTGTTGCGAAGACGTTCGAGAATGTTTGTGGCACTTCTTGCGATTGCTGTGGGTGCTACGATTTTGTCGGGTCTTACGATGATTTATTATGATGTGCCAAGGCAGATGGGCGAACAGTTCAGAAATTATGGTGCAAATATGATATTTGTCGCTTCTGCTGAATCAGAGGGTCTTAATACCGAAAATGTTGAAGAAGCATTATCATGCATAAGTGACAGCCAAAAAAGAGGTGTAGCTCCCTACAGATACGAGACAGTTACGGTAAATGAGCAGCCTGTCATTGTGGCGGGAACTGATATTGAAGGTGCAAAAAAAACAAGTCCGTACTGGCTGGTTACCGGTGAGTGGCCTTCAGAAAAAGGAGAAATCCTTATCGGGAAAAAAACAGCAGAGCTATTAAGTGTAGAAATCGACGATACCATTCAAATGACATATTCAGCACAGGCACTTGAAAATCCCGACCAGCCTGCCGAGACAGACAGGAGTGAAAATGAAGATGCCATTAATATGGAATTTACGGTTAAGGGGATTCTTGATACCGGAGGTAATGAAGAATCATATATATTCATGTCACTTGAGGACGCAAACGAATTGACAAATGGAGAAAGTAAGATAGATGTTGTTGAGCTTTCATTATCGGCTACGCAGGATGAACTTAATGAGTATGTTGACTTAATATCGAAGAAGGTACCTGATATCACACCGAGACTGGTAAAGAGAGTAACACAGTCAGAGACTACTGTATTGACAAAACTGCAGTCGCTTGTATTTTTAGTAACAATTGTTGTACTGCTTCTTATGATGATATGTGTGGCAACAACCATGATGGCAGTTGTAACGGAGAGAAGAAAAGAAGTAGGATTAAGAAAAGCACTGGGTGCATCAAATAAAAGTATTATATTGGAATTTATCGGAGAAGGCGTTCTTTTGGGAGCAGTTGGCGGGCTTTTAGGCTCGATTCTCGGATTTATATTTGCACAGGCAATCAGTATGAATGTATTTAACAGCACTATTACATTTAGAGTTTTGCTGGTACCGGTTACCATTATTGCTTCAATGGCAGTGGTTGCGGCCGCATGTATCATACCGGTTAGAAGTGCTACAGATGTTGACCCTGCAATTGTGTTGAAAGGTGAATAAGGAGGAAACTTAAGTGAGTTTACTGGAATTAAAAAATGTTTCAAAAATATATGGTTCACTAAAGGCACTGGATGATGTAAGTCTGAAGGTGGAGGAAGGTGAATGGTTAGCAATTATGGGACCATCCGGTTCTGGAAAAAGTACGATGATGAATATCATCAGTTGTCTCGATAAGCCCTCCCTTGGAGAAGTTATCCTAGACGGCGTTGATATTGCGAAAGAGAATTCAAAAAAATTAACAGAGATAAGAAGAGATAAGATTGGTCTGATTTTTCAGCAGTTTCATCTTGTAAATTATCTTACAGCGGTTGAAAATGTTATGGTTTCGCAGTATTATCATAGTATGCCGGATGAAAAGGAAGCCCTTGAGGCATTGGAAAGAGTGGGACTGAAGGAAAGAGCAAAGCACCTTCCGAGCCAGCTTTCCGGTGGCGAACAGCAGAGAGTTTGTATTGCAAGGGCGCTAATTAACCATCCTGAAATTATTCTTGCTGACGAGCCTACGGGAAATCTGGATGAGGCAAACGAAAACATTGTTCTTGATTTGTTTGAACAGCTTCATAATGAAGGAACCACGCTGATTGTTGTTACGCATGACCCGGAAGTGGCGGAGGTTGCACAGAGAACAGTGGTTTTAAATCACGGAAAGATTGCAAAAGAAGTCATTAATGAAAATTTTGGTAAAAAGGCGGATGGTAAGAATGATAAGTAAGAAATTTCTGGCATTAACGGTTATGTGTACGGTTGCAGCAATGTCCTTAACAGGCTGTGGCACAAGTAAATCTTACAATGACGGCACCTATACCGGAAAGAGCAGTGTATATGAAAATGATGGTGAGGGAGACGGATATGGTGAAGTATCCATCACTATAGAGGGCGGAAAAATTACCGAATGCGAGTTTAATACATATGAGGCAGACGGAACATTGAAAGATGAGGATTATGGAAAACAGAATGGCGAAATAGCTAACAAGGATTTCTACAGTAAAGCACAGAAAGCACTTCTTGGTTCAAAGGAATACGCAAAGCTTCTGGTGGAGACGGGTGACTATCATTCAATAGATGCCATTAGCGGAGCGACAATATCCTATGACCAGTTTATGGAAGCAGTTGCAAATGCATTGGACGAAGCAGAAAAGTAAAATCGTGCGCGTTAACAGGAGGTACATATGAAGAGATGGATAATGAGAGTAATAGTAATATTAATATTAATAATACTTGCAGTACCTTTTGCCGCGCTTGGAGGATTTGATAATATTAGAAAACCGCCTGATGCCATATCGGCAGCGACGGAGCAGACAGATGACGGGGAAATATCCGGAAGTTATTTGGTATTTATAAATGGAAACCTTCATAAAGAAAATCAAACCATTGATGTGTGGAAAGAATTTTTTGAAGGAGGAGATATACCAATCGTACTTGAGGATATTTCCTGTTTTGTATGCAATAATGACAGCGTGGGGATGGAATATGCAAAGCGCTGTCAAAGTAAGTTACCAAAAAACCAGATGAAAATACAGACGGAAGATTCGCTTTTGCTGATGTCTAAGGCAGAAAACGAAAAATTTGATATTTTCATAATTTCAAAAGAGCTGGCAGACAGATATGATGCAAAATCAATTGAAAAAGGAAATATTATCGCAGTAACAATAGAAAGGGGATGAGTACAGAAATGAGAAAGATAAATGCAATAATCAGTCATGTTATTCTTATTTTGTTCCTGATTCACGGAGTGCTCGGAGCCTTTAATCTGGCGGGAATCGGCGCAGTTAATATAAGCATCATTACAGTTATAATGCTTACCGGGGTATGTCTGCATATAGCTATTGGATGTATACTTACGATAAAGACAATGTTTATACAAAAAAAAGCCGGAGTATCATATTTAAAAGAAAATCGCCTGTTTTGGATAAGGAGGATAAGCGGCTTTGCTGTGATGATATTCATAGTATTTCATGTTTTGACATTTGCGGGTGTATCGGAAGAACATTATCGTCTTCCGAATTTTGATACACTGAAATTATTTGCACAAATAGGCATGATACTTACATTGGCATGCCATATTCTGACAAATATTAAACCGCTTATGATTTCAACAGGAACAAAAAAAATCAAAGTCAGGGTAGTTGATTTGATTTTCTGGATATCCGTTTTACTGGCAGTGATGGCAGTAGGATTCATGATATATTATATTAGGTGGAATCGAATATGATGGAAGAAAAGATTAATATTATAGGAGCTGGGCTTGCAGGATTGTCAGCTGCAATCCATATATCAAAAGCCGGCAGAAAATGCAGACTTATTTCATTACAGCCTTCTGAAAGAGCCCAGTCGATTATGGCAGAAGGCGGAATCAATGCGGCACTGAATACGATGGGGGAAGAGGACAAGCCTTATGAACATTTTATTGATACGAGAAAAGGCGGATGTTTTTTAGCTGATGAAAACGCCATATGGAATCTTGCGAATGAGGCGCCGGATATTGTCAGATGGCTTTGGTCTATAGGTGTTCCGTTTAATATGAATGAAAACAAAATGATACAGAGAAATTTTGGAGGACAGAAGAAAAAAAGAACTGCGTACGCGAAAAGCAGTACAGGGAAAATGATTATGACTGCTCTGATTGACGAAGCAAGAAAATATGAGAATGAAGGTTATATAGAAAGACTATGTTCACATAAATTTGTGGATTTAATTATTCAGGATGGAAAATGTGCAGGAGTCCGGATACAGAAAAAATATACGGATGAGTTAATGAATATGTATGGAAATGTGATAATAGCATGCGGGGGGATGAATGGATTGTTTTCCGGTGCCACAACCGGTTCGACGGCTAATACAGGTGATATTCAGGCAGTGCTGTTTTCACAGGGGGTTCATATGGCAAATCTTGAGTTTATACAATATCATCCGACTACGGCACCCATTCAGGACAAGCGCTTTTTAATTACGGAAGCTGCCAGAGGAGAGGGTGGCAGACTGTTTGTTTACAGAAATAATGAGAAATGGTATTTTATGGAAGAAAAGTATCCTGAATATAAAAATCTTATGCCGAGAGATGTTGTATCAAGAGAGATGGCAACTGTAGTAAAAATGGCTGACTGTGGGGGAAAAGTTTATCTGGATATGACGGATATTCCTAAAGAAACGTGGGAAAAGAAGCTGCCTGATTTTAGAACTGAATGTATAAGGTTTTTATCTGTTGACCCTAAGCAGGACTATATAGAAGTAGCGCCCGGAATCCACTATTTTATGGGTGGTATACATGTGGATATTAATCACAGAACAAATATAGAAGGACTGTTCGCGGCGGGAGAGTGCGCCTGCCAGTATCACGGTGCAAACAGACTGGGTGGTAACTCCATGCTGGGAGCCATATATGGCGGTAAAGTAGCTGCATGCTCGGCGATAGAGCAAACTGCCGTCCGTGTGAAAGAATATGAGCATGAAGAAAAGACGTTTATAGATGATAGCGAAAGAAAAGAAGAGATTTCAGATATTTTGAAAAAATCCCTCGGCGTGTTCAGAACAAAGGAAGAATTAGAAAAAGGATTAAAGCTGTTAGGTGATATGAATAAAACTGAGTTATCTGAGATTGATGAGAAAAGACTTATGCTAGCGAAAGCAATGGTTTTATCAGCGCTTAACAGGAAAGAGAGTAGAGGAGCACATACAAGAGTTGATTATCCGGAAAAAGACGATGTACATTTCAGAATGACGACAGTAGCAGTCTGTGACGGAGAAAATATAACGTTACATATGGAAAAAATAGCAGAGAGGGAGGATTAAATGGAACTTATAGTAAATGTGAAGAGACAGGACTTTAGGGAATCCGAAAGCTATGAGCAGAAGTTTTTGTTTGCGACTGATGATACAGGTATAAGTGTAGCATCATTATTATCAAGGCTGAACAGTAGAAATCCTTTACTGGATGTAAATGGGGAGAAAGCACGAAAAATCAATTGGGAAAGCTCGTGCCTTCAGAAAAAATGCGGGGCATGTGCGATGAGAATTAATGGGAAACCGGCACTTGCATGTGAATGCAGATTAAGTGCCCTGGATTTGAGAGGGGGAGAGCTGACTCTTGAACCGTTAAAAAAATTTCCGGTAGTAACGGATCTGGTTGTTGACCGGAGTATATTGTATGAGAATTTGAAAAATATCCGGGCATGGCTTAAGGAAAATGTGGAAATACAGGAAAAACAGACAGAATATTTATATGAAGCATCCCGCTGTATACAGTGCGGATGCTGTCTTGAGATATGTCCTAACTTTTGTGCGGGAGGAGAATTTTATGGCATGTCTGCCATGGTGCCGGTGGCAAGGATGTTAGAAGCAATGCCTTCGGAAGATAAAAAAGAATTGTTAAAAAAATATAAGAAACATATTTACGGAGGATGTGGAAAATCATTGGCATGTGCGGATGTCTGTCCTATGGGTATCGATATTGAAAAATTAATGGTTCGTTCTAACGAAATGTCATTTTGGAGTCTGCTCAATCAGACAAAAATTTTGTTTCCCTTCTTTCATTGAAAACAGGGAAGATTTGTGCAACTGATAAATTTTATCCTTGACAAAATATTAATATATGTTAAAATTACCCACATGATAAGAAATCAGAGGGTGAGTTTGTAAAAAGAGTATTAGGCTGTAACCTTTTGGTTGCAGCCTTTTTAGTTTGCGCGCCATGGGCGCGCTCTAACGGGTGCAAGTCCCGAACACGCCCAGATAGTGGGAAGTGTATAGCCAAACAGCAAGGGTGTCCATCG
>CADADA010000058.1 GCA_902786515.1 uncultured Lachnospiraceae bacterium | reverse complement strand
TTTTTTCTACCTCCTCTAAAAAACCACTAGTTTTTTCGTGCTTTTTAGAGTATCTCACAAATATCCTAACTATCCTAGTCGTAGGATTTGACGCTTACGAACTTACCGAACAGGGATACATGGTTATTCCGGGCAAGGTAAGTAGAAAGTATTTTGAGGAGCGTTTCTATGGAGTCTGTGAATCGGGAAAGGAGGAGACACATGCCGGCAACGAAAGACAAGAAGCGTAATACGTGGACAGCCCAGTTTTATTACACGGACTGGACAGGAAAAAAGACCGGAAAGAATGCCAAGGAAAAGATGATAAAGACTGTATATAACAGAACCATAAAAGTGAATGAGATTATAGAGGAGATTCCATATGAGGTGAAACTGGAGTACGTCAAGGAATTTAAGGAATACTTCGAAGAGCAGGTAGAACGTATTATAGCAGAGTATTTTGAGTAGATTATACAAAATATTGGCACCGCCTACATTATAGTGGGCGGCGCTTTTTGAAGTAAAAGTTATCTTCTACGGATGCTTTTTGGCTTAATTGGTGTTTCAACAGACTGAAGAAGAACTTCAGCTTTCATTTTTGATCTCACATCAAAATGCTCAATCGAGCAGCTCTAGTCCATAAGTTCTGACATCATCGTTTACCGCATCAAATATCCATTCTCCGACACTTCGGTTGTTTCCGAGCTTGTCAAACACATTTGAAGAGATAATTGTATGCTGGGTATTATGGGTGTCTTCATCTTCTCCGAAGTTCCAGATATAAATGCCAATATCGGGGATATTTGCTTGCAACCCTTTTACCATTTCTTTCAGATTACGTTGGAAGTTATCGCCAAGCTCTTTTGTTTTATCCATTTTTCCACTGTCGATATAGGACTGATACTGCATTAGTGTATCATCACGATAGGAGCAGTCAAAGAGTATTTTTACGCTTTCACCACGCTTCTCATGGAGTGCAGTAAGACTGTCAAGGACAAGGTTGTTTGTGGTCAGTCTGTCTGAAATGTGAGTCGGAGATTTCCATAAATTCACAGCCGTTTCGTGCCATCCGTCATAAAGTAGGAGCGAGCTGTCAACACAGACGGTTACATTTTCTGCACTCGGAAAACGGTCGATTACATCATCAGCCAGTAAAGAGGTCGCAAATCCGCCTGCTGAAAAGCCTGTTACAAGCAGCGTGTCAGGTTCTCCGATATAATGTTTGATCTGTTCGATATAAGCGGAGTAATTGTTGTATCCTATGTGATATACTGTTTTTTCGCCTTCGTAAGTTCCCATTCCTGAATGGAAATCACCCGTTGCATAGGGTATCACGATAAAACTCCAGTTCCTAAATGGGTTATCTTCCGCAGTATTGCCGATGCCACCCTGTGCTACAAAATCTTGAGCCGTCATATTCGTTGCATAGAACTCTTTACCTCCCTCGGACGTCTTAGGGGTGATGCTCACACCGCCACCGAAGAAATACACGACCACCTTGTTTTCAGTGCCCTTGCGGAAGATGCCGTGCCATTCGCTGCCGTCAGAGGATTTTGCACTGTCAACCTCGACATCATACCACTTGCCAATCTCTGGTTCACCCTTGAGCATCGGGAAAGACTTGAGGATTGTCAGCTTCAGAAGAATAAATATGCTTAATGTAATCACCACAATGATAATTCCTATGATGACAAAAACCTTTTTCAGTTTGCTTTTTGCGTTTGTGTTTTCCATAATAACGCCTCCTTATGTATTTGCTTCAAGAAATGCAAGCAATCTGTCGAATGCGTCCTTTGCTGTTACATCGTTTCTTTCGTTTGCTACAAAGCAATGAGGCTTTTCTTCGCCCTTTTCCGTATAGGGATCTACAAGTTCATTTTTGACACCAAGCGCATCGAGCCGATCATGCATTTCATTCATATCGTAACGGTATTCACTGCCGAGCATGATTGAGGGCGGATAATCGCTTGTCATGTGGGGAATACAGTTATAGCGGTTCAGCTCGTCTTTGTTCAAAAAAATTGAGCCTTTCACATAGTTGCCCACAAGGAATTTACAGCTGAGTGTAAAGCTTTCATAGTCAAGCGGGGCATCATCAGCCACGATGGCACATACCTGTTCGGGAGTAAGTGCAGAAGATATACCGAGCAATTCAGCGTATTCCGGTGTTGTGATAACAGTTCCTATTTGGCATGACATGATCGCTCCGGCCGAAGAACCCATAAGAATGACCTTATCCATGTTTAGATGATACTCCTCACAATGCTCCATTATAAATGAAAATGCCTGATTAACTTGTATAAGTGGAACGGGAAAATGTTCGTCGGGGACAAGGGCGTAGTCCACATTGACGATATTATATCCCGCAGCGCAAAGGTCGTCTATCAGAGCAGTCGCATCATTTGCGGCAAGTGGATCGCCCATATTCTTGCTGCCTGCAAAGAAACCGCCGCCGTGGAAATAGAACAGCGTTGGTCTGTTGGTGTCTCTGTTTTCATCGGGATAAATAATGTCAAGAAAGCTATTCGGGTAGTCCTTTGCATATTCAATCTCGCTGATGAGATACTGTCCATTTTCTTTCAGGCCGTTCTGCGGTTCATTCAAAGGCTCATAGGAGTTCAGGGGCTTGCCATTGTCAGCTATTATCTGAAGGAGACCCACAAACATCTGTGTGTGCGTGGCTGCAATGAAAAAACTACCGATGCACAGTATGACAATAACAGACAGAACAATCAATATGATTCGGAATACTCTATGCTTTTTTATTGTACTTTTTTCTATAATGATCATCTTCCTTTCCTAGCCAGAATTTGACAAACTACCTTATTGATGATACTATAGTATCATAATTTGGCTAAAAAGTAAATAAAATCGCGAAAATGATACTATTTAGCAAAATAGTATCATCTACCAGAAAGGAAGAATGGAAAATGTCTGAATATGTGATCTCAGCCTACGGTGAAGCGTTGTTCAAACTGATGAAAAAGAAGAATATCGATAAGATCACCGTGGACGAGTTGTGCGAGGAGGGCGGCATTGGCAGGGCGACCTATTTTCGCAATTTTAAGTCAAAGGACGAGATTATTACCACCTACATCATTATGAAGTGGCGTGAATATGAGCGTGAACACAGGCTTAAGGAGCATCAGTTAAATGACAGCTACCGTGTCAGACGATATTTTGATTTTTGCTATTCTCTGCGAAATAAGAACGACCTAATCATCGGACAGGGGCATCATGGAGCAATCTTGTCGGCCTATGAGATCATAATGACAGATAGCGACATAGGGCAGTCCATTGATACCTACGAAAGCTCCTACCTTGCCTATGGACTTTTCGGTATATTTATGAAGTGGGCAAGGAATGGTTATGCCGAGTCGGTGCAGGATATGACACAGATCGTAATAGAAAGGATATTTGCAGGAAATATGGAATAAATAAAGTCTAATTGATGAGATTAAGGAAAGACTTGAGCACGAAAGAAGACAGCGTATGAAACGGGAAGAGAAGATAAGATAAGTAATATATGATTTTCCACTGGCTTTTATGTGGCTGATGTAGGTGTATTTATAATAATTTTAGAAAAGAAAGTTATGAAGGTATATCGGGATAATTGTTGGGATGTGATTAGCATTGGAATAGCAGTAATAAGTTTAGCTGTGGTTGTGTATTTTGGAGATTGGATAAAGGTCTTAGTAAAGCTGAATCTCGTTGCTTTATTGTTATTAGTTCAGGTAGTATATGTTGGAATCAGAGCGTATGTGAAAGGTTGTAAAAGAGCCAGAGGCTATTATTGATGTTGAGATGCAGGAAATTCCGAAGAAAGGTGGATGAAAGTTATGGGAAAATTGGAAAAAGTTATTGTGGAGAATGGAATTACTTATGTGTTAGGTGAAGATGATATTTATTATCCGGATTTACAATTGACTAGGGGAACAAATTATAATATCGGAAAATATGGACATATGAGATGTGAGTATCTGAAAGAGTTCAGACATAGATATTATATGGAGCTGTTGCTTGAAGGAAAGTTGAATGAATATCTGCATGAGGTTGATGAGGAATGCTATGAGATGCTGGACAGGCTTGTGGAACAGATGAAGGTAAAGCAAGGTGTGACGGAACAGTTGAAGGCAGAAAATCAGATGCTGTGGGTAGGGAATATGAATAATATTATTGCTTGCGCGGAGGAGATTGTGGTGAGGGAGGTGGTGTATGTGTGATGGAGAGGGCAGCCGGGAGGCTGCCTTTTTGATATGTGAAATATTGTTAAATCTGAAAAAATAATATTTTTTGTGAAAAAAAGTTGCATAAAAAATATTTAATGATATAATAATGGTAAGGAAAGAAGAAAAGTGACTTGGAGGAATGAGCCATGATTATAGAGGTAAGAGCAAAAAACTGTTATGCATTTGAGGATGACATTACATTTTCGATGAAAGCAGATATGCGAAATAAAAAATTTGGAGCAAACGTTCATAAAGAGAATAATTTTAATGTCCTTAAAACGGTAGGAATATATGGACCAAACAATGCCGGTAAAACATGTCTAATCAAGTGCATTAGGGCAATAAGAAATGTACTTTTGAATAAGAAGAATGGACTGATGCCAAATATATTTACTGATAGTGATGTATGCGAGTTAGGTGTTACATTTATGGCATCTGGAAGAAAGTTTTCTTATGATTATAAGTATGATGCAGAAAAAGAAGAATATATATATGAGTCATTTTCGGAGATATTTAAAGATCAGTACAACAACGAAAAGGAAGTTTGTTGGTTAAAAAAAGATACTGTTAGTGAAATATATGAGTGTATTGATGAATCTGTTCAGAATATGATTCCAGTTGTATCGAAGAATAATTTGCTATGCTATGTGGTAGATACAAGTAAATTCGAACATATCAATGAGATGAAGCAGATTCTTGTCGGATTTGCAGAAAAAATTGATATCATCAATATGAATAACATACCTATGCAGCACACGATTGAACTTATGAAGAATAAGAATCAGTTACAGCAAAAGGTTGTTGAGTTCATAAAAAATGCTGACTTATATATGGATAATTTTGAATATGTGGATATGGATAAGATACAGCTGAAAACTGGTGAAGGTGACGAAAAGCCAGATGAGAAAGTGCTTGATATTCCAGAGAACATTATGGATCAAATCAGATTGGTTTCTACTTATAAGGGAGTCCATGTGCCAAGTATGATGTTTGACTCCACAGGAACAAAGAAGATTGCAGCTATTGCCAGCTATGTAATTGAAGCACTTGAACAAGGCAGGATTTTAGTCGTGGATGAGTTGGATAGCAGTATTCATTTTAAGCTTACCAGGGCGATTGTTGCGATGTTTAATAATGAATTAAATACAAGTGCACAGATTATATTTACAGTACATGATATAAATCTTATGGATTGCAAGAGAATGTTCCGAAAGGAGCAGATTTGGTTTGTTCATAAGGATGAAGAAGGTGTGTATGTATATTCACTTGCAGATTTTACAGCACAGCAGGGCGTACGAGATACGACAGATGTTATGGAAAAATATCGGAAAGGTGCGCTTGGAGCTTTACCAGATCCGGAGTTGATTAACTCGTTGCTTAGTATTAAAAGTGGTGTAAAGGGGGATGATGCCGATGCCCAATAAGCTCCCTAAGTTTTTGGATAACCATAAAATCTGTATTATCTGTGAAGGTAATGAGGAATATGAGTATCTAAATCGATTAAAAAATTTAAAAGTATGGAATGAGCAATATGATATTTCATTGGTAAATGCCAGTGGAAATGGTAATATCCCGGCGAGATATCAGGATAGGTATCAAAATGGAGCAGACGAACTGGTGCTTGTGTTCTGTGATACTGAAAAGAAACCTCATGAGCAGTATGATGACATTAAGCGTAAGATTAATGTGTTTCATGGTGTGGATAATGCTGCAGATGAAGTTATTATGTTTGGTAATCCCTGTACGATGCAGATAATATCCAAGCATTGGACCGACGAAAATTTGAAATCTCCTGCAAAACCGATGAATGCTCCATTGATAAAGAAATATACCGGAGTTGAGAATTACAAAGGAAGAGCAGACCAGATTCAGAAAGTTATGGAACATGTTACTGCGGAGAATTACAAAGATATGAGTCGACGAGTGAAAGATTTGGATTTGGATGATTCTGTTACTGGTAGCAGTAATTTTGGAAAGTTCATAAAGCTGTTTGAGAGTGATGATAGTGGGTGGATTGAGAAGATTAATAGGAATTTAGAGGAGTAGATGATTGAATGGCTAAAGATATATTTGATAAAACGATATTTGATGGATATAGAGTAGAAAGTTTAACTGAATCAGTACAAGATATTATTCCCAAATATAATTTCGATGGCTCTACAAAAACTACTGTATTTATTTCGCACAAGCATGATGATTTAGATGAAATAAAAGGGTTGATAGGACTTCTAGAAAGAAAGTACAATATTAAGGCATACATTGACAATTTGGATAAATCAATGCCGAAAAAAACATCTGGTGAAACGGCAAGTAAAATAAAACAAAGGATAACTAGATGTAATAAATTTATCTTATTAGCAACTAATGGGGCAGTAGAGTCTAAATGGTGTAATTGGGAACTTGGGTATGGCGATGCTCAAAAATTTGATACAGATAATATTGCACTTTTTCCAATTAAGCCAGATAAGACTAACGATTACGATTATAAAGGTAATGAATACATGCGGATTTATCCACATATTGCATATTACTATGGGAGTGAAAGATATTCGAATGGGACTGTAATAAAAGAAGGCTTTTATTTATGTACGGATACAGAAAATGGTCGAACAATAGTTTCGCTTGAAAAATGGCTTAAGAAATGATTGGAGGGATAGAAATGAATAGCGAAATAAATGCTTTTATAAATAAGTATGTTAAAGAAATAAGAAATAACAATGCGGCCTTTTTTGCTGGAGCAGGCTTTTCAAAAGGATCTGGTTATGTTGATTGGAAAACATTGTTAGAATCTATTGCTTCAGAATTAGGGCTTGAGGTTGAAAAAGAGCATGATTTAGTTGCATTGGCACAATATTGCTATAATAAACATCAAAATCGAGGGATAATTAATAATGTTATTTTTGAAGAATTTTCAAAGCAAAAAGAACCAACTCAAAATCATAGAATTCTTGCAAGATTGCCAATTGGTGTGATTTGGACAACGAATTATGACGATTTGATTGAAAAGGCATTTGATAATGTGCAAAAAATAGTGGATGTAAAAAGTAGAAATGAACATTTGTCAAATACATTAGCGAATAGAGAATGCATTTTATATAAAATGCATGGTGATAAAAATAACCCTAATGATGCAATATTGATTAAAGATGATTATGAAAGATATTATAAAGCACATAAACAATTTTTGTCTGCTTTAACAGGTGATTTAATATCTAAAACTTTTTTATTTGTAGGGTTTAGTTTTCAAGATCCTAACTTGGATTATATTTTGAGTCGTATAAGAGTTGATTATGAGGAAAATCCAAGACAACATTATGCTATTATGAAATCAATTGATAGAAAAGATTATGAATCAGATGCAGATTATGATTATGAGAAAAGAAGAAATGACCTTTTTCTAGAAGATTTAAAGAGATATAGAATAAGTGCTCTTGTGATAGATGATTTTTCAGAAATTACAGAAATACTTCAAGAAATAGAGAGAAGATTAAATCAAAACAATGTTTTTATCTCTGGGAGTGCAGAAGAGTATGGTGTATTTACGAAGGAAGAAGCAGAAGATTTGATTAAATTATTAAGTGCGAGATTAATTCAAGATGAATTTAATATAATATCTGGATTTGGGGTTGGCGTAGGAAGCGCTGTTATTACAGGTGCACTTGAAGAAATATATATGCATAATACCAGAATAAATAATCAAAGGTTATTGTTAAGACCATTTCCACAAGGTAAAGAGGCAAGAGTGTTATGGCAACAGTATAGAGAAGATATGATTTCACGCGCAGGAATTTCTATTTATATATTCGGCAATAAAAAACGAGATAATAATATAGTAGAGGCAAATGGCGTAAAAACGGAATTTGATATAGCAATTGATGCTAAACATATTGTAATTCCAGTTGGATGTACAGGTTATATGGCTCAAAAATTGTGGGAGCAGATCAATTTGAATATTGAAGAATATTATGGTAAAGTAAATGATGAGGTAAGAAAGATATTTCAGAGTCTTAATACAAAAATGTCAAATGATGAAATTGTGTCAAATATAGTTAAATTAATAAAGCTTCTAAGGAGGTAGTAGAATTATGGCAAAGAGACAGGTGTTTTTTAGTTTTGAGTACAATAGGGATGTTTGGAGAGCAAGTCAGGTTAGAAATATGGGAAAAGTAGATAAATCCTCCACTTTTTCTGATAATGACTGGGAAGAAGTAAAAGAAAAGACAGATGCAAAGATTAGAGAGTGGATTGATAATCAGATGGCAAAGCGTTCTTGTTTGGTGGTGTTAATTGGGGCAACTACATCAGGAAGAAAGTGGATAAATTATGAAATTGAAAAGGCATATGAGCTAAATAAGGGGATTGTAGGTATATATATACATGGATTGAAGGATAAGAATGGAAATCAAACAACAAAGGGGAGCAATCCGTTTTATAATATTTTGATAGGAAAAAATAAAGAACGTTTATCAAAATATGTTGAATGTTATGAATCACCTCATTTAACAAGTACATATGTGTACGATGACATTAAAAATAATATAGAACAACTAATAGAAGATGCTATTAGTAATGCTGGAACATATTAATATTGAAATAGTAATGATTGCAAAATGCTTGCAAAAAGTCCAAAAACGACAAAGAATATGTAGAATTTTAAGAATAATTGTAACAAATATAGATATTTATAATTCGGTTAGACACAATATATAGTTGCCGAAATCGAAATACAATAGAACGAATGTTGAAATTTTTGACGGGTGATATATGGACATTGGAATTCAGTAAAAGAGAAGAAAGATTTGCAATAAGTGATAAAGAAG
>CADADA010000057.1 GCA_902786515.1 uncultured Lachnospiraceae bacterium | reverse complement strand
TCTTTAAGGTTAATGTGGATATGTACTGATACGTTAGTCAGGAATTTACGCCTATGGAGTGTACAAGAACTTGTGAGTAGGTATTGTAGAAATACAAATCGAAAGCATACACGTTGAAATAGGAATGAAACGTTAAAGTTATAACTTTTTATAAGTTTTCAGTAACGGAGTTAGAGAAAAAGATATTCATATAACTTTATATGATTTGACCGGTAGAAAATTTCCGGATCATTACATAAACAGATATCCAACGATAGAAACTATGGCTGGAATAATCAACGCAGAGATCGATGTTAAAGCCGATGCCGTAGAGTATGCAAAGACTCTTATTTCATCGAATGATGAAGAATGTGCGATTAAGTTGGATTATCTAATGAAATACCTTTCTGAGTATAGTAAAGAAGAAGCATATAGTATTGCGAAGATGATACTTGATCAAGAAGATGAGTATTTCCTAAAGCCGGCACAAAAAAGTGCAATAAAAGAACTGCTGAACCATCGAAATGATGAAACGGAACAGTATATGATTGATTATTTGGCAAATCATGCTTCAGGTAGTTCATTAAATTCCTCTAAATAACGATGATGTTTTCTGCATATAGCCATACTGAAACACCTCCTATCATTAAATTACTTGTTGAAAAAACTCAATGATTACAATCCGATAGCACTTAAAGGTAAGTTATCAAAGTAATGAGGACAACCAAGTTCATCCATATAGTCGAAATAATCTTGATACTTGGGAGCATCAAACCAATCAGAAGATAATAGATACATATAAACTAAATCGTAACCAATAAGATCTAAAAGTCGTTTATATTCTCTGATTTTGAATGGGAAGGTTGCGAGTTTTTCATCAACTGAACCACTTGTGTGCTGAAATTTTTTTTCAATAATGTAAACGGTTTTATTACGCTCATTAATAAAAGCTTCATCAGGATTCCATCGCTTGGAGTTTATAGCTCGATCATCAACTCCTCTTTGTCTCAAAAATATTGTAGAAAATTTGTCTTGATTAATTGAGTAACCAATGAATCCGTTTTTATCATATACATCGAAATTATTGTCAATGCTAAATCCAGCATTAAGTAATGCTGCATTTAGGGATGTTGTTTGTTCGAAATGGAGTCCATTTATATTGGTGTTAGCGCCACCACCAAAGCGATTAGCTTGTCTTGGCATTTGTCTCATCCTCCTTAAAAAATTCAGTAATCTCAATATCAAGTACATTTGCAATTTGATTTAACACAGATATAGAAAGACTTTTATCACATCCTGCAGCTTCAATTTTGGAGAGATAGCTTATGCTGATTTTGGACTGTTCAGCAAGTTGCACCTGTGTTAATTTAGCCAGTTCTCTGTAATTTTTTATATTTGCACCTATAACACGATATAGGTCAGCATCATTATTAAAATGCATATCAATACCTCTTTCACTATTTGTGAATATTATGGCATGATATGCCAGATAGATAAATTCACTTATAGTGAAAGAAATATAGGTGTGGATTTTTCTAAGACATTGAGTTATAATGTATAAGAAAATAAAAAACGAAGGGGGTATAGATTATTAATAGACAACCAAATAATTTTAATCTTGAAACAACAACAGTTTGGTCGTTTCCAGACAGAGGCAGTTGGGCGACACATTCAGGAATGTATCGAGGTAATTGGACACCATATGTACCAAGAAATCTGATACTTCGCTATTCTAATCCAGGTGATTGGGTATTAGATCAATTTATGGGTAGTGGAACAACCTTGGTAGAGGCAAAACTACTCGATCGTCATGCGGTGGGTATTGACATCAATCCACAATCCGTTTCAATATCTGAAACAAACTTACAATTCCAATGTGAAACAACTTCAAAGATATTTATACGAAATGGAAATGCTACAGATTTACATTTTATCAAAGATAGTCACATTGATTTTATTTGCACGCATCCGCCATATGCCAATATCATTAGATATAGTAAAGGGATAGAAGGGGATATATCCTTGTTAGGCGTGGAAGAGTTTTTAGATGAGATGCAAAAGGTGGCAAATGAAGCATACCGTGTTTTGAAAAATGGAAAAATGTGTGCAGTAATGATTGGAGATGTAAGAAAAAATGGTAAGGTAATTCCATTAGGGTTTAGAATAATGGAATGCTTTTTACAGTCAGGTTTTATGAATAAGGAAATTATTATTAAAGAACAGCATAATTGCCGATCTACAGATTACTGGAAGAAACAGAGCAATAACTTTCTTCTGTTGGCGCATGAGTATATATTTGTATTTCAGAAGTAGATTAATCCACAAAGAGTGAAAGTACTGGTTGTTAATTTGTATGTTTGCAAGTATAATGAGTATGTAAGAAATTATCCTTTGACGGATATAGAGAAGAGGAATCAAAATGAGTAATTCAAGTATCGTTCCGTTTGTAAAGTGGGCAGGCGGAAAACGTCAGTTGCTTTCAAAGATTAAGGAGAGAATGCCTGAAAAGTATAATGATTATTATGAGCCATTTGTGGGTGGTGGTGCAGTTATATTTGAATTGCAACCTAAAAATGCGCTCATAAATGATATTAATAAAGCACTAATAAATGTTTATAAGAAGATATGTGATGAGCCAGAAGCATTTCTTAATACGGTAAATAAACTGGATGTGGAAATGTGGGATAATGGCAAAGAATACTATTATTCTCTTAGGGAGCATTATAATGATAAGATGATGAAAGCTGAATATGATGTTGAGTTGGCCGCATTGTTTGTGTTTATCAATAAGCATTGTTTTAATGGCTTGTATCGGGTAAACGGCAAAGGACTATTTAATGTTCCGTATAACAATAGCCGTAGAGCTTCGGTTGATGAAGAGGTTATTATGGCAACTTCAAGATACTTGCAGGAAGTAACTATCATAGAGGGTGATTTTGAATTAGCTTGTAAGGATGCAAAGAAATGTGATTTTATATTTTTAGATAGTCCGTATGCTCCGTTGAATCCGACTTCGTTTGAGTCATACACAAAAGAGGGCTTTGATATAGAAAGTCACAAGAGATTAGCAAAGCTTTATGATGAATTGACAACTAGAGGTTGCTATTGTATGCTCACAAATCACAACACAGAGTTGATAAATGAGTTATATGGTAATAAGGGCTATAAAATAGATGTAGTAAACGTAAAACGAATGATTAATTCAGATGCATCAAACAGAGTTGGAGAGGAAGTAATCATATGCAATTATTAGAGGAGTCGAAATAATGGATAACTTATTTGCAAAAAAAGTGCCAATCTATTTCGAGACGGAAGAATCACAATTGATATTGGGTGATTCCTTTAAAATTCTAACAAAGATGCAACCAGAATCTGTAGATATGATTTTTGCAGATCCACCTTATTTTTTAAGTAATGATGGAGTTACCTGCCAGGGTGGAAGGATGGTTTCCGTAAATAAAGGTTCATGGGATAAGCTTTCAGAAAGTGGAACCAGCGTCGAAGAAAAACACAAGTTTAATAGAAAGTGGATTAAGTTATGTAAGAAAGTACTAAAGCCGAACGGCACGATTTGGATATCAGGAACATTACACAATATATATTCGATTGGTATGGCATTGGAGCAGGAAGGCTTCAAGATCATTAACAACATAACATGGCAGAAGACAAATCCACCACCAAACTTAGCATGTCGATGCTTCACTCATTCCACGGAAACCATTCTATGGGCAAAGAAGAATGAAAAGAAGTCTCGGCATTTTTTTAATTATCATAAAATGAAGGAAATGAATGGTGGTAAGCAGATGAAGGATGTGTGGACAGGTTCTTTGACGAAACCTTCTGAGAAGGCAGAGGGTAAGCATCCAACACAGAAACCAGAATATTTGCTTGAAAGAATTGTATTGGCGTCTACAGAGAAAGGGCAAGTTATACTGGATCCTTTCTGTGGTTCGGGAACTACCGGAGTAGAGGCGTTACGATTTGGACGAAAGTTTATTGGAATTGATGTAATAGAAGAGTACTTGGAGCTGTCCAAGAGGAGATTGGAGAAGGTTTACGTAGATGCGAAAGAATATTGAAATATCTGATGAGAAGATAAGTGAGTTTTTGGAACAGTTTTATGGATGTTTTGAAAGTTGATATGCATTTGAGGAATTTTTAAAAGTGTATCTTGAAAAGCTTGATCTTGATGAGGTTGTTGTCACACGACGTTCTTCGGATGGGGGAATTGACTTGGAGGCTGTAAGATATGGGGTTGGTGGCTTTGGTGGGGCGGATTCTGTTGATTATTATATTCAGGCAAAGAGAAATAAACCAGGGACCACAATTCCTATTGAAAAAGTCAGGGCACTTAGAGGTGTGATGCCTTCGGGCAGTAAGGGGATATTTATTACAACTGCCAAGTACTCAAAAAAGACTAAGGAATTTGTAGATACAGATCCATCACGCCCGATAATTCTTATCGATGGAAAAACACTTGTTGAAAGCTGCATTGATAACGAGATTGGTTTTATATTTACACCTGTATTTAGTAAAAATGCAATGGATGCATTAAAAAACGAAGCAGATGATTTTATAAAAGCAGATGGAACAATAGATGAAAAAAATGAAGGTGTTAAACTGGTTGTAGATAAACAGATTTCGGCTAATGATATTCGAGCAAGAATATTAAGATTACCAAAGACTATTACAAATATTTTGCCAGATGATACACATAAAGTTAAGGTGATATTTAATGGAATGCCACCTAAAGATTTAACTGTAGCAAAGAATAGAAGATATCTTTCGGGTGTAACAGATTTATATAAGAAATCTGGATTAATTGCTGATGACGGTTCATATAATCCGTGTAAGACAATTTGGAAATTTTTTGAAGATAAAATAGATATTAATATAAAGGAGCATTGATAGATGAGAGATTTTGATGAATGGCTTAGTAAATTTCGTGCTAGTATCTCAAGCTACGATTATTATATTGATTTTGAGAAAGTAGTAAAGAATGTAGATGAAATTAAGGTGGAATTGAATATTTTAAACTCACTTATTGGTTCAAAGAATATTGAGGAAGAGTTTGAAATTATAGTGAAAAAATATCCGGAAACATTAAAATGTATACCACTGTTATTGGCAGTTAGGGGAAATGAAATTTATGCACAGGATGAAGATGGCGCGTTTTTGTATAATTTCAAAACTATGAATTATGATGTAGAGCAATATAAGGCTTTTATGCGTAAAACAGGATTGTTTGATATGATTGCCAATCATCTTGTGAATAACTTAGTTGATTATGCATTGGGAATTGAAACTGGTTTAGATTCCAATGGACGTAAAAATCGTGGCGGTCATCAAATGGAAGATTTGGTTGAAAAGTACATTGTGGCAGCAGGATTTAATAAGAATGTGAATTACTTCAAGGAAATGTATTTGAAGGACATTGAAGCTAAATGGAATATTGATTTATCAGCACTTTCAAATCAGGGGAAAGCCGCAAAGAGATTTGATTTTGTAATTAAGACGGATAAAATGATTTATGCTATTGAAACAAATTTTTATAGTGGTGGTGGTTCGAAGCTTAATGAAACAGCACGAAGTTATAAAATGCTTTCACAGGAAGCGGATACTATTGATGGATTTACATTTGTGTGGTTTACAGATGGAATTGGTTGGAAGAGTGCTAGAGGTAATTTGAGAGAGACATTTGAGGTTATGGAACATATATATAGTATAGATGATATGGAGCATGGGATTATACATGAACTTACAAAATAGCAGGATACGAGGAGGAAAAGATATGAACAGGAAAGATATTGAAACATTTAATAAAGCGGTTGAATCACTAAGGCAGTATAGACGATATGAAATTGTAGACGAAAATAACAAAAATTTATTAGATGATATATATGTTGATCCAATTGAAGGGGATGCATTATTAAGATTATGTATTAAAGATAATACTACAGTTCTTGTGGGAAGAAAAGGAACTGGTAAATCAACAATATTTATGAAAATGCAGAATGAGTTAAGAAAATCCAAAGAGGTTATGACTTGTTATATAGATGTAAAAACGATATTTGATACTGCAAAACGTAATTATATGACGATAAATTATCTTAAAGCAAATAATTCAAAGGAAATTGAAAATTATTCAATACAAAGGCAATTTATATTAGATTTCGTAAGTGAATTGATAAGTGAAATATCTAAAAACTATAAAACGAAATTTGATCAATTTAAAGATAAAATTCATTTTCCTTCAAAAGTCAATGGTTCAATAAAAAAACTAGAAGGAATACGAGATAGAATTCAGAATAATGCGCATTTAGGTGACATTGAACTACAAACTCTACAAGAGGTTAATTTATCACTCATAGAAGATAATAAAATGGAAAATTCAATATGCGGTAAGGTAGAGAATAGTATCGTATTGAAGGACATAGGTGTAAAGTCTAGTGTTTCTGGAAAAACAAAATTTAGTAATGCAAATGAGAATGAAAAGAAATATAATCGAGTGTTTGCTAGAATATTTGAAATCACAGAATTAGTCGAGGAGATAAAGAAGGTTTTACAGGATTTGGAGATGAAGAGATTATATTTGATTTTGGATGACTATTCTGAAATAGACCAAGATTCGTTGAGGATGTTTTGTGATTTGATTGTAAATACGTTGAATAATACATCAGATAACTATATAAAATTAAAAATATCTGCCTATCCAGGTAGAGTAGAATTGGGCGAGTTGGATAGACAAAAGATAGATATTAGATACTTGGATTATTATCAACTTTATGTGAATGATAAAAGAACAGATATGGAAAAGGCTGCTGTTAATTATACGCAAAGAATTATAGAAAATAGATTGAAAATATTTACTCAACATGTTATTGATTATTATTTTGATACGGAGAAAGCGAGTGTGGAGGAATATTGTACATATTTGTTTAGGATGACGTTAAATGTAGTTCGACATCTTGGATTGATATTGGATTATGCACAAGAATATTCAATTGCGAGGAATGAAAAAATAACGATGATTGTATTGAATGAAGCATCTAAGAGATTCTATAATGAAAGATTGTCATTATTTTTTGAAGAAGGTAAATCGGCACAAATGGCATATGATGAAAGGGTAGAAATTTTTCATCTTCGTACATTATTGTTGAGTATAATACAAAGAGAAAAGGAAATTAAGACCAGTATAAGAACTAATAAATATACTGCGAAAATATTTGATGCAGAAAGAACAAATCCATATACAAGTCATTTCTATATTTCGAAACAAATTGAACACATTCTTGGCTCTTTGGAATTGAATTTTTTTGTGAATAAATATAATGAGATGTCAAGTAAAAATGGTGAAAAAGTATCAATATATGCATTAAATTATGGTTTGTGTTTAAATGAGAATTTGCGTTGGGGTAAACCAGATGGCAGCGAAGCAAGAACTTATTTTATTGAATCTCCATTCAATTTTAATAACTTATTGAAGGACTTTTTAAAAGATACTAAGGAAATTGTTTGTGATGATTGCGGATATGTGTATTCAGAGGATGATCTAGATATTCTAAAAAGACATAATATGAATTGCCTTGAATGTGGTGCAAAAAATAGCGTTGTAGCTAAGAAAAGAATATCTGATAGCTATAAGAAAGAAATTGATGAGATTGAAAAGAAAGGAAATTTACTTGAAAGAGAACAATATATATTTATGAAATTGGCGATTATTAAAGGTGGACGTGTGACTGCAAGAGAAATGTCCCTAGAGTTAGATGTTACTTCACAAAAAGTAGGATGGATAACAAAAAAATTAGAAGAAGAATTTTACTATTTATCTAAAAGCAGAGAAGCAGGAAATACAATTTATACAATATCAGAATTAGGGAAACAGATGATTTAATGTTACCCTAATGCATGTTATTTATTGGATTGCAGTAGCTTGAAGAACGTTTGAGTAGCTCTGCGTATGCAACACTATCAACAGTGAATCTATTCATAGGATTTTTAAGATATTAAAACGTACTCAAAGAGATAATCATTTCGTAACAAGTTAAAAAACGGAAAAATACGTACAGGAATGCTTGCGTTTTCAAAGTTTTTTTGATTTTTTCACGATGACAGTCAATACCAAGATGGAGCGAAGCAGAATCGGGGTAATGCACTTCAAAGTATCTGCGAATGGTATCGCTTGTATAGTTTAAAATGATGAAAGAGTTATAAAACTGTAAAGTTTATAATTCAATGGTATTTTAGATTCCGTTTATAAAAAAATAGTGTTGTGGAGACGCGTCGTGCAATGAATCCAGTGGATGATTCCAGAGAGGGAATTACAACAAAGTTAAAAAGAAGGAATACAAAAGGTGTTCGGATTGGTTTTTAAGGACAATGATCCGGCAAATTCATTCTGGGAAGAACAGGGGTATTCACTTAGGACGAATTTGAATTATCGAAATAAAAGTTTGAATGAGGATATACCAACAGGAGATTGAGGAAAAATATGATAGCAAATAAAGAAACAATACCAGAGCTTGCTCCGTTAATTATTCAATTATGGAATGACAAATCAATTGATGAAGCAAAAGAAATATTAATAGAGTACTTTGATTCGAATGAAAAAGAAGCGTTCACATATAAAGTGCGTGATAAATATGTGGGACTTGCATTATGTAGTTTATGACATGATTATGTGGAAGGCTGTGATAATAGTCCTGTAGGTTATCTAGAGGGAATTGTTGTGGATATGCAGTTCCGGAAAAATGGAATTGCTAATACTCTATGCAAAGAATGTGAGCAGTGGGCAAAACTCAACGGGTGCACAGAATTTGCCAGTGATTGCGAATTGGACAATACAGAGTCGTTAAAGTTTCAATTGAATATCGGATTTGAGGAAGAAAATAGAATTATATGCCTAAAAAAAATGATTTGAAAAATGATAAAAAATGTAATCCATTATGATACAACTGCATGACAGCCCATCCTTGATTAGAATTAAAGATGGGCTTGCATATTATTTGTCTATAAAGTATGATTAAAAATGTAACTATTCAGCACATCAAGTCTGGAAATGCAAGCATTTCCAGACTGTGGGCGGTCAGAGATGCTACGCATCTTGTCCGTCGGATATTATTCTTAGAATATCATTCAGTGAGCAAGCTCCCTGCATGATATTCTAAGAATAATATCTGGTGCTGAATAGTTACAAAAAAGTAAAAGGAAGGATTGGTATAATTATGCGCAAAAGATATGTTATCGCTCAGTAGTCTGGGCATAAAATAAAATTGAGAATTATGCTCAGGTGAATCCGAAACAAAAATAGGAGGATCATTATGAGCTATATAAAAGCGGAAGAAATTCTGCCCAAAGAAGTAATTGAGATTATTCAGCAATATATTAGCGGAGCGAACATCTACATCCCGTGTAAAGAGAAAAAGGAATGGGGCAGCCAGACGGATATCAGGGCTTATTATAAGTCACGAAATGATAAGATTTATCAGATGTATCGCGAAGGCAGTTCTATAAAGCAGCTTGCGTATGAGCATTCTTTGTCAGAAAAAAGTATCAGAAGAATCTTAAGAGAAACAATACGTTCTGCATAGATTCCGCGAAATATTAGTAAATACATTGTTTAACACAGATTAAAGGAGCGAACTATGAGTAATTATAAATACATAACATTAGAAGAAGTTCCGGAAATGAAGGACAGAGCAGCAGAATGGTTTCATAATAAATGGGGTGTGCCGAAAGAAGCATACTTGGAATGCATGGAAGCATTTTTAAATAATGAAACAAAAAACGGCTGGTATTTGTGCATGGATGGTGAGAAAATTATTGGTGGTATGGGTGTCATTGACAACGACTTTCACGACAGAAAAGATCTCACACCAAATGTTTGTGCCGTATACACGGAAGAAGAATACCGTTGTAGGGGAATTTCAGGTAAATTACTAAATATGGTGGTAGAAGATATGAAGAAGAAGGGCGTTTCACCAATCTATTTGGTGACGGATCACATAGGATTTTATGAAAAGTACGGATGGGAATTCTATTGTATGGCCCAAGGCGATGGCGAACCGGAAATGACAAGACTATATATACACAAATAAGTGGATTAATGTAAAAGAGCTAATCAGGTGATTGGCTCTTTTTTTTAGGTGCGCCCGACGGCGCACGTTTCTAAAGGGTGAAAGTCCCTAATCCGCCCGACAGTGGGAAGGATATAGCCGAACAGCAAGGGTGTCCATCGTGAGGTG
>CADADA010000056.1 GCA_902786515.1 uncultured Lachnospiraceae bacterium | reverse complement strand
ATGAATATCATAGAAAATATCATGCGGATATTTCAAAAAGACCCAGCTATTTTTTAGCTGGGTTAGGGGTGGTTACACTATATCTGGCTGAACTGTTACGTATACATATAAATCTACAACAAGAAAAAATATTCCTGAAGGCGAGTACAGAATCGTAGCTGCAACAGACAAGACAAAAGGGAAACAATATAAAGGTAATGAATTATAGAGAAGTAAAATAATGTTTTTTCTTTCAGACGAAGGTATATATGACTATAATATGGTTAAGTATATGAGAAATTGGAGGTGATCCCATGCAACAGTCAATGGAGGAATTAATTCAGAAGTATGTATTAGGCGTGCAGGAGATATATGGGACACATTTGCGGCAGGTTATTTTATATGGTTCTTATGCAAGAGGTGATTATAATTCAGATGTAGATATTATGATTTTGCCTGATTTATCTGATATGGAGATTAAAAAGTATAGACACAGTTTGTCAGATATGACTTTTGATTTTAATATGGATTATGATGTTGATATAAAGCCGATTGCTAAGAGTGAAGAACACTATAATAAATGGGTTGTAAATTATCCGTTTTATGCTAATGTAAACAGAGAAGGGGTGAAAATTTATGCAACAGCATAGTGATGTAGGAACTCAGAAAGATTTGGTTCTCTATAGAATAGATAATGAAAAGGGCGCTATGAAATATGCTTTGATGCATAAAAATGTCCCAGTCATGGATTTTGAAATAGATGAGATAACAGGAAGTATCAGAAAAAGTAGTACTCTATACAACGCTGAACATTTACCGGTTTCGGTATCATGTAAGAAAAACATAGTTGACAGAGCAGCTCTTAATGAATGGTGGACAGACAGGAGCATACCGGCGAGTCGTTTGGGAGTAAAGGAAGCAATGGAAATGCTAAATCTTACAGATACAAGATTGTTAGTTACAAGATGTTATGGCTTGAGCCTTTCAGATCAATATTGGATAAAACCTGTAAATACAAGTATTGAATGGAAAGACATTAATTTTTTTGATAATAGTTTTTCCGAAAATATTGGTGATGTACTTATTGGAAAACAAAAGAAAGAATTGAATTTTGATTTTATCTCTCCTGATAACACATCAGATGGATTTTTGAAGAAAAGATGGAAGATAATAGATGGAAAAAGATGTCTTTTGAAATCGGGAAGTGCTCCGTTTATACAACAGCCATTTAATGAGGTTATAGCCTCCATCATAATGAGAGCATTGAATATAAATCATGTTGAGTACCATTTGATTTGGGATGATGGTACACCTTACAGTGTTTGCGAAGATTTTATTACTTCTGATACTGAACTTATAAGCGCGTGGAGAGTGATAAAGACAGCAAAGAAGGAAAATAATATTTCTGTTTATCAGCACTATGTTGATTGTTGTCAGAAACTTGGAATAAAAGATATTCAGCACAAATTAGATGAAATGATTGTAGTTGATTATCTTATTGCAAACGAAGACAGGCATATGAATAACTTCGGATTGATACGTAATGCAGAGACATTAGAATGGCTGGGAACGGCGCCAATATTTGATAGCGGGTCTTCTCTTGGTTATGATAAGCTTGCCGGTCAGATAATATCAGGAAAAAATATTACATGTAAACCGTTTAAGAAAACCCATGAAGCTCAGTTGCAGCTTGTTACTTCTATGTCGTGGATAGATTTTGAAAAGTTAAAGTCATGTGATGATAAAATACGTGAAGTCCTTTTGCAGGGAGAAGAGTTTATAGATGATAAAAGGCGTGAAGCTATTATTGGTTCTATTAGAAAACGTATAGATAACCTTGAAAAAATGTCGGAGAATATAGGTGTGATTGCTGATGACATTGAAAATGATGTTGATAGAAACATTGCTGAGGATTATAGATAAGTAACATACACTGGATCCAGCAGAGTAAACTTGGTTGAGCTTCGCGCTGGATTTAATCTCTGGCATAGTAGCACCTCCTTTGATTACAAAATTATAACCATACTTCGTTATGAAGTCAATTGATGATTATAGAAAAATTATACCTGTGTATATATCGCGCTTACACAATGATGCTTAAATTGCAAATATTATATATCTATATTACAATATGAACCAACCTACTCCAGAAATGCAGATTATATAGACAATAGTTCTAACCTATGATACAATAGAACATATTAAAGTTTTAGTTGTGTGTGTGTGCTACGATTGTTAGTTTAAATTATTTAGGATGGTATCTATTGTCTGAAACCATCCAAATTGCAGAACATTCTTTGGTTTCATATAGTAACTTGTAAAAAAAGAAAGATATTTAAAAGATTGGAGGAATATGATATGTCGAAAAAGAGAACAGCAGTAGATGTGTATATGTCCGTTGTGTACAAGTGGGGTGTACTTGCACTTGTGTCCGCAGTCATGTGTGCTACAATCACATTTGTTACTGAGAAAGTGCTTGGTCTGTATAGCAATGTATCATGGTTGCCTTTGGGAATTTTTGCAGCTATGGATGTTATTTGCTTTTTAGTCGGTGTGTATTTGGTAAAGACGGCATTTGATGATGATGGATTTCTAAAAGAGGGAAAGCTTAAGATAGGAAAACTGTTTACAAGTCTTTTATTGATTGTTCAATGGAATTTTATTTTGTATTTAATTCCTTCACGGACGTTTTGGGGATTTATTTCATTTTTTATCATATTGGTTGCATTTTTTCTGGATGTGAAATTATTATTGATTGATGGAATTGTATGTGTCGTATCGTTAATCATTGCTTGGTTTGTTCCGGAAACAACACTTCTTCCGGTAAAAGATGAACTGTATATTTCTGATATTATTATGTGCATTGTCGGCATAGTTTTATCCGTAGCAGGTACAACGCTTTTTGTGTTTTTTGTTTCAAATTTTTTGGTTAATGCGAAAAAAGATGAGTTAGAGGAAAATAATAAAAAGGTCATGAGTATTATGGATGCAGTTCGCTCTATTTCTGAAAAAATGGTAACTGCAGGTTCTGCACTTATGGAAATATCATCAAGTGAAAGTGCTTCTGCTGAGGAATTATCCGCAACGAGTGAGGAGCTTGTGGCAAGCAGTAATGTTCTTGGCTCGAAGGCAGATGAAAGTATGACAAACCTTTCTGAATTGAATGATTGTGAGAGTATTGTTGAGCAGAATGTGGAAAAAGTAGAAACTACATCTGATAGCTTGTTAGAAAAATCAAAGGAAAATGAAAAGTCATTAAACGATTTACAAGGCATCAACGCAGAGGTTTCAGAGTCCATGTCTGTAACTACGGACATAGCTGAAAGGCTATCAAAAGCCGTAGAAGAAATAGGTACAACACTTGAATTGATTCAAGGAATATCTTCTTCAACAAGTCTCCTTGCACTAAATGCTTCGATTGAGGCTGCTAGAGCAGGGGATGCTGGAAAAGGATTTGCTGTAGTTGCTACAGAAGTAGGGAAACTTGCTGAAAGTACACAAAGTTCATTAAAAGATGTAGGAGAGGTGATTGAACGGGTACGGAAGAATGTGGAGGAGATTACAACACAGGTTGGTGAAAATGCTGCAAAACTTGCAGAGCAGAATGGTCAGTTTAAGGTTGTTTTTGGTGATATACGTGAAATGACCAGTATGTTGAATGTATCCGCAGATGCAATCACTGAAATGGATAGGGCACATAAAAGGCAGTCAGAGATTATTAGTAGGACCGTAGAAATCAATCGTAATATTGCAGAAAGCATACAGAGTGAAAATGAGCAGTTTGCTTCCATTAGTGCAATGGCAGAAAGTAATGCAGATAGTACGGAGCAGGTGGCTGCACAGGCGAGAAACATCAGTGAAATGGTGGATGAGATTAGACGTCTGTTAAATAATTAGTTATCAGTATGTCGGATAAATACCACTGAGCATCTACTTTTTGAGTAGGTGCTTTTTTGCTTGATAAAAAAATTAAATGTATATATAATGTATATACAAGGAGGTGAGATTATGCAGACGCAGGTGAAAACATGGGGAAACAGTCAGGGAATCAGGATTCCCAAAGAGATTCTTAAAGAAGCAGATGTGAGCGTGGATGATATGCTTGATATTAAGGTGACGAATGGAATTATTATGCTGGAAAAACCGTATAGGCACAGAACATTAGAGGAACGTGCTGCTGAGTATGGAGGAAGGTTAAAACTTGATGGAGAATTTGACTGGGGTGAACCGGCAGGAAGAGAGATTTGGTGATGAAGCATAAAATTAATCAGGGAGATATTCTGAAAATTGAGAATATTAAAATACCCGTTCTTGTTGTGAGTAAAGATTTTTTTAATAAAACAGGTGAGATTATTGGATGCCCGATATTCGAACATGGTGAATCTGGTGCTTTGCGCAGTAAAATTAGTACTGATTGTGTTACAGGGTATGTTCAATGTGAAAAACTGAAGCTGCTTGATATGAATGTGCGAGGGTATAAAAAAATAGATAGAATAAATATGCCTGAAATTATTGATATTACAGATGCAGTGCAGAGTATATTTGATTATATTTAATAAATTACTATATATTATGTTTTAAATAAATAAAATAGACATAATATACAACATATTGTATTTTATTTATATATATAGTAAAATATAAAAAATCATTAATGATAGAAGCTGGCTTGATGAAGATTACCAAAGATTTACAGAACAAATCCATTGCAATGGAGATTTCGGCAAGATTCAGGCAGTATCGCATTGAAGCGTTTCACGGCGTTCCGGGATTATTTGCTGATTCACTGCCTGATAGATTTGGTAATGCTGTTATTGATGAATGGCTTCTGCGGCAAGGGAGATCTCCGGAATCATTTACAGCGATAGAAAGGAAACTATAATGGAATCATTTGATGAATTAAGAGAAGTTGTAAGACGACTAAGAGCACCGGACGGATGTCCGTGGGATAAAGAGCAGACACACAGCAGTTTAAAACCAGGTTGCATAGAAGAAGCAGTGGAAGTTATATGTGGAATAAACGCATATGAGAAAACAGGAAATGCTGAAAATTTAAAAGAAGAACTTGGAGACTTGCTTTTACAGATTGTTATGCAGGCACAGATTGCGGAGGAAGAAGGTATTTTTACAATGGACGATGTCGTAAAGGGAATCACAGAGAAGATGATTCGCAGACATCCGCATGTGTTTGGAGATGTCAAGGTAAGCGATACCGGTGAGGTTCTTGCAAATTGGGAAGAAATAAAGGCAAAGGAGAAAGAAGGCAAAGAAGACCCGAACCTCTATCTGCCGGAAGCATTTGATGAGGCACAGATGCTAATTGATGCAGCCAGAAAACGGAAAGGAATGTAGTGAAAAAGTGAATTATTTTATAGAGGGACTTCAGGGAAGCGGAAAGAGTACACTTACAACAAACATGGTAAAGAAGCATACTGAACTAACAGCTGTGCGTGAGGGTGATTATTCACCTGTAGAACTTGCATGGTGTTCGTATGTCAGCCATGATAAGTATAACGAAATATTAGATAAATACAGCGGGATACGGACATCAATCGAAGAAAAAAGCCACATTGAAAATGATCATGTGATTATTTGTTATACACAGATTATTACAAACATTGAGGGATTTCATAAGGACCTTGAGCAATATGAGATTTATAATGGTCAAATACAATTTGATGAATTTAAGAAAATAGTTCTTAACAGATTCGAAAGATGGAATGGAAAAGACATGATATTTGAGTGTTCGCTTTTTCAAAATATAGTTGAGGATATGCTTCTTTTCAGGGATGTATCTGATGATGAAATTATCCGGTTTTATGAAGAAATCGAGAATGTATTACGTGACAAGGAATATCAGATATTATATCTTGAGACGGAGAATGTGTCTGAAAATATTGATATTATCAGAAAAGAACGTTCGGATGAACATGGAAATGAAATGTGGTTTCCGTTGATGCTGGGGTACTTTAACGAATCACCGTATGCGAAGAATAAGGGAGTATCAGGTGAAGAAGCACTCCTTAAGCACTTTTTACATAGACAGGAGCTGGAACTCAGGATTTGCAAAGAAGTATTTACAGATAGATACAAGGTGTTAAAATCAAAGAAATATGAATTCTATTTAAGCAACCAACAGTTGCATAAAAATGTTCTTAATGGTTGGTAGAATGCAACTGCAATGGTTGTTATAATAAAAATATCAACTATGAATGGAGGATATTAATATGAATTTAGGACAGAACATTGCAACTTTGAGAAAGGAATATCAATTAACACAGGAAGAATTGGCAGAAAAATGTGAAGTCTCAAGGCAGGCTGTGACGAAATGGGAAAGCGGTGCAAGTGAACCGGCTATAGAAAAGCTGGTGCTGATGTCAAATATTTTTGGTGTAAGAATTGATGATTTAATTAAAGATAATGAAGTTTTATTACCTAAAAAAACTGATAAAAAAGGGTTCTCGGCTATGCATGAAATATCTGATGATGGCGTTTATAAGAAAACTAATGAAAGTATAGATAATACTGACGGAATGTCTTATTCTTTAAGCAATGCAATTTCAAGCATACTTCGTTTAAGTTATAACAAAACTTTGGGATGGTGCCATTGTGATGCAATTAAAGATGTTTTGCTGAGAATATTGTATAGTATTGCCAGTGAAAGATTTATTGACAATACCGGAAAAATTAGAGAAATGTATTTATTGTGCAATACATCTAAAGAAGATAGGGAAGTAATTTTTAATTTTGCAGAACTAACATTTTTAGAAAACGAGAATAACCCGGCAAAAGATTATATTGAAGGAAAATGTGAAATAGATGAGGCATTAGATATGATAGATAGTGAACTTAACAATCGCATAAATATTATTGAGTCTATGGTTTCTGATAAGGAGAAAAGTAAAAGCGTAATAGAATATCGTAAGATTTTTTTTGCATGCGGAAATATTGAAGAAATTGAAAATTATTCAGATACTTACATTAAGAAAGTTAAGGATAAATTGCATCAAAGAATTTCAGATATTAGTGGTGAAACCCTTGTGGATAGACTTCTTATTTTCTTCGGAAAAGAAATAGAAGATGCAATAGACAGGAAAGATGAAACTTTACTTGGAGAGATATTTAATGATATGTGGGCTTTAGAGGATTATTTTTGGTATAAGGGTTAATAGTTGTTAGAGAGGTTAATTAAAAGAATCAATTATCAAACCGCTTTTGTTTAAGAAAATGCGAAAATTTCACAATTATGGTATTGTATTTTATTTTTATATCGGATATATTTTATATAGAGAGTGAGGCGTATGTTTACGGACTGCGTTGAGGCGGGGCGGATAAATTCTGACCTCGCCATTTTAATTTATTTTTCCATTACAACATGATTATCTTGATTCATATGTTTCTGATGAGTTTTAATTTTTTAATTAATGGTGCAAAAGTTTAAAAATCAAATTTCTTGACGATACAACAAAAAGAGAGTAAAATATTTAATAGTAAACTTTGAAGAATAATTACAGGACAATCCTTTCGGCTATACTAGGCGGAAACCGAAAGGATTTTATTTTTACTTAATATCTATGTGGAGTGGAGAAAAAAATGATAACAGGAGAATTAAAAAACAAAATTGATGGTCTTTGGGATGTGTTTGCAGCAGGTGGACTTGTAAATCCACTGGAAGTTATAGAACAGATTACATATTTAATGTTTATCAGGGACTTAGATGATGTAGATAATAAGCGTGAGAAAGAAAGTGCTATGCTTGGACTTCCTTATAAGAGTGTTTTTTCTGGTGAAATAAAATTTGGAGAACGTTCTATTGATGGAAAACAGCTTAAGTGGTCTGTCTTTCACGACTTTCCGGCAGGTAGAATGTATACGGTAATGCAGGAATGGGTTTTTCCATTTATTAAGAATCTTCATAGTGACAAGAATAGTGCTTATTCTAAATACATGGACGATGCCATATTCAAACTTCCGACACCGTTATTGCTTTCAAAGGTTGTTGATTCACTTGATGAAATATATGAACTTATGAGTGGAATGCAGTCAGCAGATGTACGTGGAGATGTGTACGAGTATCTTTTAAATAAGATTGCCTCTGCCGGAAGAAACGGACAATTCAGAACACCGAGACATATTATCAGAATGATGGTTGAAATGGTGGATCCCGGAGCAGATGATGTGATTTGTGATCCGGCATGTGGTACATCGGGATTTTTGGTGTCAGCTGCAGAATATTTGAAGGAAAGAAAAAAAGAGGAAATATTTTTCGATAAAAATAAGAAAGAGCATTATATGAACACTATGTTCAATGGATTCGACATGGATAGAACGATGCTTCGTATTGGTGCAATGAACATGATGACACATGGGATAGATAATCCGTTTATTGAATACCGTGATAGTTTGTCAGACCAGAATGCAGACGAAGATAAATACTCATTAATCCTTGCAAATCCACCGTTTAAGGGAAGTTTAGATGCTGATGCCGTATCAGGAGACCTTTTAAAGGTGTGTAAAACAAAAAAGACAGAGCTTTTATTCCTTGCATTGTTTATCAGAATGTTGAAGATTGGAGGCAGATGTGCGTGTATCGTGCCTGATGGCGTTCTTTTCGGTTCATCAAAGGCACACAAGGATATACGAAAGAAGATTGTTGAAGATAACATTTTGGAGGCAGTTATTTCTATGCCATCCGGTGTATTTAAACCATATGCCGGTGTATCAACAGCAATTCTTATATTTACAAAAACAGATCATGGCGGAACAGAAAATGTATGGTTCTATGATATGACAGCAGATGGCTTTAGTCTGGATGATAAGCGAACACCTGTAAATGAGAACGATATTCCGGATATTATAGAGCGTTTTAAGAATCTTGATAATGAAGCTGACAGGAAGCGCACGGACAAGTCATTTATGGTTCCGAAGCAGGATATTGTGGATAATGATTACGACCTTTCTATTAACAAATATAAAGAAGTAGAGTATGTGAAGGTGGAGTATCCGCCGACATCTGAAATAATGGCTAATATCCGTGAAATTGAAAAGGAAATTGGAAAAGAGATGGAAGAATTGGAAAGACTTCTTAGTGAATAGGAAGAAATGCATGAATTTATGGTTTTCCAAAATAAAAACACCGCTTATGGGTATTAGAAAAATTATTAAATAGAAGAATTGGTGAATTAAGGAAAGGAAATGCGAGTCTCGAATAAATTGGGATTTGTAGGGATGATAAATGGAATATAAAGCACTTAAAGAGATTGCAAAAATCACAATGGGGCAGTCGCCAGATTCATCAAGTTACAATGAAGAGGGTGACGGATTACCATTCTTTCAAGGCAATGCAGATTTTGGAGAATTATATCCTAACGAAAGAGTATGGTGCAATGATCCAAAGAAGATAGCAGAGCCAGGAGATATATTGATTTCTGTTAGAGCACCTATAGGAGCTTTAAATTATGCAAAAGATAGGTGTTGTATAGGCAGAGGACTGGCTGCGATTACTATTGAGGATACTGCCGAAAGGAACTATGTCTTTCACTTACTGAAGGCAAGAAATACAGACTTGAATAATCAGGGAACAGGAAGCACTTTTAAAGCTATTGGTAAAGCTGTTTTAGAAGAGCTACAAGTTCCACAAATATCATCAGATGAGCAGCAGAAGTGTATGAATATGATGGATCTTTTAGAATCCATTATACGTGAGAGAAAGAAACAGATAGAATCTTTTGACAACCTCATCAAAGCCCGATTTGTCGAGCTCTTTGGTGATATAGCAACAGGGCAATACAAATATGAAACTCGTAAGCTCGGTAATGTGGCTGAAGTCGGTTCTAGTCATAGGGTTTTCACAACGGAATTTGTCGATAGCGGAATCCCTTTTTATAGGGGGACTGAAATCGGCGAACTGGCAAATGGACAAAAACCATCTGATCCGTATTATATTTCAGAAGAACACTATAATCGCTTGGCAAATGATGATACGAAGCCTAAAGTGGGAGATTTATTGATGCCATCCATATGTAATAAGGGGCAGGTTTGGATGGTTGATACAGAGGAACCATTTTATTATAAAGATGGGCGTGTTTTGTGCATATCGGCAGACAGGGATATTTATGACACCAGATATCTTCAGTATTTCATGAAAGTTAAGACGGAAGTAGAATATCCCAAGATGGGTTCGGGGTCAACATTTGCGGAGTTTAAGATATTCCTTTTGAAGGATTTTGATGTACTTACGCCGCCCAAGAAGTATCAAGAAGAGTTTTCGGCATTTGTCGAACAGGTCGACAAATCAAAAGTTGCAGTGCAAAAAGCCCTAGATGAAACGCAATTATTATTTGATAGTTTAATGCAAGAATACTTTGGTTAGGGGGTTTATTGATGATTGTTTATC
>CADADA010000055.1 GCA_902786515.1 uncultured Lachnospiraceae bacterium | reverse complement strand
TGTGTTACGCCACCTTACCCCTATACATAGCCTGATGTGATTTCTGTTCGTCAGACCAGAGGTTTGCTTACAGCTTCCTTCAGATTCCACCTCACGATGAACACCCTTGCTGTTCGGCTATATCCTTCCCACTGTCGGGCGGATTAGGGACTTTCACCCTTTAGAAACGTGCGCCGTCGGGCGCACATAAAGAGCCCCGCAGACATTCTGCGGGGCTCATCACTTATCGTACTAAGACTATTAATCTAATGTATATGGCATAAGAGCTATATGACGTGCTCTCTTGATAGCTACTGTAAGAGCTCTCTGATGCTTTGCACAGTTTCCTGTAATTCTTCTAGGAAGAATCTTACCTCTCTCAGAGACATATCTCTTTAACTTATTCACATCTTTGTAATCTATCTCACCATTCTTATCACCACAGAAAATGCAAACTTTCTTTCTTCTATGGCTTGTTCTTCTCTTAATTGGAGCATCGTTTCCGCCTTTTTCAGCTTTATTATATGGCATAATATTTTCCTCCTTCATCTAACTTTATTTGATTTGACTTAGTTGAACGGCAATCCTTCGTCTTCAACTCCGTCAGGGATATTCATAAAACCGTCTCCTGCTGCACTGACCGGTTCAGGTCTCGCTGAAGGCTGATATGAATTATCACCATTACCACCTGCTGCGGCTTTGCTTTCAGCAAATTCACAGTTCTCTACTACAACATCAGTAGTGTAAACTTTCACACCATCCTTATTGGTATAACTACCTGTCTGGATTCTTCCTTCTGCAACAAGCTTAGTACCCTGATGTACATATTTTTCAATAAATTCAGCTGTTCTTCCAAACGCAACGCATGATATAAAATCTGCCGTCTGGTCACTGTTATTATCTCTTCTGAACCTTCTGTCAACTGCAAGAGTAAATCTTGCAACCGCCATAGGCTGCTCACTGTTCTGCGAATATCTTATATCCGGGTCTCTCGTAAGTCTGCCCATCAAAATTGCTTTATTCATACAATTTCCTCTTTCTACTATATGCCCGTAATCTTATGCTTCTTCTTTCTTTACGCATAAAAATCTGATGACATTTTCCATAATTCTAATCTGTTTTTCTACAGAATTAGGGCACTCTGCGTTGTCAGTCTCAAACTGTACAAAATAATAGAAAGCTTCTTTCATCTTCTGAACTTCGTAAGCTAATCTCTTCTTACCCCATTCATCAACAGCTGTAACTGTTCCGCCAAAACGAGCAATCTGCTCTTTTACCTTTTCAACAGTTGCTGCTCTTTCATCATCTTCAAGTTTTGCACTTACAACTACTGCTAATTCATATTTGTTCATGCTTTTTTACCTCCTTTTGGTCTCTGGTCCCCAGCTTTGCAGGGAACAAGGATATTTTCATATATCACAGTTTTTAAGTCTATCATAATCCATTAATTAATGCAAGTGTTTTTTAATCCAAATCAAATCTGTTAAATTTCACATATGTAATTGCATAGCATATCACACCAAACAGAGCCTCAAAAACAATCAAAAGAGTCAAAAGTACATTCAATTCTCCCGCTGTCTCAAACCGGCTGTCTTTCATATCAAACACTACGAATGACATATACATCGCAACGCTCATTACAATAGAAGAAACATATCTGAGTATCACATAAAATACAACTGCACCGATTTTTTTGTGACTGTTAAACACCTGTCCCATTCCCACAGAAGCGTACACATGTATAACTGTTACAAACGCAAAAACAATGGCAAGACATATACCTAATATTATCGTAAGTATATAACCGGAATCATCCGTAATAACTTTAATTAAATCCATAATTTCCCTTATAACTTCCATCATATCTTCCCTGAATCCGCTGACAATAAGCAAGAGCACAACTGATAAAACTACAATTATAACAGACAGTATCATCCAGATTGTTCCTGATAAAAGCTTTCCGTTTATCAATGTTTTTTTCTTTACCGGAATCGTATGCGTAAAATACGCGTTATCACACAGCATAGTTTTGTAAAATCTTATTCCAAGTGCAATCATAACTGCCGTCGGCATCATGCAAAGGACTGCAACATATGCGATAAAAACCATACTTTTCAAAACCCTGAACAGTTCTATGTCTTCCGGAAGATACTGTGCCATTCCGGACATCAGCGCTAATGCTATTACAGCCAGAAAAGAAATAATATAATTCTTACTTGTAGCCTTAAATTCATATTTGATAATTTTTCCTAACATCTGAACACCTCCCTGAAGTACTCATCTACTGATTTTCCCTCTTCTTCCCTGATTTCGTCAACTGACTTATGTACCAGAACCTTACCTTCTCTTATAAAAACAACGTCTTCAAGAATCGTTTCTATGTCATAAATCAAATGCGTAGATATCACTATCGATGCCTCAGGATTATAATTTTTAATAATCGTATCCAAAATATAGTCTCTTGCAGCCGGATCTACACCGCCTATAGGCTCGTCGAGCATGTATAATTTGGCTTTTCTGCTCATGACAAGTATAAGCTGAACTTTTTCCTTTGTACCCTTAGACAGCGTACGCAGTCTCGCCTCAGGATTAATCTTCAAATCCTTAAGCATGTCATATGCTGCAGATGCATCGAAATCTTCATAGAAATCCTGAAACTGCTCTACAATCTGATATACCTTAAGCCCGTCTTCAAGGTACGTTCTCTCCGGCAGGTATGATACCACTTTTTTCGTGTCAACACCTATCTCATGCCCGTCTATTCTTATTTTTCCACGTGTCGGAGTCAATAGCCCGTTGGAAAGCTTTATCAAAGTAGACTTTCCGCTTCCGTTAGGGCCTAAAAGTCCGATAATCTTTCCCTTTTCAAGTTGTAAATCAATTCCGTCCAATGCAACTTTTCTGCCATACTTTTTCGACAAATTTTCGCATTCCCAAACAATATTATCCATCCGCTTCTTCCTCCCATAATTCAGTATGTTTGTCTAATAAATCATTAAGCTCACTCTTTGAGTATCCCAGCTCCTTCATCTTTTTGATAAAATCTGCTGCATATTTTTTCGCAATATTATACTTGGCACTCTGTATCATTCCTAAGTCTTCCGTTATATATCTTCCGGCCGTCCGTTCAGTGTGCACCATGCCCACCCTCTCAAGTTCGGTCAGTGCCTTCTGCATCGTGTTCGGATTAACGGATGCTTCCTGCGCAAGTTCTCTTACCGATGGAATCTTATCTCCGGGTCTGTACTTTCCGGACATAATATCCATCATAATATACTCCAAAATCTGTGCATAAATAGGTCTGTCATTATCAAATTCCCAAGCCATATACTATCCACGCCTTCCATTGTATTACTTGATTAATACAATGATATGGTATATTTTTATTTTTGTCAATACATTTTTCAAAAAAACAGACGGATAAACTCAAAGTTTCCAAACGCCAGCTTATATCTCTGAGGTTTGAAACCCATTTCATTTATCCGACTGCATGTATTATTACATAGATTCTATATCCATAATTTTCATTGTTTCACTATATCCGGTCATCTCCGTAAAATAATACCTGGTATATCTCTTAATTCTTCCCGCCATGACATATATTTTCGCATCATTGCGAATTTTCTTTATAGAATCATTTCCCATATACTCAAGTATCTTTGAATATAATACAATTTTCTTAAGATTCTTACATCCATAAAAAGCATTGTCACCTATACTCTTTATATTTTTTCCCATTTGCACACTTTTGAGTGTCAGGCATTTTGAAAATGCATTTTCTCCTATTCCTTCCACAGTAAAAGTGCTGCCTAAAATATTGACACTATCTTCAATTACCGCATTCTTCAGATTTATATCATTATAACCTGCAACAACAACGCTACCCCTGCTATAATCCGCATTTACATCGGTCACTTTCATCTGGTACTGTCCAATCAGATAGGTATGGTCTAATTCTACGATAACTGCATATTCTTTTGTAACCGTGCCCGTATATTTTCCAATTCCGGTAACAACTACCGATGTACTTCCCAATGTCTGTGTATTAGTATATTCAAGCGTGTAATCCACATCCTGAGCAAGCACTGTCTCTCCATAAGTAACTGAAACTTCCGGCTTTGTCTCTTCACCGTTCCACTCCATCATGTCATCACTCAGTGTGATGATACAATCTTTCTCTATGTTAATGAGAGGTCTTTCCACAATCCTGTACCTGTATGAATTCTCCTCAGCAAACTTGTGTGCGTAGCTTCCGTCGTAACATAATATTTCAATTTCTTCACTGCAGCCGTTAAAAACATTACTTTCAATCAGAGTTACCGCATCCCTCATCTGCACTGTCTGAAGGTTTGTACAATTCAAAAATGCTGAGCTGCCTACTTCCGTAACACCATTTCCCAAATCAATTTCTTTAAATGATTTGTCATAAAACGCATATTTCATCACAGAATACTGACTGACTGTATTGCCACCGGCATCAATATAACTATCCGGTAAAACCAGACTCTCTGCATTTCCTAAATATCCAACAACATAACTCTTCTTTGCAGTTTTTGCATAAATAAGCCTGTTAACATCAACAGATACAATACTCGCATCTTCCGGACTTTTTCTTATATTCAATGCATTTGTTGCAACACATCCGTTATCAGACGCACCCTTAGTTAATTCCAATGCACTGTGATTCAATATTTCCACAAGGCAGTAGCATTTATAAAACGCTTTTGTTCCAATCTTCTCAAGCGTAGACGGCAATTCCAGTGTAACCAGATTATAATCCCCTTCAAAGGTCTTCGACATAATCCCGGCAACAGGAGCACCATCTATGTACTCCGGAATTTTTATATTCCATGCATTTCCACTATATCCTGTAATCACTGCTTTATCATCATAAATATTGTAAACAAATCCATTATATCTGTGTGTGGTTATCATACTTCTGACGCCACTGGCTTCACAATATTTTTTTAAATCAGATGCATAATAGTAGTCATCTATATTGACCATCAATTCTCTGTCACATCCCATAAATACGTCTTCACTTACCGATGTAACAGATGAAGGGATGTGTACATAACGAAGATTCACGCATCCGTCAAATAATACAGAGGAAATCTGTGTAAGATTATATGGCAGTTCTACCATGTGCAGGGAAGTACAGTATCTGAAAGCTCCATTTCCTATACTTTTTATACTGCCGGGTAAATTAATCTCCTCCAAAGCATGACAATCCCTGAACGCAAGCTTACCTATACTTTCAAGATTCGCCGGCAATTCCAGGCTTTCAAGCTCATAGCAGTTCATAAATACATTAGTGGATATCGTCTTAAGAGTAGAAGGAAGTGTTATCTTCTTCATGACAACACAATCTTTAAAAGCTCCCTGCCCTATCTGTGTCAGTCCTTCAGGCAATTCAATGTATCTGAAAGCACGGCAGTCTCCAAAAGCATAATTTCCTATATTATTCAGTCCCTGTGGAACATTAAGTCCTACCAGTGTTTTACAGTTTTTAAAAGAATAATCACCAATAGATTCAACCGTAGATGGAAGATATACATATTTTAAGGTAACGCAACTAAAAAATGCGGCATTTCCAACATTTGTGACACCATTTTCTATATAAACGGTCTGCATATATGCTTTGTGAATGCGCCACGCATCTTTTGACTCCGTTTCCCAGTTCCAGTCACGCATCTTTCCATGTCCGCTTATATACACCACGCCACTGTCAGTATCAAACACCCAGTGTACATCGTCTTCCTCTGTAGCACTACAGTCTCCACTGTATACTTCGGCGTGTACTTCTTCTGCTCCAACATGCATGAAGAGTATCATTAGCACAATCATAACTATCCCCGTAAGATGCTTTAATTTGTTCATTCATTCCCTCTCTTTCTCAAACTTGTCTTACCACCACATTTTAACACATAAATTGGGGTTTGTAGATGTCTCCATCTAACTTTCCTATATTTTCAACATATTCCGAACATATCACATCAAAATTATGTCCGTTTTCCCTTGTTTTTTCCCTTATGAATAACCTATAAGGGAAACGAGGGAAATTATCATTTGTACTAACTCTAATCAATACCTGCTACTTTGTCAAGAAGTCTTGCTGATGACCGCTTTGCCTCTCTGGTCGAGTGTGCATATACATTCATTGTGGTACTTACATCTGAATGTCCAAGAAGTTCTTGAACATCTTTTGGTGATGCTCCGTTTGCGATCAGATTACTGGTGTAGGAATGTCTTAAACAATGAAAATGAAATCCTGCAAGTCCTTCAACTTTCTTTGCGGCACTCCTGCACATTGAGGCAACCTGTTCAGATGAAGTATAAGCTCCGTCAAGTTTGGTACATACAAGGTCGATCTCATGGTAGTCCTCCGGTACTTCTTCCGTTCGGGGCAGGGCATACAGTTCATAATGGGTACGGTTTTTCTCAACTACTTCTTTGTAGTAATTCTTATAACCGAGTTCTCCGTATTTCATTCTGTTTTTTAACTGTTCCTTTCTTGCCTTTTTCAGAATGGAAGTGAGGGCATCTCCGAAATCTACTGTCCGTACTTTCTTGCGCTTGGTAGTGCCAAGCTCCATTTTCCTGCGGGCAGAATTGCGTCTGACACTTCTTCTTACCGTCAGATACTGTTCATCAAGATTGATGTCGCTCCATGCAAGCGCACAAGCCTCACCGATACGAAGTCCTGCATAGTATGCTATCTGTATGGGCAGTACGGCAGGATTGTTCTTTTCTTCAAGAAAACTGACAAGCGATAAGAACTGTTCATGTGTTATCGCATTGACTTCTTCCCCGGCATCTTCGTCCGTAGCAAATATGTCAACATCTTCACTGCTGTGGTGCATTACAACATACTGCATCGGATTAAATGTGATGAATGTCTTAGGGAATACGGCAAACTTGAAACTGTTGTTAAGGACTGCCGAAAACGAACGGACATAATCCTTTGAAAATCCACGGTACACTGTGCCGTCGGGAGCTGTTCCGCCAAATGTCAGCAGGTCCATGTACTGCTGTAAATGTTCCGCCGTAACAGTCTTCAGTTTCCTTTTCCCTATCGGGTGTTCCTTGATCTTTCTGACCGCATGAAGATAAGTATCAACTGTACCGTTTGAGAGAGTACCGACTTTCAGATCCTCCTCTGCCCAGATGTCAAGCATCTCACCAAGAGTAAGGGAATGTGTCTTTGCTATGAACTGCTTTTCCTCATAGTCCCTGATCGCATCACGGAGCATTTTTTCTGTCTCCGCTTTGCTCTCCGTACCGACACATTCTTTCTGGATACGGTTTCCGCTTGCGTCCTCCACATAATAGCGGTAGTACCACTTCTTTCCTTTCTTTCTTACTGATCCTTTTGCCATAGATAAAGTCTCCTTTCATATGAAATTCTGACAATCGGAATCGTAAGATATGCTCAATTTGCGTGTAGGTATATCACGACTCCGGTTGTTGTTTTTTATTCATCCTTTCTTCCCCCGAACCATCCGAGATAGCTGTTCATGGCTGCCCTTACTGCTTTTGGCTCTCTGTCATATCTCCTTAACATATCAGCGGTATTGTTAAGTTCATTTATCATTGATGTAACACCCTGTATATAAGCCATTCTGTTATAATCATCATTTGTCATGTTCTCATCGGGTTTCAATCCGTTAATCGCACCGACAACATCTGAATTGTCTGCTCCGGCAGAATAGTTTTTTACCGAGTATGCAAACCGTCCCATGAAATCATTATACTCTTTTAAGAAAAGAAGAAGTACATTCTTGCAGAATTCTTCATCTTCCTTTTCCATATCCTTTGGAAAGTTTCTGAGGATAACTCCTACCATGTCATTGATCTGAAGTTCCTGCGTGTCGGAATTCTGTGTGTGCATATCCTCAGTTTCGCCTTTCAGCCAGTCCACAGAAACATCAAGTGCCTTTGAAAGTCCTTCAAGTATAAAGAACTTCGTATTGTCGCTTGCGCCTTTCTCATAGCGGAGAACGGTTGATGTATCAACTCCGAGTTTCTCCGCTATGTATCTCTGTGAAAAGCCTAATTCTTTTCTTCTCTGCAAGGCTCTCTTTCCGATAGTCTTGCGCAGTTCCTTTTCATTCATAAAGAATCCACTCCTTATATAATCACCATGCACATTTTTTGCGATGGTCGTTTCTGAACTGTATAAAGTATAACATATCATTTCACATATTGCAATATGCAATTTAATAAATGTTAATAATTTTGCAAAACACTTGACAATAAAAATTGAGATGATATAATGCAATTATCAGAATTGCATTTTGCAATTTCGAGAAAGGAGGTAATGCAAATGGCGGAAAACAGGATCAGTATGTCGATAGAGGAAGCTTCAGCATATACGGGAATCGGCAGGAACACCATGCGCCAGCTCATTGAATGGCGCAAGCTCCCCGTACTCCGTATAGGCAGAAAGATCGTTGTCCGCAGGGACGCACTGGAGAGATTTGTTGCTCTTAATGAGGGCAGGAATCTCCGCAACCGTTCCGAAGTAAAGACGGTTGAATGAAAAAGGAGTGACTGTCAAAGCCACTCCCTCTGGTAATCAGACCGAAGCCGTGATATACCTACACGCAAATAGATTGTATCATACGCAGGTCTTATTATCAACATTTTCTTTTTTATCCGTCAGTTCCGAAATGAATAACCAAAATGAAGTTAAGGAAATTCTTTTCTTATCTGTATTAAAGTCGGCAAAAAATACGGATAAAAGAGAAAATATTTTTTATTGCAGTCAGTAAATGAGAATGAAAGGCAGGTAATTATTATGGCAGGTAAACGCACATTAGATGAACGCATACAGGAAAAGGATAACCTCATGCAGCAGCTCCTTACAAAAGCAAAACAGTATGAGGCACAGATCAGGCAGTTGGAGAAAAGGAAAAAGGAAGAAGAACGCAAAGCAAGGACACACAGACTTATTATCATTGGCGGTGTTGTCAGTTCTGTCCTTAACAGAGATTTTGTTGAGGGTGACGATATGCGTCTTATGAACTTTCTAAAGACACAGGAACGGAACGGTAATTATTTCAGCAAGGCTATGAACAAGGGTGCGCCGGATACGGCGAAAAAAGAAACTTCAAGTGATACTGAAAGCCATGACGAGCTAAGCGGGCATACCGATGATGACGGGGAATAGTTTCTCTATTCCCTTTACATCGTAAAGGGCGCACTTATAAGTGGGCGCAGCCCACTCATACCACTCCACTTCGCTCTGTTAGTGCGCTCTCCGAGGGGCAGGGGACACCCCTGCACCCCTTTACGCATTTCATGCGGGGCGGTGTGGTGAATATCCTATGGCGATTGGAGGAATTGTACTATGGCTATCTACCACTGTTCCATAAAGATTATCGGACGTTCGGGCGGGAGGACGGCGGTTGCGTCTGCCGCTTACCGTTCGGGTGAAAAGCTGTTGAACGAAGAAACGGGCATAACCCACGACTTCACCCGTAAAGGCGGAATTGTGATGTCCGAGATTCTTCTTCCGGCTAATGCACCTGACCGTTACCTTGACCGCCAGACTTTATGGAACGAAGTACAGAAAGTTGAAAAAAGAGCAGATGCACAGCTTGCAAGGGACGATAAGGGCAGACCAGTCTATGATCCGTCACTCCCGTCATACAACCCAAAGGATAAAGAGAACACATCCAAGTACCGCATACCCGTTCTTGATGAAAACGGTAATCAGAAAACAAGAAAACGCAAGGGCAAGGGTACAGAATACTTATGGGAGCGGATATCAATACCCGCTAATGACTGGAATGAACATTCCAAAGCTGAGGAATGGAGAAAGTCATGGGCGGAACACTGTAATCAATATCTTACGCCTGATAAACAGATAGACCACCGTTCTTACAAAAGGCAGGGACTTGATATTGAGCCGACTATCCATGAGGGAGTAGCCGCAAGACAGATTGAACAGCGGGGAGATGTATCCGACAGATGTGATATCAACAGGAACATTAAGGAACGCAACTCACTCCGCCGGAAGTTAAAAGAGACTTTTGACGAGATCACAGCATTTATTATCAGGAAAGCGAGGGAGATTTATGGAAGATATACGGAACTTAGAAGGCATACTGCTGATACTCAAAAAGCAGGACGAGATGATAAAGATGTTAGAAGAACAGCAGGACGAGATAGACAGGCTGGAACAGCAGATTTCGGAACTGACGCAGGAGCTTTCACAGACAAGGGAACAACTGGACGAATCCTTGGGATTAAACGAGGACTTGACGAAAGAAAACAAGCGATTGACCGAGCTGATTACATCATTAAGAGAACAGAATCGGAAATTGCAGATACAGATAGACATCTTGAAGAGTTATCAAAGCAAACAAAAGATAAGGAGAATGACCATGATGAACGGATACGCAAACTCAAAGAACGACGAAGAGCTTATCAAAATGTTGGAGGAAATGCAGGACGAACTGGACAGCAAGGACAATACGATAGCAGACTTAGAGAAACAGCTTCAGACATCAGCGAATTTCTCAGCAGTATCAATGTTTGTTGTGGTCAAGCATTTTTGTAACACTTTTGACTGTTAAAATTATGTTTTTTTACTTCTGTTCGTATCGTGCTTCAAAAGGTGTTTTATAATTATT
>CADADA010000054.1 GCA_902786515.1 uncultured Lachnospiraceae bacterium | reverse complement strand
ATATTTCTTTGCACTTCTATTGTACCACAGAATAGTTATAAATTCAGTATTTTCAATGTTTTATGACGCTTTTATTTTGTCCTAAGCAGACACTAAATAGAAGTCCTAAAATCAAAAGTGAAACTCTTAATGTGAAAGAAAGTTCTAGTATAATGATTGGTAAAAACACTCAAAAGTACAGGATGCATTCTAACAGAGCAAAATCTGATAAAAGAAAAAATCCTTCAAAACAAAGAGTTTCAGAAAAATATTTCGCTGATACGAAGACAAAACTTAAGATTAAGGACTCAAAGTTAAAGACAGCAAGACTCATAGGAGCAGATAAAGCACTGAATCATATGGATGGTGGCAAAGAAGTTAGAGACGCAGCATTTACGGCTTATGTAGCTGCAAAACCAATATCCGGAGCAGCTTCAAAAGGTGCAAAACTTTTTAAAGAACAGGAGCTTGCAAGAAAAGCAAAGCGTATCAAGAAAGTTGATTCCGGAAAAAGACTTAACAGATTGGAGGTATCAGATAACTCAAATGATAGGCTTAAGGAAGTTGCTAAAAACAAGAATAAATATTCAGAGTTAACAGCAGCAAAGAAGAAGGCGAAAACTAGAAATTCTTATCATAATGATTACAAGATGGATGGAAATAAGAAAGCTTCTGTATCTTTAGGGAAAAGAAAAAAGTCTGATACAAAAAAGAGTGGCAAGTCAAGCAAGATGAAATTTTTTATAGACAAGATTGTTTCAGGCAATCAGGAAAAGACCGGTCCGCTAAATGCTATCAAAAGCATTGTAGCTAATACGATGTCTGCGAAGGTAAAGAGTGTGATGGCATTGGCGGGAGCCGGTCTTCTTTTACTTACGGTGCTTACTTCCATTACGGTACTTCCGATTGTGGGAATTGTCGAGACATTATACAGTTCGCCTTTTGCATTTTTTCTGCCACCATTAGAAGATGGAGAGACAGTAACAACTGTTGCCAGTGCTTATATGGCAGATTTTAAACGAGAAATAAACACACTTGCCAATAATCATGACGGATATGATTCCGGAAGAATTGTTTATGTAAATTATGAGGGAATGTCTGCAGGAAATTTTAATGATGTGGTAACAATCTATATGGTTCTGTATGGAACGGGCGATACTGCAACCATTATGAGTAATGGTGCTAAGAACAATTTAAAGACTATATTTGATAGTATGTGTTCTTATTACACATCCAGTGGAACTGAAACGATTACAAAAGAGGATGGTGCAACCGTAACGGAAAATGTATTGTATGTAAACGTCACTTTGAAAAAGTACGAAGAGATGATGACTTACTATGCATTTACGGATGAACAGATCCAGATGGCAAGAGAAATGATGCAGATGTTTGGAAGTGCCAGTGGAATAACACCACAGTCTTCTATGTCGCAGGAACAGATAGATGAAATTGTAAAAAAGATTTCAGATAGTAAGCAAAAAGAAGCGGTGACATTCGCACTTACAAAAGTGGGATATCCATACAGTCAGGATTACAGAGATACAGGCGATTATTACGATTGTAGCTCTTTAGCGTATTATTCGTGGAAAAATGCAGGAGTGGATATCAGCTACAATGGTATGAATACTGCGGCTGCAGAGGCAGAAGGACTAACAGGAAGGGTAGTCAATTATGAATATCTTCAGCCGGGAGATTTGATTTTTTACAGCTATGAGTATAACGGAAGATATAAGAATATCAGTCATGTGGCAATCTATGTTGGAGATGGTTATGTTGTGGAAGCAAAGGGAACTGATTATGGTGTGACATATAATCCGGTACCGAGTGTCGGGAAAATTGTTCTGATAGGAAGACCATAGAGAGGTAGGAAAGAAGGAATGAATAAAGTGGAATTTGAAATTGAAGTAAAGGAAGAACTTGCAAAAGTAGTGACGGTAAAAGCGGAGACTTTAGGTGAGGCAATTGATAAGGTAATGGAACAGTATTATGGGGAGAAAATTATATTGTCTGAATCAGATATGAAGGGCGTTGAATTTTTACCATATGAGGATAAAGAAATAGCTAGGTAGGAGGAATGAAGATGGCTAATAATAAAAAGCAGGATGAAATTATGGAAAACATGGAGTTTTTGATAGATGAACTAAAAAAAGAATGGGACTCATCAAAGGAGACAAAGCATTATGTAGGTTTATCAATTTCAAAGGCAGAAAAATTAAGAGAAAAGATGCAGGAATATATTGTTTTATGTAGTAGGATACTTGAGGATGATACTCTTTCTTTTAAGCAGAGCATGAAGTATTGCAGGGATAATAATATTATGTTTCGTCTGGCAAGGAAACTGATAACAAAGTATGATCATGCAATAGAGAAAAAGAAGGATAGTATTGTTCTTGAACTTGATAAAGAAGAGTTTAAAGCTTACAGAGAGATTGCAGGTGAAAAGTCGCAGATTGAAAGTAGAACGTACTTGGAGTTTTCAAAACGTGTTTTGCTTGACGAATAAAAGAAAGAAGGTGTAGCCGGTGAGCGTAGATTATAAAGTGAGGCAAATTTATCAGCAGGTCATTCAAGAGGTAACTGAGTCCGCTGAAAGCTGGAAGTCGGTTCTTCGGCTTGCAGGAAGGATTTATCGCTATGAATTTGATAATATTCTGATGGTGTATGCACAAAAACCCAATGCAACATTAGTAGCTGACTTTGATACTTGGAAAAAGGTTGGCAGATTTGTAAAGAGAGGAAGCAAGGGAGCTGCCATCTATCCGTCAAAAGCATTAAATCCATCTATGAGGTATGTGTTTGATATCAGCGATACGGGAGGAAAGGATACGGAACTTACTTGGAACTTTGATGATGAAAAGTTGATTAAATTTATGGATTATCAAGTGGAGAAAGGAAATTATCCTAAGTATGAAAGACTGACAAGAAAAGATTCGCTGACAGCTCTAAAAGACTTTACAAAACAAAGAATCAGAGAGATAATAATAGAGGAATTTGATGAACAGATTTCAGATATTTCAAAGATTACAGGCAGTGTGATTATTGAAGGAAACGAAAAACGTGAGAGCTTACAAGGTGCTTTTAATCCGGATGAGATGGTGAGGAAAAGCATTTTATATGTTGTAGGTACGAGATGCGGATTTGATCTGTCCTCTGAAGAACAGGATTTTGATCAGATTGTAAAGGTGACAGATGAAGATACTATTTACCGTCTTGGTTCTCTCATATGCGATGTCTCCTGTAATGTTCTTAGAGCTTATGGTAAAGATTTAAGATTTGCTGAACAGGAAAGGAGAAATGAATATGTTAGCAGAGATGAATTACAAGGAAGTAGACGGAATACTGTATCCGGATCTACAGATGCCGGACGAGACGGAGGATTTGAGAAAAGTAGGAAAATACGGACTTCTGGCGATGAATTACCTGAAGGAGAACGAAAAGGCGAGATACAAAAGCCTGCTCAGATTCGGGAGACTGGCAGAGAAGATGATGGAAGTGGACGAGGAAGCCAATCATATGTTAGACAAGCTGATGAACAGCTATCTTCAAAAACACAAACCACAGGACTCACACAGTACGATGGAGATGTGGAAACTCAGGGAACAGGCAAAGATGATGGCAGAAGAAATCGTACTGAAAGAGATAGTGTACCGATATCATTAGAAAATGAAGATGAACAATTTAATAAAGAACTCGATGAAATAAATTCATTAGGAACAGGTAAGGAAGCAGGTCAATACAGGCAGGCTTCCTTTTTTATTGACAATGAAACGGGACAGTTAGAACTTAGTACAGATGGTAATTCATCGAATGATTTTATGAAACGCTTTGAAAGAGAGAAAAAAGAAGCGTTACAGGGCAAATATAATTATCTTAATCCGAAGAAAGAAAACTGTGTTCCGAGTGATTATATCAGGTATGTGGTTTTAAAAGGAACTGGTTTTGTAAACGGAAGAACAAGAGTCTGTAAAATCTTTGAGACGGAGATTGATGCCAATACAAGAGCCAGCCTGATTAAAAAGGAATATGGGACAGGTGGAAGTGGCTGGCCTCTTGATGGTTATGGACTTCACGGTTATGATACCATTCAATCACATGGAATGAGATTTCAATGGAGAGATGAGGAAGGTGAACATGAAGGTTATGTATCGTGGAGGGACATTGAAAAAGAAATCGGAGTTTTGATACTTACAGGGGAATACAAGCCTGAACAGCCAAGAATGGATGAGGGTTACGACGAGTCTGAGGAAGATATTATTGATGGTGATTATGTAGATATTACTGATAGTAAAGATAATATTGACAGTCAGAAAGAAGAAGTAATTGATGATTATGCAATTCCTGATGAACCGGAAAGCTATGAGAAATATCGCAATTCCATTCAAGCGGATATGGAAAAATTAGAAGCTGCCTATGAAGAGGAAAGAGAATTGACACCGGAAGAGGCAATGCTTGAAGATAGGCTTGTCACCATGGCGGAATATGGTGCTGAAATGGAGGCGGAAGCAGACCATAGTAACGAACAGAAAAAGAATTTTCACTATAACCTATGGGATTTGCCTTCTGGTGGACCAAAGACAAGATTTAAGTGGAATATGGAAGCCATTAAAACACTAAAACAGATTGAGGCGGAAGGAAGGCTTGCCACTTCACAGGAACAGAAAGTTTTATCCTTGTATGTTGGCTGGGGCGGTCTTTCACAGGCATTTGATGAAAAGAATTCGGACTGGCAGAAAGAATATGTCGAATTAAAAGGTCTTTTGTCGGAAAAGGAGTATTCAGAAGCGAGAGCAACAGTTAATAATGCGTTTTACACTTCTCCTGTGATATGTTCTTGCATTAATCAGGCTCTTGTAAAATTTGGTTTTCGTGATGGTAATGTCTTAGAGCCGAGTATGGGGATCGGAAATTTCTTTGGAAGTATGCCGACTCCCATGCAGCGGGCAAAACTCTACGGAGTGGAGCTTGACGGAATATCGGGAAGAATTGCAAAACAGTTATATCAGAAAGCTAATATCACAATCAGTGGTTTTGAACAGACGAAATATCCTGATAATTTTTTTGATGTAGCAGTGGGAAATGTGCCCTTTGGAGATTATAAAGTGTTTGATGCGAAATACAATCAATACAATTTACGTATTCATGATTATTTTATAGCAAAGGCGCTGGATAAAATAAGACCAGGCGGTATTCTTGCCTTTATCACCACAAAGGGAACACTTGATAAGAGTAATCCCACCATCAGAAAATATATTGCAGAAAGGGCAGAACTAATCGGTGCCATTCGATTACCCAGTACAGCGTTTAAAGATAATGCGGGAACAGAAGTAACCAGTGATATATTATTTCTGCAAAAACGAGAAAGAAAGATGGAAGTGGAACCGGAACCAGACTGGGTACACTTAGGTGTCACGGAGGATGGTATTCCTATCAATTCGTACTTTGCAGAGCATCCACAGATGGTGCTTGGTCATATGGAGTACGACAAGAGGATATATGGACAGTACAGTAGATATACGGTCTGTGTAAATGATAATCCTGAGTTTAACATGTATGACGAGTTAAACAATGCAATCAAAAATATGCAGGCTGAAATCACAAGCTTTGAGAAAATCGAAGAAGAGTCGGAAATAAGCGAGGATATTATTCCAGCAGATCCGGATGTAAGAAACTTTTCCTATTGCTTTGTAGATGGGAAGTTATATTACAGGGAAAATTCTTTGATGTATAGAAGAGAAGTGGGAAATTCTGCGGAAGAGAGAATTAAGGCTCTTGACGATATAAGAAAAACAACCAGATATCTGATTGATATCCAGATGGAAGGATGTGAGGAGGAACAGCTGATAAAAGGACAGAAGGAATTAAATGATAAGTATGATGAATTTGTCAAAAAGTATGGTGTGATTACTTCTCAGAGTAACACCAGGGCATTTCGGGATGACAGTGATTACCCTTTACTTTGTTCTCTGGAGGAAGTAGATGAAGACGGAAAAGTAAGTAAGGCGGATATGTTTTATAAACAGACCATAAAGCCTAAGCCGGAGATTACAAGAGTGGAAACAGCCGTGGAAGCTCTGAATGTTTCGGTAAGCGAGTTTGGATATGTTAATATTCCGTATATGCTCAGTATCTATCAGCCGGAGCTTAGCGATATCATAAAACAGGTAGCCAAAAAAATGGTCATAAACTGGAGGATATAAGTCTGTCAGATGAATTAAAAAGTGAGCTTCAAAGAGAAAAAATGCTTCGGGAACTGGAGGGGATTATCTTTCTAAATCCGACAGTTTATAACCGAAACAACCCAAATACAGGCTGGGAAACAGCAGATGAGTATTTATCGGGCAATGTAAGAGAAAAGCTTCGTGTTGCACGAAATACTGTAAAGGATGATTCATTAACGGAACAGGAAAAGGAACGTTTTAACGTGAATGTATCAGCACTTTCAGAGGTACAGCCAAAAGATTTGGATGCTTCTGAGATAGATGTGAGGATAGGAACCACATGGATAGAGGCAGAAGATTATGAGGCATTTATTTATGAGCTGTTAAATACTCCACAGAGAGCCAGAGCAGTAAGGAGCAAGTGGTACAATTCTGGAATACAACTTCAGTTAAATAAAATGAATGTGGAATGGTTTATAGAAAATAAATCAATGGATAAGCGTTCAGTGGCAGCAACCAAAACCTATGGTACAAGCCGAATGGACGCTTATTCTATTTTTGAGAGTACCTTAAACCTTCGTACAGTGACAGTAAAAGACCGTATTGATGATGGGGATGGTAAATACCATTATGAAGTCAATAAAAACGAAACCATGCTTGCAAGAGAAAAACAGAACCTGATGAAAGAATCATTTAAGGAATGGATTTTCAAAGATCCGGACAGGAGACAAAAGTATGTAAACTACTACAATGAAACCTTTAACAATGTCCGTCTGCGAGAGTATGATGGAAGTTTTCTTGAATTTCCGGGGATGAATCCTGAGATTGAATTAAAACCACATCAGAAAAATGCGGTGGCAAGAATTTTATTTGGTGGCAATGCACTTCTGGCACACTGTGTCGGTGCTGGAAAATCATTTGAAATGATGGCGGCTTGCATGGAACAGAAAAGGTTGGGACTTGCCAATAAGACGGTCATGGTCGTGCCAAAAGCATTGATTGGGCAGACGGCAAGTGAATTTTTAAGGCTTTACCCTTCGGCTAACATTTTGGTTGCGACGGAAAGAGACTTTGAGAAAAGCAGGAGAAGGCAGTTTATTTCAAGAATAGCGACGGGAGATTATGACTGTATCATCATGAGTCATTCCCAGTTTGAAAAGATACCGATATCTCCGGAACGAAAGAAAATGATGATTGACAGAAAGATTGAGGAGCTTTCTTTTGCCATTGCCGAGTTGAAAGAAAAAAACGGGCAGAGATGGACCATTAAGCAGATGGAGAGCAGTAAAAAGAAATTAGAGGAGCAAATAAAGGAGCTGACAGATGAGAGCAGGAAAGATGACCTGATCACATTTGAAGAGCTAGGTATCGACTCCATCATGGTGGATGAAGCACATAATTTTAAGAACCTTGCCATCTTTTCCAAGATGAACAATGTATCGGGTATCAGTTCTTCAGGATCAAAAAAGTCATCGGATATGCAGATGAAATGTGAGTATATTACGGAATTAAATGGTGGAAGAGGTATCGTATTTGCTACAGGTACACCTATCAGCAATACCATGTGTGAAATGTATGTCATGCAGCTTTATCTTCAAAGGGAGACATTGGAGCAGATGGGTATCTATCATTTTGACTCATGGGCAGCTAACTTTGGTGAGGTTACAACAGCACTGGAACTAACGGTAGAAGGAAGCGGTTTTCGTTTTAAAAGCAGGTTTAATAAGTTTACCAATCTACCGGAATTGATGAATATCTTTCGGGAAGTGGCAGATGTACAGACAAAAGATATGATAGATCTGCCTGTGCCAAAGCTCCGTGAGGGAAAATATATTATCGTGGAGAGTGAGCCGGACTGGTACGTTAAGCAGGTAATGGAGGACTTTGTGAGACGTGCAGAAAGTATAAGAGGAGGTGGTGTGGATCCGTCGTTCGATAATTTTCTTAAGATTACCCATGAGGCAAGATTGCTTGGAACAGATGCAAGACTATTAGAGGCTACTGCACCAAATAATCCTGATGGAAAGCTGAATAAAGTGGTGGAAAATGTGCTTAATGAATATGAAAAAGCAAAGAATGAAAATAAAATCGGATGTCAGCTTATCTTTTCAGATATCGGTACTCCGAAAGGCTCTTGGAAGGAAGAAATGCTTCATGAGGATTACTGGAAGCAATCCGGTGGAAATCAAGAGGGTGCAGGCGAGTTTGATGTGTATAATTATCTGAAAACAGAACTTGTTAGGTGTGGCATTCCTGCGGAAGAGATAGCATTTATTCACGATGCAAAGACTGACGCAAACAGGGAAGCGTTATTTAAAGAGATGAGAACAGGTAAAAAGAAAATTCTGATTGGTTCTACCGATAAGTGTGGAACTGGTGTCAATGTTCAGACACATTTAGTAGCCATGCATCATGTGGATTGCCCTTGGGTGCGACCTGAGGTCGCATAAATAACTGTTTAACAATTTAATATTGATTAAACCCACTATTCCGTTAGTGGTAGCCTAGTGCCACCTGCATCTGCGGTAACAAAGATGTTGGGAAGCTGGCATGACAAAGTAGCCCTTTGTGATAAGCAAGGAGTGGAAGCCGTGAGGTGGAAACAAAACTGCGAGCATCAATGCGGTTAGGGAGCAAGGCTTGAGTAGTATGGTTAACATATGTGAACTGTCGATTAAACATCGTAAAGTCCAAGGAGCCAAAGATGCTGATAGGCTCTAGCCCAAAATGGGATGCGGTCAGATAGTCCTCTCCATGGTAGGACTACACGGATATTAGTACCGTCGGTGGATAGACAGAACCTAAGCTACTTGTTGTTATTTATGTGAAACAGGGTAAGCCTGTATTTCTCCTAATTATATTTAGGAAAGCAGACCGTAAGGAATGCCGATGGAAATGCAGGTATGGGATTGTAGAGAAAGCGAATGCCATTCGGTAATAGAGTGGATAGGGGTTCAAAATTTGCCCTAACTCGAAAGAGTGCAGACTTCTACAAGGTGATTCATTACAAGAAACTTATAGAACTTTTGAAAGGAGCAAAGCAAATGAACGTTAATAAAACAACGTGTGCGGCTTCTGACCACGAATTCGCATGGAAATCAATTGACTGGAAGAATTGCGAACGAGAGGTTAAAAAGCTACAAGAACGTATTGTAAAGGCTAGAAAGGAAGGCAGACACGGCAAAGTTAAATCATTGCAGTGGACGCTGACACACTCTTTTTCTGCAAAAGCAATCGCAGTTAAGAGAGTGACAACTAACGAAGGTAAGAAAACTCCAGGGGTCGATGGTGTTTTATGGACAACTGGAAAAGCAAAGTATGAAGCCATTCTTGACTTAAAAAGAAAAGGCTACAAACCACAGCCATTGCGCAGAGTATTTATAGAGAAAGCAAATGGTAAGTTACGTCCTTTGGGTATTCCGACTATGAAGGATAGAGCTATGCAGGCATTGTATCTGTTGGCACTTGAACCCATAGCGGAAGTTACGGCAGATGCACATTCCTATGGATTCCGTAAGGAAAGATGTTGTCAGGATGCCATTGAACAGTGCCATACGGTACTATCACATGGTTATTCTCCAAGATGGATTTTAGAGGGAGACATTAAAGGTTGCTTCGACCATATCAGCCATGATTGGTTATTAAATAATATCCCTATGGATAAAGACATTTTAAGAAAATGGTTGAAATGTGGAGTGATTTTTAAGGGTGAACTCTATAAGACAGAGGAAGGAACGATGCAAGGGGGGATTATTTCTCCTACACTTGCAAATATGGCATTAGACGGCATTCAGCCTATGTTAACGAAGAAATATTATCGCTGTACAAGGAACGGAAAGCAATATTCTCCTATGGTAAATTTAGTGCGGTATGCTGATGATTTCATTATCACAAGCGCAGAGCGTGATGTTTTGGAAAAAGAAATCAAGCCGATATTGGTAACATTCTTGGCGGAAAGAGGTTTGGAACTTTCGGAGGAGAAGACTCTTATTACGCATATTGATGATGGATTTGATTTTCTTGGCTTTAATGTAAGGAAATACAATAATGTGCTTTTAATTAAGCCATCTAAGAAGTGTGTAAAGAAATTTCTCGACAGTATCAGATATACGATTGAGAGTAACAAATCTTGTACGCAGGAAACAATGATAAGACTTTTGAATCCAAAGATTACGGGATGGGCTAATTATTATAAAAGTGGTGTTTCATCAGAAGTTTTCCAAAGGGTTGATGACCAGATTTATCGCAAATTATGGCAGTGGGCAAAGCGGAGACATCCAAAAAAGAGTAAGAAATGGGTGTTAAACCGATATTTCCATCCATACAAAGGGCGGAATTGGAGATTTCTTGTTGTATTAAACAAAAACAACAAAGATGATGTATTTCCGTTAAAACTTGCTTTTGAAACTAAGATTGTTAGGCATAAAAAGATAAAGGGCGAGGCTAATCCGTTTGATGCAGAGTGGAAAGATTATTTTGAGGAGAGAATGACATATAAGATGACGCAATCTCTAAAAGGCAGAAAATCTTTGCTATATCTGTGGAATAGGCAGAATAGAAATTGTCCTTTATGTGGCGAAAAGATAACTGCTGAAATCCAATGGAATGTTCGTGAAAAGAGAATTGATGGCAACTGCATCAGATATTTAGTACACGACAAATGTTATAAACAAAATCGTTAGTGAACTAGCCGGCATCTATATTGGTAGATGCTTAGAATTGCTTGAGCCGTGTGAGGGGAAACTCTCTCGCACGGTTCTTAGAGGGGAAGGCGGTAGTAATACCGCTGACCTACTCGACAAACCATCATCAATAGAGCAGAGAGAAGGTCGAGGTATCAGACAGGGAAATGAAAATGAGGAAGTAGCTGTGTACAGATATGTTACGAAAGGTACTTTTGATGCTTACAGCTGGGTGCGACGTGAAGTCGCTTAATTTAACTGTTTGGCGGACTATCCGACCAAACCAGCCATTCCGTTGGCTGAAGCCCTCACCATTGGCTTTGGAAGTAATGACATTGTTCAAAAGCTGGTGATTAAACGTAACCCTACTTGGAGATTTAAACTGTGAGGTTAAAATCGAAACTGCTAGCTACAAAGTGGTTAGGGTGCAGGCTTTGATAGTATGGTTAACATATGTGAACCGCTGATAAACTTCGTTAAGGCGAAACAAGCCAAAGTAGCTGACAGGCTTGAACCAAAAGGTGTGCAGTTGGTTACCCCTCTCCATGTTTGGGGGTACACGGACATTAAACTGCCGGAGAAGAGGCGGAACCTAACCTATCATGTTAATTAAGTGGAACACGGTAAGCCCGTATTTCCGCCCATAGGGCAGGCAGACCGTAAGGAAAGCTGTTGGGAATGCGGGTATGGGATTGCGGAATGTAAATGTCAATATAAAAATGTAGTTTTTTTATCATATAAGAATGTCGTAAAACCTACATTCTTATATGATATTTTTATGCATCCTCAGTCATGTA
>CADADA010000053.1 GCA_902786515.1 uncultured Lachnospiraceae bacterium | reverse complement strand
GCAAGTATGTGAAAACTAAGGAACCGCCGTGTACCGAACGGTACGCACGGTGGTGTGAGAGGTCGGGGGATTATTCAAATCCCCCTCCTACTCGATTTATTTTTGTGTATCAGATTCCTGATGTTTCGCAATCTGGTCTATAATTTTCTCAATAAGCTGCTTTTTAATATAAGTATCATAGCTTAAAATACATATCAGAGAAAATAACTGTAAAAACTCTTTGTCAGATTCTTTACAGTCTGAAAACGTCTCGTGTGATTGCTCAAGACATTTAGACAATTCTTCAGAAAGATTCATTTGTCTGTCTTTTTCGAGATTAAAAATTTCATCATATATATCTTCAAGAGAATAATCAGATGTATTTTTAAAATATTTTTCTGCCAGAGGATTTAAAATTGTCTTAATGTCGTTGATTGACATGATATTTTTGAAATAATATATAAAAACAAGCATAATAACGTGTTCTTTTGAATAACGTTTTTTATCAGGAGGAGGCAGCAAATGATTCTTGGCATAGTTATTAATCATAGTCTTTGTCAGAATCTTATCATCCTCATAACGTTTTGAAGTGCTCAGGTGTCTTTCCATAAATGTGGTTACCTGGTCCATATATAAATCAATTGAAGGAATATCCGTGGAATTGATAATATTGATATTATCAATCAGTTCATCAATTAGTTTTTGAGCATCAATGGACATATTCATATACCTGCTTTCTGTTAAGATAGTTTTTTAATATTTGTATAATATTACATTATATATCATTTAAAACAGCTTTACAAGGATAAAAATGATAGTGACTTTTAGAAAAAAAAGTAGTATAATGATACATATTATAGAAAATTGGAGGACAGTTTTATGGGAATTATTTCAAGATTTAAAGACATTATGTCTGCTAATATCAATGCGTTATTAGATAAGGCAGAAGACCCGGAGAAGATGATTGACCAGTATTTAAGAAATATGGAAAGCGATTTGGGTAAGGTAAAAGCAGAGACAGCGTCTGTTATGGCAGAAGAACAGAGATGTAAGAGGGAATTAGACGAGTGCACGGCAGAGATTAACAAGTTCCAGCAGTATGCTGAGAAGGCTGTTGCAGCAGGAAATGATGCTGATGCAAAGCAGTTCCTTACAAAGAAGAGCCAGCTCGTTACAAAGCAGCAGAGTTTACAGCAGTCATATGACATTGCAGCATCTAATGCTACAAAGATGCGCCAGATGCATGATAAGCTTGTAAAAGACATGGCTGAACTGAATGAAAGAAAAGATTCTATCAAGGCTAAGATGGCTGTGGCAAAGACACAGAAGAAGATGGCTGAGATTGGCGGAAGTTATGCAGGTGCACAGAATAATATGTCAGCATTCAGCAAGATGGAAGCTAAAGCTAACAAGATGCTCGATGAGGCAAATGCTATGGCAGAGCTGAATCAGACATCAGCAGAAGCAGATATCAATGATCTGGCAAGCAAGTATGACACCGATACAAATCTTGCAGGTTCGGCTGTAGATGATGAATTGGCAGCATTGAAGGCTCAGATGGGAAAATAATATAAGGCAGGAGGATTTGTAATGGGACTTTTTGGCGGACAGTTAGCAAATGTCGTTGAGTGGAATGAGAACAGAGATGACGTCATCTTTTATAAATGGAATAATGATGAGATAAAAAAAGGAAGTAAACTTATCGTACGTGCCGGACAGGATGCAATCTTCATGTTTAACGGAAAAGTAGAAGGTATCTTTAAGGACGAAGGAAGTTTTGACATTGAGACTCAGATTGTACCGTTTTTATCTACATTAAAAGGATTCAAATTTGGTTTCAACAGTGGAATGAGAGCGGAAGTTCTCTTCGTGAATACCAAGGAATTTATTATTAAATGGGGTACAAAGAATGCTATAAGCATACCGGCACCTAATCTGCCGGGTGGAATGCCAATCAGGGCATTTGGTACATTTACATGTAAAGTAGACGATTATCTTGCATTGATAGATAAGGTTGCCGGCGTGAAAAAGCAGTTTACTGTTGATGATGTCAAAGAAAGAGTTATCACAAAGGTTGACCAGCTTTTGATGAAATGGATAACAAAAGAAGGAAAGGATATGTTCAATCTTCAGGCAAATGCTTACGATATTGGTAACGGCATTAAGACTGATTTGGATATGGAGATATCACAGATTGGAATATCTATTACAGCATTTAATATTGAGAGCTTCAGTTATCCGGACAGCGTCAGAAAGATGCAGGAGCAGGCAGCATCAGAGAGCATGATGGGTGATGTGAACAAACATATGCAGATGCAGATGGCAGAAGGCATGGCAAAGGGAAATGCAGCAGGAGATACTGCTAATACCATGGCAAGCATGCAGATGGGAATGATGATGGGACAGCAGATGATGAATGCAATGGCAGGAACGATGAATCAGGGTATGAATCCTGGTATGAACCAGGGCATGAATCAGGGTGTGCAGCAGGCTGCACCGGCCGGAGACGGTCAGGTTCCTAAGTTCTGTCCGAATTGCGGTACTGCAACAAACGGTGCAAAGTTCTGTTCTAACTGTGGAACAAAGCTGGGATAAGATATTACAATATGCATAACAGATAAAGAACTAAGTGTGAGAAGTTGTTTTGACAGATTGATTGAAAGATGTTAAAATGATTTCTCACACATTTCTTTGTGTAATTTGAAACAGCAGTTGTGATAATTTTAACATGGAGGAAGCTAATGAGTATTTATGATACATTAAATGATATGCAGAAAGAAGCGGTTTTTCATACAGAGGGTCCATTGCTGATACTGGCAGGTGCAGGTTCAGGAAAAACGAGAGTGCTGACACACAGAGTTGCCTATCTGATTGAAGAAAAGGGAGTACAGCCGTGGAACATAATGGCTATAACATTCACGAACAAGGCAGCAGGTGAGATGAAAGAAAGGGTTCAGAACCTTGTTGGATTCGGCTCGGACCAGATTTGGGTCAGTACATTTCATTCATCATGTGTAAGAATATTGAGAAGATATATTGACAGGCTCGGATATGAGAATCATTTTACTATATATGATACAGATGATCAGAAGTCATTGATGAAAGATGTATTTAAAAGATTGAATGTTGATACTAAGGTATACAAAGAAAGAAACATTCTTGCTCAGATATCAAAAGCAAAAAACGACTTTATTTCTCCTGAACAGTTTGCTTCTGACAATCAGTTTGATTTTACCAAAAAGAAGGTAGTAGAATGTTATAAGCTATATCAGGAACTTTTAAAAAGCAATAACGCACTTGATTTTGATGACCTGCTGGTAAAAACAGTAGAATTATTCCAAAATAATCAGGATGTACTCGACTATTACAGGGAAAGATTCAAATATATCATGGTTGACGAATATCAGGATACCAACACAGTTCAATTTAAATTTATCAGTATGCTTGCTGAGGAACACAGAAATTTATGCGTGGTCGGAGATGATGATCAGTCCATTTATAAATTCAGGGGAGCCAATATTAAGAATATTCTTAATTTTGAAAGCGTATTTACGGATGCACATGTAATAAAGCTGGAACAAAACTACCGTTCTACCCAGAGTATTCTGAACGCTGCTAATGAAATGATTAAAAACAATACCGAGCGTAAAGCAAAGACTTTGTGGACGGATAGAGGAGATGGCGAGAAAATTACATTTAAAATGGTGGATTTTGCTCAGCAGGAAGCAGTGTATGTTGCGGAAAGTATAAAAAAATATGTTGAAGAGGGTAAAAATTATAAAGACTGCGCATGTCTGTACAGAACTAATGCACAATCCAGATTACTTGAAGAATCGTTAATGAGATATAATATTCCATACAAGATAGTCGGCGGAGTGAATTTCTATCAGAGAAAAGAAATAAAAGATATACTTGCATATTTAAAGACAGTTAATAACGGTGTGGATGATCTTGCGGTCCGCAGAATCATTAATGTACCAAAAAGAGGAATAGGTTCGGCATCCATAGATAAAATACAGGAATATGCCGATACAAACGGAATTAGTTTTTATGACGCGGCAAGGGATGAAAGATGTCTTGAACATATCGGACGTTCGGCATCAAAGGTAAAATCGTTTGTAGACCTGATACAGGTTTTAAGGACAAAGAATGAATTTATAAAAGTCGTAGAATTGATAGATGAGGTAACGGAAGTTACAGGTTATATAAGAGAACTTGAGGCGGATAACACTGATGAATCAAAGGAAAGAATCGCAAATATAGAAGAATTGCTTACAAAAGCCGTGGATTATCAGATGAAGGCTGAAGAACCGTCGTTGAACGGATTTTTGGAAGAAGTGGCGCTGGTGGCTGACATAGACAGCCTTGATCCTGAGAGCGATTATGTTGTGCTTATGACTGTACATAGTTCAAAAGGACTGGAATTTCCAAATGTATACTTATGCGGAATGGAAGATGGACTGTTTCCAAGTTATATGTCTATATCATCCGATGATCCGCTCGACATAGAGGAGGAGAGAAGACTCTGCTATGTGGCTATTACCAGAGCGATGGATACGCTGCATATAAGTTGTGCAAAACAGAGAATGGTCAGAGGAGAGACACAGTACAACAAGATGTCGAGATTTGTAAAGGAAATACCGATGGAACTGTTAGATACCGGGATGAAAAAAGCGCAGTCCCCGGAAAAAGAAAAAAGACGCATCACAAGACCTACACAGGCATCATCGGCGAGAGATATCATTAATTCCAAGGCATTTGAACCTAGACAATTCAAAGTTACGAAACTGACGGGTCTTGAGTATGCCGAAGGAGACAGGGTTAAACATATAAAATTCGGTGAGGGCACGGTTGTAACGATAGTCAATGGAGGAAGAGATTTCGAGGTAACAGTTAATTTTGATAAGGTTGGTGTGAAAAAGATGTTTGCATCTTTTGCTAAATTGAAAAAATTATAAAAAAAGTAGTAAAAAATGGATTAATGTGATATAATACCCCTATATGAGTGGAAGGAAGGAACGTGTATATGGACAGATTTGAGAGTTTAGTGAATAGTGCTAATATAGCAAAGATTAATGACCTGCTCAAAAAGCAGGAAAAAGAGGAGAAAAAGAAATGTAATCTCACATGTATACTTACTATTGTTGGAGTCATATTAGTATTGGCGCTTGCTGCATATGGATTATATAAGTATCTTACTCCTGATTATATGGATGACTTTGAAGATGATTTCGAAGACGAGTTCGAGGATGACTTCTTTGAAGACGATGACGAATAATTACGTTGATTCTAATAAGGTAATTGAGCAGACCATACGGTAGTATGGTCTGTTTTAGAATAAAGAGGCAAATAAACGAGGAGACATTGATGAAAAAAGGAAATATATATGAAGGAACAGTTATTGAGGCTCAGTTCGGAGGAAAAGGACTCGTAGACGTAAAGGAAGATGATACACATTATAAAGTAGCGGTAAAAGGTACTATTCCAGGCCAGAAAATCCGGTTCAGACTGACAAAAAAGAAAAGCAGCAAATTAGAAGGAAGACTGCTTGAACTGCTCGAGAAATCACCTCTGGAAGACCGTGTGGCTCCGTGTAAACATTTTGGACATTGTGGCGGATGCAGTTTCCAGAATATGAGTTATGAAAACCAGTTGCAATTAAAATCAGATATAGTAAAAAAGATATTGGATGAAGCAATCAGCTATCAATACGAATACGAAGGAATAATAGGAAGTCCGGATGAATTTCATTACAGAAACAAGATGGAATACTCTTTTGGAGATGAGTATAAGGATGGACCGATGGCGCTTGGCATGCATAAAAAGGAAAGCTTTTATGATATTATAACGACAGATAATTGTATGATAGTAGGTGACGATTATAATAAAATACTAAAGGCGGTGCTGGCATTTGCACAAAAAAAAGGACTACATTATTTTCACAAGATAACTCATTCAGGTTACCTGAGACATCTTCTTGTAAGGAGGTCGGCTACTACAGGTGAAATCACGGTAAATCTGGTCACGACAACGCAGGAAGATATTGATTTTGCACCGTTAAAAGATACTTTACTTGCGCTTGAACTGGAAGGAACGATTGTTGGTATAACACATATTTATAATGATTCTGTAGCGGATGCGGTTAAGTGCGATAAAATGGAATTAATCTATGGCAGGGATTACGTTACGGAGAATATTATGGGCCTGGGATTCAAGGTTTCAACATTTTCTTTTTTTCAGACAAATTCGCGGGGTGCGGAAAAACTCTACGAAAAAGCAAGAGAATATATAGGTATTACTGAGAATAAAATTGTATTTGATTTATATAGCGGAACCGGAACAATTGCGCAGGTGCTTGCACCTGTTGCAGATAAGGTGGTAGGCGTGGAAATTGTTGAGGAAGCTGTTGAAGCAGCGCGAATCAATAGTGAAAGCAATGGGCTGAATAATTGTTCGTTTATAGCAGGAGATGTACTTAAAGTTTTAGATGATATAAAAGAGAAACCGGACCTGATTATATTAGACCCGCCGAGGGATGGTATACATCCGAAGGCACTGACTAAAATAATCAATTATGATGTGGAGAGAATGGTATATATATCATGTAAGCCGACAAGTCTTGCGAGAGATTTGGAAATATTACAGGCAAATGGTTACAGGGTAAACAGAGCATGTGCAGTGGATATGTTTGCACAAAATGCAAATGTTGAGACTATTGTCCTTTTTGAAAAAACAACAGGGTAAAGTATGATAATTTTTTGTTTACTGAACGACAAAAAAGTTATAAAATAGACATAGGCGAAAGGGGGAAGGTTTCCGAATGAAAGATGATCAATTGTCTTTTAAAAGAGTTTTTATATTTATTATAGTGTTTTTAATACTGTACATAACTATTTCCATTAATATAGGTGTATTGTCGGATATCGGGGTGGATACAGATACAATAATGGATTCGAGAGTCAGTATGACACATATAAAACAGGACGGAGAAGTAATAGAATATGACTCTAACTTTTTTAATAACATACCACCCGGAGATACCGGGATTGCAAAATTCCGTTTGCCGGATAAATCACCGTACGACAAGACGGCATTATGTTTTACGAGTTATAATTGCGCCATAAAGATAAGCAGTAAAGGTAAGGTTTTAGCTGAATACGGACAGAAGGCAATAGAAGAGGAAAGACAGATTGGTCAGACACTTGTTATGCTGGATTTGCCTGAGGATGCGTGGGGAAACGATATAGAAGTTGAGCTGTATAATTATGAAAATGATTCTTTTGATAAATTTATTAACGTTAAATTGATGCCATCAGTGTACGCGTTACATTATACGCTAATTGATAAAGTGATTAAATTTATATTTTGTTTTTCAGCAGTTGGTGCCAGTATATTTCTTGTAGTATTATTGCTGTGCTTTGGTTCGTTTAATAAGAGACAGAGGCAGGGTGTGTATCTTGCATTGTTTGTTATATCGGTATGTTCATGGATTATGGGATATGACAATATGTTTTGCCTGTTTATTCAAAATACACAGTTTACTGCTAATGTGGAGTATGTCGCTCTGTTCTTTATACCTGTGCCATTTTGTTCTTTTCTGATAAATGACAGTGTAGGTATAAGCAAAAAGGTGAATACTATTTTAACAATTATTTATTCCGTATTTTTTACCGTAGCAACTGTGTTGAATTTTACTACACGTATTCATTACACACTGCTGGTACGATATTTACGTTATATGATAGCCATTGGATTATTATTGGTAATAATCGTGAGAACTGTGTCAAATAGAAAAAAAGCTTTTTTCAGTGATTATGTGTGGGTAGGATTGACGGCATCAGGTATCGTGCTGGTACTAGATATAATCAGATTTGAAATATCGGGATATGTTCCAATTCTGGCTAAGCTTATGCCGAGTTCATTTTCGATTTTGGGTGTAATGATTTTTGTGTTCTCTCTGTCGGGAGGGTATCTTATGAAAATATTTAAGGAAATACAGAGTAAGAAGATGTTTGAAGAACTTGCATTTGTTGATGGTATGACAGGTGCATATAACCGTTCCGGCGTAAAGAAGAAATTTGATGAGTTAGACAGCAGAAAGGATTATGCAATAATATTTTTTGATGTGAACAATCTAAAGACAGCAAATGATAAGTATGGTCACGAACAGGGAGACAGACTCATAAAATTCGTTGCCCACAAGATTATGTCGGAAATAGATGACGAAGAAGCTTTTGTAGGAAGATATGGCGGAGACGAATTTGTAGTGGGATTCGTAAATGACGGTGAGAGAAAGGCAGACGAATGTATAAAAAGATTCAACGCTTGTGTGAAAAATGTTAATGAAAACAAAGGATTTCCATTTGAAGTGCAGGTTGCTTACGGATATTCCGTAAATAATCCGGAAAATCCTATGAAGCCATATGACCTGATTAAAGTGGCAGATGAGAAGATGTATGAAAGAAAAAAAGAAATGAAAGAAAGGAAGAGTATATGAGAATTAACAAACAATTGATATCTGTTATGGCTATAACAGGACTTATATGTGTCGGCATGACAGGATGTGGCGATACTAAAACCGCAAAAGATGAGACACCGGCAGTGCCGGAGGTGGAGACAGTTGCACCTGAGATAGCAGAAGAACTGAATGTCAAGGATGATAATTACAGAAACTATTACGAAGTGTTTGTGGGTTCGTTTTATGACAGCAATAACGATACGATGGGAGATATCAACGGACTTATTGAGAAACTGGACTATATTAACGATGGAGACGACACGACAGACACTGATTTGGGAATGAACGGAATCTGGCTGATGCCGGTAAATCCTTCACCCTCATATCACAAATACGATGTTATGGATTATTATGATATTGACAAGGCATACGGTACCATGGATGACTTTAGAAATCTTGTGGCAGAATGTGATAAGAGAGGCATAAAGCTGATTATCGACCTTGTAATGAATCACACAAGTACGAAGCATGAGTGGTTTGTAACGGCAAGTGAATACCTTGAGAGTCTGGAACCGGGACAGGAACCGGATCCGGCAGAGTGTAAATATGTTGATTACTATATATTTACAAAAGAAAAGAAATCAGGTGCTTATTATCAGGTTGGAAACAGCGAATGGTATTATAACGGCGGATTCAGCCCTGATATGCCGGATATCAACTGGGATAACCCTGAAGTCAAGACAGAATTTGAAAATATAGCAAAATTCTGGCTGGAAGATGTAGGAGTTGGCGGATTCAGACTGGATGCAATCAAAGAATACTATTCATCTAATACACCAGCGAACGTGGAAGTATTAACATGGTTTGAAGATTACGTAAAATCCGTTAAACCTGATGCATATGTTGTAGGTGAAGCGTGGTCCGGTGATTACTACGAATACCTTAAGAGTGGAATTACCAGTGTATTTGATTTTAATTACGCTGATATACAGGGAACACTGTCCATGATTGTCCATGACAGAGACGAATCATACAATGGACAGTACCTTGCGGATGGACTTATATATTCTCAGAATACAGTAAAAGAAAAAAATCCGGAAGGAATAATGGCACCATTCTTTGGAAATCATGACATAAACAGAGCCGCACATTATCTGGCATTTGAAGAAGAAAAAATCAAAATGGATTTCGGACTGTTAAGCATGATGAACGGCTCGCCATTCTACTATTATGGTGATGAAATCGGACTCGGTGGAGCGGGTGATGATGAAAATAAGCGTTCGCCGATGATTTGGTCATCGACAGATGACACGGGAAAGACAAGAGGTCCTGTTAATATGCAGTCAGAATATGTTATTAACAGATTTGCATCCGTTGAAGAACAGCAGAAGGATGAAAATTCCATCTGGACATACGTAAGGGATGCAGTCAAATTAAGAAATATATTCCCGCAGATAGCAAGAGGTGATGTAGAAGATATCACATCGGTAACAGATGATGATATATTTGCCGTGAAAAAAACATATGAGGGAAGCAGCATATTGATTCTTGCCAATACCTCATCAGAAGATACAAAAGAGGTAGAGCTTAGCAGAGAAGAAAACGGATATACAAATATAAAAGGCATGCTTGCTACCGGAGAAGAAAAACCATATCAGACAGAGGATACAATTGTATTGCCGCCGTTTGGAATAGTAATATTGCAGTAGAAAAAATGGATGTTACATGAGTAGTGTAACATCCGTTTTCTTATCAATCCATCAAAAAGTTTATAAATTTAATCGCCGTGTCAGTTCGTTTGCTGTTAATAACAATTCCTGCGACAGGTTTTTTGATTACATTATCATGTTCGTCATAAAAAGTATATCTGGAGTTTTCCAATGAAATACCGTAAGGAAATTCTTCATTGGTGTCTTTGTGTGTCTGGTTGTTTGAATAAACCATCACATCATTATACTTTTCATATAAGTCTGACGGGAGCACTTCGCTTAAATCCTTATAATTATCGGTTTTTGCGTACGTCTTGAAACGTTCCTCATCCGTAATAAAAATATCATATCTCTTCTTAGCAAAAAAATTATTCATCTCCGTGTCAGATAAAACACTGTCATAGTAGGACTTAATGATAATTCTGTCAGTGTCGATTTTATCATCCAGCCCCAGATATTTTTTAAAATCTCCGGGCATTTCATCGTCATCCTCTACGGTTATATATACATTAAATAACGCAGCGAAAAATAATTCATCTTCCGAAGGTCGTGTCAGATAGTAAATAAAATATATGGCTATAGCCAGTGCGATTACGCCTATTATCAATGGCTTAAGATAATACTCCCTGAAACTTTTAATCCTTTCAGTGGTATTCATCTCGCGCCAGCGCTCTGCTGCATTTGGATCACGTCTGTCCGGGTTATATATTTCGGCATTGCCATCGAGTCTGCCGGGTTTGTACTTATCATGTAATTCCATTAATTACGACCATCCCTTCATAAAATATAATGTCAGAAAGTATAGCACAGTACAATAAAAAAAACAAGAATATAAATTATTAATTAGTTCATGCCATTCATAAAAAGATATGATGACATGAAAAATTGGTACTTCTTGTCAAAAAATGTCGAATCTGGAAAAATATAGTTATTGAAAATGAATAAGAAAAAGGATAAAAAATCTTGCATATTTGTATCAAATGTACTATAATTGCTATATGCGTTTAGCAAAACATATAAGAAGGAAAGGAATGAATTTTTTATGAGAAAAATTGTAAAAAGTACCCTTGCCGTAGCAAGTGCCGTAGCAATGACAGTATCATTATTTGCTTCAGTACCTACTACAGCAAAAGCAACTGACTTATCTAAGTCAAAAGCGGTATACGATCCGGCGGTTTTAGCTGACGGTGAAACGTACTACACATTAACAGGTGGAGTTACATCATGGGATCCGCTTGCAGAGAGTAACACTATGTCAGTAACGGATATTGCAGGTGTATACTCTATGGAAATCAACGTTGGAGCATATGATGCAACAGCAGAGTGGAACAACAGATTTAAGATTTGTCAGGTTGACAACACAGTATATGGAGATGGCTGGGATCATTCAATCCTTTTAGGAACAGGTCTTTACGGAGATAACGAGACACAGTTCAGAATTGAGAATGCAGAAGCAGGAACATTTACAGTATACTTCAAACCAGCAACAGGTGCAGTAATTGTTAAAGATGCTAAGGGTGAATTAGTAGATTATACAATCAGCTGGGCAGGATATGAAAAAGCAGCACCAATCATCGCAGCAAATAATGAAAACTTCATTACATGCGAAGCAGCAGAAGCTTCTAAGTTAGAA
>CADADA010000052.1 GCA_902786515.1 uncultured Lachnospiraceae bacterium | reverse complement strand
TCATGCCGTGGTCGAAAAGTCTGCCGGCTGATTGCTATAGTAAGCGTCGCAATTAAGCGACGCTTACTATATAGACGGGGCGTAGGATTTGACGCTTACGTAAGTTCCTTATTGAGCTGACGCACTACGGAATACGCCTTTGATTCAGAAACACTAAGTGTCTTCATAATATCTTTGACTGAAATAAAGATTATATTGTCTACCATGTTTACTACCTCCAAAATAAGTTCTTTTATCTTTCTAAAACTCATTTGGTTCAGTTCAGGTGCCATTACTAAAAATAAGCCAAAATTTTTTATTTTTTTGGAAAATATAAGATGAAAAACAGAATAGAAATTAGTTCTCGGACGATTCGTGGTATTTACCTTTTTATGATTTTTAGAATCATTTTAGAATCACGACGAAAAAAAGGTCCGAAACTATGCGATTTTCACATAGTCTCAGACCTTGAAAATACTGGATTTTTGGAGCTAACCTCTAAACCACTCTAAGCTTATTCCATCTCATTATGTCCCGTGTCGAACTTAACTCTTTTTTGTTTAAGTTCAATTTGTTTTCGGGGCATTTTTATATACTAATTACTCTATTTATTCCAACCTTCTGAATGGCTGTTGCCAAACTGTTGCCATGAGGATATTATAAGTGGAACCGGTTATTGACGCAAGTTGTTTTTCAGAATTGCTCAAAATTCTTCTTTTCCGTTAACTAGTGAGAAAACTCTGTTGTTAACATAGATATCATAAATATTCAATAGCACAGCTCTGGTCAAATTATTTATTATCACGTCATCCACATTGTATGAACATGCTACAGATACCATTATCGTCAATACCTGTGGAAATTCCTTTATTGTTATCTGTTGTAAGAAATGTATTTTTTCCATCATCTTTTATGATTCAAATAATCTTACTTGTCCGTGTAGGTCAGCAAATGAAACACCGATATTGTCTAGAGATCTGACATTAGCAAAAAAACAGAATTCAATACTACGTGGATGTGATAAATAAATTTAATGTATACACTATGTCGGCTTCATATAATTGAAGTCAACACACTCACTTACCAGTCATAATACCATTTATTTCTTAGAAAAATTGTGTCATTATGTGTAAATTTCTTTCCTCATATCCCAATGCCTTTTTAATAACCCCAAGGCGTTCTTCACTAAAATCCGAAAGTAAACTTGCATCCAATAAATCTGAAATAGTCTGTTGCAATCTTTTTATAGGAACTGCAATCACTGCATATTCCTCTTGAAAGCACATTACATAAGGATCATTCTCCAATTCTTCTAGTACCTTAGTAAAATTTCCCTCATCTATGCTCTGCGAAAAGTATTCCCATATATCCAGACAGTTTGGCTCTGAAAAAACTGCACTTCTATAGTTAACTATTTCCCTCGCATTCATCATCCACTGATACACATCCTGATCTTCTATATTATTAGATAACAATATATCGCTTTGTCCAAATAAATCCTTATAATGGCTTATAGTTCCCTCATGAGTAGTATTATATTTCTTATTTCCTGTCGAGTATGGCTGCTCACCAGTACGTGCAAACAACCTATACATACTTTTACATCTTAACATTGCTATTCCTTTAGATGCCATAGATGCTCTAATCAAATAATATAGTGAATAATATAATTCAACTGTTGCCCATGAAAATCTCTTATTAAAGGCCTCGTTTATTCCTTCTGCAAAGCTCAATATTCCGTTATAAAAAAAATTCAATGTATCTGTTTTCAAAGTATCTTTAAGTAATTCCTTTTCCTCATATGTAAGTTGATGTTTTCTAAATTCTTCCTTTTTATCCAATAAACTTTCCGAATCAACTCCTATAAAACTTTCATACATCACTTGAGAATTGTTTCTATCAAAATTTATACTCATTTTGTTCTGGCACATCCTTTAAAAATGCAGACTTCAAATATTGATATATAATATTTCTCTGCTCTTTACCTTGTTTATTCTTTAATTCATCTTTATATAACAATCCTTCTTGTTCCAAAGGAATTAAATCTTTAATTGTGCTTTGCTCAAATGATTTTCGTTCAGCACATTTAGGGATCAGTTCTTTACACATAAATTCAATTCCTGCATTACACCCAGCATTAGACATAAACGGATTACTTGATTTTAGCCAATTTCCCTCTCGGTCATAATACACTCTAAGTACAGAAAAAAAATTGAAAATTATTTTGTACTGTGATTCAAAATCTTGTAAATGGTACTCATCAAATATTCCATGTTCCTTTGTAAATTGCTTAATAGCATTTACAAAAGTTGATAAATCAACTTTTCCCACGCCTTTAGATGCCCCTGGCATCTTAATACATTGATAATATGGTGATTTTGGTTCCTCATGTAATTTATTTGCAATATCCTTTGCACGAACTAGATAGTAATTCTTATCCTTCACTTCTCCAAATAAATCGTATACCAAACTGTTAGGTACTGGCTTCTGCTCCGTATTTATATTTAAAAAAATTCGCGCTGCTTCAGGAGTTGTAAGATGCTGTGCTAATAGAATAATAATCTGTTGCTTACCAATTTCAGAATTAACCTCATAGGCTTGCTTTAATCCTTCTAACCTATGCTGTCCATCAATGACCTGTGCTCCTGCAGAAACCTGTGGTATTATCAACTCATTTTGATTAATCTCAATTGGGAAATTTTCGTCAACCCAATTCAAAATAAACATATTAAAAAAAGTATTTCCCTCAAGGACAAACTCTTTAATCGAATTAATTCTTCTTTTATTTAACACTCTTTGAACTGCCCCTTGAACATCATCTCTTCCTCTTACAGCGACATAGTAAATGGGTAACAAATCTTCAACTTTCATCGAAAAAATAAAAGCATCTGTTTCACCTAATTTTGCCTTAATATATTGATTTATCTCAATTTTTTTCATTTAAGCACAATTCTCCTTTTCTTTTACTCTTTCTTCAAATTTGCTATTACATTCTTACCTTTTCACAACTCATACATAAAGTGTCAAATTCCACGCCTACTATTAAACTAAAGTGTTGATTAGTTTTGTGACTTTATATAACACTCATCCGGTAATTTATCAACATCTCATAATATCCACGTCTCCTTGACTCCTTGAACTTGTTTTATTTAGGTTTTATTCAATTTAAAGACATTTTTCCATGTTAATTACACTATTTAACATGACCTACTAAATGACTATTTCAATAAGGATACTATAACAAGAATAGCGTAAAAGGGCAACTATCTCTTTTCAATTTTTCAATCAATCTTTTACAATAATCTCATCAACTAATAAGATTTTTTCATAATCCCCTATACATAATATTCTCTGAATTATGATTCACAAAGTATTGTTATCTTAGTCCCTTTAATTATATCTGTTTGCTGTTTCTCTTGGTAATAATTCAATATAATTCCACTTAGAAAAACCAAATAAACTACAGTTTGCTACTCTTTATATAAATATATCTGTTTATTTATCTATTTTCACAATTTCTTTACTATCTTTTCTTACTATCCGCATAATAAGAACAGGAATTAATGTAGGATTTCCTATGCCTCCTACAAGTTTCTGATTTTCTTTTCCTACAAAAACCCAAAATCCTTTTTTATCAAGTTCTTTTATACTTTGAGTAAGATTAAATCCTGACATAATTCTATCATATGGTTCATCAATCAAGTCGTCAAAATCCATTATTTCTCTTACATATTGTACAAATTCACCTATCAACTTTACCTCTTCTAATGTCTGCGTTTCTTCATCATAGACAATTCCATAAGACCCATCTATATAAGATATCATTTGTCTTCCCTCATCAATTTTATATAATTGAATATTTTGATAATCTTTTTGATGTAGTATTTTAACTGGCACTATTCTTTCATTTTTATCATTCTTTTTATTCAATCCCTGTTTTACTTTATCATACCATTCATCTCTGTGAATAATCAATTCTTCTTCTGTAAACTTAATTCCCTTTGGATGTTTTGGATCATATTGTCTAACCTCTGCGTGGCAATCAAAGCACAACGGAATTGCATTTTCATAAATATCTTGTCCCCCATCCGCTCGAGCTTTAATATGATGTACTTCCATATTGTTTCCACAAAATTTATGACATACACAACAACACCTTCCACATACAATCATTGCTTTAATTTTTATTTTTTCACTAAATGCCATTATTTCTCCTTCCATAATATATTGTGTATATTATACTGTAAAACATATTCCAAATTCATTCTCTCAACTCTATTCTTGTGTTTCTAAATATGTTAGGATTCACTCGCATAATTTTGTCTCTTTTTTGCTTATTTCATCACAAATGTACTTTAATTCACGCAAACCTGACAACAATTAATATTCTCAAATGAATGCACTACCAGTAAATCTTTTATTTCTAAGTTATATTCTATATACTTCAACAAGTCTGTACCATCCAAGTATACATACATCTGTGGTGCTACAAAGCCCGGGACATTCTTTCTCAAATCATCTAATGATATCCGAGATGTTTCCTGAAACTTACATATCTCCATCGCATACCTGTAATTATAAGTTTCCATATAATCTTTAATTCGGATTGTGGCATTGCTATCCTCTTTAAACTCTTCTAACCAATCAGATAAACAATGCCTTTTTCCCAAATATACAATGCCAGTAATCGCTTTTATCGGTGAACTTACATACATATATGCCATTATTGGTTCATCTGGAAAATTCCTTCTATGTTCGAATATCTTAACACCAGTTCTTATTCTCTCATAAACATCTGGTCTGAAACTTAACAGCATTTTTTTCAATACATACACCACCCTAATTCCATTTGCACTCAATATTAAGTACAGACGTTGGCATTCCAATAAACTGCACATCAAATTTTAGACTTGGTTCCACTTTTGTGCTTGCATTATGAATTCTAAAACTTAACTGCCATCCATTATCCAAAAACATTTCTACAGTATTACTACTATCTGGTTTAAACTCAAGTGCTACAAGTCTTGTAGGCAGTTCCACAACTGGAACTGTAATTGCTGAAATCTGATTTTTACTTGGTTTATTTAGTGTGTCATGCATATTGAAAGTATGAATCAATGTTAATCGCTTACTATCCCGACTAACAATCTTATAATAATCTTCTATTCCGATAAGGTATTCAATCATTTTACGTGGCACATTCTTGTCTTCAATATATGCTCTATTAACCTCATCCATAAAGGCTTGTAATAATGGCACGTAGACTCTCTCATCTTTCTCAACAATTTCAGCCCATCTTGTTCCATTATTTTTCTCGCTTTTAAGCATATCAAATATCGGTCCAACCGCATTCCAATATGCAGCACTGCAAGGCATATCAAACCACTCTTTACCAAAATCCAGTTTATGGCTTAACCTACTGTGCTTTACTGCATCATGATTATGCTTTATACTTAACCCTATCTCCCATTCAATATCGTCTCTACGAATAACGATATCTCTAACATCTCCTTTTATGCCAGCACCATCCTTTTGAAATTCTAATGTTAACTCATCATTATCATTTTCTGACATCTTTGGTTCCATTTCAAGTACTGTATCAATTGCAGCTTCCGCGGAAACCATAAATGTCTGTTGCATTTCTTCATCAATCAACATCCATGCTTTTTCATTAGCATATAAACTAGAATTTTCAACTATTCTCGTCTTTCGCATCTCACACAATGCCTTATATAGTGTTTTAATCCATGCATATTCATATGCTCTTCCCTGATCATTACTCTTTGTACTCATTTTTTTCTCATTAACCTCCTTGGCGTCTATGACATCATCGTCAACCATAACCTCTGCACCATTGCCTTCTAGATATTTCTTTATTGCAACTGCTATTTCATATGCAAGGTTCACTGGAACCGCATTTCCAATCATTTTATATGCTGTATTTGTGTCTTCATAGATGAACTTAAAATCGTCTGGAAAGCCTTGTACTCTGGCAACTTCTCTTATTGTCATTCGGCGATAAAGGTATTCCTTTCCTTCAACAAATCTACAATCATTCTTTGCAACTTTAACCATTTTAGGAGCCTGCGGATGAAGTTGGCATTGTCTTCCAGAGGCTTGTACAGTAAAGGCTTGCTCATCCCATGATTTTACTCTGTTACGACTCATAAAAATCGGAGAAAAAGCTCCTTTAAAATACTCGTTATTATTAATAGCTTCCGGATTATGATGGTTTTTTTCTCCTGAAGGTACTGCAGTTTCTTTCAAATCCCATATAATATCACGAAGAGTAATTTTCTTATCATCTTCCTTTGTAGAACCTTTAGGAAAACCAAAATTAATATTTAAGTCTTTTCTAAAGCCTATATAAAAAACTCGTTTTCTTTCCTCTGCCACGCCATAATCTTTTGCATTTACAAGAGTAAATGACACATCATATCCTGCCTCATCAAAAAGGCATAATATATTCTGTACCGCTTCCGAATGTCTATTAGCTAACATTCCACTTACATTTTCCGCAAGAAAGAATTTGGGCTGAAACTCCTTAAGAATTCTTATATAATCAAAGAACAACTGTCCCCTTGCGTCCTTAATCCCTTTTAATGATCCAGCTTCTGACCATGACTGACATGGTGGTCCTCCTATAATTCCATCGACTTCACCATCTATATGCTGTTGTATATCTTCTTTTGTTACCTGTCTTATATCTCCTTCAATCAAATAAGTGTTAGGATGATTAGCCTTAAATGTAGCCCATATTGTCTTATCAAACTCATTTGCTACCGGAATACTAAATCCCGCTTTTTCAAAACCTAAATCTAATCCTCCACATCCGCTAAACAAGCTAATTATGTTCATGGCTATACTCTCCTTCGTTATTTTCTTTAATTATTCTTGCTGCTTCGATTAATGCAGTTCTTCTAACAAACTCACTGTACGATGCATATGCCTCCAACCTTGCAGCTTCTTTAAATTTTTCTAATTCATCTTCACTTACCCTTATACTAATAGAGATTGATTTTTTCATCGTGCCAGTTCCTCCATTCCTATAATCTATGATAAATCCTTTGTATAACATTGTCAATACTTTGTTGCACGAACAAATGTTTTTACACTTTGCGTCTTATAGCTAACCAACTCCTATCCCTGCTGAATGAAAGCCCCTAATATTTTTATAAATTTCTATTCAATAATACCAAACAAAAAAGCACCATATATACCATAAATTCAGTATAAAATGATGCTTTTTCTCTTTTACCATCTGCCAAATAATCCTTTTACTAAATACGTAGTTTTTAACTCCATATTAACACGGTACTTATTTTTCTCAGACAATTTGTTGTACTCTCTTGCAATTTCATTCACCTTTTGACTTGTTTCTACCACAAATCTTAAATATTCGTAATCTTCATAGATTTGATTTTCCATGTTATCCCTCCTCTCTCTTTAATTTTCAGTTTTATTATATAACTAGGAGTAATAAAATTAAAGGTCAAAAAAAGCTCAAAAAACGTTCAAGAAAAGCTCAAAAAATGTTCAAAATTCTCTCCTACTTCCACTTCCTATACTCTTCCCACAGTCTCTTCTGCTCAGCGTTTATCCTCAATATTTCTTGCAAATCTCGTATCATTGCATCCAGATTGGCATCCATTTGTTCTACTGTACCCGTTCGATTCTTTGCCTGTATCTCCCACTGTATCTCATCCTTAGAATATCTCTCTTTTGTTACTACATTCATATACTCCATTATTTCATAATCATAACCGTCACGTTTTTCATAAAATACCGGTGCCACCTCCCCCTTAGATGTTTTCCATTTCATAAGTCGAGGGAACCAGCACAATCCTTCCTTCAATAATTCTTTGAATGCCTCCAACAACTTACCTATCTCATATAAAATCCCACGAAATGAATTACCTGCCTCAATCTGCCTTCCTGCTTCCACCTGATTAGCATAGTCTTCTATTGTCGGTGCAAATAATTTAAATCCATCCATAAATGATTTCACTCTGTCAAGCATCGACTCTACTTCTTTGACTTTTTCCACATTTTCTTCAAGTTCAAGCTTTACATCCTGCAATGCTTGTTTCTGAATTCCGATATCATTTTTAAGCTGCTTCCTCTCTCTTTCATCACTTTTCATAAACTCCTTGTATAAATCTCTGCTTAATTTCATAAACTGCACTTCATCTTCCAGAGCCTTCTTTTTATTTGTATACTCCTCTTTTACTTGCTGCAAATTTTCTCTTTCCTTTGCCACTTTATATTCCATCACCGACAAATCATGATTTCTTCCAAGTTTCTTTTCAGACAAATCTTCATTGATAAAATATCTAAAATAATTCCATGCTGCCTCTCGCATTTTATCCTGCAAGATTACAGAAAGTGTTTCCGGAGTAAATACATTTCTCTTAGAAACTTTCTTTCTAAGACCTCTCTTTGCTCCTTCCCACACCGGAACTCCTACCACATGAACGTGCGGACTTGCTTCATCCAAATGAATAACTGCATTTGCAATCTTAAATTCAGGCAAGACTTCCTCAAGCTTATTAACCAACACTTTATATACATGGTACATTATTCCCTTTTCAAACTCATGTGATTGCCAGAACGCTTTATCCCCACATTGAAAAATAATTTCAACAGCCATATCCTGCTCAATTTCTGCCACATGCTCAAAGTAATCATTAATCTTTCTTTCTGCTCTCTTTTGCTTTTCGTTATATTCTTTTACAACATCATCAAATTCCTGATGGTAAACATTCTTTACATCCTGATACAAATCATCAGTCCCTTTTATAATTATGATTTTGTCCCTACTGTATTCTTCTGATTTATATTTTCTTAAATTATGTTTTGCCACACCCAGCAATTTATTCTTACTCGTAATAGCACTTTTCTTATTGCTAATGTGTGCTGTATATGACGTATTTCCCATAAGCAAATCTCCTCTCCTTATTCGTAAACCTTTCCCACGAAGCATTGCCTTATCATCTTGGCTCTGCCACAGATGATAACCCCCTAGCAGTTTTGGCAAGCCAATACTGCGGTGGCTCTCCGAGGGTTCTCTACCCTAAAATACCTGTAATATCTGCAATCAAAGCATAATACTCCATTCGAATATATTTTTCTTAAGAATTCTTAATGCATTCTCTGACTTTTCCTACACCTTTTAATGCATTTTCACATTTTGCATTACATTTCTTAAAGCACATTCGTAAGCCTTTCTCACATTCCAAGCATCTTTATATACAAAAATGCTATCTTTTTACCAGAATGCTAGTAAAAAAGATAGCACTTTTCTTTTTTTGCTATACATTTCTGCTAGCAATATTTTTTTGCTTAATGCATCTAATGAAATTGCATTACAAATGCATTTAAAATCATTTCCTCTGCCACCATCTTTGCCTCTTCCCTGACTCTCCACATTTCCATAGTGGAAGACATATTTTCCGGTTTATGCTGTAGCAAATATCTCTTCAACGTACTATCAAGCATTTTGTATGCCTCTTCATTTATCTCAGCAGCCTTTCCCCTTAATCCACAATGACGTCTAAGACTCATATATCTCCCTGGATGTTCTTCTTTCATATACTCCATCCAAAGCAGTCCATACTTTCCTACATCAACCTGTTCTTCAGATATAGAGATGCACGGATAAAAGAGACCGTCTCTTTCTTCATACTGAACACCTAATTTATCAAATATTGTTTTATTTTCCATGATTACCATCCTTTCCGTGACGGTCGTGACGATATTTACTATATATATAAAATACCGTCACAACCGTCACATATCGTCACGCACCAATACATTAACGTTCTAACTTCTCATCATTTACATCATTTTCTTTACTAAGACAAATGCATCTGCCATCATGATTTCTGCTGCTTTCATATCTTATCCCATACTCATTAAACAGCCTCTCTGCAGATACATTTAATTTACGTGTTAATACATTTGGCTGCAGGTCCATATTTTCCAACACCCCGATTAACTCTGTCGGTGTTCCTTTCCACGAGCCACCTGTCTTTTCAAGAAACTGATTAATTACTTCAAGCAGCGGATCCGGAGGCTGACGCCACAGCTCCGTCTCCATCTTGATCATGTTCCAAAGGCAATGCTCCCTGTCAAATTCAAGTATCAGCCGTAAATCCTGCTGGTCACGACCAGCGATATCCATAACCGCCTGATTATCCGTTCTTTTTTTCTTCTGCACAATAAATGCTCCATCTGCCGCACCAAGAAGTCCGTTTGTACCGGATATCATATCAAAACTGTCTTCTGAGCTCATTTTTCTTGTATGATGAACCACAAGCAGACAGATATTATGCTTATCACTAAATGCTTTTAACTTGGTTACGATTTCATAATCGCTGGCATATCCGTAACCGTCACTACTGACTTCACGGACTTTCTGCAAAGTATCAATAATAATCAGTCTTGCATCAGGATGCTCCTTCACAAAGCAGTCAAGCTGATAATCAAGTCCGTTACTGACAGCCTTTGCCTGCATTGCAAAATGAAGTTTCTCTGTCCCGTCCACTCCAAACATTCTTGATAATCTTTTTTGTAATCTTGCATAATCATCCTCAAGTGCAAGGTAAAGAACTGTTCCCTGATGCACTTTGTTGTTCCAAAGTGGCAGTCCTTTTGCCACATGATATCCAAGCTGTGCCATAAAAAATGATTTACCAACCTTCGGTGCCCCTACAAACAGATAGGTTCCTGCATATAAAAATCCATCAACCAACACCGACTTTGGCGGATATACCGTCTCATAAAGTTCAGCCATAGAGATGGTCGAAAGACCATCCCTTACATCCATAACTTTTTTATCTATTTTGTAATCTAATATTTTCTTAAAATCCACGGCTTGCAAATTGTCAGAACAAGCCTTATCTGTTATAATATCTTTGTTATACATTTGGTAAGGTTGCTCTCCTGCTACGCCAATAGCGGGATTAAGAGTAACCTTTTCTTTTTCCTTATCCGTCATATTCATTCATCATCCCCTTCATAATGGTTGCAACCATTTCTAACACAATTAACAGTTCCTCATTATCTGGACTCACACACTCAAGACGTTTTAATTCTTCGTAAATGAGTATCATATATTTTTTTAATGATTTAAATACTCTTGGATTTCCCTGAACCACCACTTCACGATCTGATAGTCTTCGCAAGATATACTCCTGTTTTGTAAGTCCTGTTAATTCCACTATTCTATCTAACAATAGTGCCTCTTCCTCAGATACCCGAAAACCTACGTTTCGATTTCTCCATCTTCCTTTTCCGTCATAGCTTTTTTCCATAAGCGCTAATCCTCCTTCGTCATTCTCTCAATCTCTAATTTTTCTGCCATCTCATTTTGCACAGTCGGAAATAAATGTGCATAGCGATAAGTTATTTTCTCCGCTTCATGTCCTACACGCTTAGCAATCGCCAACGCACTAAATCCCATATTAATCAATAGCGATACATGTGGTTCACGTTCTAAAGGATAATTCTAGGACACACAACAATTTATCAATACAACCGGCTTATCTGTAATAAAAACGAAAGGACGAAAAGCTATGAACCTTATATATGCTACATATAACCAGTACTGCAATAGTATAGATATAACCACTTTTGATAATATGCTTCTTCGCATAGATTGTAGTAAGGCAGAGGACGGATTGAAGATCACACCAAATTCACAGTGCGCATTGAATGCTCTTGCGATTGATGAACCTATGGAGTATGCGCGCTTAGTGTTGGAATAGTTTAGAAGTGTGGTAATTTTTCAGGCGGATTGCTATAGATTAGCAGTCCGCCTTTTTCAAAATCTTTACAAAAATATAAGTGGAATGTAAGAGATATGCGTGGTACAATAGGAAGTGAAATTTGAATTTTTGCATGAGCTTATAGGTGCAAAGACAGAGGATATTTTACATGATAAAGATGCCAATTCGTTGAACTAAAAGGATAGTAAACGATGCGTAGAGTGCATGTAATAACAAGTTTTTTGTAGATAAACGATACGTCGGTTGATTTTGAGACTTGATACATATAGGATTGCGATTGGAGGTGATGAAAATGGATGCAAATAAATTTGGTTGCTTTGTAGCTGAAAGAAGAAAAGAATTAAAAATGACACAAAAAGATTTAGCTACAAAAATTCAAGTGACCGACAAAGCCGTTAGCAAATGGGAAAGAGGTTTGGGATTTCCTGATATAAACACCATAGAGTATTTAGCCGATGCTTTGAATGTATCCATAATGGAACTTATGAAATCAGAAAGAGAAACCGAAAATGTAGCAATTGATGAAGCTGTAGTTGTGGAAGTTTTAGACATGGCAGAAAAGGAAGTGCAAAAGAAACAGACCAGAATTCTGACAATTTTAGTGGTAACAACATTCCTATGTGCGCTTGTTGATATGTTACAGAGTATTGACTGGAATGCAAAGGAATTGGCAATGTCAGCTAAAATACCTTATACGGCTATCATTCCTGGATTTGTGACAATTATAGTCTCAATAATTTACAAACTGAAGGGTGAGAAGACAGATAATTTAATTTCGATAGGGATTTGTATGGTGATAATTCCGATTATTTTATTGATGGGAATATTTCTTGTTTTAGGCTTAATTGCAGGATAGCAGGACATCATCAAATTTCAGTTTAATGAGTTGAGAGGTATTAAATGAAATTAAAATATTTTATTACAGGAATAATTAGTTTGATTATATTCGGATTGCTGTTGCCTCAACCAATCCAAGCACTGTTTGTATATACTTCGTTAAAGGTTTTCTTCGATAGTCATTTAGTATTGTTGTGTATTCTTGTGGGTGTTGTTCAAGGCTTATCAGAAGAGTGTGGCTATTATGTTATTATGAAAAAAATATATAAGAAAGACAAAAAGGAAATCTTACCTTTTTGGTTTGGCTTAGGTAGAGGGGTTTTGCATACGATTTTCGATATAGGTAGTGTAGTGTTTGTAATGACAAGTTTAGGAACTGGCATGGTTGCCATTATTTCTAGATTGATAGGCTTAGGTGCTTTGCTTGTATTAACTAATCTGGATTTTATTGCATTTAAGAATAATAGAATTTTTATTCTCGGAACAAGTATCCTTTTACATTTAGTAATGAATGGTATGATTTATGCGAATGAATTAGAATTATTACATTTTTCGGATTCGTTATTTATATTTTGCTATTCTGTCTTTGTTATTGTTTTAGGTGGAATAATAATGAGATTGAATAGGGTATCCGTAAAAAAAAGAGGTTAATGCATAAATTCCAGTTAGGAAGTGTTTCGTCGTGCCGCCATTCATAAACTTTGTTTGTTCGAGTTGTCTGAATGCTTTACATATAGCAACAACGAGTTGCTTGTTATGGTTGCTGTGAAGAAGTAAAATAATTGTGTATTCAGATTATGGAGGTAAAATCATGGAGATAAAAGATATACTTAAGAATTTGCGTGAGAAAAATAACCTCACTCAAGAGCAAATGGCAGAACGTATGATGGTTACACGACAAGCAGTAAGTCGCTGGGAAACAGGTGAAACACAACCTAATACGGATACATTAAAATTATTGTCGAAAGAATTTGATGTATCCATCAATACACTTCTTGGTTCCCCAAGACAATTGGTTTGTCAGTGTTGCGGTATGCCATTAAGTGAGGACAATCAAATTAGTCGTGAACCAGATGGAAGTTACAATGAGGATTATTGTAAATGGTGCTATGTAGATGGAGAATTTGCTTATAAATCAAAAGATGCATTGCTTGATTTTCTGATTAGCCATATGCCAAATCCGGATAATATAGCTGATGAAGAACGAAAGGTTCAATATGACACATATCTTTCTCAATTAAAGCATTGGAAATAATGCAATGTTTGTTTACTTTCAGTTTACCAAAGAGATGAATCTTAATTGGTTGTATTGTTAATTTATTTGGCGTTAATTTTGTAGGCGTACCATAGCGGTATGCCTCTTTTTGTGCATAAAATGTGGATGATTATTGCTGTCGAATGTGGTATAATTTGTCAAAGTAGTGAGTGTGAATTCGCGCTGATAAAATTGAAAATTGAATTTTCTTAATTGAAATAAACCAGACATATATGTCTAATCCTTATAAATACGGCATTTCTCACTTTATGTCGTGTTGTTTACAGATGAAATGAGCTAATCTATCGATGAAAGGAGGAAGCGAATGGAACAGCAAAAAGTTGGGAGTTTTCTAAAAGAGCTTCGTAAAGAACAAAATCTTACCCAAGAACAATTTGCAGAACAATTAGGCGTGTCTGGAAGAAGCGTATCTCGATGGGAAACAGGTATAAATATGCCAGATATTAGCCTTTTAGTAGAAATTGCAGAGTTTTATGATGTAAGTATTTCTGAAATTATCGATGGAGAAAGGAAAAGCGAGAAAATGAATGAAGAAGTGAAAGAAACAGCATTAAAGTTATCAGATTACACAGAAACAATAAACAAGACTATAAGAAAAAGACTATTTTTCTTAACAATTATTGCATTTATAGGAATGATAGCATTTGTAACGATTGAGGCATTGGGATTAGATACACCTAACAGCATATACGAAAATATTGCGGGTTGCGGATTAGGGTTAAACTTTGGAATTCTGATTGTTATTGCTATGTATTTATCTGGTATTCTTACAAAGATAAAAGAAAGACGGATGACGAGAAAAAATGCACGAAATATGTAGTGAGTAATCATAAAGTCGTTACTTGAAAGAATGCGAAACTTTCAGTTTGAACCGCCTTTGTATTACTCTCCCGTGAGCAGATTTCATCTGCCCATGGGAGTACTTTTCAATGTAACACTGATAACACAAAGTGCTACGGACACAGCCTTTCTAAGTTCTGCAACACCAGTGTTTTTGTAATATTGCCATCGGTCATCACACTTTTCTGTAATCCTGTCAAATGCTATTTTCACAAGTACAAATACGCCTTCCGCAATCCCAACAGACACCAAAGCAATAATACCAACTGCCACATAGGAATGGACATACTGAGCCAAATATTCATAGCACCACTGATACACCCTACAAAGCAAATTTGAAACGTTCATCACATTCCTGCCACGATTCAGAAACCAATCAGGTATGGTGGCAACTTCATCCTTGTTGACAAAAAAGATATAACCAGTTTGAACAATGCTGATAAAAGCAATTACCCGGGTCCATATGCCAAGTGTAGCGGTTTGCGTTCGCAACTTTTCCTGTAACTGCATTTGCATATCTGCTTTTACTTGCTTGCGGATATGCTTAGCTTCAACGGAAATATGCTTGTTAAAATCAGCTTCCAATGCCTTCGCTTTCATTAAGACAACATTAGCGTTCTCTGCCTTTTTCTCGGCTTCTGCGAAGATTCTCTGAGCCTTCTCTTTCTCTGCCAGCACTTGCTGATTTTCCTTTTTCAACTTCTCGTTCTCCACCAGTACCAAATCGCTCTCTGCTAATCTGGCGATATGAGCGTTCAAGTTCTGATTCTCTTGCGCTATTGCGTCCAGAGTTGATTGCATGGATTGTATCTGCGATTTCAGCTTTTGCCTGTCGGATAAATGCGTCTGTATCTGATTCTCCAACTGATTTATCCGATGACGGTAAGTTTCGTTCTCCTCCATAAGTGTCTCCGACAGACTCAACAAGTCGTCTTCGTTCTTTAAGTTTTCTAATTCGTTCATCTCGTTCCCTCGCTTTCTCTTTTACTCTTTGCATAATTTCTGCAATTGCTGATTCTGTGTTTGCAATCGCAGATTCTGTCCGGCTAATTCCTGATTCTCTGCCGACAGCTTGGCATTCTCTTCGTTCAATTTCTTCAGCAATTCGTCCTGCTTCTGAATCATATTCCGAAGAAAATCCAACTCCTTCTGCTGTTTCTCCATGATGTCCAGCATCTCTTCCTGTGAAGAAAAAATCTTCATGATTTCTTCCAAGGTATCCTGCAATTCGTTCATATAAAATCCGTCCTTTCTCTATAATGGTCTGTTGTAATTCACGGACTGTCTGTAACCATTTTGTCTTAAGTGAATTGATAGCTTTTACAATCCGGTTGTACTCGCACCGGTTAGAAACAAAGCCAGCCTTCTCCATTTTGCGGGCACGATACCCTTCGTGGATGGCAGGCTCCAAATCTATGCCCTGCCGTTTGTAACTGCGGTGGTCAATCCACTGGCTGAAAGACAGATATTCGTTACAAATATCTGCCCATACCTTGCGCCAAATTTCCGCATTACCACGATCATTCCAGTCATTAGTTTCCACTGTAATGCGTTTCCACAGCTTCTCATTCCGTTTACCAAGCTTCTGTTCTCCGGTAGCCGGGTCAATAAGCGGAATGCGGTTTCCTTCTTCATCAAGGGCATATATCTTCTTTTCCTTCTGTGCCCATGTGCCATCGGGTTTGATGCCACGCATGGTCAGCATAATGTGTGCATGGGGATTACCATCGTTCTTGTCATGCAGTGCCCAGTCGGCACACATTCCCACAGAAACAAAATTCTCCTGCACATACCTTCTTACAATCTCAATCTGGCATTCCCTTGAAAGCTCCTTTGGAAGTGCCACTTCGATTTCCCTTGCAAGCTGTGCATTGGATTCCTTTTCTGCCTTTTCCACCGCATTCCATAATACATTCCGGTCAGCATATTCCGGTGGTGCGTGTGCCGGAAGGGAAACTTCCGTAAATACCACGCCGCTCTTTTTGGTAAAGTCATGGATAAGACCTGTGCGGGCGTCCATGAGTTTTTTACCGGAGCGGTAGGCAGAAGAAGCAACTACCGATTTTCCATCGCTCCTGCCGATAATTTTTATACTGCAATGATAAATTGCCATAGTGCATATCCTCCTTCGTGTATAGTGCATATTCTGAAATGGAAGAACGCAACCGGTGTTCTTCCTATGGGAAGCAGACCGCTCCGAAAGTTTATCTTTTGGAATTCGGATGCTTCCCATAAGCCTCGCAGAGCGCGCGAAAGAGACAGGCTCTGCCTGTCTATAAGTGCGCCCTTCTCCCTAAAAAGAGAAGGGAATCAGGAAACTCCTGACTCCCCAACTTCCTCTTTTTTCATGTCCGTATCAGGACCTTTTTGCATTGCTTTAGAGAAAAATTTTCCGTTAACTTCCTGCTTATTTAAGAATGCAATCAGCTTTGGAATTTCTTCCAGCTCAATACATCTTCCAAGCACTGACTCCACAGCTGCACCGATTTCGATTAAACGGTGGGTACGGATTTTCCGTTCTTCCTCCTTCTTTCGTTTCTCCAGCTGCTTCTTTTGTGCCTCATAACGCTTCAGCTCCTGTGCCAGCTTCTCAATCCTTAAATCCTTCTCCTGGATTCTTTCTTCATAGGTTTTGGTTGATTTACCCATACAAAACTCCTTCCTGCTGATGAAATATCAGCTTAAAAACAATTGATTTGTGTAACTATTACTCTGCATCCGGTATATCCTGCTTCCGGTTGGCAATCTCATTTGCCATCAGATGCAAAAGTTTATCCTCAAAGGTAGCTGTGGTATTCTCTGCGAAAAACACATTTACCTTATAGGTGGTCTGTCCTATCTTTTTAGTTAAAGAGGACATCGCCCGCTCCTTACTTGCGGTCTGCTCCATAATAATTTCACCTCCTCCTTGAAATACAAACGTATGTTTGGTATAATCAAAGTATCTTTGACGGACTGCGACAACGGATAAAATAAATCTTCATAAAGTCCGGCTCCTTTCTTCTGGTTTTGAGTAATCCTTTTTAGATAAATAAGATTACTTCCTCACCTATAGGAGAAATGCAGCCCCAAAATCGGAACTGTTTTTAATAAAAGTTTTGAAAATAATTTTTGAAAGGTGGTAAATCCCTGTTGAAGGAATGTACAAATGATTATTTTGAAGATGACATACCGGAAGATGACCTGACGGATGCCATTGAACGGGAGAATGCCGCCATTCTTGAAATAGAACTTGAGATGGAAAATGAACCGGAAGTATCAGGGATACCGGAAGCTTCAACGAGGAAAAAGCTGAAACGTGAACTGGAACAGGAAGCACTGGCACGTCTTGAGGATTCTGCCAGAACCGAGGAGGAATTTGCAAATGTGGTTACATGGTGGAACAGACTTGATGCCAACCGTGAACGGAAGGAACGCTACCACGAGATAGGAAGGTCGGATGTTCCTCTGGAATGGGGAATTTCACCGGATGAGATTGTAATTCCTGCTCCCATCCGGCATGTTTTCTGGAAACAGATTATGAAAGGGGATTTCCTTGATGCCATTTATGACTGTCCCTTTGAAATGCATGAGCTGGTGACGGATGAGGATATTTCCAAAGCAATTTTTGCATTGAAGGATGTTCAAAAAGAGCTATTGTACCAGCTTGCCATTAAGGGATACTCCTGCCAGTTGATTGCAGCATTTAGAGAGCAGACCGACAGAAACATCCGCAAAATCCGTGACACCATGTTAAAGAAACTTCGTAAATCCTTTATTCAGGCACTACAAAACAGAGTAGATAATCAAATTTCCCTGACGAAGGCGGAGCAGATTTTTTATGATACCTATCGGACACTGATTACGGATAAAAAGAATAAGAAAACGAAAGAAATCACAAATACCATTTGACCTTGTAGGATATGCTTGGTATGATAGTAATATATTTTCTGATGATACAGATTACATTTTAAAACAGACAGATTGGAGGCTTTTATGAGTAACCTATTCAAAAGAACCAGCTCCAACTGGGCACGATATGACAAATATGAATGGAAGGAAGATAAAGAAGGTACGTTGTACATCACACCTTCACCGGATGCCAAAGTGTCTCTTTATAATCCGCTGAAGGATTCGGAACAGATGGTATTAAAGGCGGTAAACCTTGGACTGATGTGTATGGACAAAAATAATACACAGGAACGTTTGCAGAATGCCATTATGGATTTTGTTACCGGTTACGGACTGCTTGGATTTATGACCGCACTTCCTACCACACCGGATTTTATTACATATGAAGCAGTCTATCTGCCGAAAAATCATTTTATCAAGGAAGAAAGCATGACCACGGAAAAATATCTTTCGTACTTCTTTCCTTTTGATAAGATTGATTTTGTGAAAAAAGGAATGGAATCTTCATGGAGTACGGATGATGTGCAGATGATGGCACTGATTATGACCATGAAAAACAAACCGCAGGCAGTAATGATGAGTTTCCAGAAAGAATATGCAGAACGATATGACTGGCTTGTAACACTGTTCAAGGATTGGGCATTTACCTTTATGTCAAGCTTTCTCTACTATCAGGACTTCGATATGTTGGATGATATACAGAAGCAGCTCTACCGTCAGGGCATGGCGGCATTTGGCGGTATTGCACCAACCTATCACATAGAGCTACTTGAGCGTCCTACCATTGTCTGGGACTTCTATTCGCTTCTGTTAGGTGTGCAGATGATGTTTTCTTTTATGCTTACAGATGAAAAGTCCTCACTGAAGGTATGTAAGCACTGTGGAAATGCCTTTGTTGCCTGCAGACCCAACAGCGTATTTTGCAGTGGCAAATGCAAGAACCGGTATAATGTGTATAAGAGCCGGGCGAAGGATAAGGACAACAATAACTAATTTACCTGCTATAAGAAAGAAGGCTTTATATGAATACAGATATTACAAAACAAATGGAAATGGTACTGTACAGAACCGAAGATGATAATGTGACTGTCAGTGCCTTAATAAAAGATGAAACCATCTGGATTACACAAAAAGCAATGGCTGAATTATTCGGTGTTCAGACACCGGCAATCAGCAAGCATTTAAAAAATATTTTTGAACAGGGAGAACTTCATGAAGAAGTGGTAGTTTCCAAAATGGAAATACCCACTCCACACGGTGCGATTCCCGGGAAAACTCAGCTTTCCCCTACCAATTATTACAATCTGGATGCCATTATTTCTGTAGGTTACAGAGTAAACTCCATTCAGGCAACCAAGTTTCGTATCTGGGCAACCGGAATTTTGAAGGAATATATGATCAAGGGCTTTGCAATGGACGATGAACGCTTAAAGCAGGGAAAAACTGCTTTTGGAAAGGATTACTTCCGTGAATTGCTGGAAAGAGTTCGCTCCATCCGTGCCAGCGAACGCAGAATATGGCAACAGATAACGGATATATTTGCTGAGTGCAGCATTGATTATGATAGAGATTCCGATACTGCATATCATTTTTATGCCACCGTACAGAACAAATTCCACTATGCCATTACCGGTAAGACTGCGGCTGAAATCGTTTATAATCAGGCTGACCACACCAAGGAAAATATGGGCTTGACCACATGGAAAAATGCTCCCGATGGTCGCATTCTCAAATCCGATACCCCGATTGCAAAAAATTATTTAGACGAAAAACAGATTCGTCAATTGGAACGTGCTGTTACAGGGTATTTTGATTACATAGAGGATTTGATTGAACGGGAAAATGTTTTCACTATGGAAGAATTTTCAAGAAGCGTTAATGAGTTCCTTGAATTTCGCCGATATGACATTTTAAAGGATAACGGACGTATTTCCCATAAACAGGCGTTGGAGAAAGCATATCAGGAATACGATATTTTCAACAAGACACAACCGATAGAATCTGATTTTGATAAGATGGTCAAAGGATTGTCGAAGGCTGAAAAATAAACCGTAACAGGAAACGGCAGTTATGAAACGAGAAGTATTATTATTCATGAATTTATATCTGAAAAGCAAGTTATAATTCTCTTTTTAAAACCGTGTTTCTAAATAAAAAATGGTAAAATAAAAAAATCGGATTTTGACGATTTTGTAAATTCCGATTTTCATGTTGATGGAGGGATGAAAGTGGATACGCCAAATAAATGTGGTTTGAATTCAAATCAAATAAAATGTATTGCAATTATTGCAATGACTATTGACCATATAACATGGTTATTATTTCCAGGCTGTCAAAAAATATGGTGGGTTATGGGATTACATGTAATAGGAAGATTGACAGCTCCAATTATGTGGTTTTTTATTGCAGAAGGATTTTATTATACTAAAAATGTTAAGAAGTATATATTAAGACTTTTTATCTTTGCGATAATATCTCATTTTGCATACAATTTTGCTGGAGGAATACCTTTTATACCAAACGGAATTTTTAATATGACCAGTGTAATGTGGTCATTGGCATGGTCAGTAGTCTTAATGGTGATTTTTACAACAGAGTACTTACAACAGTGGGTTAAGATAATACTTATGATTGTGATTTGCCTTATTACGTTTCCATCGGATTGGTCAACGATTGCAGCTATGTGTCCAGTGTTTTTGTACTTGCATAGGGGGGATTTTAAGAAACAGTCATTAACAATGCTTATATGGACTGCTATGTATGCAGTTGTATATTTTATTTTTATGGATAAGCCATATGGAATTCTTCAGATGTGTACATTATTATCACTTCCGATTTTGAGACAGTATAATGGTGAGCGAGGTCAATGGAAAGGTATGAAGTGGTTTTTCTACATATATTATCCAGCACATTTATTTGTAATAGGAATTATTAGAGTGATGATTGAAAACGGAAGTATTTTTCCATAGAGTAATGATTTAAAAATTGAAATTATATCTATGTGAAGAACTGAATAGTTTCCTATTTATCGGAAATATTTTTATAAAAAAATAATACATCAATTTGAACTACTCGAAAATTTTGAGTAGTTCAAATGAGGTCAACATATCTGTGCTAATTCCCCCTAATTCGGGGGAATAAAATTTTCAGAATTTACAAAACAGTTCCGATTTTCTTTCGGATTTCTCCTATTAGTGAGACAATAATTATTTTTACACAAACCAGCTTATTCGTGGTAGAATAAAACCACAGATAA
>CADADA010000051.1 GCA_902786515.1 uncultured Lachnospiraceae bacterium | reverse complement strand
AGAAATCAATAGTATTCTTGATGCCATGCATGAGCTTGTTGATGCCAATGAAGATACCGACTTTGTAAAACAGATTCACTTAATTGAAACATTCAAAGGTGCCGGTTTCTTATCAGCTGTATCTCTCATGGGAGAGATTGGTGACTTTTCTGCTTTTTCAAAGCCAAAGCAACTTTTTGCTTACTTCGGTCTTGATCCTGCAGTAAAACAATCCGGTAAATTTGAAGGCACCAAAATTCAAATGTCTAAGCGTGGCTCTGCTATAGCCAGACGTGTGATTCACACATTAACCTTACAAAGTATCAGTATCTCCCGTAAAGGAGAGGCCAAAAATCTGGTTCTTCGTGATTACTATCTCAAGAAATGTGAATCTAAACCAAAACTCGTGGCAATGGGTGCTGTCTCGCATAAAATATGCAACATAATATTTGCAATACTCAGAGATAACAAGCCTTTTGAAATTATCACTCCACAGGAGCATATCAAACAATACAATGCTGCTAAATGCGACGTAGCTGCATAAAATACTGTAACTTTAACGAAACAATATCTTTAAAAAAATGATATTTTCACCAAGGGGTAAGTGCGCCCTTTTTTAGTCAGAAAATAAGATCAATATTTTTTCATTTTGCTATTGACATTTATTAGCTGGACTCATTTGTAAAAGAAACCCCATCTACATTGTAGGTAATGTTATCGCCTGTTTTACAGTACACATTATTTACAATCTCACTACGATCAACATTCAATAATCTTTGCTCATTACGAGCCTTTTCACGCATCACTGTGACTTCTTCTGTTGAAAGTTCCTGCATGGTTCCGGAAGTATTTGCCTTTAAATCTTCCGCCGTCTTTCCCGCAAGTATTTTATTTGCTTTATTGATGACATCATAATTTGGTGAAATCAGACCTATATTTGGATAGCTTATTTCCATCGACATAAAGCACCTCCTAATTCAAAAGTAAATTAAAAATTTTTGCTGAAAACTATTCCATGATGCTTTGCAAGAAGCTTGAAAATTTCAAACTCCGTATATGTAAGCTCAATCTAATGATTTTCCCGAATGATCACCCATTTAAACTCGTCAATCATAAGACCTTTCAACAGATGATTATTCAAACCTGACATCTGAATGATTTCCTCTCTGGTATTTATCAACGACAATATGCATAAATACCTATCATCCTCATTATCCTCAAATGTCAGAACTAGCATTTTCCCATACAATCACTTCTAATCTGATAACAAAAATCTACTTAAAAAGCTCATTGAAATTTTCCTGTTAATTGTTTTATGCTTTCATATCGAAATTACTTTGCACCACAACATTTTCATTTGTGATGTCCACATTTGTTCCAGTGTTCAGTGCTTTTCTTGCATCATGGTATGCCTCATAATATGCTAATTTTAATGCTGAATGTACTCCCGTTTCTGCTTTTGTTTCTTTCTCATGCCACCCTACCCCTTGAGTGTATGTAAGAACTTCTTCCCCTTCCTCATTAAATATATGGAGCGCAGAACCAGTTCCCTCTCCTTGATATTCAGCCTCATACGGTATTCCAAATAAAATACACAGCCATCTTTTGTCTGCCTCTTGTATTTCTTTCATATCACCCACATTTCCAGAAATCATTGATTGGTTGAACTTACCTATCAGTGCTGCCCGATTTGGTGCCACTTTGGCGACCTCGCTTTTCCGCAGGGCGAGGAACTTATTTCCCATATAAACGTTCTGCGCCGCATCCTCTCTGGCATATTCCGTTATCTTCTCCTGAAGGGAATCAGACAGCTTCCAGTCCTTCTTGGATGATGCCTTTCCTGACTTTGGGATGCCCGTCTGATGGTTTTTTGCTATTCCTGTAATATCCATTTCAATCTTCCTCTTACTCGTTCTGCCGAAATGCCGGGGATTCCTGCCTTGCCTTGTTCGGGTGTGGTTTATCAGTTATTCAGATACCCCTGCTTTTCTTCTTCATCAGACCATACCCGTTCATAGCGGCTGCCAATGATGTCAAACACATCCTGCCATGTAGCGAACTTCTGCATTTCCTCAATGCTTCCCCTGTTGTTCTGCAACCATTCGAAAACTGCCTTATAGGTATCTCCCGAAAACAGAACGCTCCAGTTGTTCTTATAATCTGCATTGTCATTGTAAGACATCCCATTAAAGCCCATAGAGATAATTCCATTATTCGTATGCTGCGCCAGCCCCTTTATCTCCAAGTCAGCCCATATGTATGCGGCGTTCTTATCATGAATCAGGTTGGGATATTTATTGAAATAAGCCTCCGCCAATGCCTCATACTTCTCTATGTCCGCCTGACTCTGTAAAAGGACTTTTCCGCCCCGCCCTTCCTCACCATCCCGCACCAGATACTGTATGCCCGTACCGGAATACGTCTTTAAGGTAAATCTCTGCAATTCCTCCGTTTCCAGCGTTTCTACGCCCATGACATTCTGCAGGGCATCTTTCAGTTCGCCATCCAATACCACAGCATCATAACTCATGGTTCCATGCTCCGAAATTAAGAACTGCTTGCCTGTTACGCTGTCTTGCCTGACCTTGATGTCGGAATAGTCAAAAGCGCCGATTCTCTCTCCCTGTTTATCATAGATGTCAAAGCAGCCAGCCTCATTGTCCGGCACAATCCTGTAATTCTCAGATTCATATGTTTCATAGGCAGGCTTCACATTGCGTACTGCCGAAGCCGCCGATGCCCGGTATGCATCCAATGCAGATATCCTCACGCTGGTTCTTTGGGATGAACTGCTTTCCGTTGTATCCATATCAGCCATCCGCCCCACGAAGCTTGTTCCCGAATTATTCTTCTGCGCTTTTCTTATTTCGCGCCATTCGGAATAGCCTGCCCCTACTCCGCTTATACTCATTTTTCAAATCCTCCATTGTCATCAATTATTTTAATAGCGGCTCCTCTATCGTTCAGAGCCACCCCTGCACCCTCGCAGTCCACAGAGGCAAAACCTTATGCGCCTCTGCGTAATTGGGTGTAAAGATTATATCTGTATATCCAATGTGCTGCCCGAAAATGGCTTTTTCACAAAGGTATTACCACTTTTGACAAGTGTACTTTCCACGGATTCCCTTGTAACGCTGTCAAGTATGCTGGGATTAAACGGCTGGCCCGGTTCCCATTTCGGATTTGCCGCCTTTACCGCTGCATACATCGCAGAGCAATATTTTCCCTCATACTGCTGCAAAGTCCATGTCCCTTTCGCACGATCCTCTTTCTTTACGCTTAACTGGTATTCCCTGAAAATCTGCGACCTTTTTGTTGTATCGCCATTAGAAATTCCATTCTCCTGAATGAACTCTCTTTTCACATTATCGAACATCTTCTGCCGCATCTCGTCAGACACGGGTATCATTTGCTGCCATGTCGAGCGGTCAACCTTTCCATCTTCGCCATGATACATTCCCGGAACCACCACGCCACCCGGTCCTATAAAATCCCCGTCAGAATTATAATTCTGCATCACATTCCTCATGTGAGCTTCACGCCCGCCCATTAACTCATACAGCACCCTTTGTTCAGGTGTCATCATAGATTCTTCCTCCATAAGAGCCGCCAGATGATCCTTTGCTGCCGCTTTATACTGTTTACTCTTTGTGTCGGTGTTTTTGTAAGAATAATCGCTACCTGCACCAAATCCATTGATGTTCATTGACATAATCACTGCCTCCTTGTCAAATTATTTATTATTCTATAATCCTATAACCTGCTTTTGGCAATCCAAAATTTCCCTATAAAGCAATATTCTCCTTCTAAGTCAAAATTTGCTGTTCATAAGCCTTTGCTGCCAATGCCTTTCTGCTAAGTTCAGCATTTTGCTCTTTGTTCTTAAAATACTCTTTTGTACGAAATTCCTGCATATCCTTACGAGCCTGTATTAGTTCCTCAATATATTCCTCTAAAATCTGCTTTTTTCTATCTTTCTCATTTTTCTTTTTTACATTATTTTCATGTTTTGAAGAAATTCCCTTAGTATAACTATCGTTCTCTTTCATTCCTTTAGTATATCCGTAACACCCTTCCCATGTATCATCTATATGCATATATGATATTTGTGGAATATAGTTTCCAAAATTAACTGCCTTATTCTTCGCTAAAGCGTCTAATATTTTCTTCTCATATTCCGGATCAGTCTGCATTCTTTTATAAGCGGCATCCGTAATATCTATAATATCATTTCTATTCCGCTGCGATGGATGTGTATATAATGAATTCATCTTTTCATTAAAATACGCCTTGTATTCCTCTAAAGTCATATCTTCTGGGGAAACCTGATTTTTCTCTGTGACCTTGCCTGCAAATCCGTCATTTTTTCCCGTGCTGTTTACATTCTTGGTGTTTCTCACTGTTGCTACATTATTATGATAATAATTCTGTCCTATTCCACTAATGCCCATTTCTTAATATCCTCCATTATTTTAATAGCGGCTCATCTATCGTTCAGAGCCCCCCTGCACCCTCGCAGTCCGCAGAGGCAAAACCTTATGCGTCTCTGCGGAATAAAGTGTAGGATTATATCTGTATATCCAATGTGCTGCCCGAAAATGGCTTTTTCACAAAGGTATTACCACTTTTGACAAGTGTACTTTCCACGGATTCCCTTGTAACACTGTCAAGTATGCTGGGATTAAACGGCTGGCCCGGTTCCCATTTCGGATTTGCCGCCTTTACCGCATCAACAAATGCCCACCTATTGCACATAAGACAACTAATATTCCCTACGGATACATAAATCCCCAAAGCATATTTAAATACTGTAGTCAAATCTGCTTCCATTTTCCGGCGTTTTTTCTGCCTTCACATTCTCCCAATCCACTGCGCCTATCTTTTTAATCAGTTCCTCCATGCTGTCTGCCTGTACAACAGTCCTCTTGGTATCTGCACTGCTTTTTGCGTAACTTTGAAGTTCTTTCTCCGCTTTCTTATCCGCTGCCTTTTTCTCGGTTCGTTTTTCTTCTCTTGCCTCCTCAATGCGTTCTCTCTGTTTCGCACTTGATTTCTCCAATTCTGCGAAAAAACTTGTTGTTCCATCGTCATTGAAGGCAATGCCGATTTTAGTTATTTCAGTATCTGCTGTACTTTCCTTCCCAAAAGCACGTTCAAATCCGTACTTTTGATTGATCTCCTCGGACATACGGACAGCACCATCAATCCCCTGCATTTTCTGCTTCAGATACTTTTCATCAGAAGCCATCTTCTCCAATTCATCGCTGGAAAACAAAACAGAGATTTCTTTTGTCCCCTGGGAAAGAATTTCCTTTGCGTCCTGCCCATTCCCATACACCATAAAATCCATGTTATTATATGTTTTTTGCAGCTTTTCCAAAAGCTGTTGTGCCGCTGTTGAAAGCTGCGGCTTCTTAACCTCACTGTTTTGTGTAGTTGCTTCTGCTTTTTTTGAATTGTTTTCTACTTCTTTCTTTTTTGCCTTATCGTTTACATTTTGTGCCGCATAATTGCTATACAAACCGCCTATCACTGTCATTGACATATTCGTTCCCTCCTAAAAAATAAAATTTAACCAATGTTATAAAAGCCTTGACCAATAATCAGACATATTGTGGATTGCCGCAAGGTTTCTTGAATTTAACATTGCCAATACATTACTGTTTTTACTGCCACCGGAAGCATAATTAACAAGTGTATTCTGTAAACTGCTAAAGATATTGCCTACGCTGTCCTGCTTTTGCATAAGGCTGTCAAAAAGAGCCTGATATTCGTCCTTGTTTTCCTGCTCCTTCTCTTTGGTATGTTTTACCCGCCCAATCTCCATGCTTGCCTTTGTGTCCTCCTGTGTTTTCTTCACAGCGGCGCTTACGTTTACCGCATTGGGAGCGGGCATAGCTGCCATACTTTCATCACGAAGATCATAAATGCTTTTGTGTGCTGCCACTTTTTTGCTGTTATAGCTTTCATACTGTTTTATAATATCCTTAAAAGAGTCCCTCATTTCTTCCGGCACATATTTGTCTGCAAAATAGTTCAAGGCATTTACAGAAGAAATCAGATCCAGCTTCGCCGCTTCGTGTGACATATCTGTTGAGAAATTCCTATTTAGTCCGCTTCCGTTAATGCTCTCCATGCCGGAAGTAATGTCTTTCAGCATTTGTTCCGTATCACGCACTTCTTCATCACTTAACTTGTCATAAAAACCGTTGTTGTAAAGATTTTCGCTCAACACAAGATATTGCTGCTTAAAATCTCCCGTTCCATTGAAAGCATTCCCGCCTTCCGCTGCTTTTGCGGCTTCCTTTTCAGCTATCTGTGCAGCCTTGCGCTCTGCCACGCCTGCCATAAACTCCTTTGATTCCTCTGAAATCTCAACGGAACTGCCGAGATATTCCTTTGCGGTCATAGTGTTTTTGTGTTCTGCTCTTTGGACCCCGGCTGCAACCTTGCTTTTATTCTGCTCATCCCTTTTGTTATAGGCACCTGTAAAAAGTTCTGTTGTTCCTAACGAATTGATGTAAACCATATTTTGTCCTCCTTGATCTAATACGCAAAATTCTTTTTCTTTGCAGGGTGCCCAGACATGCCAGACACCCCATATAAACAATGTGTAGTACACACACGGTTTCATATTCTTTTGGATTCAGGGAATAACTGTCAGAACTGACATACAGAATAGCCAAAATAGATATAGTATACCCATGCTATATCTCAAAGTATCTCAATCCGTGAGAAATAATCCGAAATCCATTTCGTTTATATTCTATTTATCAGCATTTGTTTTCAAATCTTTACTCTCACATTAAAAATGGAACAATATTACTTTTATCTACTGCTGAAGCTCTGGTAAATGCAATAAAATGATTCCCATAAACTTTCAAGGAAAGCCGACTTACTGTCAGTCTTGATAGCAGTAAACGTATTATCTAACGGATTATTGGGTTTTTCTTATTGCCAAACATCTGCTGCACCATGTTGGCATACTGTGAATAATTGCCCCTTGTTATCTGCATATTAATCCTCCTTGATTAATATAATTATATGCCTGTTTTGTCCTACGCATATAATTTTTCGCTTCATAAAATCTGTCGGCAGATGCACCCACTTTTTAAACCCGGACTGCACCAAGTAACTATTTATTGCACCAAATGACCATAGCATTTAAAGCATCACCACCGCTTGGAACTTCTCTGAGTCACATGAAATGACAAAGTCTCCGCCGTATTTATCCACAACAGCTTTTACATTCGACAGACCGATGCCATGCATCCCTCCATTGGAATCCAGCACAATGCCATCCGTGATTTGTACTTTTTCCACGACAGGATTCTTTACAGAGAAAATTATCTTCTCGTCTTCCTGAACCAGCTTGATGTGGATGACGGCTTTCCTCCCAGCCTTTACGACCTTTACACACTCACGAATGGCATTGTCCAGAAGGTTGGACAGCAGGATGACCGTTTCCTCCTCGTTCAACCTAATTCCACTCATGTCGCCTACCTTGAATATCATGGAAGTCCCCTGCTCCCTTGCTAAATGAAACTTTTGGTTCAGGACTGCGTTCACAACAGGATGGTTCGTATTAACCGCTGACATTTCTACCAATATATTCTCCGTCAGTTTCTCTGCAAGCGTGGCGGCTGCCTGCGGGTTACCTTCCTTTATTAGAACCTGTATTGTCCTTATCTGGTTTTTATAATCATGCATCTTTCTCCCCTGCCGCTCATAGACTGTCTGCATATCCCGGTAATATGCAAGCTGACTTTCTTTCTTCTGATCTGTCAGCGCACTTTCCCGTAGTAGTTCTCCCTTTTCAAGGATGTCCTGCATCAGCTCCATCACAAGGAAATTCATCACAATCAATCCTACTGTGAAGAAAAGGTAGGATGCTTGTACCTTTTTGTCACTGCTGTAACAGTAATACATGAGCAGCATAGCTGTTGCCGTAAACAGCGGCATCATACCAAATTTCCACCATTCCTTATGAGAAAGCCCCTCATAGTTGTTCTTTCCTTTCCATATTTTCCTCAATATAAAAATCAGGCAGACCCAGACCAATTTTGCAGGCAAAATCATATAAGTTAGTTTTGAAACATACATTTCATTCTTAATAATCAATATGTCCTCGATTTGTAATGACAGGAGGTCTGCCAAAAATAACATCGAATAATTCAAACTTGAAAAGAAAATACAATGTTGCAAGTCTGCCCAATAATACACCTTGCAGAATACTATATAAACCAAAATTACCAACAACGCCTTGATTCCCATTGAATCAAGGTACTCTCCCAGGAACGATACAGTCACAGTAGACAAATAGAAAGGAATATATCTGCTCCTCTCCAGATACTTCATTCTCTTTCTTTCCATAAAGGTATCAAAAAAATACACACTCCCCCATGTCTCTATCGCCATGATGAAAAACGAAAGTAACCACAGTCCTATTTCCATAATCACTCTTCCCCCTTAAACAACATGTACTGCCGCTTTACCTGTGCATATCTGGACTTCGGAACCGAAATCTCTTTTCCTGTTGTCAGAGTAAGAACATAACTGTTGATTTTCGCAATATAACGCATATTTACAAGAAAGCTTAAATGTATCCTTACAAACCCCATGTCTTTTAATTCTGCTTCGAGTTCATCCAACTTTTTATAGATGCTATAACAGCCTTTTTCCGTGTAAAATATATTTTTATGTCTGGCTGTCTCAATGTAAATAATGTCATCTGCATGAAGCTTTATCGTTCCCTCCACAAAGGAAAACTCCAAAATCCGGCTGTTTTTCTGAATCTCCACGATAAGGTCATCCATGCACTCGCCGATTGTTTCAGCCAGATTATCCTTTAGCAGAAACCGGCTTGCCTTTACCTTATATCCATCCAACGCATAATTCATGTATGCAGTAACCAGAACAACGGGAAGTTTCGGATACTCTTCCTTTATTTTCATAGCGGCTTTCAGACCGTCTATATCTTCCATATTGATGTCCAGAAACACAAGCTGGCACTTCTGTAATGCAGATTCATCCTCACAAAGACTGGCTCCTGAATCATACTCAATCATTTCAAAACACTGCTTCTTTTCCTGTGCATAGCTTTGCAATAGCTCTATTAAAATTTTCCTGTCATTCTGACTATCATCGCAAATAATAATGTTCATGCTTTTCCTCATTTCCAATCACATATTTTATTTATTATATCGGAAAAAGCCTTTCCTGTAGTTAATCCTCTGCACCAAATGACTATTTATTGCACCAAATGACCATTTTCCATATTCTTACCTGTTCTCGCTGTTCGTCACTTACTTTCTCGTCCTACGATAACCACAAGGCATAAAATAGGAAAACAGATAGATTATTACCTACTTTCCCTATCCTTGTATAGTCCAGATTCTCTAACCCTTTCTGTTCCCCACTGCTTCTTTCTCGCTTCATACTCCTCCAAAAATTCATCATATACACTCATCTTATACCGCATACCACGCATCGTTTCCGCATCATAGCCCATTCTCTTTTCGTACATCCGCAGTTCTTCCATGACATCCTCGGTTGGCTCCGGAAGTATCTTCGCACGTTCCTGCAACGACATCTTTTTATAATCCGGCTCAATATTATTAAGATTTTCCCTTTGTACACCCTTTGTTTCTTTATTCTCACATTGAACTGTGTCAGCAACCTCTGCTTTCCCCTGCCATTCCCTGTTAAACTGCTCAAATGCAGCACCATAGAAAATATCTTCATCCTCTTCCCTGATATCTTCTTTTTCGCAGAACCGGTCAAAACCTTCATAAATACTAATGTCCTTCTCCTCATTTTCGTTTTCCGGCTTATCTTCCCGGATTGTTTCTTCCGGCTCTTTCTCCCACTCATCATAATCACGAATACTTCCTTTCATTTGTTCAATATCAGCTTCCAGTCGCTGATACTCAATCCGCTTCTTTTCCTTCTGCTCCAGATATGCTTTGATTCCTGCGGCTGTAAACCTCTCACCCAGCCTTTTTCCTCTGACTGAGACAGGCTCTCCGTTTTTCTTTTGTCTGTACGGAAGAGCATAGGAGATTGTGTTACCACGCAGCCTCACATCCATCAGGAAGTGCTCTTTTACATATTGGATCACATCCTCCAGTGTCTTTGTTTCCGGACAGTTCATTGCAATTCTAAGGTATATCTTCATCTCTTCCCGGAATGATAACTTTTCTCTCTTTTTCATCTGGTATTCCGCAAAGCTACATTTCTCACGGCTCTTATCCTTTACATAGTAAGTATCCCTATAAGAATGTGTCAATCCATGCTCCCTGCACTGTTCTCCAAAAAATCTGCACATTTCCTTAAGTTCTGCCGGTCCTCTGCGAAATGACTTTCCATCTCTCAGGTTACAGTTACTCACCAGAAAATGCACATGAATATGCTCAGTATCTGTATGCACTGCAAATAATACCTCATAGCCTTTTGACCAGAAAAACTCTCTTGCAAACTCTTCTGCAATTCTGTAGGCATCTTCATAGGTAAGTTTACCGTTATCATCCGGATGGAAGGATAGAGACAGCTTCTGTGCCAGAATCTCCTTCTGTTTATAGCGACTGTACTTCTTATCATGCATTTTCCTTGTCATAAGCAGACTGTTAGAAAAGTTATCCCTGTTACAACCAAATGCATTGTAAAGATGATTCTGCGTTTTCACCGCACCGTCAGCAATCTGTTCTTTTCGCCTCCCAAGAATATAATTGTCTACACTTTTTAGCTGTGCCACAGATTTACAATAGCTGTAATTCACATTTACATTTCCGTATACTTCACCCATAATCCGGCTCCTTTCCCTGCACGTTTATATCAGTTTCTCCGATATTTGTAGCAGCTTGTCTTCTATCTTTTTCAGAAAATAATTTGTCGCTTTGAAGTTACTGTCAGAAAACATTTCTGCATACATATTGACAACATGTGCAATCTGATTGATATTCACCCCCTGCTTCTTTAGTTCATGCACTGCCTCAGCCAGCAACTCCCTGACTTCCTTTAACGTCACACCGTCCACTCTTTTCCCCTCATTTACATCCAGAAGGTATCCTACAAAATCAGCATTTCCCTTATATCCGCTTTCTTCCTTCTGTTTTTCAAATCTGCCTTTCAGCCTCCTGTCCGCACGTACATAAATAACCTCGTCCTTTGTTCTGTTCGCCATAAAATCCCTCCTCTCTGGTATATAAAATGGCAAATGACATTCTGTGCAAGCACAATGTCGCTTGTCGAGCTTTTGCTACAAAAAAGGAAGCCAGACACATTGCTATTCTGCACTATGTCAGCTTCCTTCTTTTATCTGTATCTTTATTCTATTTCTGTATCTCAGTATTGTTATAAATGCAGCCACAGTCTGTAACATGAACCGCATACTAATCACAACATGTTTATCTACACTAAATTGGCTATAAATCCGGTTGCTACCGGATTCACAATCAATGATAATCATAGCTTACTGCTTTTTGTGAAATCGCCCGTATTTTCTCCTGATGCTACATAATCTGTTCTGCTTATAGCGACTTGTTCTAAACTTAGCTACACTACAATAACATAAATCATCCAGCCATAGCCATATTTAAGTTGTACTATAACCTTTTTCCGAAATTCTCCGCAAGCAGGGCACATCATCCACACAGATCAGTCCGCTGCAAAGAACGCAGCAGACTTCCGAAAGACTGTCTCCGCTCTATGCTCCGACAGCCTTTCCCACATCTCCCTTTTCTCTGGAAGAAATCTTCTCCTCTCTTTCCGATGTGGTGTGGATGATATAGGCAGGTAGTACCGCTGGCTTGCCAATTCGTCAAAAAAGAAATGCGAAGTGCCCCAAGGCACCCCGCATTTCTTTTTCTCCTCATTGTCTTCACCATCGGTGCTACCTGCTTAAGGGGCTTTGCCCCCTAAGAACCCCCGGACAGAAAAATACTATAGAGTTATAATTAATAATGTACAGAAAGTATGGAATAAAAATGTACAATAAGTTATGATTAATGAGCTATAGGAGGAGCTCATAATGATATTAAAA
>CADADA010000050.1 GCA_902786515.1 uncultured Lachnospiraceae bacterium | reverse complement strand
TTTGAAGAATTACAGTATTTTTCAATTGATGGATAAAATACTTGTATGTTATTACAATAACTGTTAATATGTATATCCGTAGAAGGATTTTGAAAGGTAATAAATCTTTACATAAGCCATTTGGACTAACCCTCCAGATGGCTAATTTTTTGCCCTTTTTTCGGGTAATAGATGTAGAAAGAAGGTGAGCAAATGGAGATTAAGAAAGCCTCGGATAAGAAAGTTATGGAAAATTGTAAATGTCAATATAAAAATGTAGTTTTTTATATTGACATTTACAATCGTCATGTGCTTGTGGGAAGAGTGAAGTGCGGATGCTGCGGCCGCAATCTGCGGCACAGTGTTTCCGGTCATCATTACTACTGGTGTCCTGGTCTGAATATCTACCATTTGGATGGATGTGTGAAGCGGATAGAGGATTTCTATCTGGAAGAGATCATCCTGTTCCAGATTCAGCAGCATATCATGGAGCTGGGAGAGTCAGATAAGCTTCTGCTGGAAGAAAAAGATGCGGCGGAAGCAGAGGCAGAGCGGCTGAAAAAGAAGTGTGAGAAGGCGGAGAGGGCGATTGAAAAAGCCAGGGCAAAGAGGATGGCGGAGTTTGAAGCCTATGCCCTGGGAAAGAAGAAAAGCTATGGCGCATCCATTGATGAAGTGGAAATGCTCAGGAAGAAACATGAGGGGTTGATGGTGGAACTTTCCGAGGCTGAGGATAAGGTCAGGATCATATGGAAATAGGAGCGAGGGGCTTGTCAGAGATGGCAGGTCTCTTTTTTGATTTTGAGGCTATACAGATGACCTGTTATATGATAGAATAACTTATACAAATCGTATAAGTGCTTATATATTAAGGAACGAAGAAAATGGTTAAGAATAATATCGAGATAGATGTAAAAGTTAAATGTCTGGAAGAACATAAGACGCAGGCGGATATTGCTAAAATCGTAGGGACGCCGGCATCATATGTGAACAAGCTGATCCGCAGAGATGAAGGGGTTGTGAATAATACCTTTGTAAAAATGCTTGAAGCACTGGGGTACGATATCGAACTTCATTATGTGAAAAGGGAAGAATGATTTGTGTCAACAGCGTTGTCACAAATCTGAAAGGCGGTAAATGGTTATGAGCAATGATATAACGGCAGTAGGAAGTCTGATCCAGATCATCAGCCAGTCACGACAGAGTGCCTTGAAAAAGGTGAATGAGGAACTGATCAACATGTATTGGCGTGTTGGAGAATACCTGAGCACAGAATCAGCCAAGGCATCATTTGGAGATGCTTATATTGATTCGATTGCAGAAGAAATACAAGATGCTTTTCCGGGTATTAAGGGATTTAACAGACGCGGCCTGTATAGGATGAAGAAGTTTTACGAAACTTATAAGGATGATGAATTTGTGACAACACTGTTGTCACAAATTAGCTGGTCAAATCATCTGGCAATCCTTTCAAAGGCAAAAACGGAAGAGGAACGGCATTTCTACATCTCTTTATGCGTAAAAGAGAACTATTCGGCCAGAGAACTGTCAAGACAGATTGACAGCGGCTATTATGAGAGATATATGCTGTCCAAAGAAAAACTATTGCCGGAACCGATTAAAGGCTTGAAGGAAAACCCGTTTTTGGATTCCTATGTAATAGAGTTTCTGGATCTGCCTTCAAATTTTAAGGAAGCAGATTTGAGAAAGGGTCTGATTCGGAATATGAAGGACTTTATTCTTGAAGTCGGGAAAGACTTTACCTTCATAGATGAAGAATACCGGGTGCAGGTTGGCGGCAGTGATTATAAAATTGACCTTCTTTTCTTCCATAGAGGATTACAGTGCCTTGTTGCGTTTGAACTTAAGATAGGAGAATTTAAGCCGGAATATATTTCCAAGATGGATTTCTATCTGGAAGCACTTGACCGGCAGAAGAAAAAAGATAATGAGAACCCAAGTGTAGGCATGATCCTGTGTGCATCCAAGGATGATGAGGTGGTTGAGTATGCAATGAGCAGAACCTTATCTCCGATGATGGTGGCAGAGTATCAGCTGCAGCTGCCTGATAAGAGTGTATTGCAGAAGAAACTGCAGGAATTGATCAATATGCCTTTGCTGGAGGATGGAGAAGCCGATGATTAGAGAAGCGGAGAGCCGTGATCTGGATGCAATACTTGAATTGTATCTATTTCTGCATGAGGAAAGTATCCCTGAAAAAGATGAGCATTTGAGAGATACATGGATGCAGATCATACAGGATCCGAATCATCATCTGATTGTCAACGAATTGGATGGTAAGATTGTTTCATCATGTGTGTGCGTGATCATCCCGAATCTGACAAGAAATGTTCGTCCGTATGCTTTTATCGAGAATGTGGTGACACATGTGGATTATCGGGGAAAGGGCTATGCAGCGGAGTGCCTGGAGTTTGCCAGGCAGATAGCTGAGAAGGAAAACTGTTATAAGATGATGCTTTTGACTGGTTCAAAGAAACCGGAGACTCTTCGGTTTTATGAAAAAGCCGGATACAACAGCAGTGATAAGACGGCATTTATACAATGGATAGGAATGGATAAGTAAGAATATGGGTTCATTGTTACAGTCAACATTGAACACAAGGGCACTGCCTGTAGGAAATCTGCGTTATATAAGAAGTTATTATCCTGGAGAACTTACAGAGGCAGAAGTACAGTGGCTTCTTCAAAATGGCATAACAACGATTGTTGATCTGAGAGAAGAAAAGGAATATATGGTTAAACCATGTAGCCTTGAAGATAGGAAAGGATTTATTTATTATCATTTGCCGGTAACGGGAGGCGGAGACACGCCGGAATCACCGGATGCTGTTGCTGGAACATATCTTACGATGCTGGATGATCAGATGGATAAGATCATTCGCACCATAATGAATGCCAAGAGCAATGTTCTTTATTTTTGCGGTGCAGGAAAAGACCGGACAGGCGTAGTTTCAGCAATTATCTTGAAGAAGCTTGGCTACTGAATATTTCAACGCTTGAGGGACACCGTTTTAAAGCTTGAGGGACACTTTTTTTCCGTATTTTAAAGCTTGAGGGACACCACAAGATATAGTGGTATATTTTCATATTGAAATTTAATTAAATCTTCCTTAGTATGATATAGGGAATTTCGCACCTATCATCAACAAAGGAGGATTTTTTATGTTTAAAAAAACTAAAGTTAGACAGATTCTTGAATTGTTAAACAAGGATTTAAGTACCAGAGAGATAGAACGTATACTCTCTGTTTCAAAAAACACAGTTTCATTTATCAAAAAAGAATACGATAAATGTGATAAAGAATGGGAAGATATTGAGGTTATGAATGATGATGAACTGTATGCTTTATTTTACCCTCATAAGTTTACACCTCGAAACAGGTTCGCACCTGTTGACTATGCATATGTTCATAAAGAATTACCAAAGACTGGTGTTACATTAACATTGCTTTGGGAGAAATACTGCGCTGAATGTAAAAGAAATGGCTTAAAGGCTTGTTGTTATGTTACGTACACAACAGGATATAAAAAATATCTTAGTTCTAAAAGCTTTACCAGTCATGTAGAACATAAACCTGGTATCACAATAGAAGTAGATTGGGCAGGATCTACTATGAAATATGTTGATTCTGATACCGGGAACGAAGTGGTTGCTTATCTTTTTGTTTCCACACTTCCATATAGTCAATATACATATGTGGAAGCACGTAAATCAGTAAAACAGGCAGATTGGCTAGAATGCAATGTACATATGCTTGAATACATAGAAGGAGTTCCTGTAAGAATTGTGTGTGATAATCTTAAAACAGGTGTTATAAGCCATCCTAAACATGGAGAAATAGTTCTTAATGATTCATATCTTTCATTTGGTGAACATTATCAGATAGCTATTATTCCTGCGGCTGTAAAAGAACCAAAACATAAACCAAGCGTTGAAGGTTCTGTGGATAAGATAGCAGATAAGATTATTGGAATGCTTAGAAATGAAAGGTTTCATTCATTGGATGGCTTAAATATAGCCATAAAAAAGAAACTTGAAGAATTAAATAACAAACCTGAAGAATTAAATAACAAACCTTTCCAAAAAAGAGAAGGCAGTAGACGGATTATATTTGAGGTCGAAGAAAAACCTATACTCCGTCCACTGCCTTTATTACCTTTTGAAATATGTGAATGGTCTTATAAACATAAGGTTTATCCGGATTCTCACATATGGTTTGAAAAAGGTAAATACTCTGTTCCTAGCAATCTGATAGGCGAAAGAGTTGATATTAAATATGGGTCTGAAAATGTGTACATTTACTACTTAGGAAAGATTGTAGCTACACATAAAAGAATTCCTAAAGGCTATAAAAATATCAGCCGTACAGATACTTCTCACCTACCATATCCATTATACACTCCTGAAAAAATAGAGTCTATAAAAATCAAAGCATCAGAGATAGGCAAAAATACCATAACTGTAGTTGAAAGATTAATTGAAAATGTTTCATTTCCTGAACAGGCTATAAATGATATAAAACCTATTTTAGGTATTGCAAAATCTTATAGTAATGAAGTATTGGAAAAGGCTAGTGGTAAAGCATTAAAGGATTTTCATATGGTTACATATAATACTTTGATTAAGTATGCAAAGGAAATCAACAAACAAGAGAAAATCAAAAAGCAAAACGAATCGAAGAATAAGAATACTTCCGGTAATGTACGAGGACCGGAATACTATGGAGGACTTTAAAATGAATTTCGAAATAAAAAGGCAATTAAACACATTGGAATTATCTGATCTTGCAGAAGTTATTGAGAAAAATGAAAATAATCTAAATCTTTTAGATATGTCATATGATGAAAGAATAGAATTAATGTTGGAAGAATTAATAACAACAAGGCGAAATCGTCTTATAACAAGGCTTATAAAGAATGCTGAATTAAAATATCCTAATGCCGCTCTTGAGTCATTTGATTATAAAACTAGAGAATTAAAAGCAGAAACAATTAACGCAATAGCATCTATGGGATTTTTGAATCAGGCAACCAACATAATAATTACGGGACCAACAGGTGCAGGTAAAACGTATCTTGCGAGTATGCTTGGAGTAGAGGCTTGCAAACAAACTTACAGGACTCATTACGTAAGGATGTCAGATATGCTTATGCATGTAAAAAATCATAGAGATAACCTAAGAGAACAGGTACGTTTTAGAAAACGCTTAGGTAATTATAAACTACTTATCATAGATGAGTGGCTTAGTTATAAGGTTGATGAAAAAGAATTAAAATTTATCTATGAATTAATCGAACACAGATGTGGCATTAATTCCACTATTTTTGTTAGTCAGTATGGAGTAAAGGAATGGCATGAAAGATTATGTGGTGGAGCGCTTGCGGATTCAATAATGGATAGAATTATACATAATTCTTATCCTATTCCAACTAATGAAGTTAATCTAAGAAAGCTATATGATTCTAAGAAGGTTGAAATGATATTTGATAATAAAAACAATTAAGATTAATATTACATAAAAATGAGGTCGGATAAAACCGACCTCTAATACTATATCTTGTGGTTGAGGGTGTCCCTCAAGCATTAAAATCTAACTGTCCCTCAAGCTTTGAAATGGTGTCCCTCAAGCGTTGAAATATTCAGAAATCGAAGCGATGATGGATGATGTAAGGGAGAATGACCAGTGTCTGTTTTACGTTGGAGTTACAATACTTATTGTAGCAGACTCAAAACAGGAGCTTGAAAGTATCAGTGAAACGATTGAAACTATAGGTAAGAGTAACAGCTGTACCATTGATGTACATTACCTTAAACAAAGGGAAGCATTAAATACAGCGTTACCTATTGGTGTCAGACAGGTGGAGACTATGAGAACGTTGCTTACCCAGTCTTTAGCTGTCTTAATGCCATTCAATGTACAGGAGCTTAATGATGCGGGTGGTAATTATTACGGTATCAATCAGGTCAGCAGAAATATCAATATAGGAAATCGAAAGAAGTTGATTAACGGTAACGGATTTACCTTTGGTGTTCCCAGATCCGGAAAATCATTTTTCTGTAAGATGGAGATGGGTTCGGTGTTCTTATCAAGTGATGATGAGATTATCGTAATTGATCCGATGAATGGTGCGACACGTTGGCAACTGAAAAGGTTGTCCACTTATGCGTCGCTTTTAAATAAAAACATTTAGCATAAGGAGAACTGAATATGCGAAAAGTCAAATGAAAGGGTAACGCCTTGAAGGGCTTCCTTAATACTCCGACTGGCATGGAATAGGTAAATATGAAGTGTCAGAAGCTCGGTGAAGTCGGCAGAAGCATACCGAAACATTAAGTTGTCGAAAGGTTCCCAGAGGTGGGAGTTGTATGTGATATGCCGGAGGTCTATAAAATACCTATGGTTAGAATGAAATAAAAGCTGACGAGTACAGCTAAAAACTGACGAATCCTCGAATGTACAGGTCTATATCGGGATGTGGTCGAAAGGTCATGTGACACAATTAGTGTCGTTACTTGTGGATGAGTAAAAATCGTTCATATGAAAGTCCATACAATGTTACAGGCATTGGTAAAGTAACAGGCTTATAGAGGAAACCTAAGGGTATATGTAAAGATAGCATATTTGGAACGTGGAAAGCTGGCAACATGGAGATTTTACCATCTGTGAAGTGTTTACAGGGAAAAACTATGTGAGATTAGCATAGTTATAACCTGTATTTATGCCAGTGAGAGTGGTGGTACAGTACCGATGAAACCATGATAATAAGTGGTGGAGGGATAGCCACTAGTCGTGTGCTAGAGCAAGTAGAGAGTTCAACATGGGTTCGTGTAAGACTAAGAGATGTATTACTCTGAAAGGAGGGTACAGACCATGTTGAAGAAAGACAAGCTGAGATACAACGAATATTTTGATATGCAGAGCATATTTGATGAGTTGTATCAACAAAGCAGAAACAACAATAATTTTTACAAGTTAATGGAGGTAATAGGTTCAAAGCAGAATATCAGATTGGCATACAGAAATCTGAAAGGCAACAGTGGCAGTAAAACAAAAGGCACTGACGGAAAGACAATAGAAGATATTTCCAAACTGAATGATGAAACACTGATTAAGGAAGTGCGTGCCAGATTAGAGGACTATAAGCCCTTGCCAGTGCGGAGAGTATATATACCAAAGCCTGGCAGTGATAAAAAGAGACCTCTTGGCATACCGACCATATGGGACAGACTGATTCAACAATGTATTTTGCAGGTGCTAGAACCCATATGTGAGCCGAAATTTCATAATCATTCCTATGGATTCAGACCAAACAGAAGTACCCACCATGCAGTCAGCAGAATGGTAAGCCTAATCAATTTAGGCAGACATTATTATTGCGTGGATATTGATATTAAAGGTTTTTTCGACAATGTCAATCATGGGAAACTGATGAAGCAAATATGGAATCTTGGAATCAGGGATAAAAGGCTGTTGTGTATAATAAGCAAACTTCTAAAGTGTGAAATTGAGGGCGAGGGAATACCGACTAAAGGAACTCCACAAGGGGGAATACTTTCCCCGTTGTTATCAAACATTGTGTTAAATGAGCTTGACTGGTGGATAAGCGACCAATGGGAAACTTATATGCCACGAAAGGGAAATAACAAAGGTTTTGCACAATATGCCAGACAGTACACAAATCTGAAAGACGGATATATTGTGCGTTATGCAGATGATTTTAAAATAATGTGCAGAACATACACCGAAGCACAGAGATACTACCATGCAGTTGTTGATTTTCTAAATAATAGGCTTGGTCTGGAAATTAGTCCAGAAAAGTCAAAGGTTACCAATTTGAAAAAGAATTCATCGGATTTTCTTGGATTCAAAATCAAAGTAGTGCCACAGGGAAAATCAAAGTATGGTTATGTTGCAAAAACAGATATGTGCGATAAAGCCTTGAAGAAATCAAAAGCTAATTTGAGGCAGAAGATTCTTGAAATACAGAATCATACAAATGCAGAGGAAGTAAAGAAGTATAACAGTGCAGTTACTGGAATACAGAATTACTATCGGATTGCAACGAATGTTTATAACAATCTCACAGAGGTTGATTATGCTTTATTACGAACCCGTAACAACAGGTTAAGGAAGAAAGCAAAAATAGTCAGATTTTGTGAAACTCCAAGCGATTTCAAAAAGAAAACAACAGGAATCAGAGACTATACAAAGATTTACAGGATTATGGATATTCATATGTTGCCGATTACAGGAGTGCATCATAAATCTCCAATGAATTTTTCACAGGAGATATGTAATTATACTGAAAGGGGCAGAAAGAAAATTCATAATAATCAGAGAGCAGTGGAAAGCAGTAAATTGAAAGTATTTCAGATGTTTCTGAATGAAGATGATACTATTGAATTTAGAAATAATATGGTTTCAAAGTTCGTGGCACAGTATGGGAAATGTTACATTACTGGAAATGAATTAGAGCCAGACAATGCAGTCGGTATCAGAATAAAACCCAAAGAAAGAAATGGTACTGATGATTATAGTAATATCGTTATTGTTAGCAAAGCTGTAATTCCACTTATTGAAGATATAAATGCTGATTACTGTAGTAACCTTTCGGATAAGCAGAAAGTGAAGCTGAATCGACTAAGACGTGCCAGAAAACTTAAACCTGTCAAAGGAACTTGTAAACTTGCTTGAACACGAGGGAACGCCGTATGCGGTGAAAGTCGCACGTACGGTGTGAGTCGGGGGAAAAGTTGGAGATAATTTCAAAGGCTTACCTATCGACATAATACTTTGATGTAGCTGAAACTTATGGTGGTGCAGTGATTAATCTTTCTACCTACACCGATAATTACGTCAATCCTTTATCAATGGATGTATGGAACCTTGACCAAAATGATACAAAGGGATGGGTAAGAGAAAAAGGTGAGTTCATGCTTGGTCTGTGTGAACAGTGTATTGGTGACAGCCTTAACTCAAGACAGAAATCAATCATAGACAGATGTGTGCGAAAACTCTATATAGACATTTCAAGAAGTAAAGAAAAATATATACCTGTTATGAGTGATTTTTATGATATTCTAATGAGTCAGCCGGAGGAAGAAGCAAAGGATATTGCTTTATCATTGGAATTGTTTGTCAATGGTTCTTTAAATATCTTCAACCACCAGACAAATGTGGATGTGGACTCAAGATTTGTGGTATATGGTATCAGAGACTTGGGAACAGAGCTAAGTCCGATTACAATGCTTGTAATGATGGAGTCCATACAGCAGAGAATTGTTGAGAATGGTAAGAGAGGTAAGGCAACATGGCTCTATATTGATGAATTTCATGGGGCGAGACGTTCCGTTGCTTAATAGGCAACGGGGTCAGCAGTGCCCGTCGTAAGACAAAACTGCTGATACAACTGATATGGTGCTGTTCAAATGAGTGGGTAACGCCACAAAGGGACACACGCAAACTGCCCTCTGCATGAGTAGCGGTGTAATGCGAAAGTGTGGTAATAGCTAGGTTGAAGAGCAAAAAGCCAATCCTAACAGAGAGTTACATTAAGAAATATTGAAAACATTGGTTTAAAAGTGGCTAGAGCCCACCTGTGGAAGAAGTATTGTAATAATGTATGAGCTGAGGAAACGTCTGTAGAGGTACAGGCTGTTGGTTATTATGTAGTGAAGCTGTATAAGGTGAGTATCCACAGAAGTGGGGACGAACTGACGATTTAAAGGGTCTAAAATTCGAATACGTCGAAAGGCGTATGCCAACGGTTTGGCGTTAATTACCGATGAGTAAGGGCGTGGAAGTGAAAATCGGGATACTGTTACAGGCAGTATAAATTAGCAGGCTCAAAGGAGGCACCTAAGTACAGTATATTGCACCATATTGGAACGTCGAAAGCAACGAACAGATAGTGGTTACACACACAATGACCTGTTGGTAAGGAAAGCATTTTTGTATAACTTACCTTTATCGTTGTGAGAGCGGAGGCACGAGCGTTGAAGCTTCTGTAATGGAAGTGGAGCAACAGCCTCTAGTGGGATGGTTAGTATTGGAGGCTAACCAATAAAAAGAGTTTATAAAATAATGTAGTTAGCATTCATAGGTTCGAGTATGACTAAAAGAAACAAAGGCTTACGAGAGTGAGGTGATGTTGACTATGCAAAGAAAGGACTTGTTAAAGAAAAGCAGTATCCGCAATGCCGAGTACTATGACATGATTGGAGTACAGGACAGACTTTATGCGGAAAGTGCAAAAGAAAAAGTATTTACAGATTTAATCAGTATTATATGTTCTGATGCCAATATTAAGATGGCTTACCGTAACTTAAAAGGTAATGATGGGAGCAATACACCAGGTGTTGATGGAATGACATTTGAAAATCTGCGTGGTATTTCAGAAATGGAATTGATAGCTAAGGTAAAAGGGAAAATACTTAACTACCAGCCTAAAGCAGTAAGACGAGTATATATCCCAAAACCAAACGGAAAGAAAAGACCATTGGGAATACCTACAGTGATAGATAGAATAGTTCAGCAAAGTGTTTTGCAGATATTAGAACCGATATGTGAAGCAAAGTTTTATGATAAAAGTTACGGTTTCAGACCAAATCGAAATACAAAAAATGCTGTGGCTATGTGCTATAAATATGCACAAAGAGATGGTTTTCATTTTGTCGTTGATGTGGACATCAAAGGTTTCTTTGATAATGTCAATCATGCAAAACTATTAAAGCAGATATGGACTTTAGGAATACAGGACAAAAATCTTTTATGTCTCATTGGGAAAATGCTGAAAGCACCCATAGAGGAAAAGGGGGAACGCTTTGTACCTGATAAAGGAACGCCACAAGGCGGAGTACTTAGTCCGTTATTGGCTAATATTGTTCTTAATGAATTAGATTGGTGGATTGCCAGTCAATGGGAAGAAATGCCAGTACATCATGCTTTACCAAGTGATACCTATCCTAATAAGAATGGTACACTGAATAAAGGAAATCTATATAAAAAGCTAAGGCAATCTAAGTTGAAAGAATGTCATATCATCCGTTATGCTGATGATTTTAAGATATTCTGCAAAACGTATGGAGAGGCGGTCAGATTAAAATATGCTGTTGAAGAATGGCTGATGGACAGACTTAAACTGGAGACATCCAAGGAGAAATCTAAGATAACAAATCTTAAAACAGGATACAGTGAGTTTTTAGGAATAAAATTCAAGCTTATTCGCAAGAGTGGAAAGTGGGTAATAAAGTCTCATATGACAGATAAAGCCATTTCCAGTCAACAGAAGAAATTGAAAAAAGCCATTGCAGAAGCCTGTAGGTCACATTCATTGGAGCAATCACAGCACAATGCCATTATTGCTTACAATCAGATGGTTGTAGGTATGCATGAGTATTACAATATGGCAACTATGATATGTGCAGATGTTCATAAAATGTTTCCATCGATAGACAGGACAATGAAAACAAGGCTTAATTCGAAGCAGTCGTTAACTAATGAAGTACCCGAAAAGCGAAAAGGGGGCATGGATGAATACTTTTATCAAAAGTATCAGAACTCGAAACAATTACGCTTTATAAATGGTATGGTAGTTGTGCCTGTGGCTTATTGTAAAACCTGTAACCCTATGTGCCATAGCCCGACAGTAAATCGTTATACACCGGAGGGCAGAGCAGAAATACACAGAATGTTACTGAAAGACGCATATATTGATGTTTTACTGCAACTCGGCAGAGATAACAGTACAGCAGAGAGTATTGAGTTTTGTGATAACAGACTTGCACGCTTCGTGGCGGTAAAAGGTAAATGTGAAGTGTCTAAGCAACAACTATTATTTGAGGATGTTGTATGTCACAGATTTATACCTAAAGAACAGGGTGGAACAGATGAGTATAAAAATCTTAGGATTGTTCATAAAGATGTTGCACAGCTCATATATGAAACGGATGTAAATACAATTCACAGACTGATAGAAAAAACAGGATGTAAAGAAAGCACGAAATTAACGAAACTTAACAAGTGGCGTAAAAATGTTGGGCGAGAGCCTATAAATCTAATAACGCTAAAATAATCTTTGAAATAACTACACTAACAATAAAGAACTCTTCCCATGGAACGCCGTGTGCAATGAAAGTTGCTTGCACGGTGTGGCTCGGGGCGAAAGGCGTGAAAGCGTCTGACCTATCGAGATTGCTATTAAATTCTGATTATTCGGCGAAATATTTACAGCAGTTATGGAAGAAAGTAAGAAAACAGGGTGGACTTTGTACTGGAATAACACAGAATGTTGTTGATCTTCTTCAGAATTACACAGCAACCACTATGCTTGCAAACTCTGAATTTGTAGCCTTATTAAAACAGGCGAATACGGACAGTTCCAAGATGGCAGAAGTCATAGGAGTATCTGATGCACAACTTCGATTTGTAACCAATAGTCAGTCAGGTATGGGACTTTTGAAGTGTGGGAATGTGGTTATTCCGTTTGATAATCAGATAGGGAAGGACACAGGTCTTTATAAGTTGTACAATACAAATATCCATGAGATAATCGAGAATTCTCGATTATCTCGTTTATCCAAACCAAAATAAAATCCAAACCTTTGTAATAATGGCAGAACAAATCAGTTGATTGCTAATAAAAGGTTTGGATTTTAAATGATGATGATTAG
>CADADA010000049.1 GCA_902786515.1 uncultured Lachnospiraceae bacterium | reverse complement strand
TCATGCCGTGGTCGAAAAGTCTGCCGGCTGATTGCTATAGTAAGCGTCGCAATTAAGCGACGCTTACTATATAGACGGGGCGTAGGATTTGACGCTTACATATGTTCTCTTCCATTAGGAATAATTGGATTATCCTTAACCAGAAAATCTACCATTGGCTTTTCGATAATAAATTTTTCCTTTATATATTCCAAAACATTTTTCATCCAAATATCACCAATAGTCTTCTGTTTTTCTAGTGCTTTTTGGAACATATACAATTCCATTATCCTTGAATCTTTATCTGGATTTTGAATATCTAGCGGTGGCAATGCCAACACTGTCTGACCTTGAGCATTTATCAAATTCTTACCAAATAAATGAGTAATATGATTATCTTCAAACTCTTCTATGACACTTTTTTTTATTTCTTCTTGTTTTTCAAATACAAGCATTTGTGTCAATCTAATCACACATTCCTCAAAGTCCAAACCTTCCATATTTACTTTAATATTATCAATAACTCCTTTAATGTCTAATTTTACAGAAAAAGAAACCATTGTTTTGGGAATTTCCTTTTGTATTTCAACAAGCCTCTTATGAGCAATTTCTGCTTTCCCAGTTTCTCCATTATTACGATATAACATTATTCCTTCTTGATAAAAATTTTCTGCACTTAATGCTCCTTTTATATCATTATTCAATATTTTCTCTGCATAATTCAAATAATAATCTGCTAATAAAATATTACTTTTTATAGCCTCTTCTTTCCTTTTCAATTTAAACAAACATTTCGTTTTCAATTTATATGCCTGTTCAATTTTTACAACATCCTCTTGATTGAAAAAAATAATTTTATCTAACGCTGGTAATAATACAGATACATCAAAGTTCTTCTGCTCAAAAAAAAGTTCCATCACTCTAATTGCAAAAAAAACATTACCGCTTGCCACTCCATTCTCAACAAAAAAATTAAACCATTTTTGAATCTTCTCATAGTTTGTAGTTTGTTTTGTCTGAGCAGAAATACAAACAGCTCTACGAATCATATCTAATGTTCCTACATTATCATCGTCCTTATACCATAAAACAAACAATTTCCAATATGCATCTACCGCAACTTTTGATGCATTAAAATCTTTTTTATTAGTCCACAATATATCTGCAATTAAAGCACGTAAAGTCAACGGAATTTTATCAAATTCGAGATTTCCTAGTCTTTTATAGTCTTATTCAGACATATCATCTAAAGTAAATATACATTTGCCATCAACCGTTACAAACAATGGATGAAACTTTATTTCATTGTTATGAATTTCTGTACCTAACGAGGATATATTCTTCAACAAATCAAATAATGTTTTTTCATTGTCATCTAATAATTCTCTATCATTCTCAACAAATAAATTAGCTGATAATTCAAATCAACTATTTTTGATGATTTTATTTAATATATCATATATATTCATCTAATCATCTCCTAATCATATTCCTTTTATTCTCATTATGATTAAATCCGCCATTTACACATCCCCTTATTTACGGAATTTCCCCATGACATTTACACTTACTATACTCTTTAATTATACCTTTCATCATGTGCTGAACTCTTCTCTATCATTATCTGCTGCAAAAAGGGTAAATTGAGGGTAAATTTCTCTTTTGAATCTCACAATCCCTTATTTTACAAGATTTTCAAGCTGAAAGGAAAATATTGCCGTGGCAGACGAAGAGTACTTTAATTTTCATAAATTTTCTCCTTGTTGAATTCGAAATGCCGCGTTTTGCCGCATTTTGCGCCAATCCTTTTGATAAAAGAAATGTTCGTCTGTCAAGTGGACATTCGACAGTATGTACATTTTATGGCAAATCGAGGCAAAATAAGGCAAAGTGTTACACTCAAACGGATACGAACCGTATACGGATATTGGGTAAGAGTATACGCTTGAATTATGAGGCTATCGTTAAAAAGTGAACACAACCTTGTAACGATGAACCCTCTGGGTTCACTTTTAACGATTATAGTTTCAACCTTATACACCTAACCTATGTCGTATATCATTCAACCACTCGCCCTTATACTTAAAGAACTTAGGCCCAGCAATTGCATATTTCTTTCCCGACAATTTCTTAGCTAAAGCTGTAAGTGAATACCTTTCTCCTTCAAATTCAATAGTTCGGTCATCTACTACAGTAGCTTTGATATCTGGATCTGCATAGTATTCTATTTGTTCTCCCACCGAAATCTTACAAGCGTCAAAAGAGAAATTAGCTGCACGTTCTGTATTTTCATTATCGAGTTCCTGTGCCAGCTGCTCATCTTGCTTTTCAGATTCCGTCATCTGATACTTCGTAAGTCTATTTGCATAACCATGTATTTCTGCAATTGCTTCCAAAATTCCGTAAGCATCTTCCGGAGTCATAGCATAGAACTCACGTATACGTTTCTGACCATTAAAATTCTCTATAGAACGCAAATCTGGATTAATACGATCAATAATAGAATGAATCTTTTTGTCTGATAAACGAGAATCAACCTCATAAGTTGCATATACACTGAATGCATACGGAATACACTCACTTCTATTAAGTTTTGATAATCGTTGTTTCAAATCATCAGCATATCCAATCTTTACATATTCCGGAAAGGATGGATTTGTAAGTATGTATATTACACCTTTCGCCATAGTCAACGCTCCTCGCCTAATCTACTTTTCCATCCAGCAGTTCTTTCATTTCTGCAATTTCTTTATCAATTACCTTTTTCTCTTTCGCCGGAATAGCACCAGGAAATTGAGTTAACAATGTCTCCATTTGTGAGGCCATCTTATACAAATCTGCGTTTATCTTTAACACCTTTTGTTCTGTTTTTATACGCTCTTTTGCTGCTACTTCATCAATTATAGTCTTCATATATTGCATTAATTCGCTTCTAGCGCTATAATCAGCCGCTGTATAAAAACTCAATCTTCCGTCTGCAAAAAGCTGATATACCTTTTTCCTTTGATTCTTTTCAGGATCATAGACGCCTATTGAATATCCACCTTTACTTTTGACAAGGCGCATACAAGGAATATCTGTGGCACTATCGCCAATATACACGAAGTTTTCATAAGGAATATATAATTGTTCATCCTGCATACTGTCATTTACACGCTCGTCATATTCTTTAAAAATACCTTTAGCGATTCTAAAAATATATTGTGTTTTGTTTGTGTAATTAATGGCTTGAGCTGGCCATTCAGCTATGCCATCCGGAGAATATAAATAGGACGACGCATAAATTCTTTTGAATTCACCTGCAATTTTACTACCTTCAATTATTTCCTTTAAACCTGACGAAATAATATAATGTTCAACTTCAATTCCCTTTTTCGCTGCATACTGATTAACTCGTTCAAACCATTCTACAACACCTTTATAAAGAGGGACACTTTGCCCTACTTCATTAAAATATTCTCTCTTAATGGACTTTCTTTTTGCCTTAGATAAAGTGATTAACTGATACATCCAAGCTAAATTATTATCCATTAGATTTTCTTTTGCCAAATCATTGGACTGAGTCCAAAAAGTACTTTTATCCATCTCTAATGACGGAATGAGTGTAAATGCCTGCATATCATCCGGAGATAATGTTTTATCAAAATCATAACAAATAGCCATTCTAATTGGGCGCTCTTTAATCTGTTCAATCACTTTATCTTTTTCGGTTTCTCCCATAAAAGTCCTCCATTCTTGTATAAATAGTTCCTGCCTACGCTACTTCCTTATATCTCATATAAACATACTCATATATTCTCTGACGATATTCCGAAATCCTTATCTCGTCATAGCATTCAGGCAGTTCCATCCACAATGTATCTCTAATAAGATTATCAATTTCAGCCTTTGTCTCCTGCTTATCCGTCCAATGGTCGAGTTCGGATATCTTTGCTTTAATCTTTGAAAGCAAATCTACAGCTACCTTCTTAATAGCCTTGATATCTTCTTTCGACAATTCATCATTAAAGAGCATGTCATACATGGATAGTTCTTCATCACTTGTGAATCCCTCTCGAACATATCTCTGCTCTTCCTGATTCATAGAATTGGCCAAGTCCATCAACTCCATGAAAGTCTTTTCAATATTGGCACGATCCTGTTCCGAATTATATTCCTCGATAATCTTCTGATAGCGCTCATAGTAATCTACACGCTTTGGATTCTCTTTCATCATTCCAGCTAATCTAACTTGAATGAGTTCATCCAAATCCTTGATAAGCAGATTCTTCTTTTGAGCCTTAGCAAATTCTTTGCGAAGTAAATCAAAGTCTATCTTGCTTATATCAAATCGTTTAGCAAAATCTTTATCCTTTGGTGTCTGCTCAATAAGAATATATTCACCTAAGATACCGTTAATCTGAACCATCAAATCTACAGTATCTACATGCTTCTTCTTTTTCTTAAGTTCATCAAAGATAGCATTAACTGCATCTTTTCTTTCTCGGTCAGCCTGTGATATATCGTTTCTATCAAGATATTTCATCATGGTATTAATCTCATTACCATAAGTCATAAATTGCTTAATAGATTCTCTGCTATCTGATACCGCATTTGCTGCTGTCTGTAATAGTGATAACTTTGCAAAATCCTTCGCATAAATAAGGTCTTCCAAATCAAAGTCCTTACTATCAAGGAATTCTCTGGCAGCCTCTATCGTTTCAAGAATATGCGCAATCAGTTCTTCTTTATCAACTGTAGGATCAGTATTTCTACCACCTACATTAGCTGTATAATCAGCAAGCGCTTTACGAAGAGCTTTTACTATACCGATGTAATCGATGATAAGACCATTACTCTTACCCTCTGATACACGGTTAGCTCTTGCTATAGTCTGCATAAGAGTATGAGCTTTCAATGGCTTATCCAAATACAAACATGATAAGCACTTAACATCAAATCCTGTAAGCCACATCGCACATACGAATACTACACGGAGTGGATTATTCTTATCCTTAAACTCTTTATCAAGTTCTCTCTTCTCCATCTTTGCACGATGAGGTTTAATATCGAGATTCCATTTATTAAAAGTCTGGATTTCATTCTGCTCCTGAGATATAACTACTGCCATCTCAGTTTCCTGCATCCACTTAATCTTTCTATCAAGTTCTAATAGTTCCTGCTGTGATGCAGTTTTTCTTGTCTCTATAAGTCTATCGATTTCCTTCTTCCAGTATTCCTGTACCATGTTATACATACGAACACAGGTTACTTTATTAAGGCATACGAACATAGCCTTGCCACTGGTCCATAGGTCAGAATAATGTTCTACGAAATCTTTTGCGACAGACTTAAGACGCGGTTCAGCAGTAAGCAAATGAATCTCTTTTTCAAATTCATGTTCCAACTTTTCCTGCTGATCTGCGTCAAGGTCAGCAGCCTCAATCGCATCAAGAATCTTATCCGTAATATCAGGATTATGAATATCTAATATCTTCTCTCCACGATTCTCATAGTAAAGAGGAACTGTAGCTTTATCTTCAACAGCTCTCTTAAAATCATAGATAGAAATATATCCACCAAATGTACGCTCTGTAATATTATCATTTGATAATAGCGGTGTACCTGTAAAACCGATACGAGCCGCAGTAGGCAGCAAGCCAACCATATTGTCAGCAAATACACCATACTGACTTCTATGAGCTTCATCACTCATGATGATAATGTCATGGTCTGGAATTATCGGTTCTTCAGGCTTTTTATTAAACTTCTGTATAAGCGTAAATATAAAGCTCGGATTACCCTTTAATTTATCAATTAGGTCATCACCGCTTGATGCAATAAACTTAGAGGCTTTTGTGGTTCCAAGTAGTCCACAATTCTCAAAAGTATCACTAATCTGAGAATTAAGTTCTTCACGGTCAGTAAGTACAACAATAGTTGGTGAACCAGCAAATTTTCTTCTAATCTTTTGTGATAAGAAAACCATAGAGTAACTCTTACCAGAGCCCTGTGTATGCCAGAACACACCAAGCTTACCATCATTAAGTTTACGAGCCGCATAAGCCTTTACTGCCTCGTTTACACCTAAGTACTGATGGTTTCTTGCAAGTATCTTTACTGTATTTCCACCCGAGTGGTCATACAGGATATAATTCTCTAATAAATCAAGGAAGTTCTCTTTCTTGCAGATACCACGGAGCATTGTTTCAAGTGCAACACTTCCTTCTTCCTGCTCAGATAGACGTTTCCATTCATGGAAGAATTCATACTTACTACCAAGAGTTCCAACCTTAGCCTCTGTTCCATTTGAAAGCATAAGGAAAGCATTGTAATAAAACAAATGTGGAATTGTATCTAAATAATCCGTGTAGTTATCTGTATATGCATTCTGAACATCCACGGAATTCTTTTTAAGCTCTACGAAAAGGAGCGGAATACCATTTACAAAACCTACAATATCGGTCCTTCTTCGGTACAAGTCACCATGGATCTTTAGTTCCTTAATTGCAAGGAAATGATTATTGCCTGCATTCTGGAAATCTATAACGGCAGCTTTCTTTACCTCAGTCTGACCGTTAGGCTTCTTAACTGTTACTGGAATACCATCACGAATATAGTCATACTTCTCTTCATTAATCTGCATAAGTGATGCTGTAGAAATATGATGTTCAAACTTCTTTTTAGCCTCATCTATCTGTGCATCATTAATCCACGGATTAAGTGTTTTTAGTGCCTGCTGGAAATAACGAAGCAAAAGAATATCTTTATAAGACCTTCTTCCAAATGTTCCAGATTCACCTAAGACTTCTTGGTTATATCCAAGTTCTACCTGCCAACCAAGTTCCTGTTCAAGAAGGTGTCCTGCGCTTTCTTGTACTAATATATTTTCTGAATAATCATAGCTCATAGAAATCACCCTCCTCCTTTATTTTATCGTTGAGACAACAGTCATCATTTATTTTAATTATTAGCATTATCATAACTTTCAGCAGTGTATAATAATCCGCATTCATAGTTTTCTCATCGGTAATAATCGAATCATGTATGTATCTGTTCCTAATCGCTTTACCATCGCTAAACTCAGCATTATTTAACAAATAATCAAAGTATTGATACTCTGGTTTAGACAACAATTTGTTATCAGTAACCAGTTCTCCTTTGCTAATCAAATCTTTAATCGTCGGAGAATTAATATAATGAATTGAGATTACATCTTTATCATACAATTCTCTTAAAATAACAGCTCTTTCTTTATTACACTTAATAATCTCGTTATCAAGATATATTACACCTCTATCAAGTAACCAATTGATTGATTCTTGATTATAAGTCTCACAATCAGCTTTCGATATTGCTTCACTCAATATTAATTGAATGAAAGTCTCATATTTAGAAGTTGTTTTCTCTGTATAACTAAGCATGTTCTGTGTGGAAAACATTAGATTCATTTCTTTAACAATGTCATCACAATTTGCATAACAATACTTGCTTGCAAGCAAACTAGGAACATCTTTTATCCGAGGCGAATCGGTAATATATCTAAATAATTCTGTATCAATCTCGCCATCATCACAGAACATTTTGTATTTACTTAATACACCATCAATAGCAGATGCTAATGTTTTACATTTACTTAATATGCTGTCATCAGGATTAGGCATATTACATGTAAAATTTTTAATTCCAAACTCTTCCAACAAATAACTTTCAAAAAACCACTTAATGACATCCTCAATTTTAATTCCCAGAATATTCAGTTGATTAACATAGCCTGCCATTTGAACATCAGACAAGGACTCAAGCATATCAAAGGCTGTCCCTTTCTTATACATACCTTTGCCTCTAACGGAAAACAGATCAGCAAAAACTTCTTTCCCGTAATTATTCGAAGCATATATACATCTTGCTTGATGATCTGTATATTCAAATAGATATATGAAATTATTAAGTAGCGTTGGATAATCTGTATTATTCTTTATCCACTCGGTATCATATTCTAAAATCCATTTCCCATTTTCACTTCTTGCATTCTTTACATTTCCATACGGTCCAAAGGAAACACAAAATCCATATTCATGAGTAAATGCAGACTTATTATTCTTCCAAAAATCTTTATTTCTCTGATCTGCGCATTTCTTCATTTTAGGAGTTATGGGTAACTCTGTTGTATACTTAGCATTAATTATTAGTTGAAGAACATTAGGATTAACATTATCGCCATTAAGATAATCCTCTATAAGCTTAACCCTTTTATCTACTGTAAAACTTTTGGGAATATATACTTTTTGTTCCTTTTCATGCTCTTCCAAATAATACGAAACAACAAAATTTAATCCATATGTCTGTTCTTGCAATAAATATGTGATTTCATTATCGAAATATTCAACAAAAGACTTGTCTTGCAAAATATGAAATGTATTCCAGTGTAAACCTCTTAATACATCACATATTTTATCTTTTGAAATACATGCATAGGTCTTAAACTTATAAAAGAAATTTCTAAAGTCATCACAATAACTCACATAGCATTCATCGAAAAAATCAACTATATTATCCTCTGTTATTCGCTTAAAAAAGTCATGAACAACATTATTAAGCTTTATCGTTCTACTCTTATATTCATTGTATTTTTCTTCCGACCACCCATGGATATCTGATACAATCTCAAAGAATATTTTTGTATGATATAACTCGAATACCCTATTAATATCATTAAGATCAATTTGATTTTGAGCATAAGCCTCTAGCATGGCAACTACTTTATCTTCATCGCCATGAAAACATAATCTTGCATTGAAATAATCTTTATGTTCAAAATCTTTCAATATAATTTACACCTCGATTTCTCCATTCATTAATTTAGGTAATAATCTGTCTCTAGCCTGTTGCGCATTTTTCATCATTTTTTGCAAACTTTTTATTTTCTCAAAATATGGTGACGCGACCTCACAATATCTTTTGATAATTTCTGTTGTGGGCACCATCATCTTCAATGCATTTATATCTTTTGCATATACATGTGGCTGTGCTGCTCCTTTTTGCAACGCATCCAAGCTAGACTTATTATCCTTCACAAAGCAATATACATAATATAGATAAGGTGTTGTATTGCTATCAACATACGAACAATCAGAGGCAAACACATCTGTATTATAAAGTCTTGCAAATCCAGCATTTGCTCCCGAACCACTAACTGTAATAACTGGTGCAACCGTATTTGCCTTATTGTGATAATATGCTGGTTCTAATCCGCCTGCAACTACAGGAACATTCCCTTCTTGAACTTGTGCTTTAGTAATTGTTTTACCACGCTTAAATACTGAAACATCGCCAAGTGAGCCTTCATTCCAACCACTAGGAGTACCATCAACAAATTCCGTCTCCTCATATCCAGGGAATCTCAAATCCACAAACCATTCCTTATAAAGTCGCTGCGCTGCTTCTTCAAGAAGTTTGATTTGCTTCTGATTATTCTCAATAATACTATCAAAAGATGAGAGAATATGGGCAATCTTATCTTGCACACCTCTTTCAGGTATATTAATCGGCAAATTCCTTATTACAGGTAAATTAACATGCGCAACCGTAGCACCATTAGCAGTTCCCAATAATTCATATTGCTGTTGTGGAGCTAATAAATAGTAAACTAAATATTCAGGATTTACTTCTTTCTGCTTCGGTCTAATTAATACTGTTCTTTGTCCCAAGCATACCTTTTCTCCGTTTGTAACAAGTGCTACATTTCCAGCTGGTGCTTCTCTTGCAAATATCAAATCTCCATCTTGCGGAATGCCACGCTGTGTTCTGTCTATATAGACCTTCTCAGAAACCCTATGCACTCCATCTAATATCAAACGTCCTTTTCCTATATTGGGAGTTCTAACCAAAGGATACCCAGACCCTTCATCAGGTGCTGTAGAATGTGGGCAATCAACTATAAACTCACAAATATCACTTAGTATCATCATTGCCCTCCTTCAATAATTTCTCATATTGCTTTTTCCATGCTCTGGATGGTTTATAACAAATATGGTCTTCTGTACAGAAAGCACATACACCTTCTAATTCATTATTAGCACAAATATCAGGATTATTAGCTCTACATCCATAAGTTTGTGTATCTGTATCGCAATCGTTCAACGGTGCATTGAACGCTACTTTATATTCCTTACTCATAATCCCATCTCCTTCATGTTCTGTGAGATGGCATCCATCAAATCATTGGATTCAGCCTGTAAAGATAATAATTCACGATGAATTTCAGCCATACGCTCTTCAAAATCAACACCGTCATCTTCTACAGGGGCAACACCTACATACGCTCCTGGTGTTAATGACCAACCTTTTTCTTCGATTTCAGAAATGGTTGCAACCTTACAAAGACCAAGTACATCTGCATATGTGCCTTCATCAAATTTCTCATAAAGCCAATTTGCTTCTTTAGCTACAGAAAGCTGATCCATAATTTCAGCAATCTTCTCATCATATTCTGACTGCGTCTTTTTCTTATCACGTTTGTCCGCAGCTTCTACAGCCTTCTTTGCTTCTTGGCGTAGTGCTTTGGCACTTTCTGATAACTCATGAACCTGTTCTGCAAATGTTTTATCACTTCCAAGTACAGCTTTGTACTCGTTAAGAAGTTCTACATACTTATCCACCTCTCCACGATAAAGCCATACAATAGCATTCATATTTTTGAGCTGCCATTCTGACCACTCGTTGAGTGTGCGGTCTACAACTGTATAGTAGTTTCTCGCATCAATAAAGAGAACTTTGTCTTTGATATTCTCATTCTTTGCCTTATCAAAGAACCATAGAGAACAAGGTAACGACTTAGTATAAAAGAAGTTATTTCCTACACTTATCATTGCATCAACATGTCCTGTCTTAACAAGACTTTCACGAATATCCTTATCTTTACCCTGACTATCTGTAGCAGATGAAGCCATAACAAATCCTGCACGACCTGTCTCGTTAAGATATGCATAAAAATATGAAATCCAAAGGTAGTTACCATTTCCAATTTCCTTTGTTTTTGCATTTACACCAGGAAGTCCAAAAGGAAGTCTACCTGCACTTTGAGCAGATTCAGACTTAACCTTATCAACATTAAAAGGCGGGTTCGCCATTACGTAATTACAGCGACCTTCAAGATTATGTGCATCATGATAAAAACTGTTTGCTTCATCACCAGATTTAATTACACCAGTTAATCCGTGTACAGCCATATTCATAAGACAAAGCTGTGCATTATACTCAACCTTCTCCTGACCATAGAAAGTCATACTGCTGTTTGCCTGTAATCCTGCTTCATTTACAAAATCACCAGTCTGTACGAACATACCACCTGAACCACAAGCTGGATCAAGAAGTACACCTGACTTTGGTTCCAATATATTTACAATCATTTTTACCAATGACTTAGGTGTAAAGAATACGCCATCATCACTAGCAATATTCTTAGCAAACTTATTGAGGAAGTATTCATATATTCTTCCGATTACATCCCCACCAACTTCATCAAGAGCATTATTGTTAAAGATACGAATAAGTTCAGAAAGAAGTTCATCAGAGAAGTCTGTATAGCTTTTAGGTAATACACCTGTAAGCTGTTCACTTTGTGCTTCTACAAGCTCCATCGCATTATTAACAACTTCTCCGAGAGAGTTCATTTGTTGTCCAGCAGCATTCTTTATACTAGCAGCAACAATGTTCTCTGGAAGATTTACAAGATAATCGTACTGTGCTTCCTTAGGAAGAAATAATGCACTTTTAGCTGCAAAATCACTTGCCTCTACTGGCATCTTTCTGCCGTTACGTATTGGTCTTGTTTTTAGTATTTCAGCTTCTACCAGCTTAAAACGACTATACGCATATCTTAAGAAAAGAAGTCCAAGTACGGGCATACAGTATTGATTTGATGTGAGCTTTGAACCTGCTCGTAATAAATCAGCAGATTCCCAAAGGTCTGCTTCTAATTTTTTAATCTTGCTATTATCCATAATTAAAGTACCTCCAAGTATATAGTAATCCTGATGTTGTCCATAAATCAGGACTTGATATATTTTCCAGACTTAATTCTTTTATCAACCGGCTTCTCTGCATCCATAGGAATCGCCCAAGCGCGACCAAACTTCACAACACCCGGTATCATACCTTCATTGCAGATGGTTTGAAGTCTTCGCTCTGATAATCCCCACTTTTCTGCTGCCTGTTTTACTGTCATAAATTCCATAGTTTTACTCTCCATATATTCACTATAAAACGACAAAATTTTCTTCTTTTATTATACAGCGGAATACCGCCGAATATCAACATAAAAATAGCCAGATACATACGAAATATATCTGGCACAAATTCAATTTAGTCATTTTGCAACAAATGACTAAATTGAATTCTTAAATGATTATATTAAATCATGCCTTACATGTATGCTTCTAAAATATCATTTATTTTCTTAAGTGCAAGTGTGTAATCTTCATCTGTGGTTAATGTATCTCTAGTACCATCTATATTCTCTACTCCTGCCTCAAAACGATATGCATAACTCAACTTTCCATTATAAGTTTCACCCAGGTCATCATATACAAACTCTTCAAGTAAACTATACACTGGAAGTTTATGTAGCTCTATATATTCTTTTGACAACACAAGTTCCACTTTATGCTGTTCTGCCTCCGCAATCTCATAGAGCATGTTTTCTACATTCTTCGGTTCAACTCCTTGCCTACAAAGTTCATGCCAATAATTATTAAAACCATCTGACTGCTGAAATTTATCCAGATATTCAATAACTGCATCATAAATACGTTTCAATGAATCCTTCTGTCTTTCACTAATCTGCATTATCATATTTTCCTTTCCATCTTTTAGAAGTAGCATATAGTCTGAAATATCAAGACATTCTGCTAATTGTTTTATTGTTTCTAAATCTGATGGTCCATTCATGCCAAAGCGCCAGTTGTGAATAGCATTGCTGCTAACACTTAGTGCTTCACCAAGTTCTGTCTCATATTCTAATACAGACATATCAGCCTTCTTACGACCAGAAGTAAAAAGATCCTTAAATGAAACAGAATCAAACTGCATATACTTACCATCAATTATGAAGTTTTTTGTATCTTTCTGCATATGTACCTCCAATCAATGATGCGCATCTCATTTGATTTGCCTTCATTCTACTCTGATTCTATTTCTTTTTCAGTTAGACTCTGTAACTCTAACAATTCTAAAGTTTTAACGTTTTAATCGTTACAAAGTTAAGATATCGTTAAATAGTTTCTGCAGGGTTCATTTTCATCCATTTCTACCTGCACACTAACCTTCCTTAGTCTCTCGAAACGTATACGACCAGTATATGCTCATATATCTTTTGCCGCAATTTGCGCCGTTTCAGCCCATAAAAGCCACTCAAGCACCGATGCCATACGTCCTGCCATGGCAGACGAATAGTACTTTTATCATATAAAATTCCTTTCTCGAATTGCTGTAAAAGGGCATAAAATGCCGCATTTTGCGAGGGTGTCGAGGTGATGTAGCTGCTTTGATAGATTGGGGCGAAAACTACAATTCTTTGCAAATCGGGGCAAAATGCGGAAGTCGTTAGTAGTATAATAGTAGTAAAATGAGGGGTGGGTTACTACTAAGGCGTTTTTGATTTGGTAAGGAAAATCAGAAAATGTTAGTCTGATTTATTGTTGAATAAGAGAACCGTTTCCTCGTCGTTCAAGCGAAATGTTTCCGGAGAATACGCAGCGGTC
>CADADA010000048.1 GCA_902786515.1 uncultured Lachnospiraceae bacterium | reverse complement strand
GTGAATAATAAGTAACTGACACATTACACAGCGAAATCCGTGGGTGGCGGCTTCTCATACGTATGATTTTCTGATAATTTCAAAATGATACGTAGGATTATGCTGTTTACTACGTATGATTTTATAAAAACTTCAAAATGATACGTAGGATTCTACTGTTTACTACGTATGATTTTATAAAAACTTCAAAATGATACGTAGGATTATGCTGTTTACTACGTATGATTTTATAAAAACTTCAAAATGATACGTAGGATTATATTGTTTACTACGTATCATTATATAAAAACTTCAAAGGGATACGTAGGCTTTCGTCATTTACTACGTATGATATTCTAAAAACCCGAAAATTATACGTAACATAGATTAGCCCTACGTATCTATCATAGAAAAATTAAAAATAGTATGCAAAAACCACTGTCGCAGATGTATGAAAACTCATAATCAACCTTTATCCAATTATAAAATCTAAGAAAGCATTGCCATTGGTTTGACAAAAAGTATTCCCAAAATAGTGAACAGCAGACCCAATATGATAATAATATAAATTAACAAAGAAAAAATTTTGTTAGCTTTATTATCGTTTCTAAGCCCGAAGTTCATCGCAACGAGTGCACTTCCACTTGTTCCAACCATAAAACCTACAGTGCCGAGAATCATAAGAAATGGCATGATAAGATTTATTGCTGCAAATGGAGTTATGCCAACATAATTGGAAATAAAGAATCCGTCAACTACTCCGTAAATGGAAGTGGAAATCAAAAAATCTGTATATTAAACACCTCGACTATATAAAAGAGCTATGATATAATACTGTTATATTTTATAAGGAACATGAATAATATATGGGATTACTGACGAAACTTTTTGGATATAAAAATACACAATTAAATAATACAAATGAAAGTTCTAATAATGCTCAAAATGGTTCAAAAAATGAAAATGTACTGCGTGCGATGGAATGTGGGGAGTTTATCAGATCTTTATTGACATCCGACCGATATGTTGCAAAGAGCGAGTACTCGAATAAGATTAAAGAGTATGCCTCAGATATCGATTTTTTTGTTGTGCTTAAAAAGAGTGAAATGCTTAAAGATTTTTGTAAACGTAATGACATATCCGAATCTGATATTAATAATATACTTGATTTGTATGAAAACATTGAAAAACAGATTGATAGTCATAATGAAATGTTTATATCAGAGAAGATGATGTTTGAAAAGGAATATCTGGATAATATACTAAAAACAGTTGATCCCAAAATAGTTTTGGACGATGACCAGCGTCGGGTGGTTCTGACCGATGAAGACTATTGTCTTGTAATTGCAGGTGCAGGCGCAGGAAAAACTACTACGGTGGCTGCAAAAGTAAAATATCTTGTAGATAAGAAAAATGTAGATCCTTCTAAGATTCTGGTGGTTTCTTTTACAAATAAAGCGGTAAATGAGTTAAAGGATAGAATTCAGAAAGAACTTGATATTCAATGTCCTATTTCGACTTTTCATTCTACGGGTAATGCAATTATTCATAAAAACAGTCCTGATGAAAAGCTTAATATCGTTGATCAGTCTAAGATGTATTTTGTAATTCGTGATTATTTCCGTAATTCTATTTTAAAAAATGAAACTGCGGTTAATAAGCTTATTATGTTCTTTGCATCATATTTTGATGCCCCATATGAAGGTTCTGATTTAAATGATTTCTTTAACAATATTGCTAAAGCTAATTTTTCTACTATGCGAAGTGATTTAGAAGATTTCAAACGCAATATTATTGATAACAAGACCAAAAAATCAGTTACAGTCCAGAATGAGGTGCTTCGTTCACATCAGGAAGTTGAAATTGCAAACTTCTTATATTTAAATAATATAGATTATGAATATGAGCCGATTTATAAATATGATATTGAATTTTCACGAAAGCCATATACACCGGATTTTATTATTTATCAGGGAGATAAAAGTGCTTATCTTGAGCACTTTGGTATATCAGAAGCTGGAGAAAATTTTAGATTTACACCTGAGGAAGTGGAGAGATATAAGAAAGCGGTAAGGGATAAGTGTATTCTTCATAAAGAACATGGCACGACATTGATTTACACTTTTTCTTCATACAATGATGGAAGAGAGGTTTTGGAGCATTTAAAGGAAAAACTTGAAGAACATGGGTTTGAATTAAAACCCAGATCAAACAAGGAAGTAATGGAAGTGCTTGTGGCTGGTGAGGAGAATAGATATATACGTAAATTGCTCAACCTTGTTTGCCGTTTTATCTCCAACTTTAAGGTAAATGCTTATCAGACGGATGATTTTAACCGAATGTATCATTCAACACAAAATGTTAGGAGCAGATTGTTTTTAGAGATTTGTAATGATTGCTATCTGGAGTATGAAAGGTGGCTTAAAGAGAATAATGCTGTAGATTTTGAAGATATGATTAATGAGTCGGCACGACTTCTTCGTGAAGTTAAGGAAATGAAGCAGAAACTTGATTTTGAATATATTATTGTAGATGAGTATCAGGATATCTCAAAGCAGAGATTTGATCTCACAAAAATATTGTCTGAAGTTACAGATGCAAAAATCATTGCGGTTGGAGATGACTGGCAGTCGATTTATGCATTTAGTGGCTCCGATTTATCATTATTTACAAAGTTTGAAGAGAAGATGGGATATGCAAAGATACTCAAGATTGTGCGTACTTATCGAAATTCTCAGGAGGTAATCGATATAGCTGGAAATTTTATTCAGAGAAACAAGGAGCAGATTGAAAAGCAGCTAATATCGCCTAAGCATATAGAGGATCCGGTGCTTATTTACACTTATGATGGAAAGAAAAAAGTGTATAACGCAGATAGAAAAAGTGGTAGAAATTATGAAATGGCGCGTGCTGTTGAAATAGTTCTGACGGATATTTTAAAGTATAAAAAAGCAGAAGGCAAAGAGCCGGGCTCGATATTGTTGCTTGGCCGATATGGATTTGATGGCGACAAGCTGGAAAAGTCAGGCCTTTTTGAATACATAAATAGAACTAATAAAGTTAAAAGTGTAAAATATCCGAAACTTAATATTACATTTATGACAGCTCATTCTTCAAAGGGACTCGGGTATGATGATGTAATTGTTATTAATGGGAAAAATGAAACTTATGGATTTCCATCAAAAGTGGAGGACGATCCGGTACTTTCTTTTGTAATAAAAGGAGACCGTTCTATAGACTATGCAGAAGAAAGAAGACTTTTTTATGTAGCTATGACAAGGACAAAGAACAGGGTCTTTTTTGTGGCACCTGAAGAAAATCCATCAGAATTTCTTCTGGAATTAAAACAGTACTATAAAAATGTGAAATTATTGGGATATTGGAATGAAGAGGAACCTATAAGTATTGGAAAGAAACCTTGTCCATTATGTGGGTATCCGATGCAACTTAAGTATAAAAGAGCATATGGACTAAGATTATATATTTGCACAAATGAGCCGGAAATCTGCGGTTTTATGACTAATGATTATCGGGCTAAGAAACTTTGCATACAAAAATGTGATAAGTGTCGTGACGGTTATCTTATTGTTAAGGAAGGAAAAGGCAGAAGTTTCTTTCTTGGATGTACAAATTATAAGAAAAATGGTACAGGATGTAACAATACAATTGGCAAACAGGCATATTATTCTAAGATGGGATATAAGATGGAAGAAGAATCAAGTCAGGAACAAATGATAGAATATAAACCAGTGACATATGCAGATTCAATAAAAACAAAAACTGATTTGGAAGCTTCGGTTAAGAAGTTGTCTGAGAATAATATTGTTAAACCGGATAATAGTGTTATTCAAAATAAGACGGAGATTAAATGGTCCGCTCGTGATGAAGATTATATTAATATAGTGAAAGCAAATGTTGAGCCGGTATTATACAACGATATGGATTTAAATGAGATAGTTTATACCGTGGTTAAAGCTCTTCAGAATGTCAGTGTAATAAAGTTTTTTGGTGTTACAGTTTTATGTAATGTTTTGCGTGGAATTTCTGATAAGAAGATAATGGATAATGGACTTAATAAGATTGCTGAATATGGTTTGTATAGCAAAATTCCGGCAGATACTGTAAAAGCAATTATTGAGTGGATGATATCTGAGCATTATATTCTTCAAACAAAAGGAAAATATCCTGTTCTTCATTCAACGTATGAAGGGCTGCATTATTCGGAGAGTATTACAAAGGCGAAACTACAAAAGTTGAAGAAATACATAGAATAGAGCAATAAATAAACATGAATGATATTTCTGATTTATTTAGAACATCAATTTGATGTAAAATATTTTATATGAATCAAAAAAACTGATGGGAGTTCTATTGATAAAAGACTTGAAATATGTTATATATAACAACATGGAGAGTAAAAATAGCTCAATATGTTACAAATGACATATTTGCGAGAATTTAAATTAAAATATGTCATTTATAACATAAAAGGAGGATGCTGTTATGAATAATGAAGATATAAATTTTATATTTGAACAGATAAATAATTTAAAGAAACCGGATACAGATCCGAAAAAAGAAACTCAAGAAAGTAAAAAGGATACTTTACAAGAAGTTTTAAATATGGTATCAGAAGAAATTCAGAGGGTATTGGCTGAGAATAATTTTACACAAGAAGATTTGTGCCGGATTACAAATATGTCACAGTCAAACATTAGTAAAATTCAAAATGGAAAGGTTGTTCCCAGAATTGAAACTTTGCAGAAGATTGCCAATGCTACAAATACAAGACTTGTGATAAGTTTCGAAAGTATGGAAGGGGATGAATAAGAATGTCAAACATAAAGTCTATTGAGATAAATCAGTTAAGAGGTATTAAGCAATTAACAGTTTCCGATTTTTCAAAAATTAATCTTATAGTAGGTGATAATAACAGTGGCAAAACAACATTTTTGGAGGCAATTCAGTTATTATTTGCCAAATCACAGCTTAATTCTATTAGAAATATAATAAAGCAGAGAACAATACTAAATGTTAATGATAATAGTTTTTATACTTCCTTTATTAAAATGTTCAATGTGGAGCAAAATGATCAGTTATTAGATATTGATATTTATGCGGAAAGTAATAACGGACCAATAGAATTTGAAATGAAGGGATGTGAAAAGGCTATTTTTGGAGAAGAAGCCCTTCAATTGTCGAATATGTCTTCGCGCCAAAAAACATATTATAAAAAATCATCGGCTTTTCCTGAAACGGTTAAATTGTTTACCGGAAGTATTATTAGTAAAAATGGTAAAATCCCCATAGAGAAGGATATTCGTTTAACGTCATTAGATAATACAATTGTAGGTGCCGGTAACAGGAAAGAAGTTCAATATATTCCGTCATTTGGACATTTGAGATATGACCTGTTGCAGAATATTGTGGATAATCCGGAATACAAGCAGTTAGCAATCAGTATTTTGAAACAATTTGATGATTCTATAGTAGATATCTGTTATACAAAGTCAGATGATGGCTCCTTTTTAGAGTCTATTATTACAGAAGATGGTGTAAATATGCCTTTTTCTGTATATGGTGATGGTATTAAGAAGTTATTATATATCTTGAATAAACTTTTTGAGGCAACAGACTCAATTTTATTGATTGATGAGATAGAGACGGGATTGCATAAGAAATATTATGGAAAATTATTTCCTGTTGTATTTGAACTTGCAAAAAAACTTAATGTTCAATTGTTTATTGCAACCCACAGTATGGAAGCGATTGATGCTACATTAGAATATGGTGAATATGAAAATGTCAGAAATATCAATGAACCAATCAGGGTTATTACTTTAAGAAAGGTTGATTCAAATGATGGAAAGGGTAGTAATGTGGTTGCGAGAAACGTAACAGGCAAATATGTGTACGATAACAGAAAAGCATTTGAATACGAGGTACGCCTATGATGACTGAGTTAATGCTTGTTGAAGGGGTATCAGATGTGCAGTTGATTAGCTACTATTTGCAAAACGTGTATGGTTGGAAATATGAAAAAGAAAACAATCTTAAGATAGTACCACTTGATGAACATGATCATATAGAGAACCTTTCAAAAGGTGGTAGTCAGCTTATTTTGTGTGGTGTTGGCGGAAATGCAAGGTTTGCACATTTTATAGATAAACATAGGATAAATAGCATGATAATCGAACATGAGATATCTTCTGTAATGGTAGTTACAGATCGGGATGAGGAATCAATTCTCAAAATTGTAAGGAGAATAAACAGTATGTTCGAAAATATATCATACAGACAGGGTGAGTGGATCAACAACGTTGTAGAAGATTTGTTTGGACAGAAAAAGAAAATAGATACATTTCTTCTAATTATATCTGCGGATAAGAAGGGGGCATTGGAAAGTGTAATAATTGATGCGTTAAAAGATATTCAGGAAGAGTCACCGTTAATAGAAGAGGTGATACAGTTTATTGAATCATTAAAAGAGAATCTGGTTCCTGAACTAAATCGGATCAATAACGCCAATAAAGCAACTATTGGAACCTTTTTCAGTATCATAGATTCGAAACATGCTATGAGATCTTTTGTGACATATGTTTCTAAAATTGATTGGTCGAAATCAGAATCTCTAAAAAAATTATTTTCACCATTTATGGATTTAGGAAAAAAAGATAGAAGTAAATAAGTTTGTAATTTACGAAAGGAATTATGACTGGAAATGAATAAATTACTATTATTTGATTTGGACGGAACACTGCTTACGAGTGAGAAAATAATATCACAAAAAACCTGTGATGCACTAAAAAAGGCACGACAAGAAGGCTTTCTTATAGGAATATCAACATCCAGAAGTATTAAAAATTCCCAGAGCTTCACAAAAGAGCTTGTTCCGGATGTGATTATTGCGAGCGGTGGTGCTATAGTTACATCGGCAGGTAAAATTATATTTAAGCAGGAACTGACAGCTGAAGAAACCATGGAAATAATACGGGCAGCACGTGAAGTATTGGGGGCGGATTGTGAAATAACCATAGATACTGCATTCGAGCACTATGCCAATTACGGCGAAAAATACTCTTCTATTGAAAAAACATGGGGTGGGGATATCTATTCAGATTTCGATGATTGGAAAGAACCATCATTAAAAGTGTGCATAAGAATTGTAGATGATGAGGCGGCCGATAGAATAAGAGCGGGACTGTCAGATTATGATTCAATACGATTTACAGATGAATATTGGTACAAATTTACGAAGAAAAATATTACCAAAGAAAATGCGATCCGTTATATATGCGAGTATATGGATATTCGGCTGGAAGACATAGTAGCATTCGGAGATGATTTGGCTGATATAGGTATGCTCGAACTTTGTGGAAGGGGTGTTGCAATGGGAAATGCCCACCCTGACGTTAAAGCTGTGGCAGATATTGTAATCGGCACAAATGATGATGATGGAATTGCACAATATTTGAGTGAAAAAATATTTACGGAGACTGTCACAGTCTCATACCATGAGGAAAATGCAGAGAAAATGGATTGAAGAAGATAAGATTTTATAAATATTTTGTCTATATATTTCATGTATAGACGATATTTACGAAGAATTTATTATGAGACAGGAGGAATATAGAATGAAGAAAAAGATACTATCGATTTTGCTTGCATCCACGGTCACCATATCAACATTGTTTGGAGGAGTAAATGTGTCGGTAGCTGCAGAGACGAATAGCGTTGGAACTCCAGACGGAGATGTAGCAGTACGCACAATTTTGCTATATGATGTAGGAGCGGATCTTGAGACAAATGCGGGCATGGCAACTTACAATTTAGTTCAGGCGATGAATGCAGATTTTGATGACAGGGTGAACTTCATAGTGATGACAGGAGGGTCAAATGAGTGGCAGACCAAATCAGAGTATTTGCAGGATGAGAATGGCAAAACTATTGATAAAATCAGCTCGGAGTATAACCAAATATGGAAACTTACAGGGAAAGCAGAAAACGGGGAACATGGAAAAATGACACTTCTCGATGATGACGGTATTATGGGAGATGGCGAAGCAGCACTTAAGGCAGCGGATGAAATCATGTCTGATCCAAAGACTTTAACTGCATTTATCAACTACTGTAAAAAAATGTTTCCGGCACAGAATTATGATCTGATACTATGGAATCACGGTGGTGGACCGGTAAGCGGATTTGGTATAGATGAGCATTATGATGTAGAAAATGAAAAAGCAACAAGCGACCCGGATTATCAAAATATTATGTCGCTGGATAATATCGCTAATGCAATAGAAAAAAGTGACGTAGACAGTTTTGATTTTATTGACTTTGATGCATGCCTTATGTCGAGCATTGAAATTGCGATGGCATTGGAACAGTACACCGAATATCTTATTGTTTCTGCTGAGACAGAGCCGGGTTACGGACAGGAATATAGCGGATGGCTGAATGTGCTGGGAGATAATCCGGATACAGATACATATACACTTGGAAAAAAGATTGTTGATGATTTCATAACATTTTATGAGACAGAAGATTCGGATGGTTACGGTCAAAATGGTACGCTTGCAATCTACAAACCGACAGAACTCTTGGAAAAACTGATGGGACCACTTAATGAGATTGCAGAAATCATGATAGAAGAAGCGGAATCAGCTGATGCCGGTACTTATAATTTTTATGATGAAATTTTGTCTTCATGGGAGGCAATCAATTATGGTGGACAGCCATTAGAGGATTTAGGGATTTTTGTTGACCAGCTTGGTGTCAGTATATCAGAAATAGATGACATTGAGGATGCTATTGATAATGAATTAAAGAATAAATATACAAAAGCGTCAAATGAGATAAAAAAGACACTACAGGATTCTGATGTGATTTATGCAAGATCTACAAAGAATATGGAAAAAGAAAGTACTACGAGCATAACACGTGATGTTGATGGAAATTGGAAGTTTGCATCGACAGTTGCGCCAACAGGCATCAGTATATTCTTTTCTTCCAGAGCGTATATTGAAGAATATTCAAATGATGTTACAGATAAGATTATCAAAAGAACAAAAAATCAGAATGTGAAGACATTTCTTGAGAAGTGGGAGAGGGTGCTTTCAGATTATGCAATTATAATGTGGACTGGAAGCAGACTTACAAAATTTGTAAATGAAGGTGAGTCAGCGGATTTTTCAAAAATCCGGGATTACTTGAAGGATGATAGCAATTGGCTTTATATTGCACCTGTATTTTCATTAAAGGAAGGTAGGGATGTTGCGAACGCAGATGATATTAGTGCGGAGACAATAAAATGGCTGGAAGGTATTGTTGAGCAACAGCAAAAAGAGATTATTTCAGATGATAAGGTTAAAGCAGATATGGTTTTGACTGAGGATAATTCACTTAAGTATCACGCAGACCTCAGTAATGTTCCTGCAACCAGAGTTATCAGAGATATGTATATGAACATTTCTGCTAAAAGTACGTCATTTGATGAATACGTGGAGAGTCTGAATGACACTGAGAGGATGGTTTTTGAACTTCTGAAAGATTATGTAAGAATCGATATTGGTACGATAAAGGGAAGTGGAGATTTTGCTGTAGATGGCAGAATTAGCTTAGATTCAATCAGTGATGCGTTAAATTCTCAAATGACAACGTGGGATTTTGAACAGTTTGATAATAAATGGTACGCAGTGATTGATAAAAATAACGTAACACATGCTGTTAATTATGAAGAGGATGATGGCATAGGATATTTTCCGGTAACATACGGAGAGAAAGAAGGAGACAATGATGGTTGGGCATATTTCATGGTAAAATACGACAGTGAAAAAAATGTCGGTGAGCCTTATGGCGTGGCATTTATAGATGAAAATGCACCTATTATTCTTTCTTTTGATGAATTGACAGACTATGCAAAAGGGTTGTATATGCGTCCGGTTTCCGTCGTAGATTTCTTTGGAATGTATACTTTTTATATACCAATAAGTTCGACATCTTTCAAATGTAGCGATTTTGCTGAGTTAAAGAAAGTTGACATTTCAGAACTTGCGAATGATATTACGGATGTAGAACCGGAGTTTACTGTTGAGGATATTTATGGTGGAACGCGAAATCTGACATCGTTATTTAATGATTCTGAAAAAAGAGCCAGAGAAGGAGAATATCTGATTGATATCAAACGGACAGATATTGAGATTCCTGATTTACCATATACGGGAGAATCGAGAGAGCCTGATGTAACAGTTACATATCAGGGTGAGACACTGGAAAAGGGTGTAGATTATGTAGTATCCTATTTTGGAAGCGAAATGGTAATGGAAGGCAGTGTGACTATTTATGGAATAGGAAAATATGCAGGTTCCTCAGCTCCGAAATTTACGGTAAAGAGCGTTTCAAATGGTCAGAAGAATAAAATTTCTGTTAATAAGAAAACCGGAAAGTTGACCATAAAGAAGGGAACAAAAAAATGTAAAATTGTCATCAATGTGAAATCAGCAGCAAATAATAACCGCAGTGCAAAGAGTAAGACGGTGACAATAAAAGTAAAGTAATTTTAATTCAATAAAAACAGGAAAAGGACACCTTTTTGTGATAAACACATCCACAAAGAAAGGTGTCCTTGTGATTAAAAGAATAAATGAAGAGGAGGAAAGTGTGACTGACACACGAGAGAAAATGGATAATAAAAGTTTGAATCGCGAGATATATGCTATCGGAATACCGTCTTTTCTGGAAACACTATTTACTACATTTGCATCTATTATTGATTCAAAGATGGTGTCTGCAATGGGAGTTACAGCGATTTCTGCGATATCAGTTACAAATCAGCCAAGATTGTTTATCTTTGCGATATTTTTTGCTTTCAATACTGTTACATCCTCGCTGGTGGCAAGATACGTGGGCAGGAATGACAGAGATATGGCGAACCGTGTCCTTGATAGCGTATTAAAGATAATCATACCACTTTCGATATTATTGAGCATACTTTCTGTTTTTTTTGCACGACCTATCATGATTGCATTTGCCAACCAGAAAGATACACTTAATGATTCAATCCTGTATTTTCGGATTATTATGGCAGGCATGATTTTTAATCTTCTATTTATGGCGATAAATTCAGCACTTAGGGGATGTGGAAAAACAAAGATAACATTTGCCACAAATGTGACATCCTGTGTTGTCAATATATTTTTTAATTATCTTCTTATCGAAGGACATCTGGGCTTTCCAAGATTGGAGATTGCCGGTGCCGCCATTGCCACTGTTCTGGGAAATGTGGCGGCACTAGTCCTAACGCTTTGGTTTGCTTTTAAGCAGGATTTGTTTGTGAATATACCCTATTGTCTTAAGAAAAAGTTTAAGGTAACAAGGGATTCAGTTTCTGAAATAATGGAGTTGGCAAAAAGCTGCATCACCGACAGTCTGGCTATGCGTATATCATTGTTACTTATTGCCGCCATCGTAGCAAGGATAGGTTCCTATCAGATGGCAGTCTATTCTATCGGTATGCATCTGCTGAATGTAAATATGGCTCTTGGAATGGGATTGCAGACCGCTGGTGTAGCACTTGTCGGAAGAAGTTTTGGAGCAGACGATAAAAATGCTATGAAAGCATACCAAAAGTGTATTCTGAAGATAGGTTTTTGTACATCTGTTTTGCTTGCAATCCTGATTATCGCAGGAGGAAGATGGTTCTTTGGCTTTTTTAGTAACGACGATGTATTTATAAAAATGGGTGCGTACTCCTGTATATTTATCGGAGTGATAACTTTAAGTCAGACTATGAAATTTGTGTATTCCGGTGTTCTTCAGGGAATAGGTGCCATGAAAGAAGTCATGATAGCAAGTATCGTATCATTTGCAGGGGTAAATCTGATGACTTTGCTGATTTTTGTATTGGTACTTCATATAGGAATATGGGGCGTATGGACAAGTACACTGTTATCCCAGACAACACAGGCTCTAATGTTGTTGTACTGGACGAAGCATAGAATTGAAAAATAGGAATAGGAGTAATTACCATGAAAAATGTTAAGAATGTCTTTCTGACAACATTAAGCAAAACTAAAGACCGGCTTGATGTGGGATATTTTGTGTGTGAAACAGCCACAGAAACCCCGTCATATACAACAGGAATATCTGTGGCGGAGGCCGGACTAAAATATCTTTTGTCTCAATATAAAATAGATGAAATAATCGTAATAGGGACACCGGAAGATGTTAGCAATGAAAGTGAACATGTGTTCAATATTATGGACGTAAAGCATACAAATGCATTTAATCTTGAAGATATGAGTGAATTTGATTTTTTGATGTATCGAATCACAGAATTTATGAATCAGATTGATTTTGAATTGTTAGATGTAGGGGAACCGGTCAGCAGGGAGCGCAAGGATGAATTGAAAAAAATGTTAGCTAAGTTCAGGATTGATTATGCTAAGGATACTGGTCCCAGTGAGCTGTTTTTAAAGCTTTGCACCGATAAAAAATTTGAAGTTTTATTTAGGGACAGCATATTGGCAAAATGTAATCAGGATGAGAAAAAATGGATTAAGTATCATATTTATTCCGATATGGATGCTTTTTATAAGATGCATATGATTTATATAAACAGGGAAGCAACAGTAAGATTTATTCCTGTTGAAAAGAGGGATACTCTTTCTATGGAGGATATCAACTATATTGTAAACAGTACGTTTGGAGATAAAAAAGTAAATATTAATCTCTACATGGATATGCAGGGACTTGGGGTTATTGATGGAAATACGCTGATTTCTACCTTTCTTCTTACGAATAACAGGACAGGTTATCAGTGTAATGTCAGCGGCCTGATTCATTCAAGCAGAGATTCGTCCGGCTTTGCAGGAAAGGTGTCAAATGTTATCGAGAACTACAAGATAAAAGAACTTATATCAGGTCTGGATATTTTTCTTGAATATGGTAAGGCAGGGATTCTTAAGTCGTATTGGAGAAGCCTGGGAATGGATGAGCCGGATGCTGACAGGATTTTTTATGGTATGGATTGCATTGACGAGGGTATCTCATTATGTAATGTTGATTTGATCGCATGTGGTATTAATGTGATTAGAAACACTATCCAAAATCCAAAGGTTTCTCCAGAGGAAAGATGCATATATTTAGATATTATAATCAATGCGATAACGGCTGACTTTGGAGGATTGCTAAAGGGAGATGAGCTGGCTATACCTGAACTTTTGAAATGGAGTCTTAGAAAGGGACTTTATCAGCAGACACTTACTATTATCGAATCTAAAGTTCCGGAGGATATTGTTAAGAGAGGAATATATTATTATGCCAGAGATCAGAAGGATATTTCTAAACTGATGAAAGAGTTTAATTTCCTGTATTGGAATGAAACGGTAAAAATGCGTTGGGCTTTTAATGAAATTGAACATTACTTTATCAAATCTTATGGTCGTTCGGCGTTGGATTTTAGACAGAAGCCGGATATGGTGGCAAGGGATTATGCAAAGATGAGAGTTGATGCGCTTCACGGTCGTACGCAGGATATTTTACCGGCATATTCCCAGTTAAATAATGATAATCTTTTGTATGAGCTGTTACTGGGATATTATCGTATTGGTAATTTGAGAAATCAGATTAATCACGCTGTCGTAGAAGAACCTAATACGGATATAGATGTTGTGGTCAAGCATTTTTGTAACACTTTTGACTGTTAAAATTATGTTTTTTTACTTCTGTTCGTATCGTGCTTCAAAAGGTGTTTTATAATTATTA
>CADADA010000047.1 GCA_902786515.1 uncultured Lachnospiraceae bacterium | reverse complement strand
GTTCATAGTTTCGTGGCATAATAAAATCCTTCTTTCTTTGATTTTGATATTATATCTTAAAAGCCACTTGTGTTACAACTATATTATACCACTTCAGTTAAAGAGCAAGATTCAAGAGCAGGCAGACGAGATAGTGAGCTTGAACGAACATATAGGGAAGCTGAACAGCGCCGACTTGATCTTGAAAGAGAACGGGAGGCTGAAAGAAGAAAACAGCAGAATCGTAAAAGAAACAGAGACTGCCGTTAATAATGCACGCAAGGAAATTTCAGCCGAAAAAAACAGACTCGGCATGCGTACTCTGGAGCTTCAAAAAGCAGAACAAAAGACAAAGGACTGTCAGGCACTTCTTGATGATAAGATTGCAAACCAGAATGAGCATATCAGGAAAGAGGCAGAGCTTATGAGCGAGAAAACAAGAAAGTATTATACGGAGCTTTACCGTAAAAGGTCAAAAAAACTGGACAAGGAATACGAAACAAAAACGGCAGCACACAGCACTATCCTTTATGGAACAATCACTTACAGTATCATACTCACTTTTCTGTCGGCGGTGGCTTCCAAACTGTTTGTGAGCGATTTCAAAGAGTTCTTTGCTACTTTATGGAAAATAATATTATTGATGGCAGAAGACAACAAAGCTTACTGGGTTTCAATCAGTGAAACGATCAATAATGCGGACAGTGCGGTCATACTGAAGATATTATATGTTTTTGCGGTACTTTTCGTGAGCGCCCTCATGATTATACTGGCAGTGGCAATAATATATATGATTTACAGGTATATCAGATGGTACAAACAAGAGATTGCAGATTACATTTCCTTATTTGTGGCATTCTCAACATTCGCAATAAGCACAACCCTGAGCGAGTATGTCAAAGAACACCTGTCCATCAACCTTATAGCACTTAATATCATCATTCATCTGGTCTATACCGGATTCCGCCATTATTACAGAGAATGCCGGAAAAACAGAGGGTATTATTATCAATAACAGTATGCATGAATTTTCACAACAAAAGTAATCCCTGATACTGCCTTTGCCGGACAGTATCAGGGATTTTTGAGAGGATATTACTTAATAATTCTTTTACTTAATAATTCTTTTGTTTAATTGTAATGCTCAGCCGATTTTATTTCACCGTTACCTTAACCGTCTTCGCATATCCGTTTCTTGCATATACATAAATGGTACAGGTCCCTTTGGCAACACCCTTGACCTTTCCATTCTTGTCGACGGTAGCAATATTCTTGTTAGAAGTTGCATAACGGAATTCCTTTGCGTGTCCGTCAGAAAGCTGTTTCTTGCTCTTATCCACAAGAACAGTCTTTGCCTTGACCTTAACTGTCTTTCCGACCTTGACGGAATACTTGCTCTTGGATAGAGTTATCTTCTTAGCATTTGAATACTTGGTATTAAGTCTTCCTACCACATGCCCCATGATAGACTTGGCAAGCACTTCTTTCTTACCGTCAACCATCTTATAAGCTGCCACATATACCTTGAAGTTCTTCTTAAGATTTATCTTCTTGCCGTTTATCTTCTTAACAGTTATAGAAGTCGTACTGTTCTTATTTATAGTCTTGACCGCTTTGCCAAACTTCTTGCCGCAGTATGCCACATAGACATCATAGCCGTCAGCTTCTTTTACCTTTCCCCACTTAATGTTGATCTTGGAACCGGTCTGACTTATTTTAAGTCCGGCATTCATACTGATAACAGCTTTTTCTTCCTCAGTCGGTTGTTGTACCGGCTCCTCGGTTCCCTGCTGCTTCACCTCCGGTATAGACACCGTTACTTTGACCGTTGCTGTCTTTGCTCCCTCCTCAGTAGTTACGGTTATGGTAGCCGTACCATTAGCAACAGCGGTTATCTTGCCGTTCGCATCTACCGTTGCAACCTTTGTATCGCTTGATTTGTATGTCACCTTGGTATTTGCTGCATCCGCAGGTGTTACTGTAGTCTTGATCTGTGATGTCTCTCCTGCCTTTGTAAACTTTACCTCAGACGGAGATACACTTACACCGCTTACAGACTTATTCCACTTTGCATATAAAGTGATGTCAGCATTTACCGTGTCACTGTCTTTCCATGCAGTCTTGTATGCCTCGTCCTGATACCAGCCGTCAAATGCATAGCCATCATTCTTAAGTCCTGTAGGAAGTGTTACCTTTCCGCCCTCCGCTACGACTAATGGCGAAAGATTTTCGCTTGTTCCACTGACAAAGCCTACATTGTAAGTCGTCTCTGTTGCATATACGATTGCGAAATCAGAAAAATACTGCGAATACAGATATAGTATTCCATCGCCCACATGATAGGTTCCATCTCTAAAGTCTTTAGACGGTCTTGTGGAAAGCCTGTCAAATGCCTTGGCTTCTCCACCGTGTGTTCTGATTACCACCGGATTACCCATCTTTGACTTGTCAAATGTAAGTGCTATCTCTAAAGGCTTCTTTGTATCGCTGATCTTTCCCTCTTTGGTACTGTCAACATATTTGGTAAGGTCGATCTCAAGATACTCTGTGACAATCTTTTCAGTATCTATTCCCGCGAATACTTCTTCGACCTTTTCACCAATCTCTGCCACAGATTCCGGTTTTACATTGTCCTCATTTTTAGGAATGATCTCAAGTTCTACCTTAACATCCTTGCCCTCCTCAATCTGTTCCTCTGCAATTTCTGCAATGTTAGATGATTCGGCTTTTTCCACACTTGTTTCTACCGGTACACTTCCCTCTTCCGACTTAAATGTTACAACACCCTCTGTCTTGGAAGCCACTCCAACAACAACCGTTGCTGCCGGGCTTGCATTCTTATCATCTGTTTCTGCATATCTTACAAGAACTTCGCCTGCTGCAAGACCGCCTATCTTATCTGTATTAGCCGGTACAGTTTTCCATGTTGTTCCCTTATCAACAGAGTATTCCATTGTATCAGAAACTCCTGTTATCTCACCGTCTTTTGCGTCCTCTGCACTGACATTGACTGCTTCAAGTCCTTCCGGCTTGCTCTGGTCTGCTTTCTTTCCAACCGTCACTGACACGGAAGCTCCTGCCTCATGATTCTTATCACCGGCATACCTTATCTGATAATCGCCTGCCTTGACATCAAGTGATGTGCTCGAAGCCTCCACATCTGTCCATGTTGCACCGTTATCTGAAGATATCTGATAAGCCTTTGCATCTGCAAATCCGCTTATCTTACCGTCAGAGGTATCACTTCCGGTTGCCTTAGATGTAGTAAATGATTCCGCAGGTGCAGCCTGTGCCGCCTTAGCAATCACATAATCTGCACCGACAAATGTAATACCGTAGTCCGCCGATGTAAGACTGCCCTGTTCAATCTTGTACAGTACCTTATCAGCAGTATCACCCTCTGCAAGTCCACTCACTTTATAAGTAAGCGGTACATCTTCATCACCGTAGGTTATATTCTTGGCTTCTGCCGTCACCGTAAGTGCTGCTTTCTTGATGGCAAATGCTTTTGGATCACTTTCTCCAGCCTCATAGTTATCTGTTCCCGCAACAGCAGCTTTTACATAATAAGTGCCAACCTTAGTCGGTACTGTAGATGTGTAAGTGCCATCTTCTGCGGCACTATATGTAAATGTTGCAGTATCCGCACCAAAGTCTGCTGTAGCAGTAGGAACGCTCGCAGTACCTCCGTATGTCCAATCATCAATGGATACGGAAACGGTATTAGCTGCTTTTTCTATGCTTACCTCCACACTGTTTTCATCACTGTCGAGATAATCTTCACTTGCCTTAACTGCCTTGTAATATACCTTATATTTACCTGTATCCGTAGCAGTTGGTATCTTGTCACTGTATGTTCCGGTTTCACCAAGCTTATACTGCATTGTACCATTCTGAGCCACACCTGCCGTAACAAGCTCCTGTGCTTTTCCTGTATAAGTCAACTCATTTGCTTTCGGTGCAGTAGTGATCTTTGCCTTTTCCTTGATAACAAGGGTAATGGTCATGCTGTGCGTCTGGGTAGTTGTTCCGATAGAGTAATCAACTTCTGCTGTTGCCTTATTATCGCCTGTACCTACAGTCAGCTTTGCCGTATAATTACCCTCTGTTGTCGGGGCAGCGGCAAGTTTTGTTGTACCCTCGTAATATTCAATTTTGCTTTCTGATACTGAGAGTTTTGTAGCTTCATTAAATGCTGCCAGACCTTCTATCGTTGCCTCTGCACTTAATGAATCCGTATCAACCTTTTTTGCCGGTGCAGTAAGTTTAAGAGACACCGCCTTACCGTCAATATCACAGGTTCCAATTTCACCGTTACATGTTGCGGTAATGGTTTCACCATCATTACTGTAAGCAAACTCATGCCCATGTATGCTTAATGTAATTGTCATTGTCTTTGTCTGCGGTGTGATCGTAAATTTCCAACTCTCATCTGTTATGTCTGTTGCAGATTTATACTCCGTACCCTCTGCCACTTTTACCTTAACAGTATAAGTACCCTCTGCCGTTGGTGCTGCATCAAGTTTCGTATCACCACTGTAATATTCCACAGTAACAGCACCCATACCGTCCGTACTATCTTTTGCAGCAACAGCCACCTCTTTGGCAGTGCCGTCATACATCAGATTCGTTGGAACAGTAAATGTGAAATCACTTGCAGCAGGTGTTTTCTTTATCTTTAATGAAATCGACATTGTACCTTTTCCCTCACGGCTTGCATCTTCATCAGCCGTTTTAGCAGGTGTGATATTTTTAGTCGTTTCTTCTTCCGTCGCTTGCACAGTCTTCACTAATGGTGTCCCCGGCATGATACCGGACAAGACAAGTGCAAAAGACAAGAATACCGACACTGCCGATCTCACTATCCTCCTTTTCGTCATGGAATTACCTCCTATCTGTCAATATTTTCACTATTTTACCGAAAGCACCAGCTCCACATTCGATCCGTTGAGCAGTGTCTCGTCTTTCAATGAAAAACATTCATATTTGAGTATTGCGGGATATTCTCCACTCTCTAATTCTTTATCTAACTTTATGCTCTTAACCTCTTCTCCCGGCTCGATCAGTTCGGAAGTCCATAGAACTTCTTCCGCCTCATCTGCCTTTAACACAAGACTAATACGAAAGTAACAGGTATTCTCCTTCGGATTGTAGAAGTTCACGCTCTGTTTCTTCTTTCCTGCCTTGAAATCAAGGCTTTCATATCCGGGAATGGAAATGTTGGGATTCATCTCAATATTGCTGTAATCCTTCTTCGGTTTATCTGTTTTTCCAACCGTATCACTCAAGCAGCCTGTTAAATAACTCATCATTATGAGTATAAGAAAGATTCCATAAACGATATTCTTTTTTCTTTTCATCTATGTCACAACCTTTCTTATCACAGTACCGCCAAATATTCTGATTTGTGGAACCTTCTTATACCAGATAAACAAGAATGTTTCAAAGCCCGCGCCCTTTTGCTGCTTATTGAACTTCGTATGTCTCTGTGTTATCTACGAGAGCAGTGACCGAAACAGCGGAGCCGCTTTCGTCATAGATAAACCCATCCCTGTCGAAAGCCGCTCTGCCACCCATGTTTCTCCGGCGTAGTATTCGCAGGTGAGTCTATCACCGGTGTACGGACCTACGAGTTCGTTAATATGAAGTACTTCTGGTACGGTGATTGAAACCGCTTCACTTGCCAGATTGTCAACGGTCTCCTTGACGCGAATCTGTACTGTTCCTGCTGCGAGAGAAGCAATAGAGCCGGCAGAAGTCACATCAGTCCAGGTCGTGCCGTTGTCGGTGGAGTATTCCATTGAGGTGGTAATATTGGCGTTTGAGAGTGTGCTCGTTCCGTTTGTCGGACTGAACGTGCAATTCTCTTGCGCAACGGCGGGCGTTTCAGCAGCAGCTTTGGCGATCTCTACTTTTGCCGTAAAGGTCACGGTGTCCTGATAATTTCCTGCCGCCTTATTACTGTAATCATCCACAATAATTCCCATAGCTTTATTTGTTCCGCTCGCCTCATTCAGTTCTGCTGCGGAAAACTCCCATGATGCCGGGTCTGCCGTACTGCTGTATGTAGAACTATTGTCACCGGAAGCCGCCAGATTGTAACTGACTGTATCTGTGACGCCATCTGCTTCAAGTTTCCAGCCATGTTCTGATGTTGCCGTCACAGAAAGCTTCTTGCCTGTGTCAAAATTATGTGTACTGTTATTTGCCGTGATTCCGTCAGTAGCATTCCACCCAGCATCTTTCACATTTAATGTCGCCGGAATTGTGAGCACATAATCTGTTGTTGTAGTTGTTGGCTCAGTTGCTTTTGCCGGAACACTGAATCCAAATGTTCCTATCGCAAGTGCTGCCGCAAGTGCGATTGATGTTAATTTCTTCATTTTCATAAGATTACCTCCGTTTGATTGAAATTTTAAACATTACTTTGTTGTTACTGTCTTATGTCGCTTTTGACTTCATATTTTCATATCCCGTAATCACGATGTATAGCATCTATCTTACCTCTAAAGTTACATTCCGCTAATTGCCAGATATGAAAATTGTTAATATGTTTATATAAATATAAAAAGCACCCGATAAATACTACGGTATCCCTACCGAAGCCCTTATCATATGCTTCATATTCAAAAACACGCAAAAAAAAGCAGTAAATGCTCTATCTTGTCTTGTCTTGAGAATTTTCTGCCAGTTTCTCTCATGGCGAAGAATTCTGATAATATATACTTTCTTAAACTTATCATCAACAAAATAGAAGAGGATTGACGGATCAAACACCTTTTTGAGAATCAGCTTTCCTCTATAACTGATTCCTGTCCCTGTGTATAACTTATAATCGCTGCCGAGTGCTTCACATTCCACATCTATCTCGTCATTAAAGCGGTCAGCACGATCTTTTCCAAATCGCTGTTCAATATAATCTGCTATATCTGCCACATCATATATTGATTCACGAGACCATATCACTTCATAGTCATGCATTGGCTGCCACTCCTGCATTTGCTCTGGCATACCGCCTTGCTTCCCTAATCCGCCGTACTTCCTTAGTTGCTTCACTATGCGGAAGTGTTCTTCCGGCTTCAATATCTTCCAAGCCTCTGTCTAACATACGGAGTAAATCAGGATCAACTTCCGATGTGTCCTGTATCTTTATATTGTCCATTGCCATAGTGACACCTCCTCTTTGTTATAGTGCGTTTACTATAATAATTATGTCGGCTTTCTGTTATATCCCTTTAACTAATTTTATCAGATATTATATTATTTTACAAGAAAAAAATACTGATTCTGCTATTATAAGAAAGTCATATTTTGGTATTGAAGTGTCGTAAGAAGTAAGAGAATTTGGTAATAAATACATTAATTGAAATCATCATGAATATAACAAATCTCCCCTTAGAAAACTTCTAGGAGAGATTTGTTTGAATTTGATTATTTTATATGAGCATATCTTTGATTTTGATTGTCAGATTATAATGTGTTATATCGTATTACTGCATTTTCTTTCCCTTGTTTTTTCCCTTGCGAGAGTTCGGAAAAGACTATGAACGGATATAAAATGATGTGATATGAAACGGTGGGTTGTTGTCAATAAATTTAGTGTTTTCAAGGGTTGTAGAGGAATACTATAACACCTTGTAAGTGTTAAAAATATCTGTTAAAATGGGGACATTAGAATTGGTTTTTATAAAGATTTAATTTTTACATGATTCTGTTTGAGAAGTTCCCGGACATCGCTTACACTGCCCTTAGTAAATCCACCGGCATCAAGCACCATTATACTCCTGTCACATATCAGCATAATAAAATCCTGACATATGTACATCTTGTTTATCTTATTATACCCAACAGTAAGTTCTGTCTTTTCCGTTTCCTGTTCAAGGCGTGATTCATAGAATCTGAACTCCATCTCAACCTGATAGTGAGAATTGTGCAACAGAGCAAGTTTTTTAAAACTTTTTTTTGCTGACATGAGATATCCCTTAAAATGCCAGAACAGGAGCAGCCCTGCTACAGCAACAAAAGGGATTCCCAGTAAGAAATTCAAATCATACAGCATTAACATTCCGAAAAATGCCATTAATAATGCATATGCAAAGCCAAAAGCTCTGGATAATCTGTGCCCCTTACGATAATACTCCTTTACTCCCCTGATATATAAATCTTCCGTCAAAACTGTCTTGTTTTCAAATATCGGCTGCATCTTTAACTACTCCATTCGCTGTACTAATTATATGTCGCTCCCGGTGCGGTAATTTCATTGACAGAGTCCTTTCCGTATGTTATTCCGGCATAAATCGGCATTGAATTTTTCATGACCGGCTCCGAATCATCTTCTTTGCTAATCTTTTCAAAGCTTTCTCCAAGCATTTTCATCATATCCCTTACCACACCTATATGATAACTGTCTTTTTTTATGATAGATTTGATAATGCATCTGTCTGCAAAACTGTACAGGCTCATCAAATCATACGCAATCTGATTTTCAAATTTCAAAGATACCGCCAAATCATCAATAAAACGCTTTGCCCTCTGCAAATCATCAGTAAATCCTTCTTCATCTCCTTCCTCCAAAGCCTTTACCGATGAATCCAGATAATTGATGATAATCTCAAAAGTGACCGCAACAAGCTGCGTCTTATTAGATTGTGCAATTCTCTTTGAAAAAATATTTATCTCTTCCTTTGTCATACCCACTCTCATTTCCTATCATAGCAGAAGTCACAGAATTTTGCCACCTCTGCTGCAATATATTACTGTAATAACTGTAAAATCTTCTCCGGCATCTGATTTGCCTGTGTAAGCATCGATATACCTGCCTGCTGCAAAACATTCTTACTTGTGTATTCCGTCATTTCATATGCCATGTCAGTATCTGCAAGAGTTGACAGTGCCTGTGTAAGATTCTCATTCGTTCCACTGATGCTGAGCGCCGTACTGTCTAACCTGTTCTGGTATGCACCAAGATTTCCCCTTGCCCTTGAAACATATGATATCGCCGTATCTAATTTACTTATCGCAAGTGAACAGCCCTCTGCCGTAGTATAATCTACATCATCAATATGAAGATTAGCTGCCGACATTCTTGGGATAACCACATTAATAATCTGTCCTTCATTATTGCCAACCTGAATAGGCAGTCCGCCTAAATCCGTTATACTTAATTTTACTGTCTGGTCACTCATCGTACTGTCATTCAAAGCAATATCAAGTTCAAATCCGTTTTCCTTTTTTATCGTCACTTTGTTGCCATCTGCTACCGCAATGGCATCTGCTCCAAATGCCGCCTGAATCGTAGCATCTGTCGCATCAATTTTACCACCACTTATCTGTATGGTATAATCTCCTGCCGGCACATCACCGGATGCATATAACACACTCACCTGACCCGTCATTCTTCCGCCGGCGTCATATGAATATGACTTTCTTTCATATGTACCGTCTAAAAGATTCTGATTATTGTACTGGGTGTCCTTAGATATCCTGTCTATTTCATCACGAAGCTGTGAAATCTCGCTCATGATATTTCCTCTGTCTTCGTCCGTATATGTATCACTTGCGCCCTGAACAGCAAGCTCTCTCATTCTCTGCAATATTGATTCTACTTCTGACATAACACCCTCAGCAGTGTCCACAACAGAAATGCCGTTCTGCGCATTCATTCCGGCTCTGTCTAATTCTTTTACCTGAATTCTCAATTTCTGTGCCATCGACATTCCGGCAGGATCATCCTTTGAATTATTAATTTTATATCCTGATGACAATCTGTTTAACGATTGTGAAAGTTTACTTTCTACACTTGACAACTGTGATTCTGCCATGTAGGCTGCAATATTAGTTCCTATTCTCATATCTTTTTCCGCCTTTCCCTATCTTCTCAATAATGATAATATTTCGTCCTCCATGACTTTCATAAATTTTTATCGGTCTATTTTTCCGTATCAATTAGTTCTTTTCCCATTTCTTTTATTCCCGTGATAAACACTCTGGCTACTCTGTAAAGTTCACTGTTTTTCACATTTTCATTTTCCTGTTCTTTACTCATTCCATATGAAATATGTCTCGCAGTGTTTCCGCTGACTCCTACAACCTCATACCCTGCTTCTTCATATCTTTTTTCCAATAGCGGCAAAACCTGTTCAAGCCGTCTGGCCAGGTCTTCATTTTCGCAGACCATCATTCCATCAAGTTTTTTTCCTTTTAATTTGAATTCACCGTAAATTCTTCCAAATGTTTCAGAAGAAATATCAGCCGTCACTTTTCCTTTTTCTTCTCTTCCACTTATAATCCGCAATCTCAAAAGTGCAGTTTCTCCCTCAATTTCAACAGGGACATGATACAATTCATTCTTGCTCATATCATGCATTAGATGGAACACTTTTTTCATGTCCAGAAGCATCTTTGCATTTTCCATAGTGACATCTGTACTCAAAACTACATTTTCCGCTTTTTTGTATACTTCCTGAAGTTCTTCAGAATCTCCGTCAAATTCCTCGAGTTTTTCAACCTCTTCATCTATTTCATCATCATCGTCCAAGTCTTTTACGTTTTTGAACATTTTAGGTCCTTCATTCATCATAAGCTGCGCAGTCATCACATTTGCAACTGTGGGTGACTGATTAGAATCTAAAAGCATCCGTAACACATCTTCATCCACATTTTTGACAGTCTCCCGTATCTGCTCAAGCTGCGAATCCTGATACATTCTTTCGAGCACCCGGTCTTTCTCATCATTAACTGCAACCTGCTTAAGAATTTCATCAACCGGAGTATTAACAAAATCTCCCTTTTCCATTAGACGGGATATTTTATGAGGTGTTATTTCCTCATTTACTTTTTCGACCGCCTGTCTGTTGTAACGTTCTTCCGGAGATTCTTCCCTTTCTTCATCCTGTCTTTTCTCCTCACGTTTCTGTCTCCTGTCACCAAATCCGGATAAAAGACTTGAAAGGCTATTATCATCAAACCTTATATCTCCAATGAAACCGGTATTCTCATCAACAGATATATCAACACTTTTTTTACTTTCACTCTTTAATGCCCGCACCATATTATTCATAGTCACAGGAAGTTCTTTTTCAACAAGTTCGCCTATCAGACTTCTGTCTCCTTTTTCTATCATATTCAACAGGCGGTATACTCCTATATAAATTCTTCTGTCATGTTCGCTGATTCCATCATCTTTTTGAAGTTTCCACAGATACTCGCTGTATTTTTCTTCCGGACCCACGCCCAGCTCTTCTCCCATTTCTTCAAGCATGTCATTCAACCGTGTAATCTCTGTATCAAGAGGATTTACACCCTTCGATATCATATTACATACCACTTTAGGTTTCATCCCATCAATCATACGTGTAACTTCCATGTCTACATATTTTACTTTTTCTATATTTTCCGTGGTTATTTCCATATGATGATATGCAAGTATTCTTACGCTTCGCTTGTTAATCTCACTATCATTAAGGTTTAAATCCTTTAACATGTCATCAATATTTGTAAATGCTTTTTCTAAGCTGTCGCCCAGATCTTCTCTCGGTACAGTCATCATTGTCTCATAACGCATACCTGCTGTCTTTAGTCTGCTTTGTATTTGTTTACCTGTTGTATAAATGTTGTCTATTGTAAAATCTATTTTTTTCGAAACAACACTTCCCAGCACATACTCAGGCATTTCTTTTATCTGTTCCACCTGGGCAACTGTTTTTCTAAACATTTCAATATCTTTTTGCTGTGGCTTATAATCCACCATTGAAAATACCGACTGGGCATATTCATTTTCCACCGTTCTTAATTGTTTTACGATATCTTCTATCGGTGCAATATTAATGTCAATGCCCTTAGAAATCATCTTAATTCCCGCACTCGCAGTCATAGTCAGACGGATTTCTTCAAGCTGTCTTCTTGCTCTCACCACTTCAATATTAGCGGCTTTCTCTTCCGGCGGATTTTTCTCCGGTTTATTTTGGACCTCATAGTTTTGAACTATGGTATCTGAAACTTTAGTATTATCTTCCGGCACATTTGCAACTACATTTGTCATTGCATTACGCTTTAGGACAACTGCCTTTTCTTCAACGACATTCAAAGCATTTGTCTGTGCAGCTTCATTTCTTTTCATCTCTTCTGCCGTAATTGTAAATGTGAATACTTTATCCTCTTTATTATCCTGTTCTATATTTATATCCGGATTTGCATTTCTCTGCTCTATTACATGCTCCTGATTGCTCCTCTGTTCCGGCTGTTGCACATTAATCTTCTCTTCTGTTTTAATATTATCCTTCTGATTTTTAAGGGTATTCACATTCAAGGTATAATTATTATCCACCACCCGTATTAATTCTTCATCCGTAACACTGTCTATAGCGCGGGTAAACTCCTCCACCTGCTCCATCGCAGTATCTGCTCCCATTACCATGGCATGTCCTGCCGGCTCTCCGACTGCCATTACAGACACAATTGTTTCAATCCACTCTTCATCACTTCGCTCTGCGTCAAATGCCTGCATATCATTCATCTTTGATATATTTTCAGGAGTTACGGTAATTTTATTCTCTATCATGTATTTTGCATTCTCTATATTTTTCTCTTCAGGCTCTATTCCATTTTTTTCAAACATCTGCATTACCTGCGCACGCAAATCCTGCCACTGCACGTCACTTAACTCTGTATTCGCATAATCAACAGCCGACTGGGCTTCAGCGTGTTCTGCCGTATACACATTTTCAACAGAAAGGCTCATCTCATTGTTCAACAGGTAACTCTGACTCTGAACATTTATAGGCTCCAGACTCTGAGCACGTTCAAGTGTCTCCCGAACCTGCTCTATATTTTGTACCGTTACCGGCATATTATGATTTTTCAGACTTGCTGCAACAGAATATGCAATCGGACTGTCTCCGTACACTTCCTTTAACATATCCATATCAATCTGACCATATACAGTATAATTATCACAATGAGTCGCGAGCTCTATTTTTATTCTGTCATTTACCGTAACAATCTCTCCCGGTTCATCCGATTTCGGTGCAAATCCCATTTCCTCCATCAGACTCATATCATCTGCTGTAACATTCGATAAAAAATCATCAATACTGTCTTTTACCTGTGCAACAGGATTTTCCTCTTCCTGCTGCATTCCGGCAACAACATTTTCCTTGTATTGATTTTTTTTATTAACATCTACTTCCAATGACGCGGCTTTACCATACGAAATTCCAAAATCCATGGCTGAAATTACATTCCCAGTCTGCTTCTGTTCCTCTACCGCAATACCGATATTTTCTTTTATTCCTATAATATTAATGTTCAAGTCACTCACCGTACCTTTCGACGCATACATCTCTATATGAGAATATTTCGGCATCTTGAAAATAAATTCTTATAGACTTTTTCTTTAAAAATATTTATAATTTACAGATGTAAGCGAATATAAAACAGATTGGAGATTTTAAAATGGCTATTAGAGTTGGAATTTTAGGCTACGGAAATCTTGGACGTGGCGTAGAGTGTGCAGTTAATACTGCTAATGATATGGAACTTGTCGGAGTTTTCACGAGAAGAGGCCCTGCAACAGTTAAGATTGCTTCAAGCGGTGTTAAAGTTTACCACACAGATGCCCTTGAGACAATGACAAATGATATTGATGTACTTGTAATATGCGGTGGTTCCGCAACAGATCTTCCTGAAATGACACCAAAGTACGCAAAACTTTATAATGTTATCGATAGTTTTGATACACACGCAAAGGTTCCTGAGCATTTTGCAAATGTCAATGCCGCTGCAAATGATTCAGGTAAAATTGCAATTATTTCCTGCGGATGGGATCCGGGAATGTTCTCTATCAACCGTCTTTATTCCCATGCAATCCTTCCAAACGGAGCTACATATACATTCTGGGGCAAGGGTGTAAGCCAGGGACATTCAGATGCAATCAGACGTATCGAAGGAGTTGCTGACGCCAGACAGTACACTGTTCCTGTACCGGCAGCATTAGATGCAGTACGTTCCGGAAGTAATCCTGAGCTCACAACAAGACAGAAGCACACAAGAGAGTGTTATGTTGTTGCAAAAGAAGGTGCAGATAAAGCTAAGATTGAAAATGAAATTAAGACCATGCCAAATTACTTTGACGAGTATGATACCACCGTACATTTTATCAGCCAGGAAGAGCTTGACCGCGACCACAGCGGACTTCCACATGGCGGTTCTGTTATCGTATCAGGTACAACAGGTGTTGATAATCAAAACACACACGTTGTTGAATACAAATTAAATCTTGATTCAAATCCTGAATTTACAGGTGCCGTACTTACAGCATTTGCAAGAGCCGCTGTTCGTCTTAACAACGAGGGGGCAAAAGGATGTAAGACTCCTTTTGACATTGCGCCTGCATATCTGACAGAGGAAGATGGAGATTTTATAAGAGCGCACTTCTTATAAAATCGAGAAAAAATCGGACAGGTTATTCCTGCCCGATTTTTTTATCTCTTTACAAAATACTCTTCGTACCACACAAGGAAGGTATATATAGTCCATACTTTTCTCCAATTATCAGAGTTTCCTCCTACGTATTCATCAAAAATTGCATTAATTTCATCTATATCAAAGAACTCCGCCGCATAATTGCTTCTGAATTTTTCCTTTACATCCGCATTGTATCTGTCATCTGCAAGCCATATTCTTATTGGAACGATAAATCCAAGTTTTTTTCGGAATGCTATTTCATCTGGAAGCACTTTAGATGCTGCCTTTCTGAAAGCCACCTTGTTCTGTTCTCCATTTACCTTATACTTTGACGGCATTCTTGAAGCAATATCAAAGATTCTTCTATCTGTCAGTGGCATTCTGATTTCAAGTCCTGCGGCTTCACTCATTTTATCTACATTGAGATAAATGTCTCCCTCCAGCCAAATCTGAATATCAACATCCGACATTTTCGTAAGAGGGTCCAGACCTTCTGTCTCTTCATATATATGTTCTACAAGGTGAATTGGAAGTATATCCTCATTGTAGTTCTTTAATATCTTTTTCTTCTCATCTTCTTTCATGATGTTAGTATTGCCAACATAAAAAGTCTTTAAGTTATCTCCATAGCGTTCGGCATTTCTGTACATGTTATATCCACCGAAGAACTCATCCGCACCTTCTCCTGAATAGCAGAGTTTTGTATGTTCGGCTGCCGCCCTGCATCCTAGAGTAAACACGATTGCCGAAGCATCTCCTAACGGCTGCTCCATGTTATACATAACATAAGGAACAATATCAAAAAATTCCGTAGGTGTAATGATTGCTGTCGAATTCTGTTTTCCCAGTAATTCAGCTGTTTTTCTTGCAAGTGGTGACTCATCAAATCGTTCCTCCTCATATCCGCAGGAATCAGACATTTTCGCATCCGACATAGCAAATACATATGATGAGTCCACTCCTCCTGACAAAAACGATTCAGCAACTTCATCCTCCGTCTTTACTTCCTTCATCACTTTCTCTAAAGTAGAATGTATCTCATCAGCCCACTCATCAAGGCTCTTGCTTTCGTCAGGATGAAACTCAGGCGTATAATATCGTGTATCTGCTATCTTTCCGTCCTTAAATACCATATAATGACCCGGCATCAGTTTTTTCACACCCTTAAAAAATGTGTCCTCACCCGGGGCATATGTGAGGCTCATATATATCTGAAGCATATCCCCATTGATTTCTTTCTTAAAATCCGGATGATTGATAAAATCCTTAATAAAAGTACCATATAGCAATTCACCCTTCTCTGTAAGATAATAATAAAACGGCTTCGTTCCAAAATGGTCTCTCGCGCAGTATAATTCATCTTTTTTATCATCATAAATTGCAAATGCAAACATACCATACAGTTTATCCGGAAGTTCATATCCCCATCTTTCATATCCTTTTAGCAGTATGGATTTTTCACGTTTTTCTCTCGAAAGTCCCTGTTCAATTTCAAGTTCTTTACATAAGCTCTCCCAATTTCTTATGTGTCCCCTGTATGATTTCAATTCCATAATTCATCTTACCTCGTATCTTCATATTTTTTTCTGTAGTAGAGCGAATAGTAAAAAAAAAGCACCAACTCCGCACTACGTACAAAACTGGTACTTCAATGCGCGATCAGGGGTTCGAACCCTGGACACCCTGATTAAGAGTCAGGTGCTCTACCAACTGAGCTAATCGCGCTTGTCTCTTAACGACAAAAATTATTATACAGTACTTCTTTTTAAAATGCAAGCACTTTTTTAAATTTTTTTATTCCAACAGTAAAACTATTTTTTTTGCACCATTTAATAATATTATGTTATACTTATTTTATCTAATATTTTAACAGGAGGCAACAAATGGACACGGAAAAACATGTTTTCAAAAAAAATAAAAATTATTATATAATAAGTATATATGTTATCTGCACTGTGCTGATTATAGCTGTACTTTTAAAGCTTATTCTCAACCTTACAGATACACTTACTTATATTGGCGAGGTAATGTCAATGCTAAGCCCGTTTATAATCGGATTTTTCATTGCCTACATATTGAATCCTCTGATTCAGTTTATTGACCAAAAATTTTTCCTTAAGTTGTGCAAATTAAAAAAAGTTAAGTTAAGGAAAATACTTTCAATAAGCCTGGTGTATATATTGGTTTTTGGACTGCTTACCGTATGTATCGTAATCATTATTCCTGAATTGTATACAAGTATCTCAAGTATTTACTCAAGTGTTCAGGATTATTACAACAGTTTTATTACTTTCATATATAAATTCAGCGATAAGCACCCTGAACTCGACTTGTCTTATGTGACTACCATTGCTGAAAAGAACAGTAAGAATATAGTAGACATTTTGCAGACTTCCATAGGAACGCTGCTGCCTGCACTTTACAACACGTCAATATCCGTGATTTCATGGACATTTAATATTTTAATCGCTATTATTGTTTCATTTTATATGCTGATTGATAAACATATCTTCAGTCTTAATGCAAAACGTTTAATTTATGCTACATTAAAAAAGGAAACAGCTGATAATTTCCTTGAAATTTTATACGAAAGCAACAAAATTTTCGGACAGTATCTTGTAGGGAAAGCTATTGATTCAACAATTATTGGTTGTATCTGTTTTCTATTTATGAGCATACTCGGACTTAAATATGTTCTTCTGACCAGTATTATCGTCGGAGTTACAAATATGATACCTTATTTTGGTCCTTTTATCGGAGCTGTACCCGGTGCCATACTCTGTCTGACGTATGACTGGAGATATTGCATTGTATTCTGCGTTATGATTTTTGTTTTACAGCAATTTGACGGACTTTATCTCGGACCAAAGATTTTAGGAAGCAGTACCGGACTGAGACCAATATGGATTATTTTCGCCATCACTGCCGGTGGCTGGGTTGCCGGTGTTCTGGGAATGTTTCTGGGTGTTCCGGTAGTGGCCGTGATTGCATTTTTGATTGATAAATTTATTAACTATCGTTTGAAAAAGAAAGAAATTACACCGGATGATTTCATTGCTTATAAAGATGATAAATTATCAGATAAAGAATGAAAACTTTAATTGTATGCACAAAAAAACGCCAAGGCGATGTGCAACCCCGGCGGTTCTCGTGTATATAATGCTTATTTACTAACACACTCAACTACATTTAGTAGTTTGTACGAGTAAATTATACCATCTTTTGTTATTTTTGCAACTATTATTTTTAAAAATATTTTTCACAGTATTATAAATTAATTTGTTAATAGGAAAGGATAAAAAATTATGTTAGGAATTATTGGTGCCATGGAGATTGAAGTCAATCAGATTAAGGCAGAACTCGAAAATGTTACTGTTATAACCAAAGCAGGCATGGAATTTAACCGCGGAACATTAAATGGCAAAGAAATTGTCATCGTCCGCTCAGGTATCGGCAAGGTCAATGCAGGAATCTGCACTCAGATTCTTTGCGATATATTCAATGTTTCAGCAATTATTAATACCGGAATTGCCGGTTCATTAAAAGACGAAATTGATATAGGCGATATTGTTTTATCGAAGGATGCCCTGCAGCATGATTTAGACGCTACCGGATTCGGATACGATTTGGGCGTGATTCCTCAGATGAATACATCTGTTTTTGGCGGAGATGAAAAACTCATCAGGCTGGCTGAGAACGCCTGCGACAAAGTATGCAAAGACATACATTATTTTGTCGGACGTGTTGTAAGTGGTGACCAGTTTATATCTGATAAAGAAAAAAAGAAATTTCTTATCGATACATTTCAGGGATACTGCACCGAAATGGAAGGAGCTGCAATTGCTCAGGCAGCTTATCTCAATAATATTCCATTCCTGATTGTACGCTCAATTTCTGACAAAGCAGATGACAGTGCACACATGGACTATCCGGAATTTGAGGCTAAAGCTGTTGCAAATTCCGTGAAATTAATTAACGAAATTGTAGCAAATTACTAAAATTGTAACTATACCGGAGGTGGACGCTATGGAGATTAAAAAATTTTTTGACAAATCAAAGGATAAAACAATTATTTCCGAAGTGGATGATGATAAGCCACGCTCTACAGCGAAATCCGGCTATCAGTCAATTACAACCGGAGCAACATTTAAAAGATCCCACTCAAAAAACGGCTCTTCCGACCAGCCAAAGGAGTACAATTATAAAACCGTTACCGACGAATCCGGAAAAACGTTGAAATTCAGAAAGCCAAAAGATGAACCTGATGATGAAATCGATAACCGCAAACATTTCTCATTAGATATCCGTCCTGATGGCATGTCTGCTACTATTGTTATGTTTAAAGATGATGTATTTTCTCCAAATCGAGAGGACATACTGGATTTTCTTCACGAAAACAGAATCGAATACGGAATTAATAACGACACTATTAATGAGCTTCTTTCTGACAATTATTTTTACGACGAACTCCCTATAGCCGAAGGTACTCCTGCTATAGACGGAAAAGATGGTTTTTTTGATTATACTTTCGATATCACGCCACCTACCAAACCTATTGTGCAGGAGGATGGCTCTGTCGATTATAATACTTTAGGCAAATACGAACTTGTATATAAAGATCAGCTCCTTGCAACTTATATACCTTCTGCTCCGGGCAAAGATGGAAAGAATATATTTGGTGACGTCATTAAGGCAAAAGTTCCCGTTGACTATCCTCCTTTGAAACTGGATAATGTTGATTACGAGGCGGATAACCAGGAATATTACTCTATTATTGAGGGGAATGCCACTTTAGAAAACGGCACTCTTAAGGTGACTCCCGTATTTGTAGTAGACGGAAATCTGGAAGCCGCTACCGGAAATGTTGATTTTCGCGGAGATGTCATTGTAAAGGGAAATGTTTTTTCTAATGTAACTATTAAAACAACAGGAAATATCACTATAAATGGTCATGTCGAAATAGCTAAGCTGATTTCCGGAAAGGATATTTTGCTCAAGAACGGTATGCAGGGCTCAGGAACAGGAAGGATCAAGTGTGGTGGCAATCTTATTGCAAAATTTCTTGAACAGACAACTATTCATTGTGATGGCGATGTTAAGACAAATGCAATATTGAATTGCAATATTACATCAGGCGGTTCAATTAATGTATCCGGCAGACCCGGAACAATACTGGGAGGTTATGTATGTTCAGCCAGAGAAATTGATTGCCACACCATCGGAAACCGTGCCGGTGTCCAGACAAAGATTGTAATAGGTCTTGAAACTGATTTTAAAACTGCTATGTTTAAAGTTGAACAGGATATTGCCGATTATTCTGATAAAGTGAACAAAACATCACGCGAATTAGAAAAAATCATCAAGGAAATGCAGACATCCAAGAACCCTGCACTTGCCAAGCAAAAGCTTAAATATATGCGCGAAGCCGTCACACATCTCGGACTTTTAAACGACTCAAAAAACAAGAAAAAGTTTATTTTAGAAATTCGTGAACAGAACATTGACGGAACTGTCATAACTCACGGCCCTGTTTACACAGGAACGACAGTTATAATTAACGGTATATCAGAAACTATTAATTCTGAATATAAGAATGTTACATTTACTAAAACTCCAAAAGAGCTTAAAATAAAGTCTAACAGCATTGACGATAGTGCTCCACGCAAGAAACCGAGACGATAGCATGAAAACTCAATAACAAAAAGGTAGTGTCAAAAATGACACTGCCTTTTTCACTCGGCATTACCTTATAATCGCAGTTTCTTGTCCTATAGAACTTGTCACACCACGGTAATGATTATTTTTTATAAATAATTTTTTCACCAAACCGTATGCCAGCTTTTTTTCCTCAAAAAATTTCACCGCAAATACCGTAATTATCACGCCTAAAATATTTATAATCAAATCATCAACATCCGCAATATGTCCCGGATACTTTGTAGCAATCGTCACTATTAGCTGTATTATTTCAATCACAAACGAGCATGCAAATACTATAATAACTTCTTTAAATGCATTTATGCGTCCTCTGGTAAAAATCTCTAAAAATATAACAATCGGTGACAATAGAATTATATTTCCCACTAACTGTATCATAGCTCCTGATACTGCTAATAATTTTAACAGACCTTTCATTTTACACCTCTTTATTTAATATTTTTTTGTTACAATAATCCCTATATTTATCTTTAACAACTTTTCTCTTCCTTACACTGACCGGTATCCGAACATCTCCTATCCTCACAATTCCATCATCTATTGAATCTACATATTCCATATTAACAATGTATGATTTATGAACTTTTACAAACGGAGTCCCAATCAATAATTTTTCCATTTCTTTCAACGTGCACCTAATATAATGTTTATTTTCCATTCCCTTCACTTTAATTGCACATTTCATGCCTTCAAGAGTTATGTAAACAATGTTTTTACTGTTATATCCACAAATCACTACGTTATCTTCCGCAATCCTTACAGCTTTATCCATGCATATTTCTAAGTCATTTTCCAAATTTGTTTTGTTTATAAAACCAATTACATTTTTGCCAAACGCCTCTGCAATCCAATCATAGTTATTTGATATAAATATAATCAGCGTATCTGATTCTTTGAACTGGTATTCTTCTTTTAGCTCTATACCGTCCTTTTGCAGCTTATCAATATCAAGAATCATAATATTATATTCCGTCTCATCAATATCAGAAACATCTTCTAAATATTGCATTTTGTAATCCATACCATATTTAAAAAATACCTTTTCGCATACATCATTTAATCTGATTTTTGTCTCCTTGTCGCTACCACATATTCCTATTAACATTTTTTTATCTCCTATCTCTAGTATAGTCGTTTTAAATTAGAATGAGGCGTAGCGGTGGCTACGTCGATTGACGACAACGCCGCAGATGGAATCATAGACAAATATAAAGTGGGTGTATTTAAAAACGACTATACTAGTTTTACAATCAAGCATATATCAATAGTAATATATTTTTTTAATTAATCAATAGTCTGGGAACGAAATGACATAAAATTGCGTTTTTCGGTCAAAAATGGCTATTTTCCACCCGAAATGACAACTCTCACAGGAAATTTCCGCTGTCAGTTGACATTTTTTATTAAATCATTCAATCCACATTCAACAAATTCAATCCTATAAGAATGGCGTAATATAAATAAAAGCTGCTTGAAACCATGAGTGATAGTCATAAGATTATACAAAAACAGCGACAGCTCCTTTATTAAAGTCAACTGTCGCCTTTCTTTCATTTTATTTTATTTTAGAACTTGTATACCATTCTGCCATTTTCTTTGTTATCTCAACAATACAATGTACATTCTGTTTTTCCTTAGATGTTTTCTTACCGGTAATTTTTCTTGTCAGAGTTAATGCGTACTCATTATATCCTGTACTTTTTCCGATAACCGATGATATCTTCACATTCTTACCTTTAAACACTGTTTCAGTGTTTAATATAACGGCACCTCTTGAAAAATATTCTTTATCATATTTTTTCAATCTTTTGTATACATCTTTGTTATAACCTGCTGTATTTTTATACTTTCGTTTAATCTTAGACATCTGTCTATACGTTGTTATCAGATTGTTTTTAAATTTATAGTCACCCATAGTCTTAAACCGTTTTACCTTAACAGTATAATTTACCTTGTCAGGATATAAGATATCAGGATAAGAATAAACTGCTTTTCTTGCTTCTTTAACCCCCTTCATACTAGACAGATCACCTATCATTTTGTCTATACTCTGACTATTTCTCAGATATACTACAACACCTTTTCCATAATTTGATAACCATTCTATTATTTTCTCATCGTTTTCACTCCCATCATTATAATTATGAATATCAACTTTATTTGACATTTTTTCAAAAAAACTTGTTATTTCACTATCAGAAACCTATGCATCAAAATGCACATATATTCGATCTCTCATATAATCCAATGTAAATTTTTTCTCACTTTTTTCAGCAAACGCCTGATCACACTCTGTAATCAATTCCTCCGCCCTATTATCCAATCCTTTTTTGAAATCCTTATATCTGCTATCAATTTTCACATCATAGTCCTGATATCTTCCATCCGTACCACTAATGACTTCAAAATAGGAATCCATAACGCTTCTAGCAACACTTAAAAATGCATAATCATTCTCAAATGAATTTACCAGCTCTGCTGCTTCTTTTCCGTCTGCCACCAACGCTTCATCAAGCACTTTTTGTTCGTCATCTGTCAAAGTATAGGCATATACTTCCGGAACCTCCAATGTCTCATTTTCTACAATCTGCATGTTTCCTTCTTCGTCGTAATATGTTTCAATCTCATCAGCATATATAGTATTAATGTTGCCGGATAATGCAACCATCACAACTCCTGATACTGCTAAAAATTTTATTAGTCCTTTCATTTATGTCTCCTTCCTATTTTGCAACATATTCTATTCTTTGTTAATCATAATACGTAGTTGTATTACACATATATTATAATTGTACATAAGTGATGTGTCAATCATTTTATTATCGTTGTTTTTTTGCGATTATCGTATAATTTTCGCAAATTCTCCATTTTTATCACAAATATAGTGCACTAAAATTTTTGCGTTTCACAACATAATAGGAGTCACACGCTTTATCTTATGTTGTTTTTAGCACGATAATCTTTATATGCTTTTTCAACTAAAAAATGTCAACCAACTCCAATTTTTTATAGGTCAGTTGACATTTTATTCATATTGATTTTACAAATATTGCAGTAAACATTCCTGAAATATTTATCATTATCCAATCAATACCTCTTTCCCTTCAAAGGCAAATCCGTAACAATAAATTTTTTCCTTCGGTATGCCTTTTTCCAAAAGTGTGGTCACATATTTCTTATCTTCAATCTGCTGCAAGGCAGCCTTTACCGTATCCTCTAATGTCCTTTCTTTGTTCGGTCGAAATACTTTAAACTCAAAGACAAATGCATCTTTCTTCAAATCTCTCGGAACAAGCATTACATCATAGCGTCCAAGCCCGCTCTCTCTATTAGAGATTACTTCATACTCTTTTCGCAATTCCACTAACAGTCCAAGCACAAATCCATGATAAAAATTCTCAGTTTTTTGTTTTGTGTTATCATTCTTTGCAACGTCAAAAAAACTAAACACCGTCATCGCTCTGCCTATGCTACAAAAAACTCTTTATCGACCTTATCTAATCTGTCCATATCAATCGAATCGCGAAAACTTTTAAACACCTGCGTAATAATTTGACAAATCATATTTCGTGCACCTTCGTAATTAGCAGATTTTACCTGTGCAAACGATAAATTAATCACAGGATATGTCCCCTGTAACTCACGATATTTCTCATTATCCCAGACTGACACCCCCTCAAACAAATCACCACGTCCTGCATATTTGGTTGAAAAGAAGCATTCTAACATACTGATATTTAACGTTTTTCCAAAACGTCTCGGACGGATAATTAACGCTATATCATCTTTTCTGTCCCACCATTCTTTGATGAAATTACTTTTATCGATATAAAATACTTTTTCCGTACGTATTTTTTCAAAACTTTGTAATCCTGTCGCTAACGTAAGCCTCAATGCTCTCACTCCTATCTGCATCTGTGTCTATACTTATTTATATTATCACAATCCTTTTTCTTTATCTATATAATTCACGCAAGTGACTAAAATTATATTAGCATATAAAAAACGCCCCTCTCTGCGTGAACTACACAGGTAGAAGGGGCGTTTCACCATTATTTAAAATCTATGTGATTTTATTTTTTTCTTTTTCTTCCTCTGATTGGTTTTCTCACAACCTTAGGAGTCTCAAGTATAATCGTCTCAAAAGGCCTCAACTTTACGCTTAGCTTATAATCAAAGTAGTCACACTGTGGGTCTGACTCCTCAGCCTTATAAACCACCTTTTCATTTCCATCGATATCAATACTGCTTAAAAGCATCTTATATTCACCAGGAGACGGAACACCTATAATGTATTCTTCTCTTTCAACAGGTGTAAAATTGCAGACAAACACAAGACTGTCATTATAAGTATCAGGAGCTTTACGGATAAAGCTGTATACGCTCTTATCTCTGTCGTTCGGATTAATCCATCTGAAGCAATCGTACTCCTTAGATTCATAAGCATACATTACAGGATATTCCTTATAAATATGAAGAAGTTTCTTAAAATACTTCTGAATATCCGCATGCATAGGCTCATCAATCAGATACCAGTCCAAGCCTCTCTCTTCTGACCACTCTTCACGCTGTCCAAACTCCTGTCCCATGAACAAAAGCTTTTTACCCGGTTGTCCAAACATAAATGCATATGCCGACTTCAAATTCTCTGCCTTATCCTCTAAGGTTCCCGGCATTTTATAAAACAGCGATTTCTTTAAATGAACCACCTCGTCATGAGACAACACAAGAATAAAATTCTCGCTAAACGCATATGTCATATTAAAGGTAAGCTTGTTATGATTATCCCTTCTGAAATATGGATCTAACTGCATATAATCCAGGAAATCATGCATCCATCCCATATTCCATTTAAACTTAAAGCCAAGACCTCCATCTTCAGGTGACTTTGTAATATTCGGCCATGCAGTAGATTCCTCTGCAATGAGGAATGCTCTTGGTGCCCTCTTATCCAATATAGAATTCACGTGTTTGAAAAATTCCATAGCTTCGAGATTGCCATTGCCGCCGTACTGGTTAGGTACCCATTCACCCGCTTTTCTTCCATAATCAAGATAAAGCATTGAAGCAACTGCATCCACACGAAGTGCATCAATATGGAACTTTTCAACCCAGAACAAAGCATTTGCAACAAGGAAATTCACAACTTCGCTCTTGCTGTAATCAAATATCTTTGTTCCCCAGTCTCTCTGCTCTCCTTTTCTGGAATCTGCATACTCATAAGTAGGACTTCCGTCAAACATCGCAAGTCCATGCTCATCTTTTGGAAAATGTGCAGGTACCCAGTCGAGGATTACTCCTATATTATTCTTATGCATATAGTCAATAAAATACATAAAATCTTTTGCAGAACCATATCTGGATGTAGGACAATAGTATCCCGTTACCTGATATCCCCACGATGCATCCAGCGGATGCTCTGATATTCCCATCAGCTCCACATGGGTATATCCCATATCCTTAACATACTCTGCAAGCTCATGCGCCACCTGACGATATCCCATAAATCCGTCTGCACTATAGGAATAATCCTTTCTCCATGAGCCAAGATGTACTTCATATATAGACATAGGTCTGTCGATTATGTCTTCCACTTTCTCTGTCTGTTCCTTCAGCCACTTTTCATCCGACCACTCGAAATTCTGTATATCAGCTACCTTTGAGGCATTACCCGGTCTAAATTCAGAGCCGTTTCCATAAGGGTCAGCCTTGTAATGAGTCTGACCATTCTGTCCGGTGATTGCATATTTATAAATAGCTCCTTCCCCAAGTCCCGGCACAAATGCTTCCCAGATACCCGAGGTTTTAGAAGACTCTATCGGATGCATAATATCAGCATAACCATTCCAATCATTAAAATCTCCCACAACACTTACAGCTTTTGCCTTTGGAGCCCAAACAGCAAAATAAGTTCCTTTGACACCATCTACTTCCATCAGATGTGCGCCCATCTTTTCATAAATCTCATAGTGTATTCCGTTACCAAAAAGGTAGCAGTCTGTCTGCGTAATTATATTCATAAGCACTTTTTCCTTCCCCGATATTTTTTAAATTCTATTGTAATTAATAAGACATCCCTTTAATATTATCTCCCTTTCATCATCTGTCAATTCTCCAAGTCCAAGTTCAAATTCTACAAGCTCGTCCTTAACAACATATGCCTTGATTTTATCCTGCTTCTCACGAATCGCCTTTTCAATTCCCGGAACAAAGATATAATCTCCATTTGCAAATGGAAGCTTCTCCTCCGGATATAAAAATGGAAGCATTCCCCAGTTAATCAGGTTAGAACGATATCTCTTTGTCGCATATTCCATGGCAATGTTAGCCCAGCCGCCAAGGACCTTCTGACAGGATGCCGCCTGCTCTCTTGCAGAACCATCGCCTGGTTTTACAGCATAGATGGTACTTCCAACACCTGTATTCGTCTTATCAACGCCGTCAAAGTTTGCCTTTACCTTATGCATAATGTCCTTTATCTCCGGCAATGCAGTAGCAAGACATTCTCCACGTTCTCTCGCCTTCTCTGCCGCCTGTACTTCTTTTGCACGTCCCACATATTCAGGATCTTTTCTTGACAATGTAAATTCAGCCAGTCCCAAAGGATTTGAACGATATGATGAGGTCTCACCGGAAGGAATCAGTTCGTCCGTTGTCGTAACAGGATCATGAATCTCTGATACAACTTTTAACAACAGATTCTCCGTCAATGCCACCATCTCAGGCCAGTCTTTAATATTCGGTCCAAACTTAATCTCAACGCTCGGATCTGCAACACCTTTGCTGTCAAATACTCTATTCTCATAGATTGTCTTATCAAAGAAATACTTTGGTTTAGAGTAATTCACATCAATATCAGTTGCTGCTGTAAGATATCCTTTGTTAGCCGCTGTAGCTGCAATAGACCTTGCATCCATAAGAGCTACTGAGGCAATCTGACCATTCTGAATCTTTGAACCTTCTCTGTTAGGGAAGTTTCTTGTAGAATGACGGATACTTAAAGCATTATTAGCCGGTGTATCTCCTGCACCAAAACATGGTCCGCAGAACGCCGTCTTAACCACAGCACCTGCTGCCATCAAATCAGCGAGCTTTCCGTTTCTCGCCAGCTCAACATAAATCGGCGTACTTGCCGGATAAACACTTAACGTAAATTCATCGCATCCGATGTTCGCATTTTTCAATATGTCTGCCGCATCACAAATATTCTCATATCCACCGCCTGCACATCCTGCTATGATTCCCTGCTCAACATACAGCTTTCCATCTCTTACCTTATCTTTTAATGTAAACTGAACCTTATCTCCAAAGCTTACTTTTGCCTTCTTCTCACATTCATCAAGGATATCCATGAGATTTGTGTTCAATTCTTCAATCGTATAAGCATTACTTGGATGGAACGGCATTGCTATCATCGGTTTAACCTTATCCAAATCCACATAAATCATACCATCATAGTATGTAACTTCACCCGGATTTAATTCTTTATATTCATCAACTCTTCCATGAATATCGTAAAAATCTTTAATCTGATTATCTGTTCTCCAGATAGATGAAAGACATGTGGTCTCTGTGGTCATTACATCCACCCCGATTCTGAAATCAGCAGAAAGATTGGAAACACCCGGTCCTACAAATTCCATTACTTTATTCTTGACATAACCATTTGCAAATACTGCACCGATAATCGCAATCGCCACATCCTGTGGTCCTACTCCCGGCTGTGGTTTGCCTGTCATATAGACACCTACTACTCCCGGCATATTGATATCGTATGTCTGTGAAAGCAACTGTTTTACAAGTTCAGGTCCGCCTTCACCCATAGCCATGGTTCCCAATGCTCCATAACGTGTATGACTGTCAGAACCCAGAATCATCTTTCCTCCACCACTAAGCATTTCTCTCGCAAACTGGTGAATTACTGCCTGATGCGGTGGTACATAGATACCGCCATATTTCTTTGCACAGGTAAGTCCAAACATATGGTCATCTTCATTAATCGTTCCACCTACGGCGCATAAACTGTTATGACAGTTTGTAAGCACGTAAGGAATCGGAAATTTTTCAAGTCCTGATGCCCTTGCCGTCTGAATTATACCTACAAACGTAATATCATGTGATGTTAATTTATCAAATTTAATCTGGAGATTCTTATCATTTCCGGATTTATTATGTGCTGTGAGAATACCATACGCCATCGTATTCTTCGCTGCATCTTCCTTAGATAAATACTTATCACCCAATTTATTCTTAAGTGCGGATTCGGTACCTTCGTTTACTTCAACCACGTCTGTACCGTTTATTAAATATGCTCCGCCTTTACTAAGTGTTATCATCTCGTTCCTCCTTGATGTTTGTTATTGCAATATCTTCTATTATACTAATTTTACGCATATTTTGCAACGTTTATCTCGATGTTATTGTCTCCATCATCGCAGGAATAAATTGTTTTTTCCTAGACACCATTCCTTTGATAATAACAGACCCGTCTTTCATCTTTACACCGAATGCTTCCTCAAGAAGCACTTCCGCATCTTCGCCCGCACAGATAATTTCCGTGGACTCATCCAGTATACTTGTAAGCATAAAGTATATCTTACTTACACCATGTTCTTTATATGCGCGTTGTATGTAACTTCCAAGTTTAACTTTTATATCCGCAAGTTCATCCGTACTCATAAAATTAATCTGTCCGACACCAAGTGTAATTCCTTCTATTGAAAACTTTTTAAAATCCTGATAAAAGATTTCTTCCGGCGACTTAAGGCTCAAATTACTTCCTGCTTTAAACATTTCCGATGCAAATTCTTTCACGTCTATCCCGGCTATATCTGCAAGCCGTTCGGCTGCAAACCGGTCAACCGAAGTGCATGTAGGCGAACGAAACATCAATGTGTCTGATAATATCGCCGCGCAAAGAATCCCTGCTATATCTTTGGGGATATCTACCGCATTTTCACAAAATATCTCATATACAATCGTGGCAGTGCAGCCTAACGGTTGATTTCTAAATACAATCGGCGACATCGTCTGGATTGTATTGATTCTGTGATGGTCTATTATTTCGAGAACCTCTGCCTCGTCAAGTCCGTCCACCGCCTGCGATGACTCGTTGTGGTCGACCATAATAATTTTTTTCTTCTCTGCATCGAGCAGGTTACGTCTTGACATCATTCCAAAATATTTTCCTTTTTTATTTAATACCGGAAAATCACGGAATCTTTTCTTCGCCATAACAGTTTTTATATCGTCTATATATTCATCTGTCCGAAACGTTATAAGTCCCTCTCTGGTCATGAAATAGCTGATCGACATACTCTGATTAATCAGTCTTGCCACTGTATAGGTATCATGCGGAGAACTGATTACCGTACATCCTCTTTCTTTCGCAAGGCTCTTTATCGTAATTGAAACCGGTGCTCCATCGCACACCACGATGCATCCTGCTTTCATCTCGATTGCACACAGCTGTGATTCATATCTGTTACCAAGTATAACAATATCTTTTTCTTCTATATAACTTTCCATCAAATCCGGATTGGCAGCCGCAATCAGCACTTTCCCCTCTGTACAGTACTCATCTTCATCTCCGACCACCATTTCTCCGTCCAGCGTTTCCACTATGTTGCTGAATCTCGTATGTGCTGTTGACAGTATTTTGCTATCATACACATCCATATAGGACTCAGCTATATCCTCCGTTGTAATGACACCTTCAAGTCTTCCGTGTTTTGTTACAGGCAGGGTAACAACATTATGCTCTTTCATAATGCTCCATGCCTTTTTTAACGAAATCGTCCTATCTACGCCTGCGGTTTTTTTGATATGAATATCTTTTACCTGAGTTCTTACATCAGATACATACTCAGGCAGAGGAACTGAAAACTTGAACAGCACATATCTTGTTTCCTCGTTTATTTCTCCTGCTCTTTTTGCTACGTATTTATCCTCACTTATCTGATTTTTTAGATATGCATACGCAATGGCAGAACATATCGAATCCGTATCCGGATTTTTATGACCTATTACCATGATTTCATCTGACATGCCGCTACCTCCAATTTCTATATCAATGTTTCCTTCTATCTCCATAAAAACATTGTATCATTAAACGAATCTAAGGGAAATAGTAAAATAAAAAAAAGGAGACCCGCCCTCTATAAGGCTGAAGTCTCCTTTTTTGCTAGTAGAGCGAAAAATAAGTTTCTGATACAGTTCACTCCGAGAAATTTTTCATTTTCAAGGCGGAGGAATGAGGCGTAGCGGTGGCTACGTCGATTGACGACAACGCAGAAAGTGGAAAATTTATCAAGTGAATGTGTCAGTTACTTATTAT
>CADADA010000046.1 GCA_902786515.1 uncultured Lachnospiraceae bacterium | reverse complement strand
ATTATCACTTTCTCTTTTAAAATTCTGACAGCTTCATGCAGGCATATTTCTAAATCATTTTCCAAATCATCTTTATTCACAAATCCAATAACATTTCTGCCAAAAGCTTCTCCCATCAATTCCGCAGTATTTGCAATAAATATAATCATGGTATCTGTCATATTCAACTGATGTTGTTCTTTTAGCTTTATACCATTCATTCCTAATCTGTCAATATCAAGTATCATAATATTATATTCTAAGTCATATAGCCCGGGAACTTCATCAAAAGATTTGATTTGGTAGTCCATATCATGTTTCAGAAACACTCGTTCACATATACCATTTAATTTGTTTTCTATTACTTTATCATAGCCACACATTCCAATTATCATTTTCACACCTCCTCCAAATTTTGGTGAACTAATTATATTATAATTTCACATTTTTTCAATAGGTTTGGAATGAATGGTCATAAAATCGCGTTTTTTGGTCAAAAATGGCTATTTTTGACCGAAAAATCCGCTCTCATGGGAAAAATCCGCTGTGAGTTTACACTTTTTTAATCATATGGCTTGACAGGTATATAAGCGCAAATAAAGTGGAGCAGATATGTTGCCCCACTTCTAGTATGCTAATTTATTATCCTATCAACACCGTCTTCCCTTCAAAAGCAAATCCATAACAATATATGTTTTCCCTCGGTATGCCTTTTTCCAAAAGCTCTGTCACATATTTCTTTTCTTCAATCTGCTGTAAGGCAGCCTTTACTGTATCCTCCAATGTCTTTTCTTTGCTTGATCGAAATACTTTAAACTCAAAGACAAATGCATCTTTTTTTAAGTCTCTTGGGACAAGCATTACATCATACCGCCCAAGGCCACTCTCTCTATTAGAAATCACTTCATACTCTTTTCGCAATTCCACTGACAGTCCAAGCACAAATCCATGATAAAAATTCTCCGGTTTTTGTTTTGTATTCTCATTATTTGCAACGTCAAAATAACTAAATACCGTCATAGACACTTCGTTCATATATTCGTTCATGCCGTCTATATCATGCTGTCGTAAACATTGCAGGAACGCATTATAATTTTCTGAAGTTGTTTTATTACGAAACCATCCTTTTATAAATTTGGCAAACATCTGCACTACTTCTACATTTGTCAATGCCAGTTCATATGTCCTGTCAATTCCGCCATACTCATTGTCTTCTTCTATAACCTGTAAAACTTTCAGATATCCGCTTGCAAGTAAAAGACTCCATATCGCTTCTTCACTGTCATCCAACTGATTATACACAATTTCCTCATCAAGCTGCACAAATATTGATTTTCCTGTCAGCAAATCTTCCATCTGCTCCTTGATTTTACGGCTTCCTTTTTGTATAAGCTGATTTACAAGACCATTTCCACTTGTATTTACCCAGTAGTTATCAAATTTTCCGGTCGCCAAGTAATTTATAATCGACCACGGATTGTAAATATCCTTCTGCTCACCAAATATAAATCCGTCATACCAGCGTTTCACCGCTTCCTTTTGTTCCCCATAGCCATAGGTATCCATTGAAGAAAACACTTCTTCCTCAGTAAAACCAAAGCATGAAGAATATTCTTTTGATGTAGTAGTACATACTTTTAAATTATTTAAATCTGAAAACATTGACTCTTTACTTATGCGTGTAACGCCTGTCATCACACCACGATACAGGCTTGGGTTTGATTTAAATGTAGCATTGAATAAGCCTCGCATAAACTCTGTCATCTCTTCCCAATAGCCGTGTGTGTAGGCTTCGATAAGAGGGGTATCGTATTCGTCTAAGAGTATGATCACTTTTTTCCCTATATGTTTCTCAAAAATATTTGATAAATACTTTAAACTATTGACAGCTGTACTATCAGACATTTTTTTATTAATATCATTAATATATTGTTTCTCATTTTCAGACAAAGCAAAGCCCATAAGTATATCTCTAAGAGAATTTACCAAGACCTCTAAGGCAATGCATATATCTTCTTTTGCCCGATTAAAATCAGATGCCTTTATATCTGCGAAACTCAAATTAATCACAGGATAAGTCCCCTGCAGTTCTCTATACTTTTCATCTTTCCAGACTGATAATCCTTCGAACAAATCATCACGCCCTGCATATTTTGTAGAGAAGAAACACTCCAACATATTCATGTTCATGGTTTTCCCAAAACGACGCGGACGGGTAATCAAAGTTACCTTATCGCCCTGTTCCCACCATTCTTTAATAAAATATGTTTTATCAACAAAAAAGTATTGTTTCTTTCTTATTTCTTCAAAACTATCTATTCCTGTAGCCAATCTCTGTTTCATAACAATCTCCATTTCCCTGTTTTGCCAAATTCACTACAAACATTATAAAAAATCAATTATAAGCTGTCAATCATTCACGCTTCTTCTCAATATACATAAATCTGTTACTCTCCATCATTACTTATATTATCATAATCCTTTTACTTTAGCTATAATTTTCGCTTTAATGCTCATTAACCTTCCTCGCTTATTTGCAAAAACTTCATGAACAGCTGTATTAAATACCTATTATATCTTTGTACGGTATTATTACATCAGAATGTATTTACGATTCGTTCGCGGAGTTATAGGTCGCTTTAAGGAGTTATCCTTGATTTATACTAATTTATTTGATACTTTATTAGTGAACAGAATTTTTGGAGGTCATCATGCGGCGATTAATTTATATAATCATATTGTGTAGTATCCTTTGCTATGCATTTATAACAGAAACCGAGTTTTCTAACAAAGAAATTGTACAACTAGAAGAACTTGATACGAAATATACATACAATTTTTCTATTCCAAACAATGACAGTATTATTAATCCGGATAATTTATATACTGCATTACTCGAAGCATCAAGTAACACAAAATCCAACATCATTAGAACGCTATTAACAGATGGAAAAAATGGTTATGAGGTTGAAAATTTATACTTTTATCAGATGTTAGCGATTATATGTCTTCTTTTGAAATAAAACAAGGAAGAACACTGACAATTGACGACTCAAGATGTAAAAGTAATATCTGTATTTCTACAAACGAAAGCAATAATCAAAACCAAATTGGTACAATCCGTTCAGAAATGAAAGGCTTAGATATAACAATTTTTCCATTATATAACCAATTTTCCTATTATAAGGCCGATGGTGTTTATATGGTTGAACTTGGTGAGAATATTAGTTTACAACAATTTTTGGAGGTGCTTGCTGATTCTATAAACAAATATTGTGAAACAGATATAAATTACACGGTTTTGCAGGCAGAAGATATAGATACAGTCAAGTTACCTTATGTAGATACTTTTACCTTATATATGTTACAGATTTCATTATTAATAATGCTTATATTGGTATTTCTTTATAGTATATTTAGTGAAACAAAGAAACTTTCAATTATCAAGCTTTTTGGAAATGATAATCATATTATATTTTGGAATTACCAGAAAAACTTTTTATTATCTACGGTTTTATCCATAATTTTTTCTGCGATATACAGTTACATTATGCATGATAATCCTGAGTATTTAATTAGCTTTTTTTGCAGGATATCAATTTTTGCTTTTTTACAATTTTGCATTATGTCAGTAATTTTACTAATTATTATGTGGAAAGCAAATATTCTTAAAGGTTTAAAAGGCGGATATTCCGGCAACCATATTCATGCATTAAATATAATGGCAAAAATAATCTGCATTTGTGTTGTAATTTATAGTGGACAAACAGTTTTTGACACAATTAAAGACTCAGCAGTTATGGAAAGCAAAATGAGAAATTGGGAAATAGCAGACAATTATGGTATATTTTATCCATTTTATATAGGTTTTGAAATGTCGGATTCTGAGGAAAAAACTAACGATATTACTATAGGCAGAGATTTATATTCTTATTTCAACCATAATGGTGCATTATTTGTTGATGCAAACCAATTTGAACAGGAGTTTTTAGAAATTAATAAAAGTCATTTGTCAGACTGGCAATTGAATATGTCAGTGAATCCAAACTATTTACAGGTATTTCCTCTATATGATACAGACGGAAAAAGGATTCAGATAAATGAAGATGAACATGACCTGATTCTTTTAGTGCCTGAAAAATATTCTTCTTATGAAGAAGAGATTATCTCTTACTATCAGAATAATCAACGGGATAAAATTTCTAAATCTCTTGATTATTATGGAATTAATTGCGATGAGCTTAGAAATCAAAGTATCCGTATAATCTGGCTTAAGAATAATCAGGGTATTTTTGGATTTAGTACTAGAGTTATGTCAGATGATGAAGGATACATAGTTAATCCAATTACTATCGTTATAACTGAAAATAATTCAACCATTTTAGATAGAATAGGTATATTAGGTAAAGGCGATCTTGACCCGTTGAAAGTATTTGTCGGCAATTATGAAAACAGCTATGAGGCCTATAAAGTTTTTTCACAAACGCTTAATGAGCTTAATCTTGATGACAATTTAAAAAATCTCGTATCAATAAACGAGAACATAAACGAAAGAATCATCGAATTAAAAGTACAAAGGCGTATTGCACTTATAATGGTCGTTATAAGCATATTACTTTTAGTAATTCTAGTTATACAAAACACAGTACTGGATTTTCATAAAAACAGGCAAAAATATATTATTAAAAAAATACACGGTTTACAAATATCAAAAATATACGGCAAACATTTGCTCTTTTCTGATATAGTGTATATCATTATCGGGATAGCATTTATTTTATATATCTAAATCTTATGGAACACATGTTGTATTCGATGGATTTAATCTTGAGATTGATTCTGGAGAAATGATTTGTGTTAAAGGTGCAAGTGGCAGTGGAAAAAGCACTTTGCTTAATTTAATTGGAATGTTTGATACTCCGGATAGCGGGAAAATAGAACTATTCAGAAAAACATCTCCCCAAATTAACAGTAAAGAAGGACGTTTTCTTATGAGAGAGAAAATCTTCTATTGCTTTCAAAATTTTGCATTAGTAGATAACGAGAGCATTAAATACAATCTTAGCATACCTCTGATGAATAGGAATATTAGTAAAAAAGAAAAAGAACTTAGAATAAATAAAGCGTTACAAAAAGTTGGGTTAGAAAAAAATCTTAACGAAAAAATTTACTGTTTATCCGGTGGTGAACAGCAAAGAGTTGCCATTGCCAGAGCATTTCTAAAGAACTACGAGCTTGTTCTTGCTGATGAGCCTACAGGCTCGTTGGATTCAAATAACCGTGACATTGTTATGGATATACTGACTGATTTTCACAAAATGGGCAAAACCATCGTTATTGTCTCTCATGATCAGGCAGTGATAAATAGATGTAACCGTGTGGTGGAAATAAAATAAAAAATTTCTGCACAAAATAACTTCCATACCGTCCAAAAACGATATGGAAGTTTTATTTACTTAATCTTTACTTTCTTAGACAGTCCCTTCTTTCGGAAAAGTACTGTATAAGTCTTCTTCTTCGCTTTAGGTACTTTTATCACTGTACCTGTACCTACTCCCTTAAATGCACCTTTGGCAACCGAACCGGTTTTGAGTTTCTTGGTTTTAATTGTTATTGTCTTCAGTTTAACACAGCCCGTAAATACATTATTACCAAGTTTTGTCACTCTCTCCGGTAAAGTAATGTTTGGCATACACACACAATTTGAGAAAGCATTATTTCCTATATCTGTCACATTCGCTCCAATAGTCAGACTCTTTAACTTCTTACATCCTGAAAATGCGTAGTTGCCGATTGTACTGATTGTATTAGCGATTTTTACTGTAGTTATTTTTTTGTTGTTTTTAAATGCTTTATCGGCTATCTTTGTCACCTTATAGGATATACCGTTAATAACCACTGTTTTAGGAATTTTTACAACTGCCGCTGTACTATTTCCATTACTCTTATATGTTACGGTCGGAGATTTTACATTATCCGAAGTAACTACATATACCGCACCAGTTGACTTATCTTTTAACTTTGTACCCTTTTTTGCAGGGGTACTTTCTTCACCTGATGATGTTGTCTCTTTTTCGCCTGTTGTTGTCTCCTTCTGGCTTTCTTCTTCATCCGGATTCTTCCAGACCACTCCATTCTTATCTATCCATTTTGCATATAGCACTGTGTCCTCACTGATTCTCACAACTCTATAAGCTGTTATAGCCTTTCCATTACCACTTTTTTCTGTATACCAGCCATCGAATGTATAGCCATCTCTTACAGGTTCAGGAAGAATACCGTAATATGCACCGTAATATACGTTTTTATCTTTGATATCAACGTTTCCACCCTGCGCATCAAAAGAAATCTTATAATTTTTTGATGTAATATCAGCTTTACTGCCTACAGGCACATACCATGAAAGATAATAATCCTTTGTTCCCGTTCCATTTGTCCATAATCCTGTAGAAGCCTTAAACTCGTAGTCACGCATTGCAACATCCGGATTACCATTCCATGTTTTTATAGAAAGAATGTCTTTTTCAGCTGAATACTCCGTACTAATGACCATTGCATAATGACCGTAATCAAAATGTATAAGATCACCCGGCTTCAATTCATATTCTCCACCGGCGTATACGGTTTTATCCCATGTATGATTATTCTGATGCTCATAATCAAATACACTCATAACTTCATCCGGTGCTCCTGCCATTGCGTATGCCCATTCACAGAATAATCCACACCAGCCTCCCCACTGATACGTTTCATAATTATCCGGATGCCATAACCAGTCAGGAGAGTCCCTGAAGTAATTCATCTCACAGTATTCTCCTGTGCCTTTTTTATTACTTCCGTCAAGTTCTTCGAATGAATCTCCTTCGTGATATCCCTCCTGCGACTTTGCTATCATCATTGCATCCTCGACAAAATCTCCGGTTAATTTAAGGTCAAGCAGTTTCTTATAATACCCACTATTCTTGTACGGTTCACTGAAATCCGGGTGATTATATAAGACTCCTCTGAAAGCAAAATAACCACACTTTATCTTTTTCATATCACCTGCAAAAACTATATTTTCCAGCTGGTCACATTCCTGAAATGACCGTTCACCTATAGTTTTTAAAGATGCAGGAAGTGACAGTGCTTCAATAGAATACGTCCATGCAAATGCTCGTTCACCTATCGCTACCACACCCTCAGGTATTATAATATTTTTTATATTATTGTGCGACTGACCGGCTCTGTTGCCAATAGCCTTTACGGTTACTCCATCTATAGTTGAAGGAATTTCTCCACCCTTCCACTCAGTTGGAATATATGTAATAATTCCTGTTTTCTTAGAAAACTTCCACTTCAGTCCTTCAACAGTATATTCAGCCTCATCGGATGTATCTGCATCTTTTGTTATATCTTCTACGGCTGTAGTAGTTTCTTCTTCTTTTTTTGTAGTAGTTTCTTCATTTTCTTTAGAAGTAGTTGTCTCTTCTATGTTACCGTAGAGCTTAAATTCCGGTTTCTGAGGAAATGCCGTACTTTCTATCTCAGCCTTACTCCAATCACTCATAAAATATACTGTCTTAAGAGCCGAATCCTGAGAAAATGCGTAAGTTCCTATATACTCAATGCCACTTCCGATGATTACATTTGAAAGCTTTGAGTTTACACAAAATGCCCACTTAGCAATCGTCTTAACGCTGTCAGGTATTCTCACACTTGTAATCGCAGTTTCTTCAAAAGCACTCTGTCCTATCAGTTCCAGCCCTTCAGGAAGAGTTATTTCTGTGAGGCTCTTGCACTGATAAAATGCTTCTTTTCCTATTGTTTTAACCTCAACCCCCTCAATGGTTGCAGGGATATCGGCCTTTGTTACACTTTTATCAGCCTTCAAAACTGTACCTGAATTTTTATCAAAGGTAATTTCTCCGCCTTCAACAGCATATTTTACCTCATCCGTCTCCTCTGTTTCCTTTTCTTTCTCTTCCTGTGATGATTCCTTTTTAACTGTTACATTACAATATACGCAATCGGCTCCATCTGCTCCTCTCGCCTCAACTACTGCTTCACCCTCAGAAACTCCTTCAATCACACCTTCAGAATTAATTGTAAGTATGTCTGTATCAGAACTTCTCCATGAGATACTTTTATCTGTTACATCTTCAGGTACAAATTTTATGGTAAGCTGTTTAGTTTCCTTCGGTTGAATTTTTACACTCTCCTGTTCAAAAGCTATGCTGCATACTGCACCAGCATCAGCTTTGTAATGAGCGTAAAGTGTCTGATCAGCTTTTTCCTTAAACATCTTATACGGAAGAATTTTTTCTCCTCCTTCAGGCAATGTATACCATCCCTCAAACACACAGCCGGCACATTTTGCATCCGGAAGTGCACCATATATCGCTTCCTCTGCTATTTGTCGTGACGTATAAGAAACAGTTCCTTCTCCGGCATCAAGCGTGAGGGTGTGTGTCACTATATCTGAAAGTTTAGGACTAGACACCGACCTGATTTTATAATCTTCGGCATCTTCTCCAAGAGAAACCCATTTTTCTTCCTCATAAATGTCACTTGCCTCTCCCGTATTTTTATTGTATCTTACCAGTTCCTTTCCAACATTTCTGTTCGGATGATTTCCATTTATAATATTAATCACAACATAATCGCCATCAACCGCTGCTGAACCAACCATTGCCAGATGAGTTTTTCCGACACCTATAATATCTCCCGGCTGAAGTGTATATGTTCCTCCTGCATAAGATAGATCACTCCATTCATAATAATCACTTCCGGCGGTTAAAGGAATACCTGCAAGTGCATGCACCCATTGAGTAAATGCATAACACCATGTAGTACCCTGTACTCCATGAAATCTTCCTGCTTCCGAAAAATGTCCCCATTCCCAATAAGAAGCCTCTGCCGGAGTACGGTATTCCTGCGTGTTTGTTCCTCCCACATAGTATGGTGAGAATCCCTCTCTATAATCAAGCTGTGTATCGTATATATCCAAAATATTCTGTCTGTAATCAGTCCCCGGATTCACTCCCTGCAATGCACGGTGCCATTTTGTATACTTGTATGTATCATGAAAGTCAAGTCCACATAAGGCACGTCCAACATTTTTAAATGCATACCAGCTTATGTTTCCATAGCCTGCCTTATAATCATCATCACTTCCTCTTGGATCAGTAGCTATACATTTTTCCTTAAATGAATAATCCTCAAACAAAATCTCTTCAAGATTATCACATCCACTGAAAATATATCCGGCGAGACGGCTTACATTTTCAGGAATAATTATATTTTCAAGGCTTTTACATCCGCTAAATGTATATCCTTTAATCTCTGTCACGCCCTTACTTAAATGTATCTGTAATAGTGAACTACAGCCTGCAAATGCTTTCTCCCCTATTGTCGTTATAGTATCAGGCATTTCAATATATTTTACATTTTTAAGATAAGCAAGTGCTTCATCACCAATAGAGACAACATCAACACCACCGATAGAATCGGGAATATTTAATTCCGTAACATTTTTATCTGTTATTCCCGTTATCTCACCTTTCGAACCATCAAATGTAAATAATCCTTCTGAAGTCTCGGAAATCTCTGGAAATGCTTTCTTTATCTCTTCGACTCTTACTTCTTCAGCCTGTTTATCTTCTTCAGATGTGGTATATTCCCAATCCTGTCTTACATATTCTTCTCCCTTAACATAAGCCGATGCAGGATTCTGATCCTCCCAGTCTTTTTCATCCTCATCAATCTCTATGTCTGCAGGTATCTCCGTATAAATCGTTTTTGACCCCGGTGCATACCATAACAATATATCAACACGATGGTCACTGCTGGTCGCAAATCCTGCAGTACCTGCATCCATCCAAACGATTTGAGGGTCATCCGTACCATCATCAGATGCTGTTGAATCCAACCATCTCCATTTTCCTTCAAAATAGGCCATGTTAAACTCATGATCTATGGTTTCACCCTGCTTTACCGATCTCCAGACTGTTGCGCAAGGTATTCCTAAAGACTGCAACATTACCTGTGTAAGATTTGAATATCCTCCACAGCTTGCCAGACGAACATCTCCATCACTCAGATTCATTATGTCGTTATATACATTCCACGCAGCGTTTCCGTGTCCCCTTTCATAACTGATATTCTTAACTACCCATTTGCTTATTGCTAATATTTTTTCTCTATCTGTGGAAAGTCCTTTAGTAATCTCTTCGGCTGTCGCCTTAATGGCAGCCACCTTTTCGTCCTTATCTTCATACTCGTCTAGTCTCCACAAATCTGTCTGAGCAGCCCTCATTTCATCATTATCCATATATTTTTCCGCTCTCTTTAATGAACGTATAAATGTGTCCCACTTTGCTACAGGATTGTTTACGACCTTCTCTAACTTATAGCAATTTGAAAACACCATATTCCCCATATCTATCGTAACATCCTTGACAAAGAACACTCCTTTAAGTGAACTGCACCCATAAAATGCATAATTATTTATTTTATAGACTGACCCCGGTATATCAACATATTCTAAAAAAGTACAATTGTAAAATGCACTTTTCCCAATAACCTTAAGCGTTCCGGGCATAGATATCTTCCTAAGAGAACTGCAGTTATAAAACATCATAGGACTGATTTCCGTCACTCCTTCGGGAATCACTATTTCAGTTAACGCATCAGAACCGTAAAACGCTCCCTTTTCAAACTCTGTAATACTCTCTGGAAGTGTTACAGAAGTAAGATTATGATCCTCATAAAATGCCCATGTTCCTATGCCTTTTACTGCAACCCCGTCTATCTCAGACGGAATATTGGCAGCAGTTATGCTTTTATCTGCCCCCGTGATAAATCCCGTCGACTTATCAAAATATATATTTCCTCCCTCAACTGCATAACTAATCTTTTCAGACGCTGCTTCAACCCTGATTGGTGCAGAATCACCAAAATTGGCCGGTAATCCGGTCACAACTAATGCAGCACTCATTAAAATACTTAAACCTGTTCTTATGTATCTAAGTCTTTTCATTATGATTCCTCCTCTAATTTGTTTCTTACCTTTAGTTCTTAATAATTTTCACTTATGCTACCGCATTTTCATTAATTGATTCTATGACATTTCTGATTTTCCCCCAGACTGACAAGTCTGTGAAAATATCCACAACACTACCCTGATCCGTAAACGGTGATTCCTGAAGTACAGATAAATCCTTCATCATCCCGTTATGCACAATATATTCTATAATTTGGTTTACAAAATACATTTGGCGGCTATCAAGATTGGTACTAAATTCTTTAAACGCTTCCTTTGCAGCATTCATATCCAATCCTACTATTCCACGAACAAATTCACCCAACGGCTTTTGACCATACTCATGCTCATAGTCTTCTTTCGTTCCAACTTCCGACCATAGTATGTGTTCAAGTGATTCTATATCAACCTGTGTGAGCGGATGATTTGTCTTTAGTTTCGCAATAACAATGTTATCCTGATGCTGACGAATATAGTGCTCTGCCTTAGCCTTGTAATTCGTCAATTCATCATTCTCAAGTTCAGACTCATTCCACGATACATTTAGAATTTCGTCCGTAAAATCCGTTTCATAAATCGGTCCCTTTCCCTTTGGCATATACTTCATCAATTCTCTTATATTCTTACGAATATGTTCAAATTCATCAATACCTGCACGCTCCACATAGTCCGTTTTTAAAATCTTTTCAATCAGTTCTTTCTGTGTCTGAATCTGTGGGATATTTGCAACAGATGCTATTCCACTTACCTTATTTATAAGATCAGATTTTAAACGCCCATATTTACGTCCGGCAAGCTTTGCCAATTCCATACCATAAATCAATGCATCAAAACGAACCGCCGTAACCTCATCACTATCCGGATGAATAAGTGGTGCAACTTCTTCCCTGACCAATAGTGTATCCTCATACGTCAATGCCTGATAACCTGATTCAGAAGAATATAATTCTACATATCTGAGATGTTGCCTTACAGCAAAATTTTCAGGATTAAGTTCTTTTACCTTTCCCAACATGTCCTCTACCAGATAATTTCTATAATCTATGAGCCGGTCAGTCTGGTAATTAATATCCTGAAGCTTATATGCAATCTGAAATTCCAGATTAAATATAGCCCCCTGAAGTGATATGGTATTTGAAGCCTGTCGTCCTTTTACATTTAAAAACGAATCCCGAAAGAATTCAAAATTTCCACAAAAATCAAAAATATAAAACTTTGACTTATTTTCACCATCGATTAATCCGGGACAAAGTCTTGTACCTCGTCCAATCATCTGCCAAAACTTAGCTTTACTCATTACTTTTTTAAAGAATACAAGATTCAATACTTCCGGTATATCTATACCGGTATCAAGCATATCTACCGAAATTGCTATCTGCGGTAATTTTTTTGGATCAGAAAACTCATCAATCGCACTCTGTGCATAGGTCATATAATTATCAATCACTTTTGCATATGTCTGTCCATTTGTACCCTTTGAAAGCTCTGGATACTCTCTGTTAAATATCTCCAATATTTTTTCTGCATGTAAATGGTTTTTTGCAAATATGATAGTTTTTCCAATTTTTTCACCATAATTTATCTTCAAACCATCTCTCATCACTATATGAAGAACTTTTCTTATGGTGTCATCATTAAACAGCCATTCATTAAGCGCAGATGAACCTATTTTTTCAGGGATATTTCCATCCATATCTTCAAATGTATCCTCATATATTTCCTTTTCCTCATCTGAAAGCTCATCATAACAAATTCCCTGTTCAATGAATTTCATTTTTGTTTCTATAGACATGTAGTCTACTAAGAAACCATCTTTAACCGCCTGTGCCAGCTCATATCCGTATGTAGGCACACCATTTTCCAACTCGAAAATAGAATATGTATTTTTATCAATTTCATCCTTCGGCGTTGCTGTCAGTCCAACAAGCGGTGCATCAAAATACGAAAATATATCTTTATACCTGTTATAAATAGACCTATGTGCCTCATCGCAAATTACAAGGTCAAAATGCCCGCTTGTAAATAATCTTCCATTCTCATCCTTTATCGAATCAATACATCCCATCATGGTCTGATATGTTGAAAAGACGCAATGCGAATTGTAATTCTCTTTTTCTTCACACAGATTCGTACAAGACAGGTCCGGTAGAAGATTTACAAAACTTCTCTTCGCCTGTGTGACTAATGAATTGCGGTCTGCAAGGAATAAGATATTTTTTATCCATCCGGCTTCTAAAAGCACCTTACATAATGCAATAATTGTTCGTGTTTTCCCGGAACCTGTAGCCATGACCAGAAGCGCCTTTCGTCTGTTTTTCTTATCAAAACTTTCACAGACTGATTTTATTGCTGCCTCCTGATAATAACGTCCGGCAATTTTTTTATCAACGGAAATATGATTCAGACTTGTCTTCATTGACTGAAGATTAAACAATTTTTCCAAATCCCTCTTTGAATATATTTCTGCAACTTTTCGTTCCGGATATTGGTTATCAAATATTCTCGTCTCAAATCCATTTGTCATGAATACTACCGGTCTTCTGCCATATTCTTTTTCAAGTCCGTCTGCATATAGTTTTGCCTGTTGGCGTCCCTTCTCTACGTCCACACATGTCTTCTTTGCTTCTACAACTGCGAGCGGTTTTTGTGCGTCATCATATAGCACATAATCTGCATATCCGTCCTCTGACTTATTAGGCATTCCTTGAATTTTTACCTCATTAATCCAATCTTTTCCTTCTGTCCATCCTGCTGCAATCAACAAGGAATCAATATATATCTTTCTTGTCTTATATTCAGTAAGATCCATTGGTTTTTGAACATAAGTCTGCTGTTTTTCTGCTCTTCTTGAAGACAGCATTTCTTTTAGTGATTCATTTTCTTCCCGTAATTTTTGTAAATCTAAATCCTTCTGTGCTGAACTTGCTATCTCTTTTTCCAGTTCTGCTTTTACTGCCACAGCCCGCTCTTTTGACTCTTTACTTTTTTTGATTCTATCCTCAATATAATCACTTGTAAACTCACGCTCTTCATATATATCTGAATAGCAGTATGAAATGTAATCCAAATATATAAACAGATTTTCCAAGCAAAAAACTGCTTCGTCACGACCAAGCTTTTTTGCCCCATGAGCCGCATTATTACCACATCTTCTGATAAAATCCAATCTTTTCCACAAGTCCGGTCCGATAATCTGACGATATTCCTCTGAATTTATAAGACTTTGCAGGTTTTCCTGATATGGCATTTCCAGTTCTTTCTCCACGGAATACATCCATTTTACTGCAAATTCCATAGCTCGTCTGCAATTCAAAATGCTTGCCTCGGGGTCCAAAAGTATTATTTTCTCAGCAGCTATCGCAACATCTGCAAATTTTTTAAATTGGGGCTCTTCCTTTAGATAATCAAAGTTTGTAATCATATTCCTCCACCTCGTAAAAGTGCTTTATATATTATTCTGTAATAATGTATAAGCTGATTCTAACATAGTTTTATGGTAGTTTCAACCACATTCAGACTCCTGCATCCCGTAGATATTCATACTTGTAGGGATGCCTAATATCATTTTTCTATTACATCGAATAATAAATAACTGGTACAGTTCACGCCGAGAAATTTTCTGTTTTAAGGCGAAGGAACGAGACGTAGCTGGCTACGTCGATTGACGACAACGTAGAACTGGAAAATTTATCAAGTAACTGATACACTTGATTGATTATGAGTATTCATACATCTGCGACAGCGGTTTTACGTACTATTTTAGATTTTTCTGTGATAGATACGTAGGAGATAATCTATGTTACGAATAATTTTCGTTTTTTTGGAATAATATACGTAGTAAATGATGAAGTCCTACGTATCTTTTTCAAATTTTTTGTAAAATGGTACGTATGAAACAGCGGAATCCTACGTATCTTTTTGATATTTTTGTAAAATGGTACGTAGGAAGCAACGGAATCCTACGTATCTTTATGAAGGTTCTATGAAATGATACGTAATAAGCATTAAAATCCTACGTATTATTTTTAAGTTTTCATAAAATGATACGTAGTAAACAATAGAATCTTACGTATCATTTTGAAATTATCAAAAAATTATACGTAAGAGAAGCGAATCCCCACGGATTTTGCTGTGTAACGTGTCAGTTATTTATTATTCAATGTAAAATGAATAAGGTGTGTACAATTGTTATATTTGAAAATACAACAAAAGAATTCAAAAAGGCAAGCCTGAACAACAAATTTTGATTTGTCGACCTGTTTTGTAAATAAACAAAACTCCTTTTGTAAATCTATTGGCGGTTCATATACTTTAATCTTATAAAACTCTCCATGGTTTAAATCTGGAATAGTAGAAGTACCCGCTCTTCGTATAATATCCGCCTGAATAATATCCAGATTCAAATAGTTGACTAGAAAATCCTTATCATATTTCGTTCTGTCAAAATCAATAAGAAAAAAGTTATTATGAAATACTCCATCAACATTAGTAATGACCATTCCAGTATTTCCAGTTCTCGTCATTAATATGTCATCCTTCGTGCATATTACCGTCGGCTTAGGGCTTTTTATGTACTCTCTTTCTTTGCCTCCATGAAGGTATTGAACTGTTATGTATTCATAACAATCATCTTCATATTCTGTCAGACGCTTAGAGATAGGAATTTGGAGTCCCTGCCTAACTGTACATATATCTCCAAATTCATTCATTTTCCACTGTTTTTCATTATTTTCTGGATCCCCAAACATCTCGACAAATCGGGCTTTGATGAGTTTGTCTAACTCAGCCATCTCATGTTGTCTTTCAATAAGAATATGATTAGCTTTATCAAGTACTGTTATTACACGTTCT
>CADADA010000045.1 GCA_902786515.1 uncultured Lachnospiraceae bacterium | reverse complement strand
GTCCGTAATTTCTGCATGGATATGATAGTTTCCGCTTTCTTTAAATATCAGCTCCCTGTGATTCCACTCATTTTTACTCTCATCATATAAAAACTCACCTTCACTGCATTCATACTCATTTCCGGCACTGTCGGTTTTTGTGATGCTGATTACGGTGTCTTCTTTCGATAAAAGTTCCACTTCTCCTTCTATTTCAAGGTCAAGAGTGATTTTCCTGTTTACTTTTTTTCTTCCCTCTGCCCTTATTTCAAAACTGTCTATCTGTATAATGTGTCTTCTCGGCACATAAGGACACACATATCCCGTATCATCCCATCCCTGTACCTTTACACAGTTGTTTCCTGACTTATAATCGCTGTACCTCATTAATACGGATTCATTCCACAGATACTTATCATTCCCCCTAAAGAATCTAAGTTCTGTAGCACCTTCCTCATCCTTTGTAATGACATGACGATAAACCTGTGTCTCCGGTGAATCCGTAAGTATTACCGGCGACACAAGTTCTTTGTCCGCTTTTGATATCTCTATATCTTTTCCTTCATTATCCGTCCTCGTCCGTAAATTCATAGAAATCCAGATATACCACATCACCTTCATGGAAGTAGTCATTATCCACCACGGATATTCCGTCCCAGTATCCGTGCTCAGGTACTGTTGCATGATATGTACTCTTCCATGTGGAATAATCATCCCTGTTGCTTCCGCGTCCGCCTGCACTCCACGAATTCCATTGTGTCTTTTTATCAGGGCTTAACCTGTTAAATGTTATGTTATATGCTGATGCAGGCACCCTGCAGCTCCAGGTGTTATCGTCTTCCTGCTTCATTATGTAATAATGATGCCCCTTAGTATTATCAACCAGCTGTATAACGGCGTTATTATCACCAATCCAGCTCTCTTTTGTATCATCTTTTAAGTATATGGTGGTATACCCTGACGGTGTGGCTCCATATACCTTCATTGTGATGTTTTTCCTGTATGTATTTATTTAGTCTGTCCTATGCAATATCTTATTGTTATACTGATACTTTTATCACACAGAACCATATCCTGTGTATATTTATACCGGAAGCATCATTCGTACAAACGACAAAAAAGCGCTGTGTTACCACAGCGCATATACTTCGACAATATACATTTTATATCCCTTTTTCATTATCTACACGCGCTCTCCACATGTGGAAAATTCTACAATATTTTACAAAATATGTCAAGGAATTTTTTTATTATATTATTTGCAAAAACTCGCACACAATGTATCTGTGCAGCTTTTTGCAGCATAGCCCTGTATTTTTACGTGAGCCGCTGAACATCTCAACCCGGAATTATAGGTACATTTCTCAGCCTGACATTCTATATTTGCTTTTTTTTCAGGTCTTAAACCTATATCAGACCGGTTGATAAAACTTTCCTTAATTTTTTCTCTGAAACTGCCACATTCTGTAGAATATTTTTCATTTGCTGTATTTCCATCTACATTAATCTCCCCAAGGCAGCATTTACTATTCTGGTTATAATAGCAATTTGACACGGTACAATCTAAAACAGGCATATTTCCCTCCATTTTATTATTAATAAATCTACTTGTTACATTACTATTATCTTCTTTTGCCGTAGAATTTATACTGATTAGATGGAATAATAAGTTTTTGATACACTCATGCTGAGAAATCGTTTTAGCTTCGAGGTAGAAAATGAGTGAATGCACAGATGATTTTAAATTTTTTGTGCGACTACGTATAACTTTAGGGAAAGTTGAGTTTAGTTCGTAGGAAAATACTGTCAGCTACGAACTAAATTCCAAAAAACAAAAATATGATACGTATAATTTTCCCACTACCTACGTATAAATTCCAGAAAATCAAAATATGATACGTATAATTTCCTCGCTACCTACGTATAAATTCCAGAAAACCAAAATATGATACGTATAATTTTCTCACTACCTACGTATAAATTCCAGAAAATCAAAATATGATACGTATAATTCCCTCACTACCTACGTATAAATTCCAGAAAACCAAAATATGATACGTAAAATGCCCTAACTACCTACACATGAATTTCAAAAAGTCCGAAATTAGTGCAAAGTGAATTAAGGAAAATCAATATTTGTAAAATGATTTGACTTTTTTGTATATATTTAATATAACATATGTATGAGCTCCGGCGCATACCGGATTTAATATTATTCCCGAAAGGAACATGTATTTTTATGAAGCAAAACAGAAAATCACTGACATTTCTTCTTATATCCTTCCTGATTCTGATTGTATTAATCCTATTTTCAAAACAGGGCAACATTTCAGTGGAAGAATCCGGATTGCCAGATGCAGAAGAAACTACGGCAAATGAACAAAATGATATGAATGACACATCTGAAGAATTATTCTATGTGGAACCAATTTCAGATACAATGCGCGAGTATATGACGGGCAAGTCATTTACTGAAAACGAAAATATAAGTTTTGATGATTTGAGACATGTTGTTGTTCACTATATTGACTTTACCGGGAGGAAACAGTACGGTGAACTTATCGTAAATAAAGAAGCAGCGGATGACGTGGCAGCTATTTTTAAGGAATTATATGATAATCTTTACCCTATTGAAAAAATCAGACTGATTGATGAATATAATGGAGATGATAATGCATCTATGGCAGATAACAACACATCCTGCTTTAACTATCGGATGATTGATGGAACAAATGTCCTTTCTGACCATGCTCTTGGCCTTGCCATTGATATCAATCCTCTTTACAATCCGTATATAAGAGTGAGTCAGGAAGCTACAGAGATTCTGCCTGGAAATGCTTCAGAATACGTTGATAGGAATATGGATTTTCCTCATAAAATAACACATGAAGACCTCTGCTATACTATTTTTACAAAATACGGCTGGCAATGGGGAGGTGACTGGGATTCACCGGTTGATTACCAGCACTTTTATAAGCCGCTCAGTTGATTTTAAGCCGCACCTTCTTAAGGCAAATAAAATAACATATGATATACGCACATATGGTCACAAACCATGTAATCGGATATGACACATATAAATTTGTAAGTGTATGATGTGACTTAAAAATAGTAAAAATCCATATTATTCGCAATACACATGCTCCAAATGTGGATATAAACATTGGAGCCATGGAAAATCCCAGTCCTCTTACGCATCCTGCAAATACATCCATGATTCCGCACAGTGCATAAGTTAGGCAGATGATTCTCATACGCATCAATCCATAGTGTATCACTCTCAAGTCGGAAGAATATAGTCTGAGAAGGATGTTTCCCGCAAAATATGCACTGTAACCCATAACAATCCCCACAATTGCCACCAGTCCGATACAGACAAACAATATTTTTTTCAGTCTGTCATACTTCCTTCCTCCAAGATTCTGGCTTGTAAAGCTGATTGCAGACTGATTATACGCATTCATACTAAAATAAATAAATCCTTCAATATTGCTTGCCGCTGAGTTTCCAGCCATTGCAATATTCCCAAAGGAATTTACCGAAGACTGTATAATTACATTTGAAAACGAAAAAACGATTCCCTGCATGCCTGCCGGAATTCCAACCACAAGAATTTCTTTTAATTTACTACCTGCAATTCTAAGATTTTTTAATTCAACCCTATATGGCCCTTCTTCTTTCAAAAGGCATCTTATAATCATTCCTCCTGAAATGTACTGTGCCATAACAGTTGCAATTGCAACTCCTGCAACATCCAGCTTGAATACAATAACAAAAATCAGATTAAAACACACATTTGTAATTCCTGAAATTATCAGGTAATACAGTGGTCTTTTCGTGTCACCCACAGCTCTAAGTATTGCACTTCCAAAGTTATATATCATCATTGCCGGCATACCCATAAAATATATCCTTAAGTATATAATTGATTTTTTCATAACACTTTCAGGTGCTCCCATAAGAACCAGCATCGGCTTTGCACATAAAAACCCTGCAAAAATCAAAAAAATTCCACTTACCAATGCAGTAAGTACAGCAGTATTTACTGCTTCACTTACTTCATTATATTTCCCGGCACCATAATATTTTGCAACTATAACGTTAGCTCCCACCGAAAGGCCAAGAAAAAGATTAACTATCAAATTTATAAGTGCAGTATTAGAACCAACGGCGGCAAGAGAATCCGCACCTGAAAACTTTCCAACAACTGCTATGTCTGTTGCATTAAATAACAGTTGCAAAACTCCGGATGCCATTATTGGTATTGTAAATAGCAATATTTTTTTTACCAGCGGTCCATTACACATATCCATTTCATAATTTTTTTGTTTCATTTTCAAGCCATTCCCTTTCTTCTTCATCCAGATAGCCTGCTATCTTCTCGTAAACAGATTGATTATATTGGTTTAATATATCCTTCTCTTCCTCATTCAACATTGATATCTCGATTGAATTTCTGTCAAATGGTACATACGTCAACGTTTCAAATTCCATAAACTGTCCATATTCATTTTTCTGTGCTTTTTTACATAATATTAAATTTTCAAGTCTTATTCCATATTCATTTTCGATATACACTCCCGGCTCATTCGAGGTAATCATTCCTTCCTCTAAAACCGCATCGTCTGAATCTCTAAAACGAATACTGTTAGGCGATTCATGAACATTTAGCAAATATCCCACACCATGCCCTGTTCCGTGTTTGTAATCCAGTCCGATTTTCCAGAGAGCTTCTCTTGCCGCAAAATCAAGGCCCGCCCCTCTCATACCATATAAAAATTTCGCATCAGAGAGTCTTAAATTTCCTTTTAGTACGGCTGTATAATGTTTTTTCTGTATTTTTGAAACACTGCCGAACGATATTGTACGAGTCATATCTGTAGTTCCCTCATAATAATGTCCTCCCGCATCCACTAAGAGGTACTGTCCTGCCTCTATCGTCTTATTTGTCTGCTTTGATGGCTCATAATGCACAATTGCCCCATTAGATGCAAACGCAGATATTGTACCAAAACTCGGCTCTATATAATTTGTATCACTTCTTCTGAATTCTTCTAATTTATCCACTACATCCAGTTCGGTTATAGGTTGTTTGTTATAATTCTTTTTTAAATAGTATATTAATTTTGTAAATGCCACACTGTCTTTTATATGAGCTGTTCTTTCGTTTTTAATTTCCGTGCAGTTTTTAACCGCCTTCATGTTCATTAACGGACTTTTTTCATCCAGAATTTCACATGAGAGATTTTTCACTATCATGTAATTTGTTTTACTCTTATCAAGCAATACTTTTTTATTCTTTATTTTTCCTATAAATTCGTATACCTTGTCATAATCTTCAATGTCAAAATCCAAGGCTTTGATTTGCTCTGACGTAATCTCATCAAACTTACTTCTGTCAGCAAATAATACTCCTCTTCCATCAACACTTACAACGCAGTAAGATAGAATGACAGGGTTATATTCAACATCGTTTCCCCTAATGTTAAACAGCCACGCGATTTCATCTAAAGCCGTCGTAATATACATATCACAATCTTTTTCTTTTATTTTGTCTTTTAATCTTAACAATTTGTCCCCGGCACTTTCTCCTGCATATTTAATATCAAGCAACGTTGCCCTGCTACTGCTCATTTTCGGTCTGTTATGCCATATTTTATCTACCAGATCCTTATCATATATTAAATTTGCAGCCTTTTCTTTTAACTGTTTTTCTAACTTTTCACCCGCAGATGCACTTATAGTCCTTCCATCAAATGCCAGCGTTTTTCCAGACCGGATATATTTGGTAATATATTTTTCTATAGTCATAACCCCCGGTTCGCCCATTTTTTTTAAAGAAATCCCACTGCCTTCCAATTGATTCTCTGCCTGAATAAAATATCTTCCGTCAGTCCACAGACACGCTTCTTCCTGAGTGACAACCATTCTTCCTGCAGAACCTGTAAATCCGGACAGATATTCTCTTTCCTTAAAATAATCTCCCACATATTCTGAGCCGTGATAATCGTCAGTTACCACAAGATACATGTCTATATTATTTTTTTCCATTTCATTTCTTAAATCCGTAATTTCTTTTTTCATTATACGAGACTCCATTCTGATTTTAAATCATTTCTCTTTAAAAATATCGCTTAGTCCATAAGACTAAGCGATATTTTTATTACATCTTCTCAACTATTTCATTCTTATTTTTATAGATTGAGCCTTTTGGAACATATCCTCTAACCATCGAAAGAGGATACACATTTGTATTCTTTCCGATTACAGTACCCGGATTCATCACAGAATTACAGCCAACTTCCACACAATCACCCAATATCGCACCAAATTTCTTAAGTCCTGTGTCCATCTTTTCTCCATTTACAACAATAGATACCAGCGACTTATCGGATTTGAGATTTGAAGTAATGGAACCTGCCCCCATATGAGATTTGTATCCCAGAACAGAATTTCCAACATAATTATAATGCGGTACCTGTACTCCGTTAAATAACAGTGTGCACTTTAACTCCGTCGAATTACCTACTACAGCTCCCTTTCCTACGATTGCTGTTCCTCTTATAAATGCACAATGTCTTATCTCTGCATTCTCATCTACAATTAATGGACCATTTATGCATGCTGTCTCAGCAACTTTTGCCGATTTTGCAATCCATACATTCTCGCCACGCTGCTCAAAAATATCCTTTGGAAGTTTCGGTCCGGTCTGCATAATATATTCATCCATTTTTGCAAATACTTCCCATGGATACGTAACTGACTCCAGCAAATCCCTTGCAATCGTTTGTTCTAAATCAAATAATTCTACTACCTTTAACTCTTCCATCTCTATCTCTCCAGAAATCTTATTCTACTGTTACTGACTTCGCAAGATTACGCGGTTTATCAACATCACAGCCCTTTAACACTGCCGTATAGTAAGCAATATACTGCATCGGAACAAGAGCAAGCATAGGCATCATTAAATCATCCATATTAGGGAGTGTAACCAAATGATTTGCAAAAGTCTTATCATCTTTTGTTCCTTCACGACATATCACAGTTACCTTAGCACCTCTTGACTTAACCTCTTTTATATTGCTCAATGTTTTCTCAAACAAATTTTCCTGAGTTGCAATAGCAATTACCGGCATATCCTCAGTAATCAACGAAATAGTTCCATGTTTCAACTCTCCTGCTGCATATGATTCAGAATGAATATATGATATCTCTTTTAACTTCAAGGATCCTTCCATGCTCAATGCATAATCAAGTCCTCTTCCGATATATAATAAGCTCTCAGCATTTACGAGTCTTGATGCAATAAACTGGCATCTTTCCTTTAACACAAGAATATCCTGAATTTTATCCGGTATCTCCTGCAGCTCTTTTGTCAGGCGTCTGCACTCTTCTTCTGAAATAGCTTCTTTCGCATAAGCAAGTTCGAAAGCGAGCAAATACATAATTGACAACTGTACAGCATATGCCTTAGTTGATGCAACGGATATTTCCGGACCTGCATGTGTATATACAACAATGTCAGACCCTCTTGCTATTGAAGAGCCTTTTACATTGACAACAGACATAGTAGTAGCACCATTTTCCTTAGCAAGATGTAAAGCCGCAAGTGTGTCTGCCGTCTCGCCTGACTGGGAAATCAAAATTACCAAATCCTTATCCGTGATAATAGGATTTCTGTATCTGAATTCTGAAGCAATATCTACCGTAACCTCAACCTTTGCCAGTTTTTCAATAACATACTTGCCTATGAGTCCGGCGTGCATTGCCGTTCCACATGCCACAATATATATTCTGTTATAGCCCTTTAGCATTTCTTTTGTCATACCACTCTCTTCAAGATAAGGCATACCCTCTGAAATTCTCGGAGCTATCGTAGTCTTTATAGCTGTTGGCTGTTCGTTGATTTCCTTAAGCATAAAATGCTCATATCCGCCTTTCTCAGCCGCATCTAAATCCCAATCTGCAACATTTAGTTCTTTTTCAATAGGATTCTTATGAATATCGCATACGCTAACGCTATCCTTTGTAAGAGTGGCTATTTCATTAGCTTCCAGTAAATAATACTCTTTTGTATATTTCAAAATTGCCGGAACATCAGAAGCAATAAAGTTTCCATTTTTTGCAATACCAATGATTAAAGGACTGTCTTTACGTATCGCATAAATCTTATCTGGAAAATCCCTGAATAAAATTCCGAGTGCATAAGAACCTCTAATCTCTCCTATAACCTTTGCAATTGTATCTACAGGGTTGCCGTCATAGTAATAATCCAATAACTTCGCAACGACCTCTGTATCAGTCTCACTTACAAAGCTGTAACCCTGATCAATCAGAAATGCTTTTAAATCTCTGTAATTCTCTATAATTCCATTATGAACTATACTAATCCTTTTATTTCCATGAGGATGTGAATTGATATCAGACGGCTCTCCATGTGTAGCCCATCTTGTATGTCCTATACCGCATGTTCCTTTCAAACGTCCTTCTTTCTCCATCTTTGCTGTCAAATCTGCAAGACGTCCTTTAGATTTTCTTACTTCTATCTGCTTATTATCCATAACAGCTATTCCTGCTGAATCATAACCTCTGTATTCAAGTTTTGAAAGTCCGTCAATCAACATATCAACGCAATCTTCATTACCTACAAAACCTACTATTCCACACATAAATGTTCCTCCAGTTTAATGTTTATAATTCTGCGATACATAATTGTACCGCTGCCTTAACTCTCCCTGATGGTAGGAATTAATAACCCCCATAGTCCTTCTCGCAACAAAACCCTCAAGTTTTTCCATGTATTCTTCCGAAGTTATTGTTCCTTCTGCTACGTACTTCAATCCTTTTTCCCAACTAGCCGTGAGTTCCGGATTTAACAAATGTCTGATAGACAAATCCACAACCTCGTAAACCATCTCGCCCTTCCGGGTAGGTGTAATTATCTGAGTTTTTTTATTCAGGGCAATATATTTTATATTAACCAGTTTTTTTAAAATCTCTGCCCTTGTTGCACTGGTTCCTATTCCGCTTCCCTTTATCTGTGCCCTTAACTCCTCATCTTCTATAAGCTGTCCCGCATTTTCCATGGCAAGAATAATAGAACCGGAATTGTATCTCTTTGGCGGGGAAGTCTCTCCCTCTTTTATACTCAAATCACTGCTGTGTAGTATAACACCTTTTTTCAGCTTTTTCAATATTTCAGCTGAATTTTCATTCTCCGTTTCCTCATCTTCTTTCTTTTTTGCAAAAGAATAATTCATCACTTTTAAATATCCGGAATCAATAAGATATTTAGATGATGAATTAAAGGTTTCTTTATTTTCTCCTATCTGTTTTCCAAGCACAACTGCGGTCTTTTGATATACTGCCGGTTCATAAAAAATTGCAAGAAATCTTCTGCATATTACTTCATAAACCTTGACATGAAGCGGAGAAAACTTTCCTATTCCTGAAATTCCCTGCCCTGTCGGAATAATCGCATAATGATCCGTAATCTGCTTATCATTCACATACCTTGTAGAAGCAAGTTTCTGATACGAATTGCCGGATAATATCTCTTCCACATTTGCCTTTAGCGCCGGAATATTTTTCAGTCCTTCAATATTGTGTGATATTTGTTTTGCAATAGCCGTAGACAATACCCTTGCATCTGTTCTCGGATAAGTAACAAGTTTGCCTTCATACAGGCTCTGTACAACCTTCAATGTCTCATCCGGACTAATTTTAAACAGCTTTGAGCAGTCATTCTGTAACTCTGCAAGATTATAAAGCAGAGGCGGATTCTTCTTTTCTTTTTTTCTCTCAACCTGTTCAACTATAAAATCATTTGCATTGTTTATATCACATAAATCAATCAATTCCTGTGCTTTTTCTTTATTTAAAAATCCGTTTTCTTTGTATAAATACGGGGTTGATGCATAACGGGATAATTCATTTACCTTCCACTCTGCTTCCATTTCCCCACCTGCAGGCTCATCCATATAAAATCTGCCAAGAACCCTGTAAAAAGGAGTCTTTACAAAATCACGTATCTCTCTCTCTCTCCGTACAACCATTCCCAATACACAAGTCATTACACGTCCTACTGACACAGCCATTCTATTTTCCCCAAGATATTTTGAAATGGTATCTCCGTATTTTAATGTAAGAGCCCTTGAGAAATTGATTCCCAGCAAATAATCTTCTTTTGCCCTAAGATATGCCGCATCCGACAGATTATCATAGCACGACAAATCCTTAGCCTGACGAATACCCCGGAGTATTTCTTCTTCAGTCTGTGAATCAATCCATACTCTCTTGCGTTGCTTTCCTGTCACTCCTGCCATTTTTTCCACAAGGCGATAGATATACTCTCCTTCCCTTCCTGAGTCAGTACAGACATATATAGTATCTACATCTTCCCTGTTAAGAATCTTTTTTACAGTCTCAAACTGCTTTTTAACATTAGGAATCACCTCATAGAGATACTCTTTTGGCAAAAAAGGCAGTGTCTGAAGCGACCACTTTTTAAGAGATTCATCATATGCCTCCGGATAACTCATGGTAACAAGATGTCCTACACACCACGTAACAATCGCATCATCCGACTCTATATAACCGTCAAAACGTTTACCGTTAATTTTTAACACTTTTGCAAATTCCTGAGCCACGCTCGGCTTTTCTGCAATATATACTGCTTTCGCCATCTTATACACCTTTTATTTGTAACTTTCATTTAATTTTGTAATTAATTCTTTTATATCATTGCTGCTCATCGGTCTTCCCAATAAGAATCCCTGAATATTATCGCAATCCATCTTCTTAAGATAATCATACTGCTCTTTCGTCTCAACACCTTCAGCAATGGTTTCCAATCCAAGTCGTTTAACCATTTTTATCAGGGCATCAGTAATAATGCCCGTAGAACTGTCTGAAATCATAGTATCTACAAATGATTTATCAATTTTCAACGTATCAATAGGTATATTCTTCAAATAAGACAGAGATGAATATCCTGTTCCGAAATCATCAAGGGCTATCTTAAATCCATATCTTCTGAGCTCTGCAAGTGCCTGTCTTGTTTTCTCAAAATTTTCAATCAATACACTCTCTGTTATCTCTATCTCAACATCTGAAGGAACTACATTTCTATCTTCAACACATTGTAAAATATAGTTTGAAAATGCTTCATCTTTCAACTGAATTGCAGAAATATTGATGGAAATCATTCCATTATAACCATAATTCATCTTCCAGTCGATAAAATCATCCAATGCCTGTCTGATTACCCACTTTCCAATATTCACAATACAGCCGTTTTTTTCTGCCATCGGGATAAACTCACCCGGATTAATATATTCATCTTCGCTGATTTTCCATCTTACCAGTGCTTCTACACCTCTTAATTCTTTCTTTTCAGAATAGTACTGAGGCTGATAATTCAATACAAAATCAAGCTTCTCAACAGCTACTTTCAAATCATTTTCCATCTTTACATGCCTGATAAAATCATCCAGCATACTTTTTTCAAAAACGCACATAGAATTCTTGCCGCTCTTCTTAACATGATACATTGCAATGTCTGCACATTTTATCAAATCACCGGCATTATTTCCACCCTTAGGATAGGATGTGATACCTACACTTATCGAGATATATACCTCATTTCCATCACTAAGTTTAAACGGTGTCTCAAGTTTCTTTTTTATATCATCGTATATATCCAGTATCTCATTTTCTTTTTCGGCATCATAAATTGCAATTGCAAATTCATCATTCTTAAATCTTCCTATTTTTATCTTTGAAGACGAATATTCTGTAAGCAGCTTTGCAAAATTGATAAGCAACTCATCCCCCGTTTCAAAGCCGACACTGTCAGTAACTACACTATAATTATCTATATCAATATACATTACCTGTATCTTATCAAAATCCGGCTTTTCAGATTTCTTAATAGCCTTATCCAGTCTTTTTATAAAATAATTTCTGTTATATACCCCTGTATCTGCATCAAAGTATGTAACGTATTCCAAATCAGCCTGTTTTTTCTTTTCTTCAGTAATATCATGAAGAAAACAGAATCTCTCTATTATATTTCCATCTTTATCGTACCTGTTAGTCGACTTGTGTAAAATCCATCCGGTACCGTCTCCCACACGGTATTCTACTTCAAAGTTCTGTTCCTGCTTACCAATCGCTGTCTGCAATGCATCCTCAAACTTTTCCCTGTCATCAGGATAAATTGCGTCCAGCACCTTTGTATCATTACCTACATCATCATCACTAATTCCCAGCATCTCTCTGAATTTCTTTGATGCTATTACATATCCCGTATTGTAATTCACATACCTGAATCCCTCATCAGAGGCACTTGAAATAAATTCAAACAGCCCAATATTCTTATCTTCATTCATCTTCAACTCATACCTTTCCTCGTTTGTTCATCCAAAGTAAGACTATACTTCGGAAGAAATTTCTCTATAAAATAATCCGCTTCCTCTAACTTCATATTCTTTATTGATTCAAGAGTAGCATTTTCAGCACTGATAAAATCTGTATTCCCCATTTTCCTTTCTTCAATACATTTAATAAGCGCAGAAATTTTATCTGCACATTTAACATATCGGTATAATCCATCCTCGTCTGAATTAATTTCATAGATTTTTTTGTATTCTTCACGCATCAAATCCGGAAGTGAACTTAAGAGGCTGTTCTCAGCCTCCTGCTCAACATTCTTGTATGCTTCTCTGATACCCGGTTCAAAATATTTTACAGGTGTAGGCATATCACCTGTTATTATCTCCGATGTATCATGAAACATTGCCATCACCGCCACCAGTTTTTCATCAATATTTTTACCAAAATATACATTTCCTATGATGGCAAGTCCATGTGCAATATATGCTGTTTCCAAGCTGTGCTCAGCAATATTTTCATGAATGGTATTCCTCATAAGCCCCCATCTGTTAATGTATTTCATTCTGGATAACATTGCAAAAAAATTGTTATCATTCATTTTTATAAAACACCCTTCTGCGAATCATTATTACACAATACAATATTCAAATTACCGTTTCTGCATCGAATTTCATCGATAAACTTTTTCTCATCTGCATCTTTCTTCATCTTAATTAAATATGTAATTTCAAAAAGTGAACCCATATTAGTTGTACGCACCCTGTCTACTTTATTTGAAACGGTAAATTCCTGAAACAAATCATCCAAAAGTCCCTGATAATTAAGATTCTCAGGTAATGTTACTTTTAACACTTTCTGATTTGCTCCTGCCGTCCCATATCCAATTCTTCTGAGCACAAAATATACTACACCGATAATAGCTGTGAACATAACGGCAAATATAATATAACCAAGACCTGTTGCCAGACCTACTGACATTGCGAAAAATACACTAGCTATATCTTTCGAGTCTCCAGGCACACTTCTGAAACGTACAAGTGCAAATGCACCTGCCATAGAAAATGCTCTTGCCACATTACTTCCCACAAGTATAATTACAATACATACCAGTGCGGGCAATATAACCAAAGTAAATGCAAAGTTTACCGAACCTTTTGAATCCCTGTCGCTATACAGATACACAAAACTAATAATCAGTCCCAGTATCAGGGATGTCAGAATCGCTATCGCAGCTGACTGATATGTAAGATTTGTTATCTGCTCTGTTGTTGTTGAAAAAATTGTCTCCATAATTTTATTTCTCCTTATCTGCTAATTTGTCCGCCAGAAATCGTTTGTACTCTGTACCATATTTGGAAAAAGATGTTTTAAACAAATTATTGCTGTTTAAAATATCTAAAAGCCATAATGGGTAAGAATTCACGACCTTTATTTCCATAATCCACATATCCCTGTCAAGTATCAGTTCTCCCTCATCATTCAGGTCAAGTCTTACATTATCCCGTCTTGTCCTGATATTTTTGTCAAAAGTAATTCTGAGTTCAGGATTATCCTTGCAAAACATTGCCGCCCTGTCATATGCCAGAAAAACCTTTGGTTTTACCTGATAAAATTTCATGAAAAATTCCAACTCGTTTAACACCTGCCGGTTCATATATTTTTTTATCTGTGGCTGTTCATATGTCTCAATAAACTCATACGCTTCATACAGTTTAATACGGGTTCGTCTTTTATTAACAACCCCGTCAAACTTTTTCTTAATTTCCAAAAACACTTCTGAATCCGGTTTTGCCCTTCCATAGCTTCTGAGTCTTAGTTTTTCCTTATATACCGGTTTCTCAATCGATTTTCTGATTAATTCATCCGTATCCGTATCATAATAAATATTCCATATAGTATAAAACCCGCCGTCACGGCTGAAACCGTCTTCATACATATATGGTTTTAATTGCTCACAAATCCGGTGATATGTACTGTCATCTATCAGGTATTTGTGCTCAACTCTGCTAAAAACTTCAATCGCCTTCATCATCCACCTGCCTTTGATAAACACTTAGGTTCATTGTCTTTTTTTGTCAACGACAGACATTTCGAACCAGAATACGGTTCCACTGCCTTTTTTATTCCTGACACCATACCCGCAATCATGCATCTCAAGAATATTTTTAGCAATAGAAAGTCCAAGGCCTGTCCCTATGACATTTCGTTTTCTGCTCTTGTCTTTTTTATAATATCTGTCCCAAACATTTTTTATGTCGCTATCACTGATTCCGTTTCCCGTGTCTTCAATTTCAAATCTTACCTTGTTCTTTTTGACAATCTGATTAATGAATATCTTTTTGTCATCACCGGTATAATTAATGGCATTACCTATGAAATTATAAAGCACCTGATACATTCTTCTCTCGTCGGCTTCCACATATACGTCCTTTTTATAATTCAATTCAAGAGTATATCCTTCTGCCTCAACCATCTTTGATATCCTCTCTACTACCAGACGTACACTTTTAGTAATGTTATATTTTTTCTTTTCAATAGAAACAACGCCTGCACGCATCTTGGAAATATCTAATAAATCATTTACAAGATCATTAAGCCTCTGAGCTTCATCAATAATTGCCTGAATATTTTCAGGAGAATTCTCTCCCGGTATATCACGCATCACCTCTGCATACCCAGTAATCATCGTCAAAGGAGTTCTCAAATCATGTGAAACATTTGCAATGATTTCTTTTTGTATGCTGTCTACCTCCTCCAGCTTGTACCTCGCCTCATTAAGAGCATCTGACAGCTCTGCTATCTCCTTTAACTCATTGTCGTAGAAATGAACATCATAGTTGCCATTCGCAACCTCAGTTGCCGTCCTGCTTATATTGATAAGCGGTACTGAAAGCTTACGTGAGACAAGCACTGCAAGTCCCAATGACAACACACACATCACTACAGATATGTATATCAGTTCAACCTTTACAACATTGATGGAAGTATCGAGTGGCAATACCGCTGATTCCAATAATATAAGTCTCTCAGCACCTGCCTTATCTCTCACGATGTCTGCAATTACTACGTCATCATCAGCCGGATTAATAATCTGTGAATAGGAAACCATCATTCCCTTATATTCAAATTCTTTATCAGATAAATCCACTTCTTTTCCATTTCCATTAACAAGTGTCTCCTGAAATATTTCCTGATAGGAATTCTTAGACAATCTGCTAACACTGCCATAAGTATCAGCTTCAGCCATATACCTCACATAACCGTTTGAATCAGTGACTACTATAGATATATCATAGATTTGTGACCATTTTATGATGGAATTCCTAATATTTTCACTTTTTTCAAAAATATCCACCATCTCTGCTTCTGTCTTATGTAATTCATATATTTTAATATCCTTATTTATTTTACTGAGATAAGTTGACTGAATCGCCCATATGACAAGGAGCAGCAATGAACAAAATCCCAGCATATAAATAAATAGCTTCCAACGTATACTTATTCTTTCCCTATGCCTCAAATCTGTATCCCACTCCTCTTAGAGTAACTAAAAATCTCCTATATGTGCCAAGACTGCTCCTTAAAAGCTTGATATGAGTATCCAGCGTCCTGTCATCTCCCAGATAATCATATCCCCAAATCTCGGTAATAAGTCTGTCTCTGGTCAGAGCCACACCTCTGTTCCTTATAAAATAAAACAACAATTCATATTCCTTCGGAGTCATACTTACTTCATTGCCGTCCACGTATACAATCCTTCCGGTAAAATCCACACTCAATCCTTCTTTTGTAAAAACTTCATGTTCAGAGTTATTATTACCTTTTCTTGCAATTATCGCTTTTACGCGCATCATAAGTTCCCGTACCGAAAACGGCTTTACAACATAATCATCCACACCTACTTCAAATCCATGTATTCTGTCATATTCTTCACCTCTTGCAGAAAGCATTATAATAGGTGTATTACAAAACTCCCTTATCTTCGAGCATGCCGTATATCCATCAATCTCAGGCATCATGATATCCATTATAATGATATCAAAAGTATTTGACCTGCATAAATTGATTGCATCCATTCCATCTGATGTCTCAACAACATCAAACTGTTCAAATTCTGCATACTTATGTATAAGCGTTCTTATCCTTTCCTCGTCATCGACAACAAGAATTTTATACATATTTTTCTCTCCATTCTGTAATTATAATATCAGCCAATACGTGTATCACCCTTATTTCTTCTTTTTTCATCGTTAATCAGGCGTTTAAAAAATGCATTTAAAGCTTTGGGTAATTTTCAATATATATTTTTACAATTTTTATTGAAAATTTGTACAAAATATTATACAATATACACATATAATTATTTAACAAAATCTATTATATATTTGAAAGGGGCTAATGTCAATGGATATTAACAACATGAAAGTACTGGTTTGTGACGATTCCATTTTGTCAAGGAAGAAATTAAAGGACTGTATTGCTTCATTTGGATGTACAGAGATTTATGAAGCTGCTGACGGAGAAGAAGCAGTGAACAAATTCAAAGAGCATCATCCTGACCTTGTTTTTATGGACATTGTAATGCCAAAAAAGGACGGAATTGCAGCTGTTACCGAGATTCTTGAAGAAGACAGCTCGGCAAAGGTAGTGATGGCTTCTTCTGTCGGAACTCAATCATTTTTAAAGGATGCTATCAAAGCAGGGGCTTACGATTTTCTCCAAAAGCCTTTAGATCCTGAACAGGTGAAACGAATTATTAACAATATTTCAGCGTAAGGAGGATAAAATATGTTTACACAGTTTTTTGGAAACTATCTGCTGAATCAGAATCTCATTTCTCCGGAACAGCTTTTTGATGGATTACAGGCTAAAAAGAATACCAGAATGAAACTGGGTGTTTTAGCAATTAATGCCGGATATATGACCGCCGCTCAGGTAGAGATGGTACATATGAAACAGAGTACCATGGACAAGCGTTTTGGTGATATTGCTGTAGAATGTGGTTTTGTTACATCAGAACAGATTGATGAGCTTTTATCACAACAGCCTCAGGGATATCTGTTGCTGGGTCAGACCTTCGTAGACAAAGGATATATGACCAATGCTGAATTTGAAAATGCCATCAAAACATATAAGGAACAGTATTCTCTCACTGATAGTGATTTGAACGAAGGTGAAAATAGTAAATCAGGTAAGATGGTTACTTCTCTGGTTGACTTATCTTCCACTTCCGATCCTAAGCTGTATGAAGAGTATATTGTTTTGCTCATGAACGACCTTATCCGATTTATAGGTGATGACTTCACTCCTCTTACACCTGAAGTAAAATTGATTCCGAATCAGAACGAATATATCACAACACAGGGAATCGAAGGTTCATTAAGTGCAGTTACCGCTTTAGTATCTGAAGAAAAGGAATTAATAGACTTTGCAAGCAGATATGCTGATGAGCAATTTTCTGAATACGATGAATACGTAGAAGCCTCTGCATGCGATTTCATGAACCTGCATAATGGTCTTTTTACGGTGAATGTATCAAATGACCATGAGATTGAATTGTCACTTACTCCTCCGGTAACCGTAAAGGGAATAACCGGCGAAGAATTAAAAGAAGCTATAATACTTCCTGTACAGTATACTTTCGGTACTGTTAAGTTTGTCATTTCAAAATAAAATTAAGGGGCTGTCGCACTAACAATTAAAAAATTGTTAGTGCTCAGCTCCTTTTTGTGTCTAAATTAGGGAGATTTTATTAATATTCTTTGTTAATTCGCAT
>CADADA010000044.1 GCA_902786515.1 uncultured Lachnospiraceae bacterium | reverse complement strand
CTTCTTTATCACTTATTGCAAATCTTTCTTCTCTTTTACTGAATTCCAATGTCCATATATCACCCGTCAAAAATTTCAACATTCGTTCTATTGTATTTCTATGATTCATCCACTTACTATCATACACTGGTATAGAAAGCGTTATTTCCCTTGTCCATGAATCTTGTGATTGTTTTCTTCTTGATATTTTCATATCTGCAATATATACCATCAGTCCAATAATTATTGCATCAAATCCACTCTCTGATGGATAAATATTTACTCTTTGCAGTTCGCTTATCATCGTTTGAAGACCATATCGAAAATTTCCATTCGATGTCTGCATAGGAAGTAGCACTTTTATTGTACTTATCTCAGGTATTATTTGATATTCAAATGCATGTTGTTCTTTATTGAACGAAGCAACTAAATGATACCTATTCATATTTATTCACCTTGCCCTTCCAATATTTCATATGTTTTCTTATATATGGAATCAGTTATTTGTTCTGCTTTTGTATTTGTCATCTGCAAATTATTTTGTTGTACTTCTGCACATGCATCAGCAACACTTTGTTGAATCAACTGTTCCACTGAACCTTCTATACGTGAAATCTCATTAATATCATTTGGAAGTATGATTATTTTATTAGCAATATCATTTTTAATATGTTCCATAATTACTTTACTCATATATTTCTGCAAAATTGACATACAATCTTGAGCAGTAAGTTCTTCAATCTTTTTTTCATATAACATTTGATCTTCAGCTATAGCATCAAAATAAGCTGATCTTGCCATTCCCTCATCGTTAGGTCCTCCATCTGGACAAACAAATGAGGCAATTTTAGTAAAAAAGCTAGATGCTGACAATCCTTCTAAATTGTTAATAGATAACTGGTGCGCAACTTCATTTATTCCACCATTTCTAGACAGTGAATTTAATACATTATATAATCTTGCAGTACTATTTCGTGCAGACCCTAATCTTGTTGTAGCCCTAGAACTTCCTCCTAATGAACGACTCACATATTGCGATACGCTATTTCTCATTGAACTACCGTCACGACCACCACCTGATATGTATTTAGTAAACGTCCCTCTTGGGCCGGTAAATCTATTTATATCTCCATCTGGTGGTATAGCCTTAATTTCACCAGCATTTTGCCCTTCTCTTCCGTCATCTCCACCTTCCTCTAACCATGAAGGTACTAAAGGTGTATGACCAGATTGCCCTTTATTCCTTGTAGATGTTCCCATAAACTATCACCTCTGCGATTCTTTTGCTGCGCTTTTTATAATCGGATTTGTAGTACTCTCTTCCACATTTTCAAAAAATAATCTCAATTTATTCCTAACATTAGATGTCTTTGGAATACAAGAATCCCAGCCTCCAACAGCCCAAATTCCCAATTTATCAAATGGCAATGTTAATAAGAAATCCACCAAATCTTCTTGAAGTTCTGAATGATATTCTACTAAACATCTAATACCTTCTATACTCTTAGGTGGTTGACTTTCTGATAAATCTCTTACAAAAACATCCTGAGATACAATTTTTAATAATTGCTTTGCATCTGAAGTATTAAGTGCACTTATTTCTTCTTTTTTATTTAGAGTATTAAATGAGCCTGCCCGAACAACCGAAGCAAGTTCTCGTAAACGTTCTTCCGGACTACTAAAGAAAAAGTCTATTCTTTCGGTACAAGCAAAATAATATGGTCTAAGATCTATACCTGCTAAAGATGGTTCTATTTGCATCCATGCTTTTATATCTTCTTGTTGCATAAATAATTTGAATTGTTCATTTCTCACAATAATAGAATCAGCTTCTTTTTCACAAACTGTTTTTGTTACAGTCTTTGTTTCTTTTTTACTCTTAGTTTTCTTTTCATTTCCTTCACTTGTATTGTTTGACATATCAGTTTCATTAACTTCTGTTTTAGCTTCATCCAATTCTTGTTCAGAAGTGATTTGAAATGCCTTGCAATGACCTTCTTCATCTATTTCATCTGCCAAAGCCTTGTAAAAATCATTATTATACTGTTCTATTAGCATCATCTTGGCTAATACTGCCATTTTTAGCTCATTAGGGTCAAATCCTCTATTTCTTGCAATTTCAGTTCTCAATAAAAGCATATTAATAAATCTTTTTATATTCCTTGGATTTCCACCAGTATGTTCCGCTAATATTTTATCAATGCTCTTGGCAATCCTAACATTTTCAATTGCATCTTTATACTTATCCTTTAAAGCAGCTTTTATTTCTTCTGTCGAAAGTTGCTCTAAAGCCCATGGTTTATGAAGTTTACTAATGACTACATCTCCTAATTCTTGTAACTCTTCTGATTCACCCAGCTCGGATTCTATCATTAATAGCATTATATAAAGCTGAGCCTCTGCAATACCGATTCTAGGAATATGTAATGGCACCTGTATCAATTTTTCCAAATATTTATCAGCAAAATTGTTATAATCCAATTTGGTAATGGTATCCTGTTTTTCATTATTTTCTTCATGCACTCTTGGAAAATATTCTTTAACTGAATATCGAATCATTGCATCATCAGCAGCTATAATAAATGCTGTATTTTCCAATGTTAGGAATATTCGTACCGCCTCTAGTGTTTCAATTGCGACCTTTGGTAAACAACGATCCAAATCGTCAATAAGTACAACAATTTTTTGAATATGGGCTTTCTCAAAAAGTTGTTTGAAATTTTGTCTAAAATCTTCCATCTCTCTATAGCCAGATGTTTCTTCTTTAGAAGTATCAATCAAATTTCCAATTGTTCCTATCAACTCTTCTACTTTATCTTGATCTACTACAGTATTTTTTATAGTACTTATAATGCCTTCCATTATAGCTAAAGGAGCTGTTCCTGTTGCAATTGAAACTCCGACTTTTCCAACATTTTTAGCTAAACTGAGTTTATCAAGGTTCTTCCATAATTTCTTACCAATATCTTTGATTTCATCAATTCCATTAACAATTGGATGATGCTCCAAGTATACTTTTGCTGTATCTTCCAACTGACACACTATTGCTCTCATAAGTGCTATTTTTGCATCCTCAAATCCTTGGTATTGCCAACTATTGAACCGAATTACACTATAATCAGAATCAATATCACTCACATTATTTTGATCAGGATTGCTTAATTTCTTTAATTCATCTTCAACCATAGCAAGTACGCTTGATTTCCCTGCTCCCCAATCTCCATGTACACCAATTGAAACAGATTCCGTATTTTCTTTTAAAATTGATACAATCGTTTTAGCAATTGCCATATTATTAAGCCGGTCAATTCTAGTTTCATTATCCGATAAAATCATGAATGAACCTCCTCTCCATCATTTGTGAATAAACTAACACATACAGTATCTGCTTACGTATCGAATACATTACATACATTCGTATAAATTCTCTAAAAGTCATTAGATTATTTAAATCTTACTGTATTTCTTTTTATAGTTAATACTTCCTACATATTTTTCCTATTCCAATTCAAAAACCTTCCTCATCAGATCTTCTACACTACCATAGAAAAGAATTGATATCTTGCTCCAAATATCTCCTGGCATTGTGATTGTATCTGGCTGATTAGCAATAGGAACATATACTATCTTTGCACCTTGCTCCACAATATATTCTAATTTTTCATAAAGATTAGCTGTTTTTATCAAGTTACCATTTACCGTCATACTTCCCAATATCACAGTTTTACTCTTTAATGGTTTCTTAAGAAAAACAGAAATCATACTCAAATAAAATGCCGAACCAATCTCTGTATTTCCTCCTGAAGCATTTTCATCAATCAACTGTGTCGCAAATGTATTTTCTTCTATAATGTTTGCTATCCCCATATTCCCTGAGTTAGATTTAACATAGTTATAAACATTCTTTATTGTTTCTTTTGCTTCTGCACTAGGTCTACCTGTAATCTGATATGTTCCTCCCCCTGTTATAACATTCGTTTCTATTTTTACAGGGAACATTCTATCCTCATTATGTCCCGCGTCAAACTTAACTCTTTTTGTTTAAGTTTAGGTTGTTTTCAGGGCATTTTTCTATACTAATTACACTATTTATTCCGACCTACTGAATGGTTGTTGCCAAACTGTTGCCATGAGGACATTATAAGTGGAACCGGTTGTTGACGCAAGTTGTTTTTTGGATTAATATAAATATTCTTTTGAGTGCGCTTACGAAGAAAACTCGAAGCATTAAATTTTTACATAATGCGAATTTTTTCCTTTTCTGTGTATATCCACCAGACCTTCATTTCTCATTTTATCAATAACCGTCCTCGCTTGTTGCTTTGTAAGTCCACACATCTCCTGAATCTTAGCCGAAGTAATTGTATCATTACTCTGTAAATATTCTAAAATCATATTTTTCGCCTTAATATACTGAACCGTTTTATCTCTAGTATATTCCACATCTGATTTGAGTGCTTCATAAACCTTTGCAGTCAACATATAATCTTTTCCAACAATCTCAATCAAACCATTGTTGATCAATTCATTGCATGATCTTTTTGTCCCATCTAATGTTTTTTTGCACAATTTCTGCCAACGCTTACAATTGTACTTTTCTGTTATTCACCAAGTCGCTTAATATCATCATCTCAGCTAACGGCATTATTCGACTATTATTATATTGAACTTCAGTAATAAATTTAACAAACTGCGTATTATCTATAGCACTAAATATCGTTAACGATACCGCATCATTATATGATTTGTATCTTGGATAAGGTTTCCCCATAGAAACCATATCTCTAAAAATACTATCTACACCTTGTCCTGTTCTCTGAACATATTTTAAATTCTGTAAAGTCTCTGCAATGAGTTTATTTCTTGGAAATGATGGATGTGTAATTATATTATTTTCTGTAATGCCATCCAAAAATCCTCCTGGATTCTCAATCACAATTCGATCCGGATACTGCTTTACATACACTGCTGCATTGCTTTGATAATCTCTATGAGATAATGCATTAAGCAATGCCTCTTGAAATACTCTTTCTGGGAATTCATCAACCTCAAGTCTGAATAGCCCTACCTGAATATTTTGTATCTTACTATATGTTTTAATTCTATCTGTTAACTTATCAATAATTGTTATCAGTGGTAATTTCATATCCATTCTTGAATCATACTCTTCTAAGATATCAGAAGAATAATGCAAATATATTACTTCTGCTTGTGGCAACAATCTTTGAATCGATACTTCTTTTCCAACAAATAATAATCCGGCAACCGTAAGTCATTCCACTGTTCCATCAAATTTCGTCAGTTTTAAATCTCTCAGAAATTCGTTATCCTCCAAATCAGGCAAGGTAGATTTAGAATCCCTCACTAAACTTTTCTTTTAAGTTGTATACTTCCATCTTATTGTCATCATCAAGCGTACTTTCACTTAAGATTCGTCCAAAAAAATCCGGATTCTGTATATAGTTATTATTCCATCTCGCAAATCTTAATGTGATATGTATTCGTTTTTGGTTGTTTCCTATACTTTTAAATTAAGAAAACAGCATATTTTCCAAACAGTATTTTTCGTTTATCACTTTTTTAGTACCAATCCAGTACCAGCTGTCTTTTTCATCATTGTGTGTAGTTCCGGTGGCTTGCAGGTTGATAGAATTTTTCAAATAATAATCGTCAGTCGGCTTGCAAAATCACCTACAGAAATTATAAATCTTAACATCATTTTTCACAATAATATATTTTTATTTCGTGGCCATGAACAACAATTTAACTTTAATGCATATCTTGTATTCTTTGCACCGTTAGCTTTAAATCGTCACAAAATCAGCTAGGTCATCAAATCCGATTACAGCATAATTAACTTGTCTCGCACTTGTTTCATTTTATAGCATGTTCATATTTTAAGCCTCTTCTTTTTCCAAAATTTCAAATGTCTCAGAAGCCCAATTTCATAGTTATAAAACAATTAGTTGTATTATATCTACAAATATCATATATTTCTAAATGGTATTTGTGACTCAGAGATTTTCGATAAATTAGGATATTGACTTGTCATATATCTTTTCAAATATTCATTATTTTCTTTTGAATTTGTAGGAGAACAATTAACAGAATTAACTGCTAATCCATCAAAATATATTTCAATATGATTTTTATTTATTCCTTCAAACTCAACAGGTACTTTATCGATATCCATTTTACTTTTATCTGTAAGGGTAAAAAATGCTAATCTATACTCATATTCATGACGAAAACCATAATGTTTCATAAAAAAACCTACCCATAACAACTTATCCACAAGTAAATATGCCCATTCATCATCTCTTATATCAGTAACCTTACAAAAGTCCATTATAATTTGTTTTATAATATTTATTTGTTCCTTTTCATCATATACTATTTTCCCATGAACACATTTTAATTTATCAAAATACTGTGTAATATGATCACTTTCTTTTTTTAATTTTTTTGTTTTTAAATTCGAGGTAAGTCTTTCAACATTAAATTCAATATTATACCCCACACTATTAGCATTTTTTGTGTAATAATTCCACAATGCTAATTCATCTTGCTTTGTAGAAAATGATATTATAAATGACCTATATTTATCTGAATTATAAAATCTCTCTATTAATTCAGGACTCAATTCAGTAACCTGTTTCAAAATTAACATTTTAACTACTTCATCATCACAGAGAACATCAATATTTTTCTGCAAGAGTTCCAGTATATACACTCCTTCCGACATATCATTTTGTCTATATACATCATTAGCCCACAACTGTTGATTTGAAAATATTCCATCTAAACCATATTTCGAAGTATAGTGATATATGTTGTTCTCCTTTTTTAATGGTATATTTGTCCAATCGTTATGTAAATTAACTACCTTATCATACCTATTCATCATTTTTCTCTCCTTCTAATTCCTTGTACAAAGTTTCTCTGACTCGATATAATCCCAAAAAACACTTGCAGTCTCATAAACTGAATTATAACGATGCTTTTTTAATTCTCCCTTATGTAACTTCTCTTCTATTTTTTTATATTTTTTAATAAATTCGTCAACTGATTCAAAGTCCAAAATATAACATATGTCTTTCAAATATTCTTTTGAAACCAATCTTTTTGAATATTTTGCAAACAATCCCATATACTCATCTCGATTATAAATATAGGTTAAAGGGAACCATGCCCAAGTTTTCTCATAATTTTTAATCAAATACGATGCGTTATAGCAAAACAAGTCTCCTAATACAAACTCATCTTTATTACAAACATTCACATTCAAATTTTCAATCCATAGTGCTGCAGTTCCACAATAATATTCTTTATTATCCCTTTTACATACCGCATTATTTAATTCGTCGTTAAAGTAATAAAAAGAATTATAGCTATCAGCATCTTGATTAAAATTTGATGTTCCAGTATAAAACGTCTTATTAAGAGTATATCTTAACGCTTCTTTTTCACTCTTTTTTAGGTAATAAGCTACCATATATATATAACATTCATGAACAAAGGTATTTTTCAAGTTAGCAATATTGTGTTGTTGTCTACGTATTTCATACATCAATTCCTCAAGAAATTTTGCGACCTTCTTATACCCTTCTTGAACATATTTATTACTTTTTACAAGTAAAAGGAATTCATCTCTGAATGGTATAAGCTCACAGTAACAAGAAACTATCTCATTTTCTACATATTCATACTCTAAAATCTTACGTTTTAATTCCTCTAAATTTTCACTAAATGTATTTTCCTTTAATACATCACTTGCAGATCCTCTAAAAAAATCGACTGTCACTCTTGACTTGTATGACACTTTAGATGTTTCATCAAGCCAAGCCGGAGGTTTTCCTAATTCAGGTTCTTTATATGTATCTATACCATATAAAGAACGAACCATTCTTCTATACTCATTATCATATGAATCCGGCATAGATAAATCAAAATGAAGTAATCCCTTTAAATACTGAGGTTTACGTACATTACCCTCATCATCCCTTTCAAATATGACTGGTATAAATTTTCGTTGATCAACCTTATTGTACACTTCTGATGAAATAATCTGTGTTTCTGTCCCAACTCCTCCCGTTCTTTCATTTGCCTTCATTTCATAGATTGGATCAATCAAAATCAACACATTTGTAACGCTTTCATCTAAAACGCTTTTTTCCATAAAAGAATATGTATCATTTCCTTCCTTCAATTGCCATTTATCAAAAACAACACCTACTCCGTCACCTTTTAGACTCGTCGCCAATGCAATTACCTTTTCATCATGTTCTTCAGTACCCCAAGCATACGAAATGAATACTTTAGGATGAGCAATCTTATTTTTCATCTTAATATATCCTCCATCAATTTAATCTTGTCCATCTTCATAATTAACATCAGTTCTTTCCCCAGCTTTAAACGACTCTCCAATATTATAAAACCTTTCAAAATAAGCCCTTAATCTTTTGATAACACGTTGCTTCTTTTCCGATCTATTACCACCACCAAATCTCGAAACTGGAGGCAAAATCTTATCAATATCCGTACCAGTGGTCTTAATTTCTCCAACACGGAAAGCATACTCAATGAAGCGACGTGTAGCTTCTTCCTGTAACTTTTCCTCATCAATAATAATAACAAGCTGCTGATCACGCTGAGCCGCAACATAGTTATTCCATTCAGTCATAATGTCATCAACATCATTGATACCTGCAATGAAGTTCTCGATAAGGGCTTTCTTACTTCTAAGTTCAGGACTTGCAGCAATCGCTTTCTTGATGGTGACAAGCACTTCCTTGTCCTCACAATGGCTGTCATGATACTTCTTAACCAGCATGAGAATATAATCAATATTGATTTCAATCTGCTTGATAAGTTCAATCTCAAAGACGATATCATCATCAATATTAACTGCTGTATGCTCTTCACGCTTACGTTTCCACTCGTCACGAAGATCCTGATACTTTCCAAGATAGTCCTGCATATCTCGGTCAGAAAGAATCTCTTTTCCTGCAAACTCATCAAAGGAACTAAGAAGGTTTCTCATTCTAAGGATTGCACCGAACAAAGATATAAATGCTTTCTGATTGGTTTCACCCTCAATACGCGCTTCTTCCATCGGGAATTTTGTTGTAAGCTCTTCAATCATATCAACATATCCCGGATGCGGTGTGTCATCTACTCCGGTATAACCATAGTAGTAATCCTTGAAACTCTGCATCAGAACAATGCCGCCTGCATCTTTATCTCCAAATAAGGAAATAGCTGAATCAACCCTCTTCTGAAGATTACGGAAGCAAACAATATTACCAAATGTCTTAATAGAGTTGAGGATTCTGTTCGTTCTTGAAAAGGCCTGGATTAATCCATGCATCTTCAAGTTCTTATCAACCCAAAGAGTATTCAGCGTTGTTGCATCAAAACCGGTAAGGAACATGTTTACTACGATAAGAAGGTCAATCTCCTTATTCTTCATTCTAAGAGATACGTCCTTATAGTAATTCTGGAACTTATCACTGGATGTATCATAATTCGTATTAAACATCTTATTGTAGTCATCAATAGCAGCTTCCAAGAAGTCTCTGCTTGACTGATCAAGAGCTGATGTATCTTCTGAATTTTCCTCACCTAATAAACCATTATCTTCTTCCGCTTCCTCTTCGTTTGCAGCAAAACTAAAGATTGTAGCAACACGCAGCTTCTTAGATGGATCTGCCTGCATCTGCTTCTTGAATTCTTCGTAATAAAGCTTTGCCATCGGAACAGAAGCCACTGCAAAAATAGAATTGAAACCACTGAGTCTTTGTTGCTGCTTAATCTCTTCTACGGTTCCCTGCTTTGCAGATGCCACCTCTTCAATGTTAATCAAAGAGTTATAAACGTATGACTTATTGCCTCTATAGGTCTTTCTATCAAAGTTATCAAGGATATACTTTGTAACCATAGCGATTCTCTGAGGCGCCATCATGGCCTTTTCTCTGGCAATATCCCACACCTCTTCATCTTCGATGTTGTCATCAATATCCATTGTCTTTATGTAGTCAACACGGAACGGCAGAACGTTCTTATCATTGATAGCATCTACAATGGTATAAGAATGAAGCTGATCGCCAAATATCTGTTCTGTTGTAAAGAAGGTCGTCTTTCTCGTACTTCCGATATTTGTTGGGAAGATAGGCGTTCCTGTAAATCCAAACAAATGATACTTCTTAAAATGCTTTACAATAGCTGCATGCATATCGCCAAACTGACTGCGGTGACATTCATCAAAAATAATAACCACATGCTTGTTGTAAATCTCATGCTCCTTATTCTTCTTGATAAATGTAGCCAGCTTCTGAATGGTAGTAATGATAATCTTATACTCATGATGAACACCATTCTTATCCTTATCTTCCAACTGTCTCTGAAGAATTGAAGTCTTCGTGTTGCTATTAGCAGCTCCCTTTTCGAATCTGTCATACTCTTTCATGGTCTGATAATCCAGATCCTTACGATCTACAACAAAGAGCACCTTGTCAATGTAAGGCAGATTAGAAGCCAATCTTGCTGTCTTAAATGAAGTCAGAGTCTTTCCGGAACCTGTTGTATGCCAAATATATCCACCTCCGGAAATATCGCCGTACTTCTTATAATTGTTCGCAATCTCGATACGATTAAGGATACGCTCTGTAGCTGTAATCTGATAAGGGCGCATAACCATAAGCATGTTCTCAGAAGTAAAGATGCAGTACTTTGTGAGGATATTCAAAATCGTATGTCTTGCAAAGAAAGTCTTCGTAAAGTCTACAAGATCAGCAATAACTCTGTTCTTTGAATCAGCCCAATAGGAAGTGAACTCAAAGCTATTGCTTGTCTTACCCTTCTTTGTCTTCGCTGCATTTGCATCTTTGATAGCGTTAAATCTGGTACTATTTGAGTAATACTTCGTATTTGTTCCGTTCGAGATTACAAACAGCTGCACATACTCAAACAATCCGCATCCTGCCCAGAAGCTGTCTCTCTGATATCTGTTAATCTGATTGAACGCTTCTCTGATGGCAACGCCACGTCTCTTAAGCTCCACATGAACAAGCGGAAATCCATTTACAAGAATCGTTACATCGTAGCGATTATCATGCTTTGCGCCATCAGCAGTTCCGATAACATACTGATTGATTACCTGAAGGAAATTGTTATGAATGTTCTTCTTGTCAATGATAGTAATATTCTTCGTACTACCGTCATCACGCTTAAGAACTTGAACATTATCCTCCTGGATCTTTCTCGTTTTCTCAACAATGCCTTCATTCTGATTTGCGATAGATTCATTAAAGAATCTATCCCATTCAGCATCAGAAAACTGATAATCATTAAGAATTTCAAGGCGCTTACGCAAGTTTGCAATTAAATCTGATTCCTGATGTATCTTAAGATACTCATACCCCAATCCGCCTTGGCCATTTTCCACGGACAGTAGCTTTATAAACTCCGCTTCCAGCGCTGCTTCCGACTGGTAGCTTTCAGAGCGAGCCTTTGATGGCTCGTACTCTGTAACTACTGTATTTTCATTTGTCTGTGCAACAATGTTAAAATATGGCACAGCTAACACCTCCTCTTTATACTGCTTCTTTAAATGTCAACAACCTATCTCTATAATATTCATATTGCTTCTGGCGAGCTTCTATTTCTGCTGGTAAATCAGCATAGATATCATTTGATAAATCATTAAGTTTTTCCAGTATATCCACAATCCTTTTTTGCTCATCTATTGTTGGAACTGGAACTTCTAGTGCATAGAACTTTTTATGTGGTAAATCTGGAACTGTTCCGCCAGATGCCGCCGCAAGCATCTTGCTATACATATAGTTACTTCTTAGTAAGTAAAGCATATACTTCTTATCAACTAACTCATTAGGCGTTACTTTAAAAAAGTTATTATGAAAACATCCTTCTACCCCGGTAATAATAACTCCTGTACTTCCAGTCCTTGTCACCAAAATATCGTCTTTGTTGCAAATGACATTCGGGTCAGGATTTTCGATATAATACTGCTCATCTTCCTTGTTTTTCAAAAATTGAACAGTTATATAACGATAACAATTATCACCTTTTTCTTTTAGTCTTTTACTAATCGGTATTTGTAATCCTTGATTAACAGTACATAAGTCCTGTAATTTCATTTTTGTATTATCATTATCAAACAATACTTTATATTCATAATACTCATACTGTTTCGCCCTGGCTTGCAGTTCCGATTGTAACTCCGATTGCAATCCCGCGGTTAAGTCTGAAAAACCATCTAAAATACGTACTATTTCACATTGTACCTCTAAAGGAGGAACAGGGATTCTTATGCTCTTTATAGCCGGTACACTTGAATGTACAACCTTACTCTTAACTTTTCCTTTACTTTTTTGCATTTGAGCATCAGTAGTAGATAAAGCATATGCTAAATACTTAGGATTTTGCTTATGCTTAAGTACAACGATATCCCCGCCTGCCATACATTTTTCATTACCAACATAAGCACATGATTTTGCGATATCTTTTACACTTTCTCCGGTGATTGCAAAAAGTATGTCTCCATGTTCGAAAAATTTAGGCGATGAAACACAATCTACTGATGTATGAGAAACACAATTATCAAACCAAATTCCGTATGTTGTATAGATTTCTCCATATCTAACACACGGCGTTCCTTCTTCAGTTACTTCGTCTCGTTTAATCCCGCTGCCTCTATAGATATCTGTAGCTATTTCACCTAATGTTTTATACTCTACTCCGTTAGGACATAGTTCACTGATCATATCCATTAGTTCAAGCATCAGCTCACCTCCTTAAATTCAAGCAGTTTTCTCCTATAATATTCGAACTGCTTTTTTCTTGCATTTATTTCCGCAGGCAGTCCTTCCTCCATGCTATTACACAATGTATATAACCTGCTTAATGTGTCTACTATTTCTCTTTGTATATCAATTGTTGGAACATTAAGTATATATTCACCTATAACTTTACCGGTTAGAGATGCCCTAGTTGTAAAAGCACACTTTGTGGATACATGCTTTCTAAAATCATTTGTTGAAAAGCAAAAGGCACAAAACTCCGGCAATAATAAGTCTGTTTTTGGAGTCGCTTTAATTGTAAACCCATTAAAAACACAATTCTCTATCTCATCTAAAACCACCATTGAATAACCGACTTCTTCAGCAGTTTCGGATGTTCTCGTGAATAAAACATCCCCCCTATGCACAGAAAGCTTAGATAGTTCTCCCTCCGAGCACTCTACATACTCCTTTACATCATTTTTATGAAAAGTACGGTTATTATACACATCCGTATAGCGAATAAAGGCATTTCCTCGTCCAAAATAATCCTTTCCTTTACTCAACCCATTTTTAAACTCAAACAAGTCGCTCATTCTTTTTCCAGAACCATATTTCTTCGCTCTTTCAAGAAGTATTTCTAAGTAGCATTCGTATTGCTTTCTTCTTGCTGTAAGCTCTGATGTAAGCTCTGATGTAAGCTCTGTGAAATTATTCAGAATACGAACAATTTCACACTGTACTTCAACAGGTGGCATCTGCACTTTTATTCTTGCCATAACATTGCTCATTAGCTTAGGATTTCCCATTCCAGAACTTACATACTTGACAGCTTCAATCTGCAATACATAGAACAAATACTTTGGTACAACACTGTCATCAATAACTTCGAGCAACCCGCATACATTAGTGACACTAAACTTACCATTCCTATAAAACACGGAACCAGCATTAGCCCCGTCTGTTGTCCAAGTAAGATACTCTCCTTCATAATCATAAGTATCTATTTTCCCCAGTTCTCCATCGTTTTCTGTCTGAGATGAGTAAACAGGATAATCGCCCTTATGGTTATTAATATAATCCTTGGAAATTACCTTTCCTCTCGATATTTTACATATCTCATCTATTCGTCTAAAAGGCACCCCTTCAGGACATAACGATTTAATAAGCCCATCCAGTTTATTCATCATCCACCTCAATTTCTGAGATAATACGACTAATCTCTCTTCTTAACTCATCCTCTCGCTTAACTATTTCCTCGATTTCTTTGTTTAATACTTTAATATCAATTTTCTCGCTAGTATCTTCAGCTTCAACGTATGTACTTACGGAAAGATTGTAATCATTATCTACAACTTCTTCATAAGTTGCATTATGAGTACGATGCTCCTTTTCTTTCTTCTTTGCATAGTAGTCAACAATAGTATCAATGTTCTCCGTTGTTAATTTATTATTATTAGTAACCTTTATGCACTCATTTGTCGCATCAATAAAAAGTACATTGCTATCCTTTTTTCCTTTTTTCAGAACCATTATGCATGTAGCAATTGATGTTCCGAAAAACAGGTTAGCAGGAAGCTGGATTACGCAGTCCACATAGTTGTTATCAACTAAATACTTGCGGATTTTCTGTTCGGCTCCACCTCTATACATGATTCCCGGGAAACATACGATAGCTGCTGTACCATCATTTGCAAGCCAGCTAAGTGCATGCATGATAAATGCCATATCTGCCTTGCTCTTTGGTGCCAATACTCCTGCCGGTGCAAAACGAGGGTCATTGATAAGCAACGGATTCTCGTCGCCTTCCCACTTAATAGAGTACGGAGGATTTGACACAATAAGTTCAAACGGCTCGTCATCCCAATGCTGCGGCGCAGTAAGTGTATCTTCACATGCGATATTGAACTTATCAAAGCCTACGTCATGAAGGAACATGTTGATTCTGCAAAGGTTGTATGTCGTAATATTGATCTCCTGTCCGAAGAATCCATTACGCACCTTATCTTTTCCTAAAACTTTTTCAGCCTTCAGAAGCAGAGATCCGGATCCGCAAGCAGGATCATATACCTTATTAACCTCTGTTTTACCTACAGTTCCAAGTCTGGTAAGAAGTTCGGATACATCCGCTGGGGTAAAGAACTCACCTCCACTCTTACCAGCGTTAGAAGCATACATGGTCATAAGATACTCGTATGCATCACCGAAAGCATCAATATCATGGTTCTTCACATCACCGAGATTCATTTCAGCTACGCCCTTAAGCAGCTTTGCAAGTTTCTCGTTTCTCTTTGCTACGGTTGCACCAAGCTTATTACTGTTTACATCAAAGTCATCAAACAAACCTTCAAAATCACTTTCAGATTCACTGCCCTTTGCTGATTCCTCAATATGACGGAATACTGTCTCCAATGTCTCATTAAGATTTTCATCATCGTCTGCCTTTGCCTTTACATTGCAAAACAGCTCGCTTGGAAGGATAAAGAATCCCTTCTCCTGTACAAGATCCTTTCTTGCAGTTTCTGCCTCATCATCAGACATCTTTGCGTAGTCAAATCCAGTATTTCCGGCCTTTTCCTCACCTTCATTTACATAGTTTGTAAGGTTCTCTGAAACGTATCTGTAGAACATTGTTCCAAGGACATAGTTCTTGAAATCCCATCCGTCTACAGCTCCTCTTAACTCATCTGCAATCGCCCAAATAGCGCGATGTAATTCGTCTCTTTCTTGCTCTTTCTTAGTATCAATCATTTTATTTTCTCCTTTACTGGGGTATACTTTTTCCACTTTACTTCAAATTTTAACTCTTATGCTGTCCCATAATACGGACTATGCAAATAGTTTTTCATTAGAACTTTCAGCATTTAATTCGTCTAATCTCTTATACAGCTGCTTCAATTCTTTATTTATTTCCGAAATCGGCCTTAATTCAATCGCTTCATCAACATCAATATACTTTGAAATTGACCAATCTCCGGTCTCGATTACTTCAGCGTTAGGCACTATAAATGAAACACCTTCAACCACCTTTTTGCCTTCAAGAATCTCGCTGAGTTTCTTTTTATTCTCTTCTGTGATATAAGCATCATTTCTGCGTTCTCTTTGAACCAAAGATGTGCCATCTACAAACAGTACATCCTTGTTGTTATGTTCAAGGATAAGCATTGCCGTATTAATCATCGTACTGTTATATACCGGAGGTAACGAAACTACTGCTTTGAGCAAACCTTCCTTGACCAGATTTTTGCGAAATGCACTTAATGCTTTCGTCTGTTTGAACAGAATACCCTGCGGCACAATTAAAACCACTCTTCCGTTATCTTCCATGGCATCTAATGCACTTGCCATAAAAAGACACTCCATTTCCTTACACGAGTCAGCATCCATCCATTTCTTTACCCTGTGAAGCTGATATCCTGCCAGTTCGTTCATAGGTCGCATACCAAATGGAATATCCATTACAACTTTATCTGCTGAATACGCAGAATCCATTGCCGTAAAATCCTCCTGCATAACATCAAAGTTGATGCCGCTTAGAATCATGTATAAGGTAGCTACCTGAATGGAATCTGTATTGATATCTACACCATAAAGAGTTACATCCTTTTTCCCTCTAACCGCGTTGATAGCTGAATATCCGTATCCTATCGTTCCATCGAGTACGGTTTCTCCATCCTGAACATTCGCTGCAATACTAAGTAAATCTGCCACCGCATTACTTGATACCTTTTCCGCTGTATTTCTTCTTGCATCTTTAGATGCCATATTAATCAGCTGTGTTGCGTATGGATAGTATCCTTCTTCGTCTACTACAATATCAGCTGTTGCAGATACTACACCGAGAAAAGCTTTCTTCCATGCTTCCTCTTCTGATCTGAAAGAAGATAACACGTCGGAGAGTAAACCTCTCTTAACTTGGTATGTTTCTTCCAGAATATCAGATGCTCTTCTGATAACCTCTATGTCTTCAGTTGATACCGGACGGTAAAGGACTTTGGTTAGTTCTATGATTGAAGGCATATAGTTCGGATTTGTACAAGCATTTTCTTCAACCATCTTCTTCAAACACATAATGTATAAGGTACTTCCTACATACTGTGTTCCATCCATTCCGGCGTTATGCCAAATATTGGCTATATCCCAAATATATTTTTCAACGTTCTTAATATCAGCCATCTTAATTACCTCCTAAAACTGTATCCAGCTTCTCTTTTTCAAGAGAGATAATCTGCTCCATCACAACTTCCTTTTCACAAAGGTTTCTGTAAAAATGTGCCACCTGCTCCTGTTCTTCCATCGGCAGAAGATTTACCTTTGCTTCCTTAACCTTTCCTATGGTCAGCATTGGAACCTTTGCCCCACTCACCATATTCATGACCTGTCTCATGTAAACACCTGAATTGCAAAATGCTGCGATAAATTCCGATGATGCATTCTTGCCGGTGTTTCGGATAATGATGCAGAAAGAAGTAATTAGAAATCCTTCATCTTCCTTTGTTACATAAGCTGCATCATACGGTGAGGAAAGTTTTACTACGATATCTCCTGCTTTTGTGAGCTTCTTTTCATCAAACTCTGTTTTGTAATCTACATCGTATAACTCTTCGTGTTCGATCTTCCCTGCCTTTATAGCCTTGGGCGGGATAACCTTGACCGTGCCGATAGCTCTTTCGTTTTTCTTTTCGTCTGCCTCTATTCTTGATGTAATCTGACCTCCGATAAAGGATAGTCCCTTAATATCACTTAATTTTACTTGTTTGTTCATTTTATATTCTCCATAATGTTGATATATTTTTAAATGTTCAAAACCGGTTTGTAAAAGAAATGGCACGGTACCAGTGCCTCTTTCTTTTTGATGATCTCATACTATCATAATGTTCTTTGCTTGTCAATAACATTTTTCAAAAAATCATAATTATTTTTGATATATTTTTTTATGTTCATCTTTAGTCTTCTATTCTTCGTACCCTCGGAGGCGTTGCTGTCCTTCTTTCCAGCCATGGTAATGTAGCATTTATCAGCACACAGAACTCAATCAAAACCATAATTACAAGGATTACTCCCTTAACGATGATTCTCATAACGTTGTTTCCAATGTGATCCGCAGGGGCCCAAAGCAACGCCGTCATCATGATTACACTTGCCACAGCTGGTGCAAGTGCAGCAATCGGAACATATGCTAAGAGGATATACGCCACAAAGAAAACAGCAACTGCAATATATGCTCCCATCGTTCCTACCAGCGATGCCATCTTCTGATGTACCGGAATACACCAAACGATTGCCGGGATTAGATTTATCATTGGGAACTTAAAGTTCTTTTCGTATTTACTTTTATTTGTTTCTTCAACAATATACTTAGCCATAATCATTCCTCCGATTACATTGTACCATACATATCATGGTTTACCTCTGCGGTATAGTAATGATTTATCGTGTTTGGTGCGTTATAGAGTGCCGTCGTCAAGTAGGCCTTGATATTCGACACCTTTGTGGTGTTATTCTTCATGCAGCCGATGACATATTCCAGATGCGTTGAATTAAGCTTCAGGAACTTGCTCTTAACCAGACTGTAAGGATAGTCCTCTCCTGCGATACGAATTGTCTTACGGGGAACACAGACAACATCGCAGATCAACTGATAAAGCTCGTCATACATATCCCTATCCAGCCACTTCGGGTTGCTCATCATGATGTCATAATCAATGTTTTCACGAATAAGCTCCATGTATGCTGTGGTTTCATCCATCTGATCCATCCTCGTGACGCGAATAGGTTTATCCACACGCTCACCGGATAGACTGATATGATTAGTCTCACTAGAATCTGTATTGTTATAATCATTATTATTCGGGTCTGAAATCTGTACCACCCCCGGTAAAGAATCCTGACTGGTACCGGTACTACTATCTGACTGGTCTTTCTCGTATACCGGTTCAACACTTATACCGGTCAGATTATTAGACTGGTCATCTTCCACCGGTTCATTTTCCTGACCTGTACAGTTTTTAGACCGGTCTAATACTTCTTCTCCCCCGGACACAAAGTTTTTTACGTAGATAATATTGGCAAGTCCGTTTTTCTGCTCGATATCAATAAGACCGATAGCCTGCAATTCTTTTAAAAGATTTACAGCTGTCATCTTACTATAATTCAAATCGTCCCTAATGCTTTTAAGCGAATACTTGATATATACCCTATTTTCTTCATCAAACCATCCACTTCTGACCGATAATGACATACGATCAAGCATCAAGCCATACAGAAGCTTGGAATTATTCGATATATCCTTAAATCTGCTGTCTGTTATCAAAGCCTGGATAGGCTACAATAAACTGGACAGATTTTTTAAGGTCATATAATATAAAAGTAACAGATAAAGGAGTAAATTATTATGACTGAAAAAAAACAAAGA
>CADADA010000043.1 GCA_902786515.1 uncultured Lachnospiraceae bacterium | reverse complement strand
AGAGTAAAACACTCTATGATAAAACAATCGACAATTAGTCGTTTGGCTTGAATAAGGATGCTCTTGTTATTAAAGTATATTAAATCGTTACACGATTAAATATAATTCTGGCGAAAGGAGGACATTGTAATGAAGGTTATTCGTAATGTATCTTCTGAAACTGCTTCAAAGAAATTAGAGCAGGCTGCTTCAGAAAAATTTGTAGCAAACGAAATGGCTAGTAGTTGCCTTTGCCGTGTTAGTGATGGCTGATTAGTGACTGGTAGAGATTGAAAACAATCAACACTGCATCGGCATTCGAATAGTTTGTCGATGCAGTCGTTTGCTTAATGATTTTATATAATGCCATACTTCAAAACATTTACTGTAATTGTGATAATGCTTTCACAAAAAAAGAAATGTTATTGATTAATATATATATCGTGAAAGCTGTCTAGTTTTTTGTGATGCTTTCATGGAAAGGAAGATTACTGATGCAAAAATCTAGGTTTATTGTGGAACAACAAGGATTTTCTGAAAAAACAGTGTTGCTTTATTCAACATTTACCACCTCATTGGTTGAACTGGATGAAGAGATTTATAAAGATATTTTTGTATATTCAAACTATGGAAAATATCCAAATGAAACAGGTGAACTATTTAAAATGGGGTTTTTGATTTCAGACGATACAGATGAACTATCATTTTTGGAATCATTAAGGATTAAAGCGTTAGAATCGAATAAATCTACACCGAGTTACTACATAATATGTCCAACCACAGGATGCAATGCCCGATGTTATTATTGCTTTGAAAAAGGTGCCATACAAAAAAGAATGACGGATGAGACTGCTCGGGCTGTTGCTGAGTATATATACCAAAATCATGATTCAGAACACTTGGTTATACAATGGTTTGGTGGTGAACCATTGCTTGAGCCTAATACTATATCATATATAGTTGATTATTTAAAAGCAAAAAATGTGAAATTTGATTCAAAAATCATAACAAACGGATATTTGCTTAATGATGATATTGTAAAGAAAGCTGTTGAACAATGGAATGTAAAAATAATTCAAATTACCATTGATGATTTAAATGAAGAGTATAATCGCATAAAGGATTATGTATATTCTGATGTTAATCCGTTTGATGTGGTAATGCAAAATATTAAAAGGTGTTTAGATGCCAATATTAATATTCGTATTCGTATTAATTTTAATCCATTGGAATACAACAAAGCTGTGACAACTGTTGAGTATTTGAAACAGCGATTTGGTGAAGACGCTAACTTCTTTGTTTATTTGGCACCAATTGATTCTACTGAGTTACCTGCAATAGCAAATGATTTTAAGGAGTCTTCAAAACACCCATTGATTGCCTTGCTGGATGCTGAAGAAGATTTTTGCAGTTTTGGAAATTATGATAAACGAGTGGAAAATGGCTCTGATTATGATGCAATTCTAAGAAAATACTACTTGTCGCCAATACCTACAAGTTGTTATGGAGGATGTGAGTCTTCATTAACGATTGACTCTACAGGCAATATTTTTGATTGTCACAGGTTATTGGGGCATGAAGAATATGCCAGTGGAAATGTTTTTTCTGGTAGAATAAGTAATGAAATTACTAAGTATTATTCTAATCCTATTATAAGCGATGATAAATGCAATAATTGTAATCTTTTACCGATATGCCAAGGCGGTTGCAAATACAGAGCGTTTAGGTACGGTGAAGAACACGCATGCACAATGGTAAAAGGCGCAGTGCAAGAGTTGATAAAGAGAGCGTCTGTTGAAATTGATGAACTATGATTTTGATCTATTGAAGAAACCCTCGCCATTTCAGGAAGGGAATATGACATTGTGGGATAATGAATATATCGCACAAAGTGTGCTGAAAAAACATTTAGATAAGAATATAGATTCTGGAACTAGAAAAGAATCAACTGTTATTAGCACAATTCAATGGATTGACAAAATAATTTCTCAAAAAGGGAAAATGCTTGATGTTGGATGCGGACCAGGACTTTATGCTGACTTATTGCAAAATTGTGGATTTAAGTATCATGGCATTGATATTTCTAAATACCAAGTCGAATACGCAAAGAAAAAATCGAAATATGAAGACACAATATTTGAAGTTGTAGATTTTAGAAAACTAAGTCTCTCTAATTGCTATGATTGCGTATTAATGTTATATGGAATTTATTCTTTTTATAAATTTGAAGAAAGAATTGAGCTTTTGAAAATTATTAAAGATGCATTATTGCCCGGTGGAAGCGTGATAGTCGAAACCTTCACAAAGTATCATTATTTAAATAGGAGAGAATCAAGAGATTGGACATATATTGAAAAAAATGGATTTTGGTCGAACGAGCCCTATTTAGAGTTGAATGCTTTTTATAGATTTGATGATTTAGAATTAGTACTTGTTCAAGCAGCAAAAATAAATTCAGATGTCAAAGTCTGGAATTCATGGATTCAAATCTTCACAGTAGAGAAGTTACAGATGGAATTTAGAATAGCCGGATTTACACAGTTTGAAATTTTTAGCTCATGTACTGGAGATGCATACAATGAGAATTCTGAGGTTTTGTGCATGGTTGCAAGATAATAAAACTATGAAGATGCTTTATTTGAGTAATATGATTAGAATATTTGGAAAATGGATTTTTAAATATGAAAATTTTAGAGAATGTATATAATCAATTGTTAAGATGCTCCAAGGTTCCGCCTGAATGTGGAGGTATTATGGGCTCTCGTGATGGAAATATTTTAAGTGAGATTGTGTTCGATGAGGGTGTATCAGCATCCAACAACTGTACGTATTCTCCTAATATTATTTATTTAAATAAAATATTGACTGAGTGGGCTGTGAATGAAATTAGGTTTGAGGGGGTGTTTCATACACACGCACCTCAATGGTCAACTTTGTCGAAACAAGATGAGAATTATATCATATATATATATTCTACAATGCCGTCTTATATAAAATGCTTATATTTTCCAATTGTATTTCCGGGAATAGGAGTACGTTCATATAAAGCGGTTCGTGTATGCAATGAAATAAAAGTAGTTGATGATGATGTGGAAATTATATAACAGGGAGGTATCTTTACATGAAAGAGCAAAAAAATAATTTAGAAAATGTTGTCGAGAAAGTCGAACCAATTAAAATTCCAGCAGGAATTTTTTGTGGACATAATTGTGCTGACGGCTGTATTTATTGGAATCCTTACGATAAAGACAGTAACGGACGTCAGTATTGTGGTCACTATGATACTTATTATTATCCGAGAGAAAGACAGGGTTGTTTGTCTTATAAGGGTTAATTATGTTTTTTGATTCGAATAGAGTGAAATGTTTTGAATTGAAATAACATAAAATGTTGAGGTATATCTATGGATAAAAACACTGTTAGTGATAGGTAATTGCGAAACTAGTTACGCACGTTCCGCAATCTTGATTGAAAACAAAAAAAGAATTCGTTTAGCACACGAATCCTTGGATGAAAAAGTAAATCAGCTGATTTTAGGCGCACTTTAATAAGCATTCCGACTTTATTGAATTGGTAAGCCCTAAGCTATGAATGATTTTAAACTTCTGATATGTTGACGTTGATTGATTTTGTCAGCAACAACTACAGTTAATAACTGTGATATACCAGCGAGAAGTAAATCGGCATGGAGAGTTTTTTCGTTTGTTGTTTTTCGCTTTGCAACACAGAAACTGTCCTTGAAATGGTTAATGGATTTTTCGACATTTACTCGAATTTTGTATGTTTCATCCCATTCCTTAGAACCACGTTCTACACCGGGGTAAGCCCTAAGATTTTTTTCGGGATAAACATAAATCATTCTTCCGCAAGAAGATGTAGTGCAAGGATCATCACAATGGCAAACACGACGTTTTGATTTATCTTCACGATTGTATTTCCATTTCATTTTGGGGCATACGAATTTCATGGTGGGAAGTTTACTTCTTAAATGAGATTTGCTACCTTCCCGCTTCATTGGAAGTGAAGGGTCATGAGGACAACAGGGAATACCGTTTTCATTGAAGGTGTATTCTACGTTATCCAAAGAAAGCTTTGTTTTTAAAGGAATAAAAGCTTTTTTGAAACTGAAATCTTCAAATAAAGATTTGTAGATTTCGATAGTATCAAAAGCAGCATCGCCAAGAAAAATATCAGGGTTAACATTAGGATGTTTGTTTTTGAAATCCTTTAAAGTTGGTAATAAAGCTTTTGAATCTGCAAGGGATTTATCTTCGTCAGGAGCTTTTGATTTCTTTTCAACGACTATATCCGGATGAGAATCAAGATAGTCTTTGTTATAGAAGTCTATGGAACGAACGATTCCGAGACCATTGGTTAAAATGCCAAATTTATAAGCATAGCAGAAATGCCCATTAATGTATTGTTGCTTTACTTCGTGATTAGAGGCTGCAGATGAAGGCATAGAAGCATAAGCAGCTTTGTAAGGGTCATAGGAATCATCAAAGTTATTAGCTTTTGCATAAGCTTTAAGCTGCTTAATAATGCGGTTGGCATATTTAGGATTGTTTTCAGTCACATAAGCTTCAATACCAGAGGTATCAAAAAGAAGCATAGAGGCAAGATTGTTATCGATGTCTTGGCATATGGGTTCAGTGATATCTACAAGATTGTCAAAAACTGATTGTAAGTCTTTTAAGAAATCCTGTTTAAAGCGGGTGATCTTTGAAGCATCAGGAACTTTAGTAAATCCACAGAATTCCCTTAAATGTCTGGAATAATGAAGAAACACAAGCAAAAGAGAATCTGTAGGAATAGAAAAGAGGCGTTGGATAATCAATGCCCAAAGCATTGCATTCAAAGGATATTTACGATTTCTGCCGGTGGATGCATAGTAATGACGACGAAAAGAAATCGGAACAATTTCATCAAGGTCAATGTGGTTTTCGAGCAGAGTAAGAAACTGAGGTTTGTCAGATTCATAAATATCTTTACAATCTTCAAAAATATCTGCCAAAGTGAGTTGTTTTTGTGGTATCATAGTATTGTCTCCTTTCGGGGCGTGATTTATGGTTTCTAGGCAACTCTATTATATCACAAACCGTGAGGAGATTTTTGATTTTAATAACAAAAAAATGCCGTGTTTATGCGGCTTGTAGCGTTTCGTAAACGCCTACTGTTAGTGAAGAGAAAAGGAGAAAACTAATTAATAAGCTAACATATGAATTGCCAGTTCTTAGGGCAAGGTTGGGAACTTCTCAAGCGGATATAGCAGATAGGATTGGTATCTCCAGACAGACGTACAATAGTATAGAAACTCAGAAAAGAGAAATGAGTTGGACAACATTTATTGCACTATATGCTGTGTTTCAAAATAATGAAGAAACAAGGCGTATGTTGAAATCAATAGATGATTTTGAAGAAGAGTACGGTAATGTTATGTCAGTGCAATCAGACCTGTGAGAAATATATTGTTTGGTTTATAAATCAGTACAAGGGAGGGAGAAAATTGAAATGCGAAAGATGTAATTCAGAATGGCAATCGTTGAAAAATACTCAATTCATATTTTGTCCTTTTTGTCATGCTCCACTCATAGAAGTGAATGAAGAATTTTATGATTTGAATTCAGTTTTGACCTATCTTGTTTTAAATTTTGGAATTGAAATATTAGAAAATAAGCAAAATACTATGGGTTTTCTGGAAGAGTTTTTTCAAGGTGGAAAGCGGGAGATAAATTTTTTGAACAATATGTATGCGTCTGGATTAATGGATACATTATTTAGATTGCAAAGTGCTACTGTGCCAATTCAAAAAAGTGCTACAGATCAAGTAGTAAAACAATTAATGGTAAAATGTGGTACATCTAGTGATTGGTCAGAATACATAGTTAGATGTGTTTGCAAGGCATTAGGGATAGCTGTTAATTCAAATGAATCGATTATTGAAATAAAACAATCAGCTGAGCATGGAAATTTATCAGCTCAGTTTAAATTAGCAAAGCACTATCTAGTTGGACAAGATATAGAAAAGTACATCTATTGGCTAAGAAATGCTGCAGATGCTAACTATACAGAAGCGGAGTATCTTTTGGGGGTAGAGTTTTATCGCGGTTATATTTGCAAGAAAAATATAAACTTGGCATTAACTTATCTCGAAAGAGCAATCAAGAAGGATAACATAGATGCAATGTGTTTTGTTCTTGCAGAGGTTGAGTCACAAGAAATGAGTAGATTCAAAACAGATGAAATCGAACATTATCTGATTAATAGGAAACAAGAACTGTCCCCGAAACAGCTTGTACAATTGAGCAAGTATTTTGAAGATGTAGATTTTCAACAAGCTTTGTTACTTGCAAAGCTATCGTATGATAGAGATTCTAAAAGCGCATGGCAACATTATGTGGAGCTTTTACAAAGACAAAGAACACACGAAAGTGATGCAATAGCGCTTAGAGTTACAAAAGAAGTTGCCACAGATGGAAACACCACTGCTTGTTTGTTGCTCGGTCAAAGGTATGAAGACCAAGCAAAAACTGAAAATGATATGTTAATGGCTTTATATTGGTATCGTATGGCGGCAGAGGCAGGAAACCTTGATGCACAGTTACGACTGGGTGAAATATATGAAGGTGGGAAAATTCAGAGAAAAGATATAGAGAGTGCGGCTTATTGGTATAGATTTGCTGCATATAATGGTTCTGTTTATGCTAAGGATAAAGTTAGTTATAAGAGTCCAAAATGTATTTTGAAAACAATCACACTTGTATTTGAAGATGATTCCGATTTGGAATGTAAGGTTTTGAAGGCTGTTGAATATAACGGAATGGATTATCTTATTATTGAGAATCCAGAAACGAAAGAACAGTTTCCTATAAGGTATATAGAAGACGACACACTAGAGGGATTTGAGATAGAATCTGTCGATGACAAGATTGAACAAATTCTACTTGACAAGTTTGGTGGTGTCGGTAAATGAATGAGTACTACTTTCGGAAGTTGAATAGTAAAGAGCAATCTGTTTATAGAAAAATAATTGATACTGTAAATGCTGGAGGTCTTAATGTGAATGCTATATTTTTTAGGGATAGCAATCAAGTGACAGAAATAGCAAAAGCTGTGAATTATGATCATCCAGAATTGTTCTTTGTAAATTTTCAACATTTAAGTTTTTTGAAAACACCAATGGGAATCACTTATCATATAGATTACATTGTTAAAACTTCAAAATTATCAGATACAGCTGATTTGTTTGAGAGAAAAATTGATGAAATATTGAAAAAAGCATCCAAAAGTAACCTGCGAGGTGAATACGAAAAATGTAGGTGGATTCATAACTATCTGATAAAAAATACGAGATATAACTATGATGCGATGAAAAGACCAGAGTTATATCCTGATTCATTTAATGCAAAAGGTGCCCTTATAGATGGTGTAGCAGTTTGCGAAGGTGTTTCAAAAGCATTTAAGTTGCTTTGTGATAGATTTGGAGTAAATGCGATGATTGCTTTTGGTACAGCTTCAAATGATTCTTTTGGGGTTAACGTTCCACATGCTTGGAATATAGTTAAATTTAACACCGAATATATGCATGTAGATGTCACATGGGATTTAGGTATGAGTGAAACGAGTAAGTCTATGAGATATGATTATTTTTGCGTATCCGATAGATGGTTAATGGCTGATCATAAATTTAATCTGTTTCCTGAATGCAGAACAGATGACTACAGTTATTTTTCAAAAAGAAAAAGGTTGTTTATAAAAGGAAGAGATTTGCAGAGCTATTTAGATATCGAACTGAAGAACGGAGCTACAACACTGTATTTTAAGGTAGATACAGTAAATAAAGATTTTAAATCAGTTCAAAATAGAATTCTAGAGCAAGTAAGCAAAAGTGTTTCAGTTAATCTGTATTCGGCTTATAGTCTTGAAATGGTAAATAATTTGAAACAGATGTGCTTTTTTTTTAGGGTAAAAAGTGATAGGAGGTGAAGAGGTTGAGTAATGAACTCGAAAGAGCCGACAAAGGGCTTGGAGGGTTGTTTAAAGCGATGACTATGACCAGCACAGAACGTGCAAATTCGTTGAATCGCAGTGTAGTTGAATACAAACCTTGTGCTGTTGATGCTTTTTTTGATTCATCTAGAGGAGTTTATAATGCTCTTGTTTCAGGAGGAAATTTAAAACTGAGAACAAATGCTATAGTAGCACAAACAATTTGTACTACTAATAATGGTTTTCCAGTAGTTATTATTCATGAGGGTAATCACTTGCTTGAACAGGAACTTAGAAATGAATTTTCAGGATGCGGAAATTACAAAGAAATTAGTACTAGTAACCCTTGCTTTGAGCCATTTTATGGATTGAGTGAACTTGAAATTACTAATCAAATTTTAGAATCTGCACCGAAAGACTATGATATTAAATACAATGCACGGTACTATATTGAAGGAATTAGTTCTTATTTGAAAGCTAGTGGAAAGAATTTATCATTTAAGCTGTTTTCGACTTGTCCCCATTCACTGATTTTTGATAAAGTGGATGATTTGGAAACGCAAGGAAAAATAACAGATTATGAAGCACAAGAAATTAAGTCCAAATTAATGATGGGGCAAAGTGAAAATTATAAATTGGATTCATTTCTTGCAAGTCTTCGGATGGAAATTAGTCCGATTATGTATGTTTCAAAGCGAGGTCAACGTCCATTAAATATTATTTCAGCTTTAAAACAGAATTTAATACTTTGTTTGGATGTATCGTCTGTTACAAATAAATTGCTGTTGAATACGATTATTTATCAGTTGAAGCTTGCTCTTACAAGAGGTTTGCAATATCAAATTGTGATAGATTCGATACCAATAGATTCAAACGAAGCTTATGCTGCATATATAAAAGCACCATCAGATAAAATTTGCAAGACAATAGTAACAGAAGATTTTTATTCGATGGTCGGTGGAGATGAAAAAGTGTTTTCAGCTGTTGTAGGTAATACGCAGACGTTAATAATTATGAATCATGCCTCTGGACACAGTGCGACAAAATGGGCTGAGGTGTTTGGTCAATATGATAAGTATGAAGAATCATATTCGACATCACGTGGTGGAAGCCGTAGAACTCCATTCTCTATACTTTCAAGTCCTAATTATAATAAAACGGTGAACATAAGTAAAAATCGGGAATACATTGTAAAACCTGAGGCTATTTCAAGAATGGGTAATGGTGAAGCTTTTATACAATCAGCGGCTCTTGGTCAGTTAGCACATATATTTCTTACGGGATAGTTCTTTAACATTGATAAAGAGTTAAAAAGATTAAAGGAGAGTTTATTATGAGTGAAGTACTTGAAAACGGTTTTCGAGTAAAAACGCTTTTTGGCGGAACTGTGAAAGTTGAAAAATTCCTTGCAGAAGGTGGACAAGGAGGAGTCTATATTGCCGACTATAATGGGCAAAAAAAGGCTTTGAAGTGGTACAAAAAAGGAAGTCTTGGTGCTAATCCGAATGCTTTTTATGAGAATATTAAACAAAATGTCATGCGTGGAATTCCTAGTCCAGAGTTTCTATGGCCAATAGATATAACCGAGTGGGTCGATGGAACCTTTGGCTACATTATGGATTTAAGACCAGAGGGCTATTATGAGGTTACAGAATTTATGCTCTGCCATGTAAGGTTTAGGTCGTATCGTGCGATAATTGATGCTGCGATGAAGATTGTGTCTGCATTTAGAATTCTTCACAACGCTGGTTATAGTTACCAAGATTTGAATGATGGTAATTTTTTTATCAACCCACAAAATGGTAAGGTATTAATTTGTGATAATGATAATGTTGCACCAGATGGGATGGAAACAGGTATCATTGGAAAACCAAGGTATATGGCACCGGAAATTGTTCTCCACAAGAATAAGCCAAATAGTTTGAGCGATAGATTCTCGATGTCAGTTATTTTGTACATTTTATTTTGCTTGAATCATCCACTAGAAGGAAAAAGATATCTTGTATCAGGATTAACTCCCGCATTACAAGAAAAACTATATGGAAGTGAGCCATTGTTTATTATGGATCCAGATGATAAAAGTAACGGACCACATCCTGTTGTTCATAGGAATTCGATTGTTGTGTGGCCATGCTTGCCAGACTATATGCAAAAGATTTTTTTGACTGCTTTTAGTCAAAAATCATTTCAAAAACCATCTGCAAGACCTAGGGAAATTGACTGGTTGAATGCTTTAACTAGATTTAGAAGTGAAATTGTAGCTTGTCAGTGTGGAAACGAGATTTTCACACAACAGGGTGAACCATGTAAATGTGAAGAATGCGGTCGGAATGCTGATATACCATTCAAACTTGTGTTGGGGGGATATAGTATTCCTGCAATTAAAGACAGCAGAATATATCGTTGTCAGTTAGGTGTTTGCGATGAAAAAGATGCATTGACTCCTGTGGCACATGTTGTTGCAAAGAAGGATTCTGGTGCATTGGGAATTAGAAATAAGAGTGGCAAACGTTGGGATGCGGTAACTACAAAAGGCGTTGCACGTAAAGTTGCACAGGATGAAGTGATCCCTCTAAAGGACGGAATCGTCTTTAAAATTGGAGACGAGTCAATTACTATCAAAGCAAATTAAGAAAAGGAGAATTTATTATGCCTAGTACAAATAGTTTAACGGAAAGCCCTCGCAAAGAGCTTCATGTATTTTATGTTCTGGATACATCTGGTAGTATGGATGGAGCAAAGATTAGTGCATTAAACCATGCAATGGAAGAATGCACAGAGGCTTTAAAGACTTTAGCAAAGAATAATGGAGATGCAAAACTTAAAGTTGCGGTTATGGAGTTTAATTCTGGCTGCAAATGGATTACATCAAATGGTCCAGAAGATCTTGAGGAAGATTTCGAGTATGAGTATCTCGAGGCAGGTGGTCTGACTGATATTGGTGCGGCATTGAAAGAATTGAACAGTAAACTTTCTCGTCATGCATTTTTGAATTCAATGACCGGGGCTTTGATGCCAGTTATTATTTTTATGACGGATGGATATGCTACTGACGATTATGCAAAAGCACTTGAAGAAATCAGAAAAAATCGTTGGTTTGCAAGAGGAACAAAGATTGGATTTGCACTTGGGGATGACCCTGATGTAAAAATGCTTTCATCGATTGTTGGAAACAGTGAAGCGGTAATTAAAACAACTGATCTTGATTTATTTAAGCGATTGATGAAGTTTGTTTCAGTAACAGCTTCAATGCTGGTGTCTCAATCTACAACAACTGAAACTGCTAGCACTGGTGAGGATATTATGAAACAGGCAAAGGATGAACTTGATGTTCCAGATGAATCTACGGTACATCTTGACGATGACGAATATGACAAGGAGCCAGAAACATTTGATGATTCAGATGATGGATGGGATGATGGTGATTGGTAAAAAAGAAGGGAGTGAATTAACATGGATCAGGTGTATACCTTTCATGAAACAGTTAGAGGGCACCTTCATGTTATGAATGAGTTTCCTTGTGAAGACTCATCCGCATCATTCTCGGCAGATAAAGGCAGGTATCATATAGCAATCGTTTCGGATGGTCATGGTTCTAAATCCTGTTTCAGAAGCGATTATGGTTCCAAAGTTGCGACAGAGGTGACATTGGAATGCCTGCAACAATTTGCTGAATCAATGTTGGCATCAGAAGAACTCGAGGAAAGATTTTATAAAGATATATTTTCTAATCCTCGTTATCGTCATATGACTGTAAGACGTTTAACTGACACCATACTTGCAGAATGGCATGATCGTGTTTTAGAAGATTATAATAAAAATCCGCCCACTCTTGAGGAAATGGGAGAGAGCGCAGTTGAATATCAAAATGGTAAGAATATTGAACATATTTATGGAGCAACACTGATAGCTGCATTGAAAACTACGCAATGTTTAATACTCATTCAGCAAGGAGATGGTCGATGTGATGTATTTTATGAAGATGGATCTGTTGACCAGCCGATACCATGGGATTCACGATGTGAGGATACGGCTACAACGAGCCTTTGTGATTTAGATGCAGCCGAAAGCTTTAGGAGTTGTGTAGTAAATCTTTCAGAAAAACCTATAATTGCCTGTTATATAGGTTGCGATGGTATTGAGGATGCTTATAGAGATACTTATGAAGGGCTTGGAGGCTCGCATACGCTTATGGGTGGCGTTCATACTTTCTATAGATATTTGACTTGCCAAATAAACGATAAGAGTAAATCGGAATTTGAAAATTGGCTTCCAGAGTTTCTTACTAATTTCAGTGCTAATGGTATATTTAGTAGGAGTGGTAGTGGGGATGATGTTTCAGTTTCAGGAATAGTTGACTTGAGCAAGATAGATTTATTTACCAAAGAATATACATACAAGATTAAATTATATTCTTTAGAAGAAGACCTGTTCTGGAGAGAAGATGAGCTTCGAGGAAAAATGAGAAAACACGGTATTCTAAAAAAAAGATATGATAATGCAAAGCTTGATTTGGAAAATGCTGTTGCTGAAAATAAATCACTTATAGAAATGCTTGAGCGGTTGCAGGAAAAAAGAGTTGAGTTTGTGAGAGAAATTGACGAGATGAAACAAGAACTTGAAGAATATCGTCAGGACGCAGAATCTGCAAAGGGGCAATTTGAAGGTAGATATACAACTAGATTTGCCTCTGCAATGCAACGTTTTATTGATGAAATTTCATTTGGTTACTCACAAAAAGAAGCATCATATAGCAAAATGTTAGAGCACTTGATGGAGCTTGATGAGGAAATAAAACTGAGAGAAAACGAAATTGATGCGAGTGAAAAAAAACTTAATGAGTTGAGTTTAAAGAGAGATGAAGCTCAAAGCCTGTTTGAAGAATATGATTCCAAATATCAAGCTATAAATACTGAGCATAAAAACATTATTAATCAAATTGCCGATTTAAAGGAAAGGATGCAGATTGAATGATATATCAACTCAGTGAAACAGATAAGGCTTGTCTGATTATATTAAAAGAAAAAATTTTTCTTCATTATAAAGAAGATGATGCTCAAATATTGGATGAAATAATTAATAGAGCTATATTAAATGATTGGATGAGTAAAGATGATGTTTATGAGCTGATAGAAAGATTGCCGAAAATTATTCCAATGCCAGTCGAAAAAATAAATGACGAGACAGAAAGTCACAATGCAGAATGGAATGTATATATTGATGAACATAAGGCTCGATATAGGCATGAAATGGAAAAATTGCATCAAATATTATCAAATTGGATTTTTTTGGAATGTGCTGTACACAGAAAAAGTATGGAATATTTTGAAAAAGGGAACAAAAAGGTGAATTTGAATAATGTTGGTCAAGGAATAAAAAAATAGAGAGGGGGTTAATAATTGTGGCTAATAGCATGGATGATAAACGAGCTGCTTTTCTGCAACGTATTAAAGTAAATCCTAGTCAAACAAAAAGTGCGAAACAGAGTCAATTTTCTTCAAACAATAAGAGTAGCAGTAATTCTAATAGTAGCAATAAGGCGAGTGCTCCAGCAAGGGGAAGAGCTCTTGGTGGTGGACGTGGCAATGAAAGATAAAAATTAGGAGGCGTTTTATGGAAACAGTGTTAATTCTTGCGTACACAGCGTGGGCAATTAATTCAGGATGGAAGGTAGTGTCGGGGCGTTCAGAGTGGCTTGATAGAAAAGCTCCACTTAATATGATTATAAAGATTGTATTAAGTATTGCTCTTGGATATGTAATCGCTGCATTCTACCTTATTTACTTGATTCTGAAATTCTTAGGCGTAATGTCTAGAATGTAAAAGGTATATGATGGGTGTTAGGTGGAAACACCTACACCCATTATTTTTGTATGGAGGGATTTGATATGACCGTAGGAAAAAATGTAATTCAAGGAACAGCTGTTTCTAAAAATATAATACCTGTAACTACTGGTACACCATCTCTCCTACTGAAAGGTGAGTTCAATGGGAAACCTGCATCTTTCGGTTTGGGGGAAGATGTGATTAGTAAGCATATGATGCTTGTAGGTGGAACAGGATGTGGTAAAAGTACCCTATTTTATCATATCATTGAACAGCTTAAGAAAAAAATGACCACGGATGATGTAATGATTATCTTTGATAGTAAAGGTGATTTTTACTCGAAATTTTATAGTAAGAATGATTGTGTTATTGGAAACTCGGCACAGTATATTCAACAGTCAGAACGATGGAATATTTTTAAGGAGATTCTTGCAGATGGTTGGGATGAACGTCAAGTCATGATGAACGCAACAGAAATCTGCAAAGCATTATTCGAAGAAAGAACAAAAAACAATTCAAGTAATCCCTTTTTCCCTAACGCAGCGAGAGATTTATTAGCAGCTATCCTTGTTGCAACCATTCGGATAGGAGAAGGCGAAAAACAATTTGTCGTAGAGAATTTCTATAATAATAGAATTAAAGAATTTTTGGATTCATGTTCAGGACAAGATATTTGTGATTATTTAGATGGTTTTGGAGATATGCGATCGGTGATGAGTTATATTGAAGGCGATAGTGCACAATCACAAGGTGTGCTAGCAGAAATGTTCTCAGTTGTTCGAGATGTATTTATGGGTGTTTTTTGTGAAAAAGGTAAATTTTCAATGAGAAATTTTGTGCGTAAAAAAGGAGGACATACCTTATTTATTGAGTATGATTTATCAATTGGAAGTGTACTGACTCCGGTTTACAAAATATTGTTTGATTTGGCGTTAAAAGAAGCTCTTGGAAGAACAAAATCACAGGGGAATGTGTATTTTATATGTGATGAATTTAAATTGCTCCCTAATTTACAGCATATAGATGATGGCGTAAATTTTGGTCGAAGTCTAGGAGTAAAGGTTTTTGCAGGACTTCAAAGTATTGAACAACTTTATGAAATATATGGACAAAGCAGAGGTAAGAATTTGGCTGCAGGCTTTTCATCAATCGTTGCTTTTAGAGCAAATGATGTAACGACCAGGGAGTATATATCCAGTTTACACGGAAAAAATATGGTTCTTGAACAATATCGTATGCTTAACAACACTATGGTAGAAGAGAAAAGAATAGGGTCGACTGTGGAAGACTGGGATTTGAATAATCTCAAAGTTGGTGAGGCTATCGTAGGATTGCCGTTTGCACCGCCATTTAGGTTTTATTTTGATATGTACAAAGGATAGTGAATTAGATTATGCAAAAATGTCAAAAATGTGGTGCGTCATGGGACGTTAAGGCTGTTTTTGAGATATGCCCATTTTGTGGCACCTCTTTGAATGATAAGTTCAATCTAGATTCAATAGAATCTGTCTTGAAAATCATTTTGGAACGTCACGGAAAAGAAACCTTATATAGTAGTGCACTTCTTGGCTTTCTAGGTGATTATGCACCATCTTTACAGAAGGAAAGAAAACTTATAAAAGTTGCTCTTGAATCTGGGGCATATAAAGCTATTTGCTTGGCATCAGATAGAGAACTGCAAAATATTTTTAATAGATATATTTCGGTACTTACAGATTCGTATTTTATTGACGAAACCTGGGCTAGAAAAGTATTAGCGTGGTGTATCCATTCTTTAGATAATAAAGACACAACTAATCAAAAGGATCGTTTGAAATTTGATAAGGAGATAACACCTTCTGCACAGGTTAAACATGTTACCCAAAATGAAACTCAGATATACAACAGTTCTGCAGATTCAGATTTGATAAATCGTAAAGAATCATCAGAAGAACAAAATATCTCTGGAAAAAATGAATTTTTGGTAGGTAGATTGGCAAAAAAAGCAATGACATGGTGTAAACATTCTCTGAATAAAAAAGATCTATCTGATCGGGATACTAATTTGAGATTAAATAAAGATGAAACATCTTTAGTGGAGAATCACGATGAAAAAGATACAAGGAATAATAGCATCGCAATAGGTGCATATTCGATAAGTTATGAAGAATTATCAACTGATGAAGTACGGACTATTTCTGATATAAATGAATTTCCAGGAGATTGTTGGTCTAGAGACAAGTCTTGGAATATGGTTCGCTCAATTGTAATAAAAGATTCTATTGAACAATTACCGATGGAAGCTTTTTCACAAATGAAAAAGTTGCAGAGTGTTACATTTCCGAACAATCTAAAAAAAATAGGATTTGCAGCTTTTAAAGATTGTACAGAATTGAATAATCTAGTTATACCAAACTCAGTCACTACTATTTATGCACATGCGTTTGAAGGATGCACTAGTTTAAAATCGGTTATTATTCCGAATTCTGTTAGGTATATTGGGGATAATGCCTTTTCAGGATGTCCTTGTACTGATTTGTATGTGAATTCAAGTTGCGTTATATGTAGTGGAAATTATCAAGTAAAAAATAAAATATAAAAGGATTAGGAGGTCTTTGTGTATGTCTCGAAAAACAACAATAGTTAAAAATATAGAAGCGAGCCATAAGGCATCTGAGTCAAGCAGATATATGCAGGGTGGATTAACAGATAAGAAAGTAAAGCTTAGTTCAAAAAACTTTGATAAGCTTATGACTGAACGAGGGCTTTCTAAAGAAGAAACCGCAAGTTTAAAAGCATCAAATCAAGCAGGGAGTCCGATAGAGGTTCGGCACGCAAAGGCTGGAGAAAAGTTTATTACAACCCATGGGGCAGAACGAAGTTCTGGAGTGTTTGTTTCAGAGAATTCTCTTGGAAGTACACCAGGCGAAAGGATAGATAAGGGGGCTCTTCCGCACTCAAATTCTGCTGAATTTGAAACAACAGTCGAATTGGCTAAAGACCAAAATCTTGTATATGGTAAAATCGCTCCGCAGAGCAAATTTTCAAAAATGGATCCACAACAGCAGTCACGCTCTGGAGGTGCAGAACAAGTTATAACTGATGGAGGATACAATACGAGTGCCGTAATTAATAGAGATCCTAAATATCCAATTCCAGCTAGTACAGACTTCCAAAAAAGAGCGCAAGAATATAAAAATAACCATTCGTCAAAATCGTTTTCAAAAGATGGTAGCCATAGTTGCGGCAATAAAAAAAACAATGGGCAGTCAATGTGATAAAGGAGACTAACCGCATGAAAATAATTAAATGTCAATCTTGTAGTGGAACATGGATTGTCAAAAAGGAAGATTTAGAGAGGCAAAAGGTATGTCCATATTGTGAAATTTCTGTGCAGGGAAAGATTGAATTTGATACATATGACTCTTTAGATAAAGCTATATATGGTGCTGTTACGAGCATTGGTGAGAAGGTTCTGCAAAATCCACGTCAGATGTCAGGATTTATGTTAGACACAGCTCCGAACTTAAAAAAAGAAATACGAATTTTTTGCAAAACGGTCACAGATGATTATACATCGTATGTAACATCTTTGTATGAACAAGAATTATATGAGGCGGAAACAACACTTAGAAAGTTGAGACAACTTTTTATTGAGGAGGAAGGATTATCTGAGTTATGGGCAGATATGATATGTGATGGTTTGTATGGCGCTTTGCTCTACTATAAGGGAATTGGAGAAACACAGTTGATTAATGTTGACGTTGATGATTTTGAATCTCAAAGAATTAATGAAGACTCTTTAGAAATCTTAAAACAGGATAATATTAGAGCAAAGTCAGATTCTTTAGTAAAGCAAGATGTTGAAACAAGAAACGTTACAACACCATCTAGAATTAAATCATCTAGTCCACAACGTAATTTAAATGAAGATCCGGAAAATAGGCTGGGAAAAGCTTTGAAATATTATAATGGTACAGATGGTTATGTAAAGGACGAAAGAAAAGCTTTAAAACTTCTTAGAGAGCAGGCAAATTGTAATAACTATATTCCTGCTTGTAACTGTTTAGGGCGTATTTTTATGAAAAGAAGAGACTACCATGGTGCAGCAAAATGGTATCAAAAATCTAGTAAAGCAAATGATACAGAAGGGCTTTGCTTAATGGGATATTTTTATCAAAAAGGTTATGGTGGGATTCAACAGAATACGTCATCAGCAATAGAATGTTTATCCAAGGCATCCTCTGGTGGGAATTTTGATCAAATGATAAGTATTGCCCGGAAGTTCTTAAAAGGGGGCGAATTCCCAAAAGAAGAAAAAATTGCAGTATTGATTTTAGAGGCTGCAGGAAATTCAGGGAATGCAGATGCACAATACTATCTGGCAAAATGTTATCAAAACGGAAATGGTGTAAGTATTAATATTGGAAAGGCAATAGAATTATATAAAATGGCATCAAAAAATGGTCAAAGAGAAGCAAAATTAGAATTGATAGATATACAGGAAACATTATCTTTTTCAGAAAGATTAAAATATAGAATAAAAGGATAAAAATGATGGAAGCTGCAGTGTTAATTGCCAAGTGTGGCAAAATAAAACAAATATATGGTATAAGGACGCAAAAAATGAGTGATGGAGATTGGTGGCGTACATGGGCGTTTCCAATTGATGAACAAAGGGCTGGAAGTGAGGGGTATGATCACACCACAGTTCAGGGCAATCTTTATCATACTAAGGACTATCCTGGATGTCCATTCTGCGGAACGAAGAATTTTGTGTTGTGTAATAAATGCCACAAAATTTCCTGTTGGAATGGGGAATCTCGATTGGAGTGTCCATGGTGCGGAAATAATATGAATAATATTGTCACTGCTACAGAAAAGTTTAATCTGTCTGGTGGAGACATTTAAATGGAGGTAAAAATTGATGAAATGTATAAAATGTGGAGCTGAGTGGTCAACAGGCGTTTCAAATAAATTCGTAACATGTCCTTTTTGTGGAGAGAAATTGACGGGAGCTGTTTCTTACCATCAGGCAATAGAAGCGTTCAAAATCATTCTGGAACGGTTTGGCGTTGAAATTTATTTTGAAAACAAGAGACTATATGGACTAATAAATGATCTTCTTCCCAATACAGCAACAGAAAAGAGTATTCTTCGAACAGCCATAATGCTTGGTGCACCAAATGCTATTGCGAAAGTTATAACTGAAGCAGAAGAAAAAGAAGATGCCTTAAAGGAGAGTTATGCATTGCTAGAAGATGGTGGATTAAGTAAAGAATGGTGTTCTGCATCATTATATATCTTTGCTTTGCCACTAGGGATAGACTCAACTGAACTTTATCCTTTAGCAGACTTAAAAAATAAATCAGATTTAGGAATAGGGGATTTATCGGTTTCTTATGATGAAAATGTGGAAAATAAATATGAGTCTAAGTCACTTGAAGAATTATTAAGTTTATCGCTTGATGGTGATGCTGTTGCATGCACTGAACTTGGTGAAAGATATTATTCTGGTATAAATGTTGATAAAGATGTAAACACAGCGTTCGCTTATTTTTTGCAGGCTGCTAATGCGGGCTATTCGGTGGCTGAATACATATTAGGTAAGCTTTATGATGAAGGTCAAGAGATACCTCATGATGGAAAATTGGCTTTTGAATACTATAAAAAAGCTGCTGATAAAGAGTATCCTCCTGCAGAGTATGCACTGGGTCAGATGTATTATTTTGGTCAAGATTGTGAAAAGAATGACCAGGAGGCGCTTTATTGGATTTCAAAAGCTGCTAAAGAATTGGAAGATTCTGATGCATATGTTGTACTTGCAATGGTTCATAAAGAATCAGAGGACGAAGATGTTAAAGATGAAAGCAAAGCATTTTATTACGCTCAAAAAGCCGCAGAAATGGGTGATATAAATGCTTACAATTTGTTGGGTACAATGTATGAATTGGGATGTGGTGTTGAACAGAATTATGAGAATGCAATCAAATATTATAAACTAGCAGCTGAAAATGGTGTTGAAATAGCCTTTTTAAATTTAGGTGCGTTTTATCAAGCTGGAATAGGAGTTTCCCAAGATGATAGGAAAGCCGTGGAATATTTTCAAGCAGGTGCGAACGCTGGAAACATGTATTGCTTAAATGCATTAGGTATGTGTTATAAAAATGGGACAGGTGTACAGCAGAATTATGAGAAAGCATTTGATTTATTCTTGGATGCTGCCTATGCAGGAAATTTTGCAGGCGAATTGAACACGGGACTTGCCTATGATGAAGGAGAAGGTGTCCAAGAAGATAAAGTAGAAGCGAAAAAATGGTTTATTCTAGCCGCTTCTCATGGTAGTAGTAAAGCTATGGTTGCATTAGGCGTTTATGCCGAAAGAGGAATTCCAGATGGAGAACCAGACCTAGAAACTGCATTTGAATGGTATTTGAAAGCTGCCGAAGTGGGCGATCATCCATTTGCAACTTGGGTAGTAGGAAATTGCTATTCGCAAGGGTTGATGGGAGTTAAAGCAGATCAATGTACTGCATTTAAGTGGTATTTGAAGGCTGCCGAACTAGGGCAGCCAACAGCTCAAAATAATATTGCTTGCGACTATCTAAAAGGAGAAATAGTTGATTTAGATTATAATTTAGCAGTGGAGTGGTTTGAAGAAGCTGTAGCACAAGATGATATGTATGCATTAGATAATTATGGCACAATCCTGATGAATGGTGATGGTGTGCCTAGAGATACAGAAAGAGCTTTTTCAATGTTTAAGAAGGCAGCAGACATGGGATATACTTCTTCTATGCTTAATGTAGGCGTTTGTTATTTTGAGGGATGGGGAACACAGCGAGATCTTGATGCAGCATTATATTATCTTACAGCTGCACTAGAATCTGGTGAGCAAGGAGCAATCCCATATTTGCAGAAGGGCTTTAAGGAAAAAAATGGTAAATGGATAAAACGAGGGATGTTTGGGAAGGTTCCAGCACCTGAACAGTTACCGCCTCCATCTGACCCACCTGAATGCAATGGCGGTTGTGTGGATTTTTGTACCTATGCAAATATTAGCAAAGCAGAAGAACTATATGATTCTGATGAATTTTGCTGTTGTGAATTAATGAAAAAAAAGGTATTTAAGAAGACAAACTGTCCATTCTACGAAGATTCTCTAGGCGATTTGCTGAATGCTTTTATGGAATAAAGTAATCAATTAAAAGGAAATTTTAACAAACTATATTTAAATAATTTAAATGGGCATTACTGTTTGTGGCACATCTGACATTTGTTGTCAGATGTGCCATTTCAGTGTGTATCGAGTTCAATTTCACATTTTAAGCATTGAAGATGTATTTTATATGGGGTAAAATCGTTATGTTCAAAATAGTAGCAAATAAGTTTATAGATGTTGCTTGTGTTCATAGATAGGTAAACACTAAGAGAGTAATTTATGGTATACTATTAGTCGATATGTTTCCACTAACGACCAAATTGCGAAAACAAGGCAAAATCCTGTAAGTGGTATACTATTTTCCATAGAAAGTGGCAATTAATTTTCCATAGTTTTCAATTAAATATTATTCCGTGATATACTTTGTCACGGAGGTGAAGA
>CADADA010000042.1 GCA_902786515.1 uncultured Lachnospiraceae bacterium | reverse complement strand
GATGGACACCCTTGCTGTTCGGCTATATCCTTCCCACTGTCGGGCGGATTAGGGACTTTCACCCTTTAGAAACGTGCGCCGTCGGGCGCACGTAAAATAGGACAAAGACTTAACCTTTGTCCTATTTGCCAAACTTAACGGTGATGACAACCAAATATTATCGTCTCACACTTAACGGTAGTGACTCTCCGAATATTCTCATCTCACACTTAACTGTAGTGACTCTCCGAATGCAATGAATATTTCCTTGTACTTGTATTATATATGCGCTTTTCAAAAAATCAACATATTTCTGTGAAAAATTCAATCTATTAGCAATCTTTTTGTAACAATGAAATTGCAATTTCTTCTCTTACTTTTCAGCCTGCTCTCCCCACATCCGCAACAATAATATAGGCGTTTTTACGTACTAAATTTAAGTTTATTAATCTAGATACGTAAGCGACATCTTTTCAATACGTACTATTTTCAATTTTTCTGAAATAAATACGTAGACGGTACAGCTATATTACGTATCGTATTTGATATTCCTAAAAAAAGTACGTAAGCTATGTTGTAATCCTACGTATCTTTTTCATTTTTCCTGATTTTCATATGTAGCTGGCGCACTATTCCTACGTATCTTTTTTCAATTTTCCTGATTTTAATACGTAGCTGGCGCCAATTTCCTACGTATCTTTTTCTGATTTCCTGTTTTTCATACGTAGCTGGCGCCAATTTCCTACGTATCTTTTTCACATTTTCTAAATTTCATACGTAGGTAGTGCGCCATTCCTACGTATCTTTTTCATTTTTCCTGATTTTCATACGTAGCCGGTGCCAAATCCCTACGTATCATTTTCACATTTTCTGATTTTTATACGTAGGTAGTGCACCATTCCTACGTATCTTTTTCAGATTTTCTGATTTTCATACGTAGGCAGTGCACATTTCCTACGTATCTTTTTCAATTTTTCTAAAATAAATACGTAGGTGGTGCCAAACCCTTACGGATTTCTTTGTCAGTCAATTATTATTTGCCTTTCCGGCACATCAAATAATTCGTCAAAACTTATATCTTTTCTTCTATTTCTTTTGCTACCAGATTTGTTGCGCCGAATTGTTCTCTTAGCTTCGGTTTTTCAATTTTTCCGGTTGCATTTCTTGGAATTTCTTCAAATATTATTTCCTTTGGACGCTTGTATCTTGGCAGTTCCATGCAGAAATCTTCTATCTCTTCCTTTGTGCATTGCATTCCGTCTTTGATTTCAATGATTGCAGCAGTCTTTTCTCCAAGCCTTCTGTCAGGCAGACCTATGACTGCCACATCTTTTACCTTATCATTACGACGGATAAAGTCTTCTATCTGTACCGGATAAATATTTTCTCCACCACTTACAATGACATCTTTTTTTCTATCCACAAGATAGTAGAAACCATCCGCATCCTGCATTGCCATATCACCGGTATACAGCCATCCGTCTTTTATGGTCTCCTCAGTAGCCTCAGGATTATTATAATAGCAGGTCATAACTCCCGGTCCTTTTACGCAAAGCTCACCGACGCTTCCCTGTTGTACCTCCTGCTGATTTTCATCAACAATCTTACATTCCCAGCGATATCCCGGCACACCGATTGCTCCAACCTTATGTATATTCTCCATTCCCAGATGAACACAGCCCGGTCCTATCGATTCAGAAAGGCCGTAATTAGTATCATAGTCATGATTTGGGAAATAGTTTTTCCATCGTTTAATCAGCGACGGTGGTACAGGCTGTGCACCTATATGCATCAGTCTCCACTGTGACAAATGATAATCTTCAAGCTTAAATGTACCATTATCAAGCCCGTCCAAAATATCCTGTGCCCAAGGAACCAGGAGCCAGACAATTGTACATCTCTCATCCGACACAGCCGAAAGAATTGTATCCGGTTTTGCACCTTTTAACAGTACCGCCTTACTTCCGGCAACCAGACTTCCCATCCAGTGAATTTTGGCTCCTGTGTGATACAACGGAGGAATACATAAGAAATTGTCCTCTCTCGTTGTCTTATGATGCATCTGTTCCATCTCTGCTGCCTGTGTCAGGCTTCTGTGTTTATGTAATATAGCCTTCGGAAATCCCGTTGTTCCCGAAGAAAAATAAATAGCTCCGTCATCATCATCAGTTATCTTAATATCCGGTGCAACACTGGAACAATCCGCAACAAGCTCCATGTAGCTTTCTGCAAATCTCGGACAATTATCACCAACATAGATTAAAAGCCTTCCTTTGCTCAGCCTTTCAGCATGTGTTTCCATTCTTCCTATAAACTCAAAACCGAATACGATAACATCTACTTCTGCCAATTCGGCACAATACAGAATCTCATCTGCATCATATCTGAAATTAAAAGGAACAGCTATTGCTCCCGTCTTTAAAACACCAAAATAGATAGGAAGCCACTCAAGACAGTTGTACATGATAATGGCAACCTTATCACCTTTCTTAATTCCTCTTGAAAGCAACATATTTGCAAACCGGTTTGCTTTTTCATCAAAAACACCCCAAGTTATTTCTCGTCTGTACGGAGCAAATACATTCGTCTCAATCAAATCATACTCTTTCCAACTGACTCTTCTTGTATCCTTTTCCTCCGGATTCAATTCTACCAATGCAATTTCATTAGTATATAACTTTGCATTTCTCTCTAAAAAATCTGTAACTGGCACTTACCCCACCACTTCCCGGATTATCTGTTCCGGGCTCCTTTCTTAAATATATAGTTTATTTTGAAAACATAATCTTTTCGCTTGAAAACATTTTCGTAAGAATAAAAATCAATACTATCGCATACGCAAAATTTGATACTATAGTAATCGACAAACCAAAACTATCCTTCACACCAAGTAACATATCTGACATACATCTGCTTCCATTAAATACAGGAATTAAATTTACAAACTTAGATAACTTTTCACCGCCTGTATAACCACCTGCAACAGACAACACCATGATGAGAATATTAAAAGGTGCTACACTGGTTCCGGCTTCTTTTACCGTATTAGCCTGAGCAGACAAAACAGCCACAAATGCAATCAATACACACGCCGAACTGAGTATTACAACAAAAAACAGTGTATACTGGGCGGCGGTAAGAGAAGCATTTTTAAATATTTCAGCATCCCCCATAAGTTTCGGAAGCGAAAGAATAAGTCCGAGTCCGCTTGAAATCGCACACAATACGGCAATGATTAACATGCTGATAATCTTTCCTACCGCCAGTGCTCCTCTCTTTACAGGTGTTACTAAAAGTGTTGCTATAGTTCCTCTTTCTTTTTCCCCGGCTATAAAATCCGGTCCAATTGCCACACATCCACTTGTAATTAAAGTCATTAAAAGCATTGGTATCATGGCAAATACCATTTTTTCAGAAAAATCTGCACCATCATTTAAATCGTGCTTCTCATCAAAATTGACATCAAACTTATTTGACAATGAATTTTCATAAGCGTCCAGTGTTGCGGTAATGAGCATCTGCGCATTAGCTGAATTTGTAGTGGCTGAATTATAATATAATTCGATTTCAGGAGCTTTCTGTCCACTCTGAACATCATATTCATCTATGACTTCCTCAAAATCTTCCGGAAAGACCATAAGAACATCAACCTTTTCATTTTTGATATCCTCTTTTGTATCTTCTATATCACTCTGATCTATTTCCGTAAGCGCAGCATTCTGTTCCTCAAACATTGATTCTACAACTTCCGGCATATTCATAACGGAAATCTTGTATTTGTAGTCCTCATCTGTAGTAACCATATCCTGAATGAAACCACCCATAAGACTATAAATTATGTATATCATAAGGCCCGGCATTATGATAGATGTAAAAACCATCTTTTTGTCTGTAAAAAATCTCGTCAGCTCTTTCTTCATGATTGTAATTATATTATTCATCGGTGCCCACCTCTTCCACATATACGTCAAAAAATACATCTTCAAGTGTCTTTTCTTTTACTACTTCTTCTAAACTGTCACAAAGTACCATTTTCCCGTTAATAATTATTCCTACTCTGTCTGCTATCTTTTCAACCAGACTGAAAATATGAGTAGATACAATTATCGTTTTACCTTCATCTCTTAACTGAATCAAAAAGTCTGTAACCACTTTTGCAGTAATTACATCCAGTCCGTTAGTCGGTTCATCAAATATAATGATATCCGGATCATGCGCAAGAGATACGGCAATAGAAGTCTTCTGCTTCATTCCCGTAGACAAATTTGCGACCTTCACCTCCGCAAATTCATCTATACCAAACGTTTTAAACAGTTTCTCTTTTCTTTTTTCTCTCTCCTCATCAGAAACACCATGTAATTTCGAAAAGAAATCAAACAGATAATTCGGAGTGAAAAAATCTTCAAGTTTCAACTCACTGGTTAAAAAACCTATTTTTTTTCTAACTTCTTCCGGCTGTTCTACAATGCTGACACCATCCACCGTACAATCGCCCGAAGTGGGTTTAATTAGTGTAGAAATCATTCTGAGAGTTGTAGTCTTACCCGCACCATTAGGTCCAAGAAGAGCAAACACCTCTCCCTTGTATGCTTCGAATGATAAATCATCTACAGCCGTCTTTTTCTTAGCTCCATCTTTTTCAAGCTTTTGCTGTTTTTTTGATAAAGAATAAATCTTTTTCAGGTTCTTTGCTTCTAAAATTGTCTCCATAAAATGTCAATCCTCCTGTAAGTGCTGTATTAATCGAAATCTTCTTCTTTCAATACACCCATCTCGTAATGTGTCTTCTTGATTTTATCTATTATCTTGCTGAACTTAAATCTTTCAGCATACGCAACTGCCTCATCAATAATCTCATATATCTCCGGTCTGCTGATGCCCTGATTTTTTCCATTGATATCATCAATCTTTGCATACAGCGCTAATGTTCCCATCTCATCAATGACATATCCCTTTGTCTCTGCGTAGTCTTTAGCAATCTTAACATAGTCATCAATGTTAAATTCTTTTATATATATCTGATTACTGAACATATCCTCCAATGCAGGATGTGCTGTCACAAGTCTCTCTAAAGCAGCCTTATCATCTTCAAGAACAATAATCATTTCCTCGGTATATGCTTTCATGGATGCCATAAGGTCTACAACCGTTCCCGGCATCAGATTGCCTGCCTGTTCAATGATTAAATCTGTTCCCAATATCTGAGACATTGCAGCTCCAACACCCTTCCTGTTCAGTGCTGTTGCCTTTACCTTCGCTACTTTTCTTGAAGCTCTGTCTCTTCCTTTATTTGCAGCCTTTATAATGTTCAATGCAAGTGTTGTCTTTCCTACTTTTGCATCTCCCATTATCATCACGTTATTTGTCTTTGATGTTCCATCTTTTACAAAGTTTTCAGTCAAATTCTTAATCGTTGCCGCTACCTGCTCTTCCAATCCCGGTATGTCTAAGAAATTTGCGAACAGTTTACGATGTTCTTCCGGAATTTTTGTTTCCGCCTCATGGCGTTCTCTCTCAATTCGGATTGCAGCATTTTCATCAGCAGTTGCCGCTATTGCCTCCAGTGTATTATAAGCTGTATTTTCAGGTTCATTGTAACCTGAACTTACTATCTTATCATACTCTTCCTGTACGGCTTTCGATATATCTGCTAATACGTCATCAGCCACTTCCACATGGTCTCCAAAACCATACGTTTCACCGGTAACAGCATTCTGTGTGTCACTCTCATGACCTTCCACCGCCTGCTTTTCTTCCGGTTCTGCAGATGTAGCTGCTACTTCTGCCACACTCTCTGCTGCTTCATTTACTTCCGGCTCTATCTGTGCCTCTTCGACTTCGTTTACTTCCGGTTCTATCTGTGTTGCTGCTTCATTTACTTCCGGCTCCACCTGTGTCGCTTCAGCTTCATTTACTTCCGGCTCCATCTGTGTTGCTGCTTCATTTACTTCCGGCTCCACCTGTGTCGCTTCGGCTTCATTTACTTCCGGCTCCATCTGTGTTGCAGCTTCATTTACTTCCGGCTCCATCTGTGTTGCTGCTTCATTTACTTCCGGCTCCACCTGTGTTGCAGCTTCGTTTACTTCCGGCTCTATATGTGTCGCTTCAGCTTCGTTTACTTCCGGCTCCATCTGAGATGCTACCGCCTCTACAGCAGCCGCAAGTTCTCTTTCAGTACTCTCCAATACACTCTTTACTTCTGCTTCCTGTGATTCAGTTGTAAAGGCAGGAGCAGTATCTTCTTCCGTTTCAGCTGCTTCTGCCGGTTCATCTGACACTGTCGGTACAGTTGCTTCTACAGGCTCTGCCGGCTCTACAGGCTCTTCTGCCGGTTCTGTTGCTTCTGCTTTTATATCGTTATCAGGCTGACTGCTCATTTCTGATATAAGTTCATCAACCTTCTTCTTATCTGACAAATCGATACCAAGGTTACCGGCAACTTTATCAAGCGCAGCCAGTTCATCCAAAGTTCTTGTATCCATCAATTCTTTCTGGGATCTTGAAGCCTTTTCCAATGCAAGCCTTGCTGCTTCTTCTTCGGCCAAAGCCTTCTCAACTGCTTCCCTTGCTGCTGCTGCTTCCTTCATCGCCCTTTCAACAGCATCCTTTGCTATCTTCTCCTTCTTCTCTGCTTCTTCTAATGCTGCCTTCTTTCTGTTTTCAAATTCAAGCAGTACATCCTCAATATTCATCTGTCCTTCTACCTGCTCATCAACTTCTATCGTATCTATCAGCTTAATCTGTCCGTCTTCTTCCTTGTCGTAAATAGGCTGCAATGGAACAGTCTCATACACAGGCTTATGTGGCTTCTTTACATCTTCATCATCTGCATCCTCAGGCTCGTCAAATGCATTTCTGCTTATTCCTTCATTTCCAAGTTCCTTACCAATTCTCTTGGTAGGTTCATCCATAATCTCAGGCTGCATCATTGATTCTTTGAACTGTTTCTCACTTTCAGCCTTCATGATAATAGCCATGCTCTGTGCCAATGCCTCCTGAATATTGGCTGTATCATACACATTATTGCCGGCAGGTGCTACCTTAAAATTAATCTCGTCTATGTCTATCTCTGATGTCTTCATAAGTTCCTCGCCCAAGTTATCATCATTGTTGTTTTCGCTTGACTCATATATTTCAATCTTGTTATCCTGACTGTCATCATTTGAATCATCTATATGTTCTTCCGATTCTCCTGTCTCATCTTCTTCTGCACGGACATAAGCATCTGCGATAATCTCAGATTCATCCATATTCTCAATGTCCTTCTTTTCTGAAAAATCATAAGGATCATCATTTTCATCTATTTCATTTATCTCATTTTCATCTTCTTCATCTGCATCCTTTTTGGCATCTTCCACTGATTCTTCTACAACTCTGGCGAGATTAATCTCAACCTCCATAGCAGTAACCTCATCAACTGTCTCAGTATCAGGTTCATGATTAATCTTCTCTTCCTCCGTATAATCCGTAAGATAATCCAATGCAGTTGTATCATTTAAGATATCATGCTGTGGCCATCTTTCTTCCGGTGACTGATTTTTTTCGTCACTGTCATCTTCACTGCTGCCTTCACCTGCTTCACTGTCTTCGCTTACTTCATCGGTATTTTCTTCATCGGATACATTTTCATCCTCACCCTGTGAGTCTTCACCGGATTCTTCCGTATCCTCTCCGCTTTCTGACAACAGGGCAGCCTTTTCTTTTTCTTCAGCCTTTATCTTCTCATTGTAGTAGTCCCATTTACCATCGTACTTTGCCTGCTGCTCCTCTGTGAGCGACTCATGCTTCATCTTCAGCTCCATGGCCTTAGTGACATACTTGCCCTCACTGAACCACAGGATAATTTTATCGCACATTTCCACACATTTCGTATCCTGTCCTGATTCATGGTAGAGCTTGGCAAGCTCATACTGCCATCTCTCATCCATCTCAACATCCAGATATGCCTCAAGTATGCTGATAAGATTATCAATATCATCACCTTTTGCACGGGAAATACGGTATTTTAAAATATACTGCGCAACATCTCTCGGTGCCATCTCCACAAATTCATGATAATAACGGTCAGCCTCTACAAAATCTCTCATTCTTACAGATAATATAGTAAGTCTGTAAGCAAGCTGTCTTCCAAGAGGAGAACGCTCATATGCTATCTCAAGCACTTCCCTTGCCTTATCATACTGTTTTGCACCCTCGTATGCATCAGCAACTATCGCAAGCATGCTGTTATGCTTTACTCTGGACCAGTCTATCGTATCTGCAATCTCAGCCGCACCCTGATAATCTTTTTTATTATATAATTTTTTTATCTGATCGGACTTCACATTATATTCGTATCTATCCAAAACATCTCACCTCTAAAAATTCACTTTAACTAAGAGTTTATCATACCAGAGACCCATTGTCAAAATAATGATGTCTGTTCATATTCTATTTTGGTATACTCTATCTCCTCATTCTCAACATTACTGAAATAATCCACAACAACCGTCTGCTGTTTTTTACCTGCCATTTTCTGTCCAAGGACATAATTCACATCAAATTTGCCTGTTATGGCCGGCGTCGCTCCACGTGCAGGAACAACCAGCTGCACATTATTTGTCTTCAGAAGCTTGAAAATAGGCTCCCAAATATATACATCCTTTGCAGCACCAAACGGATTATCTAAAAATACAACCTTCTTCAGCCCGGAAGCATCTGCATTTTTAGAATTGATGCTGGAAATATAATTGATTACTGCAATCAAAAACTGAATATATATACCCTGTGACTGACCCGTACTTCCTACCGCCTCCTCGTACGGAAGATATCTGCTGAACTCCTTTATCCTCTCACGTTTATAAAGATTCAGCTTTATGCCGTTCATGTCATTCACAATTACTGAAAAAAGCTTTTTAAAACTAAGCTGGTTTTTAAGATATTTTATCCTGTCCTCCACCTCACTCAGCTCGTCAGCTTTTTGGGCTATATGATCAATATATTCCGACATCGCTCCCATATATTCCTCTTCTTTTTTATATGGAATTTTCAGACTGATTACCGGAATGTGTTCTCCGTCAAGCAATATCTTTGACATCTTAGGCAGCCGCTCTAACTCCGTCTTAATGTTAAGGCAATTCTGAAGACACTGGGTTTCAAAATTCTGCTTAATCTTCTCCATATCTTCAATTCCCTTTCCTACCATATCCCTTTCTAATTCCAGACATTTCGTTGTCTCTCCAAACATTTTAATCAACCTGTCTGTCTCATCAAAGTTTTCAGGCATTGAAACATTAACACGGATTTCTTCCGCAAGAATATCGCCACCGGCATATTTCATCGTGTCAATCAGCATCTGCTTTTCATGAATAAAATCTTCTCTTCGTTTTGAAACATCACTTCTGAAGCTTTCATATTTCTTCAAAATCTCCATGCTTTTCTTCGCAACATCAATGCCCTTTTCAAAAGCTTCAGTTGTATCTTTGAGTTTGATTGATTCCATTTCCATTCTGCTGTCGATATCATGTCTTACTATAGAATATCCATTTATTTCCTCCTCTATAACACGAAGTTTTTCTTCATCCGCATCAATCATTTTTTCATAATCTTTTAACATCCCCTCATTTTCTTCTATAAAAATATTTAGGTCACTTTCGCCAAACTCTTCCTCACGGTAATAACCATATTTTTCAGATATCACCTGAATTGCATGTGATATCGCACCCTCTGTTTTATTACATTGCGAAGCAATCTCTTTTTCCTTTTTAACTATTTCCTCTAATTTCTTTTGTCTGTTTTTACCCGATTCTTTTATAGCCGCCAAAAGCTCTACTGAGTTTTCTGTAAGTGTTCCCTCTTCATACTCTCTATTAAGTTTTTCTATATCAAACCCATTATACTGTATTCTCTGAAGAATCTTCTCCATGGATTTTCCATAACTTTGCAGGAGTTTCTGTCTTTCTTTCAAACCGGAATTTTCTTTTGTCACCGTTTCTATCACTCCGTCCAGTCTCGCCTTTAACTCCTGAGGTGTTATATCTGTTATCTCACTGCTTCCACTTATGTAATAAGGAGCATAAACCTTTGTCCACTCCTGCTCATTTTCTGTTTTTTGAACTCTGAGTGATTCAATTTTTTCTTTTCTTAATGATTTCTGCCGCACGAGTGCTTCTTTTCTTGAAAGGAGATTGTTATAATTCTTCTTTATTGCATCAAGCTGCTTTCTCACTGACTCACTTTGCTTTTCGATATCATCTGCCTGTCTGTAATACTGATAAACCTCGCTTAAAAGCTCTTTCTGTGACTGATTATCTGCTACTCTCTTCTTTGCTGTCTCAAGTTCGGTGCTGATATTTCCTACTGACTCTCTCCACTGTAATACCTGTTCTTCAAGCATTTCAAGTGCAGATATCTTTTCCTTTCTAAGAAGCAAAAGATTATCGAGTTTTTCTGTCACGTCATCGTTTTCATCCTGAATCTTCATGTATGCGAGAACCTGCCTGTAATCCTCCTCCATCACTTTTAATGTTTCTTCCTGTCTTTGGATATTGCCATCAAGTTCTAAGAGCTCATTTTCACATTTCTTTATAATCATCTTTAAGGCATCTTCATCTAATAATATATCTTCGCTATTAACAAGATATATTACGTTTCTGTCATCAGGCATTTCTTCTTTTCCGAGCAGTTCCTCTCTTATAACCGCCACAGGCGACAACGACCTGTTTAAATCATATATCTTTTCATCTGAAGCAATCTCGTCAAATCCCTGTCTTACAACAATACTGTATGGTAATACAGGCATTTTCTCCATCAATGCCCTTGCTTTTTCTTCATCAATTTCCTTTAAATATTCTGCTCCGCTGACCGCTTTTTCGCCATGATACCTTTCAATGTAATCAATGACATTTTTTACATCTTCTGATTCTTCAAATAATTTTCCGTTTTTCTTAGCCTCCAGATTCACTGCAAGTTTTTTTCTGTTTTTTTTCAATTCGTCTATGAGAATTACCTTGTCTCTCACAGCCCTGTGTATTATTTCCGGAAGCTCACGCAGGTCTTTTGCACCGTAAATTTTACTGATTCGCTTCACATCCTCTGCGTGAGTCTCGTATTGTTCGTTCTGCTCTTTACACAATGTAATCTGCTTTTCAATGCTCTCCCTTTCGTGCAGCAGCTTTTCTCTTTCGTAGGTATAACCCTGTATATTATGATTGATTTCACTATATTGGTTATTAAGCTGCTCGATTTCGCTTTTGTCCTTTTGTATTTCCTCTGTAAGCTTTTCTATCTCCCTCTCAGCCGTCGACGGAATCAACACCCCTGAATTATTGCGGGCTTCTGCTGATATTCTGGCAGCTTCTTCTTTCTTCTGCTCATTTTCTTTTAACCTGAATTCCAATACAGCGATTGTATTTGAATCCTCATTTAAATTTTTTTCGTATTCTGAAACAGTTTCTTCTTCCTTCATCAATATAGATTTTTCCTGTTCCATCTGTCCGTTTAAAATTTCGTTTCTCTTATCTATATATTTTTTCCATGTTGCCGTAAGGCTTCCCAGCTCTCCCGTAAGTGTATCAGCATCTGAAAGCGCATAATCTAACATTTCTTTTGTCTTGTCATACTCTGCCTTATAAGAAATATACTCCAGAAAATCGTTGCCGCACTCTTTTTCCTTAAGCTCTTTCTCCAATGCCAGTATTTCTTCTTTTTCTCCGGCTATTATCTCTGCATAACTTCCAAGTTTTTCTTTTAGCATATTCAGTTCATTTTGCCTTTTTGCTACTTTTGCCGTCTCTACGCGTCTGCTTAAACTGTTTTTTTCATTTACTATAAATGCTTTTTCGTCTGCCAGTTTTTCTCTTTCTCTTTTTCTGTCTTCTTCCATAAGAACAACGGTGTTATAGGCTTTTGAAAGTTCGTACTCCAAAGACTCCATTCCTACAAACAGCTGTCTTATTGAACCTACTCTCTCCGAAAAATTCTCTATCATTTCTATCTGTCTGTCGTAGTGATGAAGCTGTTCTTTTTTCTTCGACAGGGCAATAAGCTGGTCCTTAATATCTAAAAGTGTCTTTGCCATATTGTCCTGTTCATTCTCAGAATGATATCTGTTTTGAAAAGATTTTCTGATAATCTCTTCTATAAGCAGATCCTCCACCACTTTTCTCGTAGTCTTATAGTTTGTCTCAAAATATGTCCTTACGTGTCCTTCGGTCTTATTAATTCCCCTGACAATCTCCCAATGACTTTCGTACAATCCGTATCCGGTTATAAATCTCTGATAGTCTCCTTTTCTGTCAAATATGTGCACTTCGAGTCCCGGTGCTTTTTTCTCGAGCTCCTTTAAATAATTTTTCAGTCCGTTGTATGTAATCCTCTCACCGTCTTTTATCAAAGGCAGGTTCTTTATATCATTATCATTGTAGCTTCTGTAAAATATAACATAGTTAAAATACTCGGTCTCAGCGGTATTTTTCTGTTTTTCTTCTCCGGAATCCTTCGCCTTCCTTGCACAAAAACCCGTAAGCATGTATTTTAATTCATTCTTTATATGCACATCACTGAGAGTCCATTCGATAAGTGAATGTATGGTGGTACTTCCTTCATTGGTTCTGAATAATTTTTCCAGAGGCTGTTTTTCGTCTAATGTACAATTCGGAATTAAGTTTTGCATTAGAAGCAGCATAAGTACACTTTTGCCACCACCGTTTGCAAGGTCATAGATGGTGTTTTTACCGGAAAATCTCATCATAAAATCATCATAAAACTGTGTACCAAAGTTATATTTTACATTATTTACCCTGATTCTGTTGATATGTGGCATCCTTAAACTGCTCCTTTCACCAAACTATATAATTCTCCCTTATAATCGTCAAAATAATTTTCAATTAACGCTCTCAAACGATTTGTAGGATAATATCTCCCATCATTCTGAAGAAGCAGTTCCTGCTTTTCCATGAAGTTAAATACCATTTTTACATATCCTGCTTTAGAACCTTTAGATGCCTTGACACTTATTGCATCTTCATTTACCACAAGCGGAAGTTCCTCCCATAATCCGCTTATGGCCTGAAAACTGTTTTCCTCTACCTCATCAAGTGACATCAGATTTATCTCTTTGAGTGTGGATGCAAGCATGCCGTCTACAGCAGCAATCACATCCTCACTTCTGACATACTCTGTAAATGTCTCAGAGGATGTATCCGAATAAAATCTTGTAATTACTCCAAACATTACAAAGTAACAAAGATATAGTTCTCTGTTGAGTCTTATTCCTATCTCTTTTTTTAATTCTTCATTACTGTAACCAAATACACGATTGCTTTTTCCCGGTGAAAGATATAACGTATCCTTGTATTCATATAATGAAAGATTCATCTTTTTGCACATTGTCTTTACTATATCATATACCTGTGAGTTGTCAGTATACTCCTCATATAGCGAAGAGGTTTCTTTTTTGTTTGCACTTATTTCTTCTCCCTTTACAAGGCAGGAAAATATCTCCAATGCTTTTTCTAAATTTCTGTTATCCATCTGTTTCTCCATCTCCAACAACAAATTTAATGTCCGATATAGAGGCAATATCAGGTTTTTTTATAATATCCTCTGTGCTCTCAATCCTGAATTTCAATCCCTGATATTTCTGTACTTCTTTGCAGTAGTTTTTAATAATTTCCTCTAAAAATGTATCCGGATGTTCTGACAATAAATTGATTTCATATTGTTTTTTCTGGCACAAATGCACCATAAACGAGTACCAGTCTCCGTTTCTTTCAAATGAATTTCCTATATTTTTTCTTAGTTCTTCTTCTGCATCACTCAAAGTGAAATTATCATTTTTTAACATCATATCGAACAGAATCCCCATAAATATCCTGTAATTATGTTCAATTCTTTTATCTTCAAGCTCATCTTCATAGACGTACTCTTTTAACTGCTCGTCCTTTATTTTCTCTCCTTTTTCTTCTCCTTCAGGTCTGTACAGAAGCATTTCGTCTATATTTATGATATCAAACTGTTTCGGCACTTTCAGATTCAGCATTGGAACTATTATATTTTCAAGCATATCCGCTCTGTCTAATTCCTTAAGTCTCTTAAAATAGTCCTGAAAATCAAATGACATTCTAAGACTTGTAAACTTCGCTTTTGCAATCAGCTCGTCCGCCTTAATCTGTAAGTCCGTACACTCACTTAAGAGTCTTCCATGTCTGGTAATCGCCCTGTTTAGTTCTGACTCTAACATATATATATCATTCATGGCAGAATAATACTGACTCTCAGATTCTGCTTTTTTCAGAGCCTGTTCTATTAATTCTTTGTTTTGTGAGAATAATTTCTGCTCATCATCAAACCATTTTACTACTGTGTCATTGAATTCTTCGTATACTTTTACCCCCTCAAACACATCATGACTTAAAATAGAGAGAACTTCATTTTTTCTTGACAGAAGTCTCCCCACTTCGCTGTTTATTCGTCTTGCAACCCTTGTGCCACCCTTGAAATTTTTTGAAGAAATTAATTTTCCGAGCAGCACCTGCTCTATAGTAATATTACTTTCATCGCGCACTTCTTTTGTATCAAGATAAAATTCCACGGCATCTGAAGTAATAGTGTAATATATGGTTTCGTCTACAATCTTTGCATCAATTAACTTAAGCCTTAGTGACTGTTTCTTTTTCTCCACAGGATTAAAATATTCGTACACAAACGGTCTGCCGTCATTGTTGATTTTATCAAATATAAACTTTATCAATTCTTTACATGTTTTTTCGTCCTCATTTACTGCGAAATCCCTTGTGAGGATATCTGACATGAATTTTTCGTATTCTTCATATGTCACCGGTTCTTCATTAAAATTATTTTTTTCAATAAAAAAACGTAATACTGCCATCAGAATATACCCCATATCAATATTATCGAACTGCCCTTCTTTGTATTGTCTGAAAGACATTTCAGATAATTTAAAATACGGATAGTATTTTCTAATATTCAGCATACGCTCGTTGTGGTCATATATAATATCTCTTGTTAATACATATTCCCCGGACATCTTATCCTTCGTTCCTTTCCATTACATATCAGTTCGGCCTTCTAATGCCCTTAGAAGAGTTACTTCGTCTATGTATTCTAAATCTCCGCCTACAGGAACACCACTTGCTATCCTGCTAACTTTTATTCCCGTGGGTTTAATTAATTTACTAATATATAATGCCGTAGCTTCTCCTTCCACACTTGAATTTGTAGATATGATTACCTCGTCTACATCATCCCTGAGACGTTCCATCAGCTCTTTTAATCTTATGTCTCCGGGACCAATCCCCAGTGTAGGTGATATCGCTCCGTGAAGCACATGGTATACCCCGTCAAACTTTCCTGTCTTTTCATAAGCCGCAAGGTCTCTTGTGTTCTCCACCACCATTATAACTTTCTGGTTTCTCCGGTCACTTCTGCAAATCGGACACAGCTCATCATCCGTGAGTGTAAAACACTTTTTACAATATCTGACATTTGCCTTCGCCTTTACAACTGTGTCCGCAAAATGACTTACCTGTTCTTCAGGCAGATTGAGGATATGAAAAGCAAGCCTCTGGGCCGACTTTGCTCCAACTCCCGGAAGCTTTGCAAATTCTTCTATTAATTGGTTGATGTATTTGCTATAATATTCCATCTCTATCCTCACTCTGCCTATGTTTTAAAACGGAAATCCTCCGCCTAATCCACCAAGTCCGCCTGTAATCTTCGACATCTGACTCTGTGATATTTCATCAATTTCTCTTAATGCCTGATTTGTAGCCGCAACAATAAGGTCCTCCAGCATCTCTATATCATCAGGATCAACAACTTCCTCTGATATCTTCACACTTACTACTTCTTTCTTTCCTGATACGGTTACCTCTACGGCTCCACCACCTGCTTTTGCAGTTACCTCTTTTGATTCAAGTTCCTTTGTAGTCTCTTCCATCTGCTTCTGCATCTTCTGAGCCTGCTTCATAAGATTGTTCATGTTTCCCGGCATTCCTCCAGGGAAACCTCCTCTTTTTGCCATTTTAAAAATCCTCCTCTTCGATTTCCATATTAATCATACTTTTTATCTCAGTAAATTTATCATGATAGCTTTCTTCGGGTTTTAGAAGTTCGATTTCTACCTCTATCTCCTTCCCGGTAGCTTCACCAAGCATCTCTTCTATCTGTGACTTTTTTTCACCTGTTCCATTATGACCAACAAACATAGTATAATTGATTTCATCTTGAAAAACAAGATAAAGCTTGTTATCATCACCCGCACTTATCCTGCAATCCTTTAGAAAAGCTTTTTCGCTTCCGGGAAGTCTGCCGACTAATTTACCCCAGTTTGACGCCGCAAGCTTAACATCTTCAGGAACTGCTCTCTGCCTTTGCTTTTTTACCGGTTTTTCCTCTTCACTTTCAGATGTCTTCTGTGCAGTCACCGGCGCAGTACTAACGTGAAACTCTCCGTTTTCTATCTTATTTTCAAGGCTTTCAAGTCTCTGTATCAATGAATCATAATTCTTTTCCATTGCAGGTCTTGTTAGTTTTATTAAAGCCACCTCTATCAATATTCTTTTGTTTGCAGCATATTTTAATGACGAAGTCAGTTCTGACAGAATCCTGATGTATCGCATAAGAACATCTATGCTGACCATGCCTGCTTCTTCTTTCATTGCCTCAAGTCGTTGTTCCGAAGCATCTACTACCTCTTCTGCATTATCTGATGCCGATATAAGTAAAAGGTTTCTCAGATACCATACGAAGTCTGTTACAAATTGTGACAGGTCTCTTCCAAGTGTGACTATCTCATCTAACTGATGAATGCATGCGACAGAATCTTCCGCCACAATACTCCTTAATAATCTGCCGAATACCTCCGTATCAACAGCTCCAAGCACTTCAAGTACATTTTCGTATGTCAGTTTCTCATTCATGTAAAAGGCACTGCACTGGTCTAACAGACTTAATGCATCACGCATTGAACCGTCTGCCGTCTTCGCAATATACTGAAGTGCCTTGTCTTCCGTATCCATTTCTTCGATAGTGCACAATTCCTTCATTCGCTCAGATATGGTCTGAACGCTGATTCTTTTAAAATCATATCTCTGGCATCTGGACAATATGGTTATGGGAATCTTGTGTACTTCCGTGGTAGCAAGTATAAATATTACATATGAAGGCGGTTCTTCCAATGTCTTTAAAAGAGCATTAAATGCACCTATTGATAACATATGAACCTCGTCAACGATATATACTTTATATTTCCCTTCCGTGGGTGAATACTTAACTTCTTCCACAATCTGTCTTATATTTTCCACACCGTTATTTGAAGCAGCATCTATTTCAATCACATTCATCGATGACCCACGTTGAATACTCTTACATACTTCACACTCGTTACACGGGTTTCCATCTGCCGGGTGCAGGCAGTTCACTGCCTTTGCAAATATTTTGGCAACACTTGTCTTACCGGTACCTCTCGTACCACAAAACAGGTACGCGTGTCCTATTCTGTCTGCCTTAATTTGATTTTTTAAGGTTGATGTAATATGTTCCTGACCTTTTACATTTTCAAAATCATCCGGTCTGAACTTCCTGTATAATGCTGTATATGACATAATTAACCTTCCATATTGCTAAACGCCAAAACTGATTCCTAATGATTTTATCTCATTTATAAATGACGAATCCGGGTCAACCGTCTTTAGTTTTCCTGCCACTTCTGACAATGGAACCTTTACAATCTCGCCATGATTCATTCCCACCATATATCCAAATTCTTTTTTCATTATCAGACCTGCTGCTGCTGCACCAAATCTTGTTGATAATACTCTGTCATACGGACAAGGACTTCCGCCTCTCTGTGTATGCCCCGGTATGGTTACCCTTACTTCATTTCCAGTCTTCTTTTCAATAGCTGCTCCGAGTTCATACGAAATAGACGGATAAGGACTGTTTGCCCTCTTTTTCTTTAATTCTTTTTTTGACAGGGCAGCATCTTCTTTTGATATGGCACCCTCTGCCACTGCAAGTATCGAGAATTTCTTTCCTTCTTCTGTTCTCTTTTCGATTGCTTTTATAACTTCATCTGTATCGTATGGTATCTCAGGTAAAAGTATGATATCCGCTCCTCCTGCAACTCCGGCATGAAGAGTGAGCCATCCTACCTTGTGCCCCATAACTTCAACGATAAATACTCTTCCGTGAGAAGCAGCCGTTGTGTGAATACAGTCAATTGCACTCGTTGCTATATTAACGGCACTCTGGAAACCAAATGTAATGTCAGTACCCCAGATATCATTATCAATTGTCTTTGGAAGCGTTACGATGTTCAGTCCTTCTTCGCTCAGAAGATTTGCTGTCTTGTGTGTTCCGTTTCCTCCCAGAATCACAAGGCAGTCAAGTCCGAGTTTCTTATAAGTATTCTTCATCGCCTCAACCTTGTCCATCCCGTTTTCATCAGGTGTACGCATCAATTTAAACGGCTGTCTTGAGGTTCCTATAATGGTCCCTCCTTCAGTAAGGATTCCCGAAAAATCTGACGGAAGCATAGTATGATAATTCCCATACATCAGTCCCTTATATCCCTCGTGAAAACCTATGATTTCCACATTTTTAATGTTATGAAACAATGTTTTTGCAACACCTCTCATTGAAGCATTCAGACTCTGACAGTCTCCTCCGCTTGTCAGCATACCAATTCTCATGACAATCACCTTTCCTTTCCTGTATTATTCACTTTTTTTAAGCAAAACAATTGTATCAGGTATCTCCTCTACAACATCATACTGTTCTGCAAGAAATTCATTATAATCATGTATAAACAAATCATAATTCTCTTCATATCTTAAATCATAGATATAATATTCTGTATCAAAATGCGGTTCTCCATCCTTATAGTAATATATCTCTTTTCTCTGAGGGATGTGTGGTATAAAAAATGTAGTAGAAGACACCGACGCATCTTCAGGAATCATTTTTAATACCCTGTTAAATTCTTCATATATATCTTTGTTATCTTTGTAATCATCCAGATAATACAGCTTATCAGTAGTTACTGAAGTTACCATTATAACTGATACCGCCACCATAAGTATACCTGATATCTTAAGCCGTTCCATAGGTATCGGCTCATTTCTTTTGTCACGCAGCTCTCCGCTCAGATATAAAACAGTTATATAGAGTATCAAAGCTCCTGAACCATATGCATACTGATAATCAATCGTCCATTGATACAGATTATTAGTCATAAAAGTAATTACGAGAACCGGAATCAGTAAAATAAATGAGTGCGCTTTTCTCGAAATGAACGGTATAAATAACACAGGTCCAAAAAGCCATAAAAATGTCTCCAGTTTTTCCATGGACATTATCTGTGAAATAAAATACGGCGGGTTCTTAAAAATATTGATTAATAATCCTATAGTTCCTTCCTCTTTCGTGACAAAATTACCGTATCTGCTAATCATCGCACCGTCTCCGCTGGTAGACAAAAAATGGTACATCATAAAGAAATATACCACTGATGCAATCACCAGTACTGTACCTGAGATTTTATTTTTTCTTCCCTTTTTCCCAAATATCATAAATAATCCGATACAGGCCACATAAATCGCCGCATCTTCCTTTACCATAAGAGTAAGTATGGCAAATATAAGAGTTCCTGCTACTTTCTCACTTTCCATAAAGTACAATAGCCATAATATAAGTACCGGCAGAAACTTGTTTTCATGAAAATCATAAAACAGCCCCGAACAAAATGTTGGATATGTCAGGTATAACAATGACATACACATAGCTATAAAATTTCCCAGTCCCTTTTTTTTCGCAAGTAAAAACAAAGGAATGGCACCACTTAACACTATTAGAAGCTGCATTATAATAAGCGTCTTCTCGTACGGAAAAATGCAGTATACCGGCAATATCACATAGAATATCGGTGACACATGCACCGCAAAATGAGATAAAAGCTCATTTCTCTCACACGTTGTCATAGGTTTAAGTGTTGTTTTCATATAGTAGTACATTTGCGAAAATATTCCAAAATCATATGTTGCAGTCCTGTATATAAGATGACGAACGATAAGGAGTGTTCCGAGAAAAAATCCAACGAAACAAAATCCAAATAATACGCCTCCAAATGCAATATATCCCGATGTTTTTTTTGAAAAAGTTTTTCCAAAATAAAATTCTTTAAACGTATTAAGAACATACCACAAAATCCACGCTACAATCAGACAGAGCATGGAAGCACTGTAGACATTTTTCACCGTCAGCATACACTCCACTGCAAATATTACGACTACAGGCATAACCACAGTATAATCAATGATACTTGCTTTTTTTCTGTAATCATAATATCTTATGTAACGGTTTTTTCTAAACACCAGATTTACGATTGATAAAAACACAAACACCGAAACCGTAGTAACAACGCCTGCAAAGAGGTTTACATCTTTTAAACTTTCAAATTCGTACATTCTGTCTCTGCCAAATTCATGAATCATCACGATTCCGGATACAAGCCATGCCGTGATGAACCTCATAATATAATTATTGACCCTGATTTTCTTAATCAACTGCTTCATGTTTTCTCCTTAATTACATTCTATAGTACATCTTTCTCCCTATGATTATACTTGCCACTGCTCCTGCAATAGTCGCTATCAACGCTCCCTTAACAGTCCACCTCGTCTTTGTCACTTTCGCAGCCGCAAAATATACACTCATCGTGTAAAATATTGTCTCTGTACTTCCCATCATAATGGATGCAATAAGTCCCGCAAGTGAATCCGTACCATATTCCTTATATATGTCAAGCACCAGTCCTGACGCTGCTGATGACGAAAACATTCTTACAATCATTGCAGGAATAATCGCCGAAGGTACACCGATTCTTTCACTATATTTACCAATGCTTTCAGATAAAAAATCTAAAAAACCCGATGTCCGTAAAGTCCCCACGCCAATCATAAGACCTATCATTGTTGGAGCAATGGAAATAACCGTTTTCATTCCATCCTTTGCACCCTTTACAAAATCATCATAGATGTTTTTTTTATTAAGCATCCCGTATCCCACAATCAGAAAAATTATGAGAGGTATTAAAAAATCTGATATATATAATATCGCTTTCAACAGATAAGTTACCTTTCCTGTATTTATTAAAGGATATTATTCTACCTGCCTGTTTTATTACCCTGTTTTCTTATTTTGTCTATTAAAAGAATAATCGCCGATACCAGAAATACCACTACATCAAATACTGCTGTCACAATAATCTGGTTCACAGGCACTTTTTTTACTTCAATATTAGCTAACATTAAGTCTGAGCTTGAAAACATAGGATTAATCCATTTAATTGTAATAAGCGGTAAAAATGTAACCAGCGCACACATCACCAATATATCGATACAAAGGCAAATCCTGCCTGAATTATCAGTGTTTTGTCCCTTCTTTACAAATTCATATCCCTTTTTTGCGATTCCTGCTGCAAAGCATACAAATCCTGCTATCATAAGTCCCGCAAATAGTGGCTTTTCCATCTGCATATATGCCTTAAACGTAGGCATCCTGAAACAAATCATATCTACCGGAAGAAGTATCATTCCTGCGGTGCACACAAGTGTTATGTATACATATCTTCCTGAATATTCATTTAAAACAAGTAAAAGCATATGTGGAATCATCACTATCATTAACATAATGGCATACCACACAGTAAGAGGTATCCCGACTCCCATGAGTGCAATAACAGCCATGATTGTCTCAAATCCCAAAAATGCCGATACCCATTCTTTTTTCTTCAATATCAAAACACATACGGCTCCAACAAAAAATGACACCGCACCTGTGTATTTTACAATATTTCCCATAAGTAAGCCGCCATACGCAGGAGTAAATCTTAATATCAGGTAAGCTCCAACAGTAACAGGAATCACGCAGAAAATATAAAATCTAGTACGCACATTTCCATCACGCAGAACCGCTCCAAGTAATCCTGCAAATATAATAACCGCTGCCGCACCAAGTAAAAGATAAGCCGGATATTCGGAACCTTCATACATCATAGCTTTACACGCTATCACTGACTGCAGGGCAGAATATTCTATCTTAACCGCCGCAAACACGGCTGAAAGACTCAATAATATCGCACACAGCATATATACAGATGTAACCGCATGTCTTTTTTCTTTTAACCAGCCATACATTCCAGCCGTCATCAGAACGCAGAAAAACGACATCCATACGATATCATATGAATTAATCATGCCCCAGATTCCGATATTAGCAACAAAAGACCACAAAACTCTATTGCCATCATCATCTGACCGGTAAATGCTAATGATGATAAACGCAAACGTTAACATGATGCTCATAAGAACAGATACTCTGTCGAATTTTAAATACTGAAGACCATCCTGTGCCTCATAGCTCATGAAAAATTTCAGGTTATCTACGATACACCCGCCCTTTAAATAAATCATAATAAAAAGGTTGACAAGCGTTAAAACCGAAGTACAAAAATGCTTATTTTTAACTGTGATTCCAATCAGTGCCACTGACAAAACCACATATAAAACCAGCATAACCTTTTCACCAATCAGATTTGTATCGAAAACATAATACGACGCCTGCTCATTTCTATACCATAACACCGTTTCTAATATCACGGTCATCGCCATAATAAGCATAAATGCAATTTTTACAATACTTAAAGTCCTTTTATCTTTCATTTCAAACAATCCTTCTCTCAAATCAAAAACACTGTCTTTCATTATACCATCATATCATAAAAAATGCAAAACCTGATTGAGCAGGCCAAGCTCTGCAATCTGTGCCAGAAAATCATATATACCCATAACGAGGACTCCGTCATCATTATAGTATTTTGCAGGCGTATCTTTTTCTATGTTACGTATTATTTTCGAGATTTTACGATATCATACGTAGTAAATGACGGAATCTTACGTATTATTTTGGAGTTTTTATGAAATGATACGTAGGAAACAGTAGAATCCTACGTATCATTTTGGAGTTTTTATAAAATGATACGTAACAAAAATTAGAATCCTACGTATTATTTTGGAGTTTTTATAAAATGATACGTAGGAAACAGTAGAATCCTACGTATTATTTTGAAGTTTTTATAAAACGGTACGTAACAAACATTAGAATCCTGCGTATCATTTTGAAGTTTTTATGAAATGATACGTAGGAAACAGTAGAATCCTACGTATCATTTTGAAATTATCAGAAAAACATACGTAAGAGAAGCCGCCCCAACGGATTTCACTGTGAGTATAGTCGTTTTAAATTAACCCTACTTTATATTTAGGATATGATTTCACTCTGCAAGGCGGAGGAATGAGGCGTAGCGGTGGCTACGTCGATTGACGTGGGCGTCGCAGATGGAATCATAGACAAATATAAAGTGGGTGTATTTAAAAACGACTATACTAGCGTGAGTTTACAAGTTACAAGGTAAAAACGTCAAGAAACGCCTTAAACCGGCGCTTTCTTACGTTCATTAAACGATTACCTAACCGTAGTATTTTTTCTGAAGACCATAAGCAGCCTCAATCTGATCAGATAATAGTTATTAGACTTCGTTGCACCCATTAGAGTGCGCCCATGGCACGCACACAAAACAGCCATCTGGTTATAAGACCAAATGGCTTATGTGATGCTTCCTCCAATGGCAACTGCGATTTTATTTCTTTCTGTCTTTCTATAAAGGCAAAAAGAAAAGACGTATGAAACAAATGCTTCATACACCTTCGCCTTATAAACTGTCAATATTATAATTTTCTATATCCCTTCCCGAATACATTATGCGTATCACGGTTACTACTGCTTTATCCTTATCGGGGATATAGAAGATAACAAAATTATCTATTGGAACAACTCTCGTATTACGGCTCTTCCAAGGTTCCCTTTCGTAAAGTCTGAACTTCTCAGGATAATCCGCCAAAGATAATATCTTGTCCTCTATACGTCCAAGTTGCCCTACGGCATTTTCCGGTGCAAGCAATTCATAAGCGATATACTCAAAGATCCCTCTAAGATCAGCCTCTGCCTGTTCTGTAAGTATCACATCATACTTCATATATTATAATCCTTCCGGATATCGGCAAAAACCTGAGCAGCCGGCTTGGTGCGTCCCGACACCATATCCGCATATCCTTTCTCAAGTTCTGCATCTAACGCCTCTGCGCTGATATTCGATATATCAATAGGTCTTGCTGTCGGAATCTTTACATCAAAAGGAAGTCCTCTGTTCAGAATGATCTGCTTATAGAACATATTTATTGCAATTGAAGCCGGTATTCCCAATGTAGCCAGAATCCCTTCTGCCTGCTCCTTTACATCCGGCTCTATTCTTGCATATAAATTTGCTGATTTAGTTGCCACAAGATCACGCCCCTTTCTTGCGATTATTATACAACATTGTGCGGACAAAAACAATACAATTTCAAAAGTGCCCTCATCTGCTTCAAAAGCATCTCTCTTACAGTATCATCCTTTATTTCCTTTAATATACCCAGCGCTTCCTTTTCAAAAGAATCCTGCGTTTCCTCAAAGCCCAGAAGATAATCCGGTGTTGTATGAAGTGCCCTGGCAAGTTCTGAAAGGCTGCTTGTCTTCATTTCCTTCTTGTCATTTTCATAATATGAAATCGTAGACTTTTTAAGATAAAGGGTCTCCGCGAGTTCCTCCTACGTCATTCCAAGCCTTATTCTCTACGCCTTAATCCTCTGTCCCATGGTTCCTTCTGTTAAGAAATTCAAAAATATCTTTGTTAAACACTCCTTGCAGATTATCGAAGCCTGTTTTTCCATAAATAGTAACGGGTTCACCATCAAAATCTCGATTAGGCGGCCATATCGGACTACCATCAACATTATAATATGTCTTTTCTCCACCCTTTATCCTCCACTCATCAACCACACCTTTGATGCCCTTCAAAGAAATATATGTTCCCAGTGCACTAAGTGCCAGCAATCCTAACTCGCCCAGTGTATCCCAGCCTGCATCTTTCTTGTCCACAAAATATTTATGATACATGTCGAAAGACTGCTTTACTGTGTTCCCACCATTTATAAGCAGGCCCGTTGCATTTGCCATGAATTTTGATATTTTTTCAAGCTGTATGGCATATTTTCCGTACTTTCCTGCCTTGAGTGCTTCTGATACTCCCGGTATGCAGAATGCGTTTGCTATTGCACCTATTGCACATATAGCAGCATCTACATATTTGCCTTCTAAAAGGTACATTACCGCATTAGCAGTATCTGCCAGACAACCAACCCCTGGAATAATTCCTAATAATCCAAGTAGTATATGTGCCATCGCTGACGGATTATCAAGTGGTGACAGGCCGTATGGGTCTGTGTAGCTTACCGGATTTCCCTGTACATAGCTGTAGCGGTTAAGGCTCTTTCCGTTTGTGATGTTTCCTCTTTCGGTGTCTGCGTTTATGAACCTTTTTATGGTTACATTATAGTACCTGCTACGCATGTAGTAAAGTCCTGTTTCGTCTGTTCTTACTCCATATTTTCCGTTGTACAGGTATGCGGTGGCGGTTTCTTCTACGATTTTTTTCAGCTCTCCGTATATGCCGTAGGCATATTTTGACACTACTTTTCCTGTCGAATCTGTCAGTTCTGTGGTGTTTCCGAGGTGGTCGTAGTGGTGGAGGATGTAGGTTGTTTTCTCCACTTCTTCTGTAGCATTGATAATTTTTGTCTCCTCAGATATGACACCGTCTCCGTAGACGTATGTTGTCTTCTGCTGTCTGCCGTCTTTTAGGTATCTGACTGCCTCAAGTATCTGTGTGAGTGTTCCGGTGTTGTCTGTTATGTATTCTTCTCTGTATTCCGGTGTCTCTACGGCGGTTCTGTTGTTTTCGGCATCGTATTCGTAGGTTGTGGTGCCGGATTTTATCAGACGGTTTCTGCTGTCATA
>CADADA010000041.1 GCA_902786515.1 uncultured Lachnospiraceae bacterium | reverse complement strand
CAAAGCAGCAAATACCTCATCTTCTGTAAACCCAAAAGAAGTACTATACAGAGAAGAAGTTGTCGTCACTACACGAAGGTTGTTCAAATCTGAAAACATTGACTCTTTGCTGATGCGGGTAATTCCTGTCATCACACCACGATACAGACTTGGATTTGATTTAAATGTAGCATTGAATAAGCCTCGCATGAACTCTGTCATCTCCTGCCAGTAGCCGTGTGTGTAGGCTTCGATAAGTGGTGTGTCATATTCGTCTAAAAGTATGATTACTTTTTTTCCTATATGTTTCTCAAAAATATTCGATAAATACTTTAAGCTATTGACAGCTGTACCATCAGACATTTTTTTATTAATATCATTAATATATTGTTTCTCATTTTCAGACAAATCAAAGCCCATAAGTACGTCTCTAAGAGAATTTACCAAGACCTCTAAGACAATGCATATATCTTCTTTTGCCCGGCTAAAATCAGATGCCTTTATATCCGCAAAACTCAAATTAATAACAGGATACGTTCCCTGCAGTTCTCTATACTTTTCATCTTCCCAGACTGATAATCCTTCGAACAAATCATCACGTTCTGCATATTTTGTAGAGAAAAAACACTCCAACATATTCATGTTCATGGTTTTTCCAAAACGACGCGGACGGGTAATCAAAGTTACCTTATCGCCCTGCTCCCACCATTCTTTAATAAAATATGTTTTATCAATAAAAAAGTATTGTTTCTTTCTTATTTCTTCAAAACCATCTATTCCTGTAGCCAATCTCTGTTTCATAACAATCTCCATTTCACTGTCTTGCCAAATTCACTACAACTATTATAAAAAATCCAATGTATGCTGTCAATCAATAGAGTATCAAAATCAATTACATCCATGCAGGTAAGTCTCCAAATCTTCCTTCACTTTTTGTTTTATTTCACTAATGATATCCATGCACATACTCTTCTTTAACCCGCCTTGCAATCCAACAGAAAGTAATTCCTTTTCACCAGGATTTTTTCCATTTCCATCAACCGATGTCGTATGTTCTCCAAAATACGTATTGCTATATGTCAAATCATATGCCGGACTCAACTTCCAACTATCCAAATCTGAATCATACTGATAACTAAAATTTTTGGCATGATCGTCTCGATTATGCGCATACACATTAAAACACATTCTTCGAAACATATTTTCCATATCTTCTTTTCTATCTCTTGTAATAATTCTTGTTAACTTCATTAACTGATTATAATCTAAACATGGCGCTCTAAAATCAGCCTCTAAAAGTGCCGCCGCTGTCATTGTATGAATTCTCTTCCATGTCCCATTCACAGGGATTACATCAAAACGAACCGTTCCAAAATATCCACCACAATTCTTAGATGGAAACAGCTTTGTTTCCGGCATAATGATACCGCAATTCTTAGCACACAAAGAATACTTCCACTCCTCTACTCCGATTTCAGGAGAGTCATATTGCGAAGGAAATTTTATCATCCACTTTTTATCATCAAATTGTGTCAATATTTTAGGTCTGGCACCTCCGCTACTACCACCCATTCTATACAAAACATCTAACTCTTCCGTATATTCAGAATTCAATATTTTTTGACATTGCCTCGAAAGATGATCCAAATCTACAATCTGTTGTTCTTCCAGCTTATCATACTCCGGTTCATATTCTAAAGCACCCATACCGGATTTTCCAATCATAGCAAGTCTGTCAAGCACTGTGATATCTCTATCATTGCCTTGTTCTTCAAGAATTCTTTTCAGTAATAATCGTCCCCAGGCATCCGGGAGGCTATCTGCAAAAACTCCAAACAAACCTTCAAAACATGTTTTATTTGGAACAAACACTTTTTCCTCTAGAGGCAACGAAAAGGGACTAATTGAAAACCCTCTCGCCAACCATCCCTTATCATAGGAAAATGCTACCATACCATTATGACTAAGTGCCAATGTTCCAACATAACTATCTTCTATTTTTACTTTCAATGATTTAAGCCCCATTATTTGCTTACTTTTGCTCATTGATAACCTCCTCAATTGACTTATACGGTACTTTCGTAAACAATTCCCTGATACCATCCACAGCATCCAACTCTACAGCAATCTTCGTAAGTGCCAAAAAACTAATAGCACCGGTTGCCTCAAATCGTTTAATAGAACCATAACTAACTCCTGTCAATTCACTCAATCGTTTTTGAGAAATTCCTAGTCTTTTTCGCAATTTTCTAACATTTTCTGCCACCTGTTTGTCAATTTCATCAGGTGTTTCCCATACAAATTTTCTCATATTCCATCCCTTTCTTCATTATAATGTTATTATAGCTAATATATTATCTATTTTCAAGCATTTTCATCTATAATAGATAATATATTGTCTATTTTTTATAACTTTAGTTTGGACAATATTGAATAAAATTTAAAAAATTATAATATAATGAACTGATTATTGACGCAGGAAAGAACAATTCCGTTAAGTTATAAAAAGGATTTAGAGCCGGTGTAACAATCTTGATACACCGGCTCCTTATCTAATGTTAAATATTTACTTACTTAATGCTTTCACTGTATATTTAGTAGCAATTTTAACCGATTTTTTTACTAGTTCTGAATACTCATCATATTTATCTTTTGGAACATAAATAGTTACATTATTAGTACCAACGAATGCATTCATATTTATCTCTTGTATTTTTTTTGATTTTATAACTACTTTTTTAAGTTTTTCTGCCTGTCCAAAAGCACATCTACCTATTATTTTAACTTTCTTTGGAATTGTAATAGTGCTTATATTTTTACATCCATAAAATGCCTCATTATCTATTTTTGTAACTGAACTAGGTAATACTACTGATTTGATGGATTTACTATTCATCACAATCGGTTTTATTAGCTTAATTCCATCTTCAAAAATTACTTTTTTATATCCGCAATCAGTAAAGGCTGCTCTTGCGTATACAACATCTTTTCTAATCACCAGTTCTTTGCCTTCTCCTATTTTTGTATGTGCAAATGCAATATTCCCTACTTTTTTAACACTTTTTGGCAATTCAAAATTTTCAGATAAATCACATCCATAAAAAGCACATCTTTTTATTATTTCAACTCCCGGCATATTAACCGTTTTAATTTTACTACAGTTACGAAAAGCACTTATTCCAATTATTTTTACTGATTTTGCGATATTTACTTTTTCTATAGATTCACACGCATCATGTCTATACTTCCATTTAGTACATAATCCAAATGCATTTTTCACGCTTATAGCTGTGATACCATCTTTGATTGTAACAGTTTTTATATCTTTTGCATAAGACTCGAACATCCATGGATTATCAGTAATCTCTCCTGTTCCTGATATCACGATTTCTTTTGTATCCGTATCATAGCTGTATGTACAGCTCTTTCCACATTTTCCTTCAATAGTATCTGCATTTGCATCTATTTGCATACAGAACACCATAGCTAAAATTAATAATCCTAATAATTGATATTTCATTTTTTTCATAGTAATTCCACCTTTCTTAATTCCAATTATTATATACATACCATACTCTGTAATTAGCATCGCTTGTATCTCTAATATACCTGCGTATATTACCGGATAATAGTCCTTCTATATATTCATAATTATCCCAATTAGGTGTGCCCGTTAATTCACTATCCGCTGCAACTAAATGTGCTTTTGTGACTGTCATAAAATAATTATTCGCCTTAATTCTTGTATTATAATTATTTATCTCTGTAGGTCCCAAATTGGAATTACTTTGATAATTTGCGCTGCTTCTCTGCCCATGATGACCAAATTTACAAAAATTATAATGTAATGAACTGATTGTTGACGCAGGAAAGAACACTTCCGTTCCCCATGAATCTATTGCATAACCTAACCCGGCTACATTTAAATCTCCCAAGAACAAGGCCCTATATGGATTATCTGTAGATGTATTTGTTATCGTACATATCATAGAAGCATTATTTGCCTGAGAACTATTATAATTTGAAAATTCTTCATCATATGCATCATATGCTGCCTGCGAAGGGTCATAGATTTTCAGTACTGTATCATTAACAGTAACGGTCTTGCAGACTCCCACTCCAACAGTTTCTGAAGAATGACCGGTCAATGCAGATACCACATTACTATACTGGCTTCCCGGGTAAGTGTAATATACTTTTTCTATGTACAATTTATCACTTGCCAAAAGAGTCGCCAAGCCCTCCACATGGTCTTTGTGATTATGGCTCAACACTAATGCCTTGACATACACTTTTCCGTTATGAGCTCCGCTTGTTTTTGGTTTACATTTAGACGCCAATGCTTTCACATACGATTCAGCAGAATCTTTCGGTCCACAGTCAATCATTAGATAATCTTTGTTACCACAATCAATTATTGCATTATCCCCTTTCTTTTTATCATTTGAAAATTTACCGCAATTATAAATTGCAATTCCTGTTGCATAGCTCATATTGATTCCTCCTTCCTAATAATTTACATATACTTCTAAATGTTACTCAAATTATAATATATCGTTACATTTTTGTAAACATTTATTTTCAACTTTCGATAACGTATTCTACCTTATCTGCTGTCTTTGCAATTGTCTTTGGTATCTCAACAAAACACTGTACTCTCTTCTCTTCATATCCATATGTAAGTCCATCGTCCGGTTGCTTTCCGCTAACATTTAACGCAATATTAACAGTAAATTTTCCATTACTCTTCATTTCTCTGGTAACATTTTTAATAGTTAATTTTTCATAACTATATATATCATGCGAATTAATACAAACAGCACTCTTCTTGAAATAAGCTTTATCGTATTTTTTTAATTGTTTGTATACTGACTTGTTACTTCCTTTGCATGCTTTATATTTCTTAAGCAGCTTATTCATCTGAGAATAGCTTGTAATAAACTCATTATTAAATGTAAAACTCTCATTTGTTACAAACTTCTTCTTACTTGATTTAACTTTTTTACTGTAAGACTTAACTGTCACTTTGCATATTGCTTTGACATCCGCATCTGATTTACTTACAGCAGTTATAGTAGCGTTTCCTTCTGCTACTCCTGTAATCTTACCATTCTTGTTTACTTTGGCAACACTTTTATCACTACTGCTCCATGTTACATCTTTTGTTTTTTTCCCATTCAACAAATCCTTTACGCTGACTGCCTGCTTTTTGTAAATCTCTACATCTGACTCTGATAATTTAAGGTTATCTGAATCTGTATCAATATCCATTCCATACAAAATATCTAATTCTGCCCGCACTACACCCGTAATCTCTGAATAAACAGATACCATCTTTTCTGCTAACTGTCCCTTTTTCAGCTTTACAAGTACAAATAAGTTTCTATCCTCATGCAACTGACTCTTTACAATCTCACCACCGTCAGAAATTATGTTGATTGCATTTATTATCTCATCATCTGAAATATTTGAATCAAAGTTCACTAAGACAGAGTCCGGTACATATGTAATAGCCACTTTTCCTGTTCTCTGCTCATTCACCTGTATATAGTCATTAATAATCTCATTTGCTCTGCTATCTGCATTTGCCTTAAAAGTTTCAAATTTTTCACTTATATTATAATCATCTTCAAAATAACTGTCCAAAATCGTCTCCAGAACTTTTTCAAATCCATATTGTGATTCAATTTTATTAACAAGTAACGCTGCTGACTCTCCATCTGTTTTTAGAGCCTCATCTAAAATCTGCTGTTCTTCTTCACTAAGTTCATACAAATACTTCTCCGGAATTACTATCTTGCAATCCTCTACTTCATCTGCTGCATATGCGACGGTATTAGTATAAAATACTGAACCGGCCGTCATTCCTATTCCCAATGCAAGAGCAACAATTGCTGATAAAATCTTCTTTCTCATAAACTCCTCTCCTTCTTTGTATTTTTATGTAATCTGCTGCAAATTCCTACACACATCTATTATACCATGTATAAATGCATTTTGATATACCCGGACTTTATATTTTTACATATAAAGTCCGGTAACTAAAAATTGTACTGATGCTAAAAATTTATGCTAAACACTCTCCTCACCCCAAACTAATGATCATGACCCTTTGAGGTAGCAGCGCCTAAAAATTATTTATCCACAAACAAGCAAGGAATCATAAGCACTGCCGTAAGTGTCAGTCCCATTCCAAGTGCCATTTCATACTCCTCAAGCTGAATCAGCTTCATCAATATACACATTAGCCATGTAATTACTACCAGAATCATCGATATCTTTTTGTATTTATTTTTATCTGAAAGGGCTAATTTCTTATTTTCTGAATCTACAGGACTCAGAAACATTATTATAATACCTGATATCAACGATACGAAGTCTATCAATAAAGCTGATTTGGCATACTTAAGAACAGATGTAAATATAAGAAGCAACATGCAGGAACATATTACACATATCCTTAAGCTGCCGGCATGATAGCCACCACTGTATTTTCTTATGATAACAAATGGCGTCACCATAACCAATGCCTGTAAAGTTACTCCCATACACACACCAAATATTAATGTCAACGCAAATGGAGCTACAAGAAATACAAAACTGTATATTGCATATTCATACAAATCCGTCTCTTCCTCGTCTATTGCCCCATTTGCCACCAGCCAATCAGTCATCTTTTTGATTGCCATGCGAATCATATTGTCACTCCATCAGGGTAAGAAATTAATATTTAGTTTTTAAATTTTTCCAAGCTTTTTGGAGCTTTTGGCTGATAAACGAAAACACATGAATTTGTGTTTGCTTCAACCTTTAATACTCTTTTTAATGTGTTAGTCACAATCTTAGCTGTTTTACTATCTGTTTTTTTCATAGTCTGATATCTCCTTATATATTATTCTACAAACATACATAACCGGTTATACAAAATTTGTATGATTTGATGATAATATATTTTTTTTAATTCTTCTATAGGTTGGGAATGAAATGACACAAAATCGCGTTTTTCGGTCATTTTTGCCCTTTTTTGGGGTAAAATGTAGCCTCATACGGGAAAAATCCTTTGTAATCTGACAGTTTTTGTAGTATAATTTTATATATAAATCAAGAAAAGAGTGATTGTATGAATAAACGACAATATACATATATGGGCGTGCGTATACGAAAACGAAGAGAAGAACTGAATCTTTCTCAGACTATGCTTGCGAAATTATTGAATATTTCAAGAACACACATGTCAGCCATTGAAAATTCAACTGCCAAACCCAGTATTGATACTTTGTGTGATATATGTGATGCTTTAAATACTTCTCCGGATTACCTGCTTTATGGAAATATTTCCATGAATAATGTTTATAAAAATATCGTTGAAAACTTACGCTTATGTGATAATGAAGATATAGAGATTATAGGCAGGATTATTGAAATATATTCAACTAAACACACAAAAAACTTTAGATAGTTTATTATCATGTTAAAACGATGATTTTAAGATTTTTATTACGAATTTAAAAAAAATCTTGTAATTTTTTTATTATTTTATATAATTAACCTTTGGCAGTATTATAACTGACAAATATTATTAATGAAAGGTGAACACGCTATGCGAATAACGATTTGCGATGATAATGAAATTTTAACAGCGCAACTTGAATCCGCTATACTATTATTTTTTACAAATTATCATATTGACTTACCTGAAATATCAATATTTCACAGCGGAGAAGAATTACTTGCAGATAAAAGAAAACAGGAAATTGTATTTCTCGATGTACAAATGGGTGGGCTTGACGGTATATATGTCGGTAATGAATTAACGAAGGCTAACAGGAATGTTATTATTTTTATCGTTACGTCATATATTGAATATCTCGATGACGCCATGAGATTTCATGTATTCCGTTATCTTACAAAGCCAATTGATACACAACGTTTACATAACAATCTTAAAGATGCACTGCAAACATATAAAATGAATACTGCTGTCACCGCCGTAGATACTCATGACGGCACTTATTGTGTTGCTACACATGAGATAATTATGGTTGAGGCGTTGGGAAAAAAGGTAACTATATACACTACTGACATGTGCTATGAGTCAAGCAGGTCCATAAATTATTGGTCTGAGACTCTCACGGAGGCATGTTTTTTCAAACCACACAGAAGTTTTATTATCAATTTTGAATATGTGAATAAATTTGACCACACCCTTATAAAACTTTATAACAGCAAATACACGGCATACCTTTCCAGACGGAATTATTCCTTATTTAGGAAGAGCTATCTTTTATATCTTGAATTTAAAAAGTGACTTTTAATAATAAAAACACGGAGGTTCATATGGATATTATTATATGCTATTTATTGATATACTTTATTGAAGCTGCTATTTTTATAATTTATTGTAAGAGCAATCTTAAGGCAAAATATTCATCAAAAACTTATGAGTTTTTGATGGTTATACTCGGATATTTACTGATTTTTGCATTTTCACTATTTAGAGTAGTTTTAGTCAATTGCGTTATGTTTCTCTTAATTAACTGGTGTTTGATATATTATCTGTACAGAACCAGAATTATAACCGCTGCATTTCATGCATCGCTGCTGACCGCACTTATGGGTATGTGTGAATTGATAGCAGACTCTGCACTTTTGCATTTTGCTTATAACTTTTTTTCAGATGCTAATATAATCAATATTTCGATTTTTGCCACTGTCAGCAAATTATTGTATTTTATAGTTGTGATACTTGTTTCGTTTTTCATTAACAGGAACCAGAAAGATGTATTTATTGATAATGCGAAGATAAGCTCAGAAGAACTGTTTCTGCTTATCATCCCAATTTTTTCGGCTTTTATTATGACGACTTTTGCAATGATAAGTTATACATTGGAATTTCCTGTTTATTTGGATACGATGGTGTCTTTAAGTTCTTTTCTGATTCTTGCCACGGACATATGTGTATTTGGATTTTACAAGTATTCAAAAACCAGTCAGCAGCGATTTTACGAACTGCAGCTGCAATTGCAGAAAGAGTCAGATACTACAAAATACAACAAACTGTTGCTTTCGCAATATGAAAATCAACGTATTTTAATACACGATATTAAGCAGCACTTGTCAACGATATCATATTTAAATACAAAAGCTGAAAATGAACGGATTGATAAATATATTTCTTATCTATTGAATTCTTCTAACTTAAAAGAATCCGTTAAGTTTTGCGAAAACAGCCTGTTAAATGCTATTATTTCCCGCTACAGGGATAAGGCAGATGAATTAAAAATTTCTTTTCATGTAGACATAAGAAGCACATATATTAATCAATTATCTGAAGAAAGCATTACATCTCTATTTTGTAATCTTCTTGATAATTCAATAGAAGCTGCTTCAAAAATAAATAATTCTTTCATCGAATTAACGATATCGGATAATGACACTTCACCTTTGGCAACTATAAATGTTGTAAATTCATGTAAGAGTTCCCCTTTTTCTACAAAGACCGGAAGACTGATTACCCAAAAAGCAAATCCACTAATACATGGCATTGGTGTAAAAAGCATAGGCAAGATTGTACAATCTTATTCAGGTGACATGACAATGTACTTTAACGAAGAAGACTACACTTTCCACACCATAATAGGTTTACCGAAAATGTAGTCTCCAATTATCAGCTTCCTGCGCTTTCGTATGCAGAAATGCCTCTGTTCCATATTATAATGCTGATTCCAAAAATCACAGTGGAAATCAGCATTGTTTTTCCTGCACATAAAATTCCATTTCCGCCTCTTAACAGATATGCGGCAGGATAAAATGACGTGAATGCAAATGGAATAACATATGATATTATAAATCTTACTCCTTTATTGTATATTGTAATCGGGTATCTGGCAAAATCACTTGACATGTAAAATATCTGAAGAATACTTCCACTTCTTTTAATCCAGAAAGCTATGGCACAACAGGCTATTTTAACGCTTGTGAATATCAGAGTACCAAATACAATTGTTATCAATATAACTGCCACTTCTCCAAATCCCGGTGTCAATTTCAACTTAATACTTGAATATATCACAAGGATTATTCCCGTAATAAGCTCACCAAGAGCATCAAATTGGAATTTTTCCATGATTACGTGCATAAGCGGGTTAATCGGTCTTGTGAGATATTTATCGAAATCTCCTTTTCTTACAATAAAGTATGCAACATTCCACAAATTGTCCGTCAATAAATGGTCTATTCCCTTAGGTAAAAGAGAATATCCATAGATAAACATAATCTCATAATACTTCCAGCCCGCTAAGGAAGGTATCTGATTAAATATTATAGTGATAAATAAAATATTCGTAACCTGACCTATCAAAAAGCTTGTCGCTCCGGTTAAAAAATCGATTCTATACTCCATAAGATTTTTTATAAATTGAGCAACAAATACTCTGTATAACTTTAAAAATCGAATCAACTTACTCCCATCCTTTCTGTGTTAAAATCATCCGCCCTGTACTGCCAGCCGCTTTTCTGCCCATTTCCACAAGCCTCGGCTAAGTCCGATAAATACCAGTAACCATACTATCTGCAGGGATAAATTGAAAATCAATTTCATTCCATTATATTTTTCCATATATATCATAACCGGTGTATATGTAAGCGATGCAAACGGAAGAAAACTGAATACTTTTCTCACTACTCCCGGAAAAAACGCTATCGGTATAACAGCTCCTGAAAAGAACTTAATCAGTTCTTCTTTCAGCACGCCAAATCCCCATATGTTCAATAAGTAGAATGCAAGATATCCGAATATAAGATTAAGATAAAATGAAAGCAGATAGCTTATTGAAATACTTATCATAAACAATATCAATCTGACCAGTTTAAATGCCACATATCCCAATGTTATATATCTGTATATCTCAAGTCCGACCATGACCGGGACAAATACACAGGTGATAATCATGATTTTACTTCCAAATTCAAAAAACAGTATACTCAAATCTACATTTACAGGTTTTATCATTCTCATGATAATACTTCCATCTTTTATTTCACTGGCTATTGAAAATGTAGCGTCTGTCTGTATTAAGAAACCTGAAATATGTGTAAGGAACACATATACCATCATGTCTATCATCGAAAAGCCCATAAAATCTGTTCTGCCCGTCGATGCATACACCGCTTTCCATATGAAATACATTACAAAGCACATAAATATTTCACCTATAAAAAAGCCGAAAAAACTCGCTTTATATGCGATAAAATCCTGAATTCCCGCATTTACAAACGCACCGTATGTACGCTTTATACTTTTAAACTGCTTCACCCGGATTCACCTCGCTTTTGTAGATTTTCTTGATGATTTCCTCAATGTCTGCGTCCTTCACCGTAATGTCCTTCACATTAACGGATGCCAATATGTAATTCAGCATATCAGGTATCTCTACCTTTGCCGAATTGAATTTCATGCTTACGGAATTAGCCTTTTTTTCAATCTCGTAATCGTCCGCGTTCAACCCGAATTTTTTGTCCGGCTTTATGTTTTTTATCTCGTCCGGATTATTCAGTGCTATGATTACCTCTCTCATTTTTCCATAGGTTTCTTTCATGTGATAGAGGCTTCCGTCGTAAACCATTTTCCCTTTGTCAATCATCACGATTCTCTCACAAAGTGTCTCTATGTCATTCAAATCATGCGTTGTAAGTATAATAGTTGTCTTGTCATTTTTATTGATTTTAGATATCGCTTTTCTGATATTATCCTTTACTACCACATCAAGTCCTATGGTAGGCTCGTCCAAAAACAAGACTTTCGGACTATGAAGCATTGATGCTGCTATATCTGCTCTCATTCTCTGTCCCAATGACAGTGTCCTGACAGGACTTTTTATAAATTCCTGTAAATCCAATACCTCGTTTAAAAATTCCATCCTTTCCCTGAATTTTTTTTCTTCGATACAATAGATTTCCTTAAGTACACTATATGTTTCAACAAGTGGTAAATCCCACCATAACTGGGTTCGCTGTCCAAAAACAACTCCAATCTCTTTGACATATTCCTTTCTGTTTTTGTAAGGAATCTGTCCATTAATCTCCAGTGTTCCTGAAGTTGGTGTAAGAATACCTGTAAGCATTTTAATTGCCGTTGATTTTCCTGCACCGTTAGGACCTATAAATCCCAGTATCTCACCTTCATCAACATGCATCGTGAGACCATCCACGGCTTTTACCGTCTCAGTCTTTTTGTGTACCAGTGATTTGATGGCACCTGAAAGACCGGGATCTTTTATGGTCTTTTGAAACTCCTTTTTTAGATTTTTTACTTCAATCATACATATGTCTCCTCTCATGTCTATCAATGTTTCTACCTATCATATTTTATATTTTAACTATTGTCAAACTTTTTTTATTTTTCACGTCTATTGTACAAGTATTATTACATATTATTAACTGTAATCAAAATTATGGAGGATTTGCTATGAGCGATTTAGCTGCAACAAACTGTGGCGGAGTAGGCTGCGGATGTGGAGGAGATAACGGAGGATGCAATATTATCTGCATTATACTTATTTTACTTTGCTGCGGTTGTGGAGATAATGGAGGATGCCGTAACAATGGCGGATTCGGAAATGATTGTTTCCTTATAATTTTACTCCTTCTTTGCTGTGGTTCAAATAGTAACGGTGGCTTAGGCTGCGGCTGCTAATTGTAAAGCTTCCGGGGGATTATAAAATCCCCCATTTTGATTCAATATTACAGAGAAAGGCAGGTAATGATTACGGATAATATATTTGATAATCTGACAACTTCAAGACAGTTAAACATCATTAAATCAGCTTTACCATACATTCCTTTGAATATTAGGAAAAATGTTTCATTGTTAGTCAAGCTCACAGAGCTAAAAAACACATTTACTCTCTTTGATAATAAGAACGAATATACGATGGGTATATGTTCTGAAAATTCAGAAGGTAATGTTGTAGAAATGATGAATAGTATCAAGCCGTTTTGTACTCAGAAGGAAATTGAAAATATGGATTTTGCATATAATATTTTTGCAGCATATCATTTATCCCAAAATGATTCATCATCTGATAATATATCTTTTTTAAAAGCTATGCTTTCACCTGAACAACTGGCTTTATTTAACAGTTATAAATCATTATTTGGATTGGAGAAATAATTATGCTTGATTCTTCTATGCTTAGGAATAATCCCGAATTGTCTAAACATATTTCAGAAGATAAATTAGATATGCTTGGCGGTTTACTTAATAATTCCGGGAATCTGACACCCGAAGCATTGATTCCCTTTTTATTAAATTCTGCGTCAAACGCTGCAAATAACGGAAAAGACTTTACTAACGCAGAGACTGAATTAATTATTAACGTTCTTAAAAAAAATATGTCTCCGAAGGATGTACAAAAAATTGACATGATAAGAAATATAGCCGGTATGATGACAGCAAACAGACAGGCAGACAAATAGCCTGCCCGTCTGTTATGCGTCATGTTCTTCTGTAACCTCTTCCGGCACCTCTTCCGATACCTGTTCCGATAATTCTTCAGATTCCTCATCTTTTTCAGGTTCCTCTTTTTCTTCTCCCGGAATAAATGTTATCTCGGATGGTATATCTTTCACTTCATCAAGTGCTCCAACTTCACATGGGTCTGTAAATTCATCATCCGGCTCTCCCGTCTTTGAGCCTTCCTTCACGCAATATACTGATACACTTCCATCTTCTACATAAAACTTTCCGAATCCCTTTTCGTCAATCAGGACTTCTTCTTCCGAATTACCCAGTGCATCAATAAACTCGCATCCGGCAAAATGAATACCGACGTACATTATCTTGCTTCCCTTTGTATTCTCTGTCATAATAACTGCTAAACCGGAATCTGCAAATTCCTTACTTCCCTCTCTCGTCCATCCTACAATGCCTGGATGGTCAAAGTAGTCATGCTGTCTTCCATATGCCTTGTCTCTTCTAAGCTCTAACAGTTTCTTCAAGTGTTTTACCGGCTTTATCTTATCATGGTGAATACCATAATAATCTCCATAGAATACACAGGGATACCCCGTATCTCTTAAAAGTATGATTGAATACGCATGCGGCTTAAACCACTCTAGTATCCATGATTCTAATGCCTGCCCCGGTTGTGTATCATGATTATCAACAAATGTTACTGCAAGTTCCGGATCCGCTCCCACCAGCGTATTCTTTAACAAATATCTCATATCATAATATCCGTTGCTGTTTGAAGCATGATGCAGATTAAAATGCAGAGGAACATCAAAAAGCGAGAGTGAACGTTCTGATTTTTCAATGTAATTCTGTAAAATATGAAGTTCCGCGTTCCAATACTCTCCTACTGCAAATATATTTTTTCCTGAATACTCTCTAAGCTTTCCAAGCCAGACTTTGAAAAAGTTAAATTCAGTATGTTTTACGGCATCCAGACGGAATCCGTCCACTCCCGTAAATTCATAATACCATTTTCCCCATCTGTCCAGTTCTTCCAGCACTTCCGGGTCACTCATATCAAGGTCTGCTCCCATGAGGTAATCATAATTTCCAAATTCTGCATCAACCTCATCCCATTCCTTGCCTATGAACCTGTAAATTCCGCTTTCTTTGCTGACCGCATCATAATCTGTGGCATGAAAGTTTGTCCAATCCCATTTAAAATCAGAATATTTATTATTTCTTCCCGGAAATGTAAACTTTGTCCATACGGTTACTTTTCTCTTGCCTTCTATCTCGCGGTTTCTGTCCATGGCGTCATGACCGTATGCAAATATTCTCTCCTTCTCATCTGCACCCATCCTGTGCCCCAGCACAATATCCGCAAGAACTTCTATTCCATTCTCCTTAAGACTCCTGATTGCTTCAAGATACTCATCCTTTGTGCCATATTTTGTGGCAACTGTACCTTTTTGATTGAATTCTCCCAAATCATACAGGTCGTATACAGCATATCCTACATCCTTCTTACCACCGGCACCCTTATATGCCGGTGGCAGCCAAATGCTTGTAATTCCTTCTTCTTTCAGGTTCTTCGCTTCTTCTTTAACTTTCTTCCACAAACTTTGATTAGCAGGATAATACCATTCAAAGTACTGTATCATTGTCTTATTCATTCTAAACTCTCCGTTAATCTATCATCAGGTTTCGCCAAGCTGTGAAATAATACTGTCTATTTTTGTCTTTAATACAAGCAGATTCGTATCACCATTTATCGTTGCCTGATAATAGCTTCCATTGTATTTTGTAAATTCCATCGTTACAGTATCAAAACCTGCAACACTTGTATTATATGTCAATGTAAGCTCCGAATCAATAGGCAAAATTGTAGTATCATCTTCAATAACACTTTCTGCCTGTAAATCAAAGATTTCCTTATAGACAGCATCGTATTTAGATGAATCTGTAAGTTCTCCGTTTTCTGCTATATCATACGATGTCCCTTTTACATCTGCTTTCAAGGATGTGACACTGCTTATATTAATACCAAATGCGTTTTTAGTTATAAGCAGCTTTGTATCTTTAAGCATTGCTTCTATACTGTCTTTAGAAACCGTATTAATCATGTTACTGTCTGATGCTTTTACATAATAATCGCCATCTTCATTCTGGTTTCCAATGTCAAAGCTGAATTCTTTTTCTATTTTAACGCTGTTATCACCTTCGGTCTCGCTCTCGCCTGTACTTTCACTTTCTCTGTATTTTATAGTGACAGACTTTTTGTTTTCATTATCAAGACCAAACTTTGCCAGTTCATCTTCTGAAGCTTTGTACTGTGCACATCCGGTATAAGTCATTCCCGTAATGGCAGTGATTACATCATTTACGGCCGTAGTATCCAGTGCAATGTATGTACCATCATTTTCTTTTGCGAACCAATTATTTGATAAAGTATAATCATACTGCTCATTTCCTGACTCGAAGTAATCATATTGTGCACCATTTATAACCAATCCATATACATCAGAATCAGTTATTGACGGAACTTCCTCCATTATCACTATATCGTTTTCCGTTATATTTAATGAATCAGGAAGTGTGCTTTCTATCGTATAAACAGTATCACTGCCGTCAGTGTACGCATAATAATTTCCTGTCGTTGTCTTATTCCCAATATATAGTGTCACATTATTGTCACCGGTTATCTTTAACGTGTATGCCGGATTATCAAGACCGTATTCATTGATATTATCAAGCGTATCTTCCAAATGTCTTACTGCCTTGAGTTCACTTAACGAATCCGTTATGGCAGTAATCTTTGTAGTGTCAAGCGGGAAATCTTCATCTTCAGTATATTTCCATGTGCCCTCTGATGCGTCCCTTGTAAATTCCATTGTTCCCTGCCCGTTTGTTATCGAAAGCGTGAGCATACTTTTTTCTTCTGCCTGAAGAATTACTTCCGAAGCTTCCTCCGTTTCTTCTTTTTCGCTTTCGTTGTTTTTTTTCAATGCGAAAAATGAAATTGCCAAAACCACCAGCAATAAGGTCATCAGAATAAGAGGCAGCATTTTTTTCTTTTTCATTAAGCTCTTCTCCTTCTATACCATATTGTAAATCCTATTCCTGTTACGAAAAGAGGTATCAATACTACAAAACACAGTGTCCATGCATTTGCCTTGCCGGATGCGATGGTATTTTGAGGAACATCCATTGATTTTGAATCAATGCTGACCGTACCGGCGGTTTTTAAATCGCACATCCATGATACAGAGTTTTTAAGCATATCTACATTACCAAGTGAATACGAACCAATAATATCATCGGTAAACATAATATAAGAGCCATAAACTACAAGCTTTGTCGTATTCTCACCATTCTCTTCTGATATTGCAACGGCAAGCGAAAACGGACCATTTACATCATCGGCAGATTTTGTATTTGTTCCATCACCGGCCATCTCTGCACCATAATCGACATCTGAATATGAGCTGTCTGTAGTTGTCAAAAGATCTTCTATCTTAAGAGTTTCTCTTGCTCCCTTTAATTTTTCGATTCCCTGTGATATAGGAGCCATTATATACATTTTATTGTAAAATGATGACGTTATATCATGTTCCTTAACCTCCGGCAACAGGTAATAACCCTGTCTGAAGAAATAGTTCTCATCAACTTCATTTATGTATCCTGTCTGCATCGCAACGCCATATGCATCCAGAACACTGCCGAAATTCGGGGTATCTGCGCCCGAAAAATAGTAGTTCATAACAATCAGGGCTTTTCCGCCATTTTCAAGGTATGAAATAATGCTGTCTGCTTCTTCCTTACTGCAGTCCTTTGCAGGAGCGAGAATTGTAAGTATATCACAATCTGCCGGCACTTCCCCTGTTGCAAGAAGGTTCAGATCATCAATTTCAATATTTTGTTTTACCAGCGCATCTGAAATTGTCTGGGAAAACTTCTGCTCGTCATGTCCGCTAAGCGTATACATCTTCGGAAGTTCATCCGTCGTCACGTAATTAATGGCTGAAGTAATCTCACCCTCACCGTCAAAACTTGTAGACGTTGTTCCCGTAGTATAGTAAGCTGAGTAGTCTGTTTCGTAAATATCTGAATAATCTATAAGCTTTTTCTTATCACCATTTAAAACAATCAGACTGTTTTGTGATAAATCAGAAGCTTCATAACTTGTAACCAGACCGGGATTTAGCTCAGGATCAAGAGTTTTAACTTCTATCTTATCTGTCAGGTCCTCATATTTTTTAAGCAGCTTTGAAATCGTTTTATCTTCACTGCCTTTATTTGCCACCTGATAAATCGTTATCTTATCATCAAGCTTCTTCAAAATATCTTTAGTTGACTTACTTAACGTATAATACTTCTGACTCGTCATATCAATTGATTTAACAGAATCCGGAAGCTGTGAAGCCACAAGATTTACCGCAATAATAACTGCAATTACTATAACACTTAAGCCGGCGCTATAACTGCCTTTCTTAAAAACACCGGATGTAAATGATTTTTTTATATGGTTGTCTTTCACTTTCACTCACCATGCCTTTCCATTAGCTATATCTCTTTTTCTGAATTGACTGTGTTGTCAAAAATATAAATAACACTGCTACTGAAATATAATAAATGATAGCCGTAACGTCAAATGTTTTCAGCGAAAAATTATTAAGTGAGTCTGTAAGTGGAATCTTATTAAGCACATTCGGTATCAGACTCGCATATACTGACTTTTTGACAAAATACAGGACTACGAGTGCAATTGTACCTGTCACTCCCAGACCAGATGCTATAATAACGTTTGCCGCAAGAGTGTAATAAATCACTGACACTGCTATAACAGCAATGATACATCCGACAAATGAAGCAAGTGATGTCGTTGGTATAAAACTTGTAATACCTGTCATCATCTGCAATAACAAAAGAACACCAAATGTAAGCACAGCCGCTATAATGTTGCTTTCTGTCAGCGATGAAATAAACATCCCTAATGCGATATATGCCGCTCCAATCAGGAAAACAGCCAGAATACATGAATAATCAACTTTAAAATCATGTGAGCCACATGTTGCTATAATCAGCGGACAAAAACATAAAATTCCCATGGCAATGCCAAATACAGTTACCATAGCCATATATTTTCCCATGACGATCCGTGTAATGGATGCCTTTGATGTGTATAAAATCTGGTCTGTTCCTGTTCTGATTTCATCCGAAAAGCTTCTCATTGTCAAAATAGGAAGTGCGAGAAATACAATGTATGAAATACTATTTAGCACGTCTCCAAAATACGGGTATCCGTTTCCCATATTGTAGAACGAAAAGTAAATTCCCACCAGCGCAACGATAAAAGCAATGTACAAACATCCAATCATATTACTGAAATATGATTTCAAATCTCTTTTATATACAGCATTCATTATGCTTCTCCCTCCTTATCTGCATCTTCATCCTTCTTTTTTATAGTGTGCCGTTTTACCTTTTCAGTCTCTTTTTTGCTGCCTGAAGTAAGTTTTATAAATACATCCTCCAGTGACATCTTATGTGAATAAAGCTCTAGCAGACTGGCATCATTCTCAGCAAAAGCCTTGAAAATACGTTCTCTTACGTCTTCATTGGTATTTGTCGTAACTACAGCTTCAACCGTTCCTGTCTCTTCATTCTTTTTGACACTTACGGAAGCAATACTGGGTACCGTATTGAGTATATTTGAAACCGAATTAGCATCAGCATTTGATTTTACGATAATCTTTGAAGTATCCTCCATAATCTTCTCTAATCTTGCAGGTGTGTCACACGCCACCATCTTTCCGTGAGATATAATCATGACTTCATCACATACGGCACTAACCTCCTGCATGATATGTGAACTCAATATAACCGTATGCTTTTTGCCTAATTTTTTTATCATATCCCTTATCTCGATAATCTGCTTAGGGTCAAGTCCTACCGTCGGTTCATCTAAAATAATAACCTCCGGAAGTCCCAAAACCGCCTGTGCAAGCCCGACTCTCTGTCTGTAACCCTTGGAAAGATTCTTAATCAATCTTCCCTGCACATCAGAAATCCTTGTCAGCTGCATGGCATCTGTAATCGCCTTCGCTCTCTTTCCTTTTTCAATCCCCTTGAGTTCTGCTGCAAATTTCAAATATTCTATTACCTTCATATCTATGTACAGGGGTGGAATCTCAGGTAAATAACCAATCCTCTTCTTCGCTTCCTCAGGTTCATCGCTTATACTGTGCCCGTCAATGAGAACATCTCCCTCAGTCGCACCGATATATCCTGTCATAATGTTCATGGTTGTAGATTTTCCTGCTCCGTTCGGACCTAAAAAACCATATATTTTACCGGATTCAACGGTAAAATTCAAATGGTCAACAGCCAGATGACTGCCATACTTTTTGACCAGATTTTTTACTTCTATCACTTCAATTCCTCCATTCTATAATAATGTACTCTTCTACCGAAGTTTACTATAAAAAAATAATATGATTATATTTTGTTAAAATTGTGTTTTTTTTGTGTTCAAAATATTCTTACTCACAAAACAGCAAGCATACTTTTGTATACTTGCTGTAATTCTTACGTTCAACATTCAGCAGACTTTGCTTACTGAATCTTTTCTTTTCCGCCCATGTATGGTCTCAATGCTTCCGGAATATTTATCGTACCATCTTCATTAAGATTATTCTCAAGGAATGCAATCAACATTCTAGGTGGTGCTACTACAGTATTATTCAGCGTATGGGCAAAATATTTTTCTCCATTCTCACCTTTAACTCTGATTTTAAGCCTTCTTGCCTGAGCATCGCTTAAGTTTGAACAGCTTCCCACCTCAAAATACTTCTTCTGTCTCGGTGACCATGCTTCCACGTCTATTGACTTAACTTTTAAGTCTGCCAAATCTCCTGAACAGCACTCTAAGGTTCTCACCGGAATGTCCAGACTTCTGAATAAATCAACCGTATTCTGCCATAACTTATCGAACCACATCGGGCTCTCATCAGGCTTGCATACAACTATCATCTCCTGCTTTTCAAACTGGTGAATCCTGTATACACCTCTCTCTTCAAGTCCATGAGCACCTTTTTCTTTTCTGAAACATGGAGAATAACTTGTCAAAGTCTTAGGAAGTGTCTCTTCCGGTATAATTGTATCTATAAACTTTCCAATCATGGAATGTTCACTTGTTCCAATGAGGTATAAATCCTCTCCTTCAATCTTGTACATCATGGCATCCATCTCTGCAAAACTCATCACTCCGGTAACCACATTGCTTCGAATCATAAAAGGAGGAATACAATATGTAAATCCCCTGTCAATCATAAAATCTCTGGCATAAGAAATGACTGCTGAATGAAGTCTTGCAATATCTCCCATCAGATAATAGAAACCATTTCCTGCCACCTTGTGAGCTGCATCAAGATCTATTCCGTTAAAGTTTTCCATAATATCTGTATGATAAGGAATCTCAAAATCAGGAACCACCGGTTCTCCGTACTTCTGGATTTCAACATTCTCACTGTCATCTTTACCAATAGGAACACTTGGATCTATAATATTAGGAATCACCATCATAATCTCTGTGACTTTTTCACTAAGCTCTCTTTCTTTTGCCTCGAGCTCTGATAAATGCTGTGACTCCTCTGTTACCTTCTTCTTAGTTGCTTCTGCTTCTTCTTTTTTTCCCTGAGCCATTAAAGCACCAATCTGCTTAGACAGCTGATTCTTCTCTGCTCTTAAGCTGTCTGCCTCCTGTTTGACCTTTCTGCTCTCTGCATCAAGTTCAATCACCTTGTCTACCAGTTCCAGTTTACTGTCCTGAAACTTATTCTTAATATTCTGTTTTACTATGTCAGGGTTTTCTCTTAAAAATTTTAAATCTAACATTGTATTCCTCCATCTATATTCCAAAAGATTTCCTCGTATTATAATAGCTTAATTGTGCCTTATATGTCAAGTACCGCGGACGTGTAAATACTTTTTCACTGCAAAGTGGTACATTGACAATGTATCTATTCTGTCCTATAATGACACATATTAGTTTATTTTAGTAGAAAGAATGGATTTTTTATGGATAATTTATGTATAGGGTTCATCGGTCTTGGTCTTATTGGCGGTTCGATTGCCAAAAGCATCCGTCATGTTTACCCCGGTTTCAAAATCATCGCATTTAATCGCAGCGAAGCTCCAAGGATTGCCGCTCTGAACGATGGTACGGCAGACAGTGTATGTGATAAGGTTGATATGAGTTTTGCCGAATGTGATTATATATTTCTTTGTACCCCTGTCGAATATAATAGTTTTTACCTTAAGCAGCTTAAAAGTATTATCAAGGATTCCTGCATTATTACTGATGTAGGCAGTACTAAAACTGATATTCACCGGACTGTTATTGAACACGGGATGGAAGCAAATTTTATCGGTGGTCATCCTATGGCCGGTTCTGAAAAGACCGGATACGCGAATTCGTCTTCCGATTTGTTGAACAATGCTTTTTATGCCATTACCCCGACAGCATTTTCGGATAATAACAGACTTAACGAACTGGTTGAAATCGTAAAATCGATAGGTGCCGTTCCCATTATTCTTGATTATGAGAAGCATGATTACTGCGTTGCCGGAATCAGTCATCTTCCGCACCTTATCGCTTCAAGCCTTGTAAATCTTATCAAGGATAATGATTTTGATGACCAAACCATGAAAAGACTTGCTGCCGGCGGGTTTAAAGATATAACAAGGATTGCTTCTTCTTCACCGGTCATGTGGCAGCAGATATGCAGCGCTAATGCTGAAAATCTCGTTACATTGATTGACAGGTATATTGAATCTCTGCAGGAAATAAAGGATTCTCTTGTTCAAAAGGATAACACCTACATTCAGAATATGTTTATCAAAAGCAAGAGTTATAGAGATTTATTTTCCAATAATACGGATAATGTTTAAAGAAAGGACTTACTTATGATTTTTACAAAGATTAATTCTCTGAAAGGCAAAGTTTCTATTCCCGGTGATAAGTCTATTTCTCACCGCGCCATTATGTTTGGCTCTATATCGGAAGGGACCACTGAGATTACGAATTTTCTTCAGGGGGCAGATTGTCTTTCCACAATCGACTGTTTCAAAAAAATGGGTATTGATATTGAAAACAGACCGGACGCTGTTATCATTCACGGCAAGGGTATGCGCGGTCTTAAAGCACCTGACGTTATGTTGGATGTTGGTAACAGCGGCACTACGACACGCCTTATCTCCGGAATACTCGCTGCCCAGAATTTCTCGTGTACGTTAAATGGTGACGAGTCTATTCAAAAGCGTCCCATGAGAAGAATTATCAAGCCTCTCTCTATGATGGGTGCCGACATAAAAAGTATTAAAGGAAACGACTGTGCTCCGCTTGAAATTCACGGAACAAATCTTCATGGAATCCGTTATGATTCTCCGGTTGCTTCAGCACAGGTGAAATCAGCAGTTTTGCTTGCAGGTCTCTATGCTGAAGGGGAAACCTCCGTAGTTGAGCCTTACTTAAGCAGAAATCATACTGAATTGATGCTTAAATGTTTTGGTGCAGATATTTCTTCTAAAGATACTACTGCCACCATAAAACCTGCCTCACGTCTGCAGGGACAAAAAGTGATAGTACCGGGAGATATTTCATCAGCCGCATATTTTATTGTTGCAGGACTTATTGTTCCCGATTCTGAAATTTTGATTGAAAATGTAGGCATCAACCCTACACGCGACGGCATAATCCGCGTTGTAAAACAAATGGGCGGAAATATTGATATATTGAACAAAAGAACCGTGGCAGGCGAGGCTGTCGCTGATATAGTTGTAAAATCAAGCAATTTAACAGGTACCACCATTGGTGGTGACATTATTCCTACTCTCATCGATGAGATTCCTATCATCGCTATTCTTGCATGTATGGCTGAGGGTAAGACAATTATTAAAGATGCTGCTGAATTGAAGGTAAAAGAATCTAACCGTATTGACGTAATGGTAGATAACCTCAAAAAAATGGGCGCCGATATTCAGGCAACCGATGACGGTATGATTATAAATGGCGGCAAAGCTCTTCATGGTGCAGCTATAGCAAGCAATGCTGACCACCGTATTGCAATGTCTTTTGCTATCGCCGGACTCATTGCCGATGGCGAAACTGAAATAATTGATGCTGAGTGTGTCAGAATATCATATCCTGATTTTTATAAGGATTTGGAATCATTAGTGTAACTGATTTAAAATAACTTTACTTTATATTTAGAATATAATTTTTATCTGCAGAGCGGAGGTGCCTGCGTCAATTGATGTGGGTGTATAAGTAACTGATACACTTGTTTGATTATGAGTATTCATACATATGCGACAGTGGTTTTTACGTACTATTTTCAATTTTTCTAAGATAGATGCGTAGTGGATAATCTATGTTACGTATAATTTTCGGGTTTTTAGATTATTATTCGTAGTGAATGACGGGATGCTACGTATCATTTTGAGTTTTTTGTAATATGGTTCGTAGTGAATTGCGGGATCCTACGTATCATTTTTAAGTTTTTGTAATATGGTTCGTAGTGAATTGCGGAATCCTACGTATCACTTTGAAGTTTTTGTAATATGGTACGTAGGATTTCGCTGTGTAACTTGTCAATTATTTATTATTCGATCCACTAGTAGTAGTAATTTTGAAATTACTAGAGATTTGTTGTTTTTTCTTCCTTGCTAGTATTTTTATTTTTGATATTACTAGAGATTAGCTAGTTTTTTCACCCTTGCTAGTAGAGCGAATAATAAGTAACTGACACATTCACTTGATAAATTTTCCACTTTCTGCGTTGTCGTCAATCGACGTAGCCACCGCTACGCCTCATTCCT
>CADADA010000040.1 GCA_902786515.1 uncultured Lachnospiraceae bacterium | reverse complement strand
ATGAATATCATAGAAAATATCATGCGGATATTTCAAAAAGACCCAGCTATTTTTTAGCTGGGTTAGGGGTGGTTACACTATATCTGGCTGAACTGTTACAAAAATTCCATTAGTTATGAAATTACTTCAAAATCAGACGTCAAATAATGAAAGTTGTTCATACAAACTACATATTTTGTTACTCCCAATAATATCATCCATTTTATATAATAATCCATATTTATTACATTCATCAACAAAAGCCTCTTGCAAAACATTATAATTTCTTGACAAACAAGAATATTGTTTTCCATAAAAGTATTGATATTTTCGCGATATCCCCTTAAAGTTGTCATCCAATTTCTTTAAATAATACTCTCTTTGCCCATCACTCATTGTCATACCATATTTTGTATAAACGAATTTGGCACCATATTCATGAGCAAGTTGTACGATACTTTTTATATTATTGATATCATCAGTAAGAAATGGAAGTATTGGTGTAATTAATACACCAACAAAAATCCCCTTTTCACTCAATCTTTTCATTGCCTTCAATCTTTCACTTGTTGGGACAACATTAGGTTCTATTACACTTGCCATTTTATCATCAGCACTTGTTATTGAAAATTTTATATTTACCGCATACCGTTTCCCTATAGCTTCCAAAATATCAGCATCACGTTCAATCAGATTGCTCTTAGTTGTTATAGATACTCCAAAATCATAATCACGTATAATTTCTAATGCATTACGAGTCAAACAATATCTTTTTTCAAGTGGATTATATGTATCTGACATAGCACCGATATCAATAATTCCACGCTTATAACGTCTTAACTCCTTAGACAATATTGCCTCTACTCCAAACTTTCCTCTAACTTTATCAAAATCTTGTATAAAATAACGCTTACTTCTGCTATCACAGTATATACATCCATGATTACAGCCTTTATATAAATTCATTATATAATCTATTCCAAACCACTTCTTTTTTTCAAATTTCACTTTTCTTAACAATGTTTTTGCTTCTATGAAATCCATCTTGCTTATTCTCCTACTCATCTTCAATAATCGCAACAGCCCTAGTCCATGCTGCATCCATCCCCTTTAATTTTATCGGAAAACACGCAACATTAAATCTTTCTACACTCGTTAAAGCTTTAAGATTTTGTAATCGTTCAATATGCACGTATTCTTTTTCTCTTCCCAAAAAATGGGTCGGCCACAAATTTGACTTTTCGCCTGTTTGAATAAAATCATTTAACATATTTTTAAACGGTCGATCAAAACTATAGGTATCAATTCCGATAACTTTTACGCCAAATGATAAGATATATTCTACCGCCTCGCATGACATTCCTGGAGCGTTTGAAAAATATTCCTTTGTCCCCCATAGCTTATCCGTTCCTGTTGAAATTAGTACAATATCACCTTTTTGCAAATTATAATTTTTCTTTTTCAATTCAATTATAATATCCTCTTTTGTAATAAATTCACCACCTTTCTTTTTTACTTCTATCAGTACTCCATTTCCCAAAAACCACTCTAATGGACATTCATCAATCGTTTTGGGGGTCTTTCCTTCACACAAAGAACCAAAATGTGATGGAGCATCAATATGTGTTCCCATATGTGTCTCGAGTTTAATAGTTTCTTTGGTAATAAATTCACCATTTGGAAATGCCTCTGGGCAAATCTTCTCATTCTCAATTCCAAAATGCATTTTTACATTCTCGCATATTAACTTAGCTCCATTTTTATAATCAATCCTCTGATATTCAATCGCATTTGGTTCGCCATCATTAGTTTCAACAAATGAAGATAAATCGATAATTTTCATTAATCCACTCCTCTATATCTCTAGTTTTATCATCTTAATTATTCTTTATTACTTTCTATGACAGACAATGCTTGTTCAAGGGCCAAAGTTACTGATGTAATTCCTACAATTGGAATTGCATACAAAACAGCTGATATTATTTCTTCCTTTGTTCCTCCTGCCTCAAGGCATATTTTAGTATGAGTACCTACTCCCCTAATTGACTTATTTGCTGTCATAATTCCAATTAGTATCAATTCCTTATATTTTAGTTCTATTGGTGAATATTCATCAATAGAATTTGTTAATTTTCTAAAGCCCGCTAGAACACCTGAAGCCTCTTTTCGAATGTTTTCCATAGACTCATCCTCCTAAATTTTATATGCTATTATATATTACTTACAATTTTATACTACAATCTTATCCCCTTCACTTGGATGTGGAGCTAACGGGGCACTTGAAAATATCAACTCAAGATCACAATCTTTGTCATTTGTAATTTGATGAATTTGACCTTTAGGAATAAAATATGCTTTATTATTCTCTAAGGGCAATATTTTACTTTCAATCTTAAGAGTCCCTCTTCCTTTTACAACAAGAAATGCTTCATCACTATAATCATGCATATGCGGAAGCAATTCTTCATACGCCTTCAAAATTACCTTTCCCATTATCAAATTTTTACTATCACAATTTTGGGGAGAAATTGGAACAAAAATCTCCCCTCCTTTATTTGTTATTGGAGAAAGCTGTTTTATATCTACTATATTTGTCATAATCATTCACCTCATCATCTTATTTTGGTAATATATTTAACGCATTATTATATAAAATGTTTTGTATGTCATTTTCCGATATTTTCGGCAAATTCATCATTTTCCGCATAACTATTGGAACTGACAAATTTTTCATGTAATGCAACACTTCATCAATATTAGGTGTTGCTGTCCAATCTGACCCCCATAATATTTTTTCACTCCCGAATATCGAAATCATCTTACTTAATTCTACAATAAAATTTCTAGGATTATTATGAATCAAAATATTTGCTACTGCAGTTATGGTAACATACATATTTTTATGCCTACTGACCATATAATAACATAAGTCATTCCATGGATATCCCATATGTTCTACAATAATTTTTAGATTTGGAAAATCTACCGCAACATCATCCAGTAATATTGGATAATTATGCTTCATTCTAAAAATTGTCCCCGGCGTTATACCCGTATGAACACTAACAGGAATGTTATTTTGTGAGCAATAATCATACAATGGATACAACTTTTCCTTATCGTTTAACCAAAAACCACCATAATCATTTGGATTCAATTTAAACGCATGTAATTTCAATGTCTCTATTGCATATCTCAATTCCTCTAATGAGTTATTACTATTTGGATTAACACTTGCAAATCCCTTAAACAGACCAGGATATTTTTTTATTGCTATAGCTATCGATTCATTATCCAAAATGTCATAACCCAGTTCTTCTCCAAACGATAATTGGTGTAACCAACTCTGTTCAATACCATTTTTTTTCATTATCTGCACATATGCTTCCAATGAATTATCGTCTTCAATAATTCCTTTCTCAAATCCAACCTTCTGCTTCAAGTCATCAATATCTTCTAAAAGTTTCTTTCTTCTGCCATATTCTACAATGCCCTTCTCAATCATTTTATTTGAAGCTAGTCCAAAATGGGCATGTGTATCTATTATCTTATACTGCTTTTTCATTCAAAAACTCCCCTATACATTCATTCGTAATTTCTGGTATTTCTAAATACATATAATGTGCACCACCATCTATAATCTTCAAGCTTGAATTCTTAATCAAATTATTTAGTAATTTACCATCTTCGACCGTTGTCGATAGGTCATTTGTTCCATATAACAGAAGCGTTTTACACATAATACTTTGAGCTTCATCATTAAGATTTGGATGTTGCAATTTAATCATTTGCATATGTACATCATAATCAATTTTCAACCAATTATCAGTTATTCTTTTTTGAATCTCCCCATATTTATCTTGAAAAAAATATTTTGCTGCTCGTTTATTTGTTTCCAAAAGTTGCATCCGAAATCCTTCTCTTGAAAATTCCGGACGTTTAAAACCGATTTTAAAAGAGGCTGCTGCTGACATTAAAACCAAATTTGATATTAAATCTGGATATTGAGCAGCTAAATATATTCCAATAGTACTTCCAAGTGAATGACCAATATAGTTTATCTTCTCAAAACCCAATGCTTCTATAATTTTTATTATATCATCAGCCATGTTAGGGATATTATATCCAGTCAAAGGTCTTCCAGATTCTCCATGTCCTCTTAAATCAATCATAATATACTTTCCACCAATACTTTTACTTAACCAATTTGCCATCTCCTCAAAATTTTCTTTACAATCTCGGTTACCATGAACCATAATACATGGTGTTCCCTCTCCCACACTAATATATGAAAACTTTATTCCTTTAACAAGAACTGTCTTTTTCATCTAATCATCTCCAATTATTATTCCTAAATTTTCAATTTCTTTTAAATATGCTTCACGATACTCATTCGGTACTGTTACTAAATTTGCTTTTGCGATATCCCTTACCAAAACTTCTTCTCTTTTCTCGGCAAGTGCAAATTTCTCACTTTCCATCATAATAAGTTCTCTTGCAGAATTCTTTACAAAATCTGGCTTTTTTTCCAATAATTTTTCTAAAAATCTACGTTCGTTTTCAGTCCATTTCATTTCAATTTTTTCATTATCATCAAACAAACCACCAGAACATACCTTTTCCAAAATTTCTGCAATATCCTCAGCGACATCTTTTGTAGTAACCTCATCTAACTTCATAGATTTTTCTGCATATATATAGCAATGCCGACATTCAATGCCACAATTCAAATTTCTGCAATCACCTTTCTTATTTCGAAAGTGCTCAATAAAACCATCAAGTTTGTTATTATCAATTTCAATTTTTCTTTTAAATAATAATTCTCTAGACTTTAAAAAATACTTTTTATTAATTTTGTCACTTTCAAAAATAACATCATGTTTAGGTTGAATATAATCTTCCTTTACTCTAAAATTCAATAATCTATTTAACATACCATCATATCGCCTAGATGTATATGCATGTACAATATCAACCAAAACATCTGTTTTTTTCATCCGTTCTGTTATTTTTAAACTATCGATACCGATTTCCTCATATGCCCAAATGTCCTCTGGTCTAATCCATGGCATTTTAATAGCCTCAACTGGATCCCTTAATGTTTTCTCTGTACATTTTAACATACAGTAATCAAACGTTACTCCCTTTGAAATGTGTCCTTTTTGGGATGCATGACTCTGTGCATTAGCATGATAAAATCGAAACGGACACGCATTCATGCACAAATTTGTTGCTATTAACTGAATTTTACAGTTTAAATTCTTTTTCAATATTTTTAACAGTTCAAAATTTCTATTCAAACCCTCTGGTAAAGTAATTTCATCTGCACCAAGTTTCTGAAATTCCAAAGCCTTTTGTAGTGTATCTACATATGCAAATGTTGATACACTAACTTTTATACGTGGTGCAATTTTCTTAATCACTTCAATTAAATATGGTATCGACACCGTTATCCAATCAACACCAATTTTATCAAGCCATTTAATTGTTTCGAATAATCTTCTATTAAAATCTGTCTCAAATTCCAAATTGTCCATACAATTCGTATTCATCAAATAATTAAATTCAATCCCATATTTATGTGCTAAATTAATATGCCTTTCTAAATCCCCTTTTGAAATTGTTGGCAGAGCCATAGTTGGTCTCCCGCCGCCAAAAATATCATCCGAAAGCTTCCCATATATAAGTTTCACATCCGAATCCTTAATTCTATGTAATAACTCATCATCAAAGTTTGTTCCTACTGATAATTGCACACTTACACCTCCTATTTCTTAAAATCCTCTTTTCTTACTCCTTTTGTTAAAATATTTCTTAGTAACCCTGTAGCTTCTTTCCTATCATCTGAAATAAATGCTTTACATACATTATTGCCATACAATATTCCCATTTTGGTTAAGTAAATATTATATTCATCAATTTCTATTAATCCCAAAGATTTTAAATATACAATTTGTTCAGCAAATACATCCTCAATTTGTTTATTAAATCTATCAAAAAATCGCTGTTTAGATACTTTTAATAGTCTCAATCCTTTGGCTAAAGTTCCATACATTTTATCCTTTTCTGTTGCCTTTTCCCCATATAATACTGGTGGATTTCCTTCTGCTAATAGTTGATTGTATTCCCCTAATTCTCCATGATTAATATACATATAACCATTCAAATATCCAAAAGCTGCTGCTCCTAATCCCAGCAATTCACTTTGTCTTGAGAAATAATTGTATGCATGTAAATTTAATTTATTAGGTAAAATAAAGTCATACACACTATATTGTTCATATCCTGCAGAAATCAATATTTTTTCTGCAAGCTGATACAAATGTATCTCTCTCTCCTTATTACCAATATTTGTAATGTTACCTACATCAATCTCTTTTTTAAATTTGGTGTTTGGTGGTGTTGTCATCGCAAAAAGAGTGATATGCTCGACTTCCAACTCAATTGCTTTCAAAATATCATTTTCCAATTCTTCATCAGTCTGACCAGGAATATTATACATTAAATCAATTCCAACATTATTGCACCCCAATTCATGAGCATTTTCTATTGCTTCAATGCCTTCCTGTATTGTATGTTGTAATTTTAAAATTCCCTCACATTTCGGGTTAAAGGTTTGTATACCTAAACTAATTCGATTAACGCCTGCTCTAAAGGTAGCTTCCATCTTCTCATATGTATAATTTTCTGGATTTCCCTCAATAGCAATTTCTATGTCTCTTTTAAAACGAAAACTTCCTTTTATTTTCAATATAATATTTACCAATTGTTCCGAAGATAAACATGATGGTGTCCCACCTCCAAAAGCTATACTTTCAAAAATAGTATCTTGAATATATTTTTTTTTCGCATAATACTTGATTTCTTTATAAAGAGAATCCAAATATTTTTCAACCTTCTTTTCATCCTTTAAAACCTTATTAAACGGACAAAATTGGCAAATTTTATCACAAAATGGAATATGTATATAAATTGTCCCATTATTACTATTTACCATATTATTATTTTCTAATCCCATCCCTTCTTGAACTTCTTGAACTGTTCTTGTTTTAGATAATGGTGGATAATGCGACAAACAAATTGGGTCTCTTTTTTCTAAAAAATTTTTTTCTATCATAATTTCATCATTTCCTTTCTTTATCTGTATCTTTTTCAATTCTATTAATGCAGTATTACTAATCCATTTTGCTGAAGAAAATTCCAAATTTTTCATGTAATTACATAAATACAATGTCTCGTATAATGCTTCGGTACTGCTTTTTCCTATTTGTCTCACCGCCCAACATACTGCTTTTTTTACAAAATTCCTATTATCCATACACCCTTTTTTTATCAATAGATAATATCTTTGTCTATCTTCATTAGAAATTGCACTAATTATTGCCATACGTGCAATTAAAACAAATCCTGCTCTCTTTAGATACTCTTCTTCAGAGTTGCACCATTCATTAATCAATGTATCTGCATATTTAGTTTTTTCAATAAGATTTCTACAAGTCAAATCACATATATCCCAAGAATCAAATCCTTTCCCAAGTTTTCTTATCTGTTCAAGCGAAACTTTTATTGGATCTTCTATCATTGTTGCCAATACTCTCATCTCATGGACTTTACTAACAAATAATTTTTTTGCTAGTTTATGATTCATCTGAAATTCTTTTGCAATTTTACGTAAATTTATCAACGAAACACCATAGCAGCTTTCTGTTTTAATGCCAATTCTTTTCATATTATTCTTAATTGAAACATCAGAATAATTTTTTAACATTATCACTATTCGCCAATATAAAACATCCGATTCCATCGACTTTAAATTCGTATTTTCTTCCACAATTTTTAATATTCTACTATTATTTGCCAAACTAATTTTCGATACTTCCAAATATAATTTCTTAATTTGGGGCAGTAATTCCCTGTATATATTATCTTGAAATTCATTCGACAATAAAAAATCATAAACTTTATCATTTTGCTTAGTATTTTTTATACACTTTCGAAGTATAGCAATTGCCACTCTACTTGCGGACTTATTTCCTATAGTTAATAATTTTTCACTTATTTCTAATGGCACTGAATAATACTCGAAAATCTCTTGTGCAAATAATTCTAATATATACCACTGAGTCGTTATAGAAATCCACTCAAATATAGTTGCTATATTATCATGTGAATACTCTGCCAAAAAAACTGCTAGTACCTTTGCTCTATCATCACCTATATTCCAAAAATTTTCTGCCAAAATCTGGCTTTTGCCAACCTCACTAGCTAATGTCCTAATATCACTCACAAGCTGTCCATTAACGTTATATATTATAAAATCACTTTTATTTTTACAAATTTTCATTGCATCTAATGAACTTTGTAATTCAAAAATTTCCTTTTCAAATTTCATTATTTTCTATGACTACAAATGCCACTACCATACCTTTATAATGACTTATACTAATACAATGTTTAGGCAATTCATGAGTATCGAATCTAATATATGGTTTTCCATCACAATCATTTAATATTGATACTTCTCGTGGATCAAAATTGATTTGAGTGGCTTTGTAAATCGCCTCCTTTCCTGCAAACCTACCCGCTAAATATTCCAGCTTTCTATTAAATTTTTTTCTTTTCTTCATTTCTATCAATTCATTTTTTGAATAATAGCTATTTAAAAAATTCCATCTATGTTTTCTCAGCATTTTGTAAATGCAATTCACATTGATAATATCTATTCCACATCTCATAACTCAATAATCTTTTTAATCACATCACTAATCCTTGCATTTTTTAAGAATATACTGTCAATATTGAGTTTATACTTTTCATTTAAAGACAACGAAAAATCTACCATTTCAGTAGAATCCATGCCTAAATCATAACTCAAACTACTATTTTCAGAATCAATTTCAAATCCCATATCTTCTAATATATTTTTTACTTCACTAAAAACCTTTTCCTTTACCATCATAAAACACACCTTTCTACTTGTAATGCAGCCATAACCCCACCATAACCCATTGATGTAACAAGACATCTATCATGCTGTGTCTGGATATTCTTGTCTAGTATTTCAATTCCCATATTCTCAATATGTTTTTGCACAAAACTTCTTGGTATTACTTCTTTATTCATGGACATGACTGCCAAAATTGTATCCATTATAGCAGCAGCACCTATTGTATTTCCAAAATATGTTTTTGGACAAGTATAAAGCATCTGGTTACCAAAAAGTTTTTGGTATACCTCAGCTTCAATTTTTTGCTCCTTCTCATTCCCCCCAGAAACGAATACTATATCCGCATTATTTTCAACATTATTTATCAATGTTTGATATAAAGATACTCTTTCTTCCATTAGTTCTTCTTTGCAAAAACAATCCTTACAGGCATGCACTTTAGCCAAAATTTTTTCTTTTGAAATACGCTTTTCAGCATGCTCCCTTCTTTCTAAAACCAAACATCCTGCACCTTCTCCTATAAGCATTCCTTTACATTTTTTTTCAAAAATACTATAAGTGTTGTCATGAGAAAATTGCCCTGTAGCGTCATAGAACTTTAATCCCCAATCATTGATTGGAGTTTCAACACCAACAACAATTGCACAATTTATCTTTCCTGTTTTTAAATAATGCATTGCCATTTCTATTGCTAATATTCCACTTGCTCTGTCCCCAACAACAGTTTTACTTATGCCTTTGTATCCAAATGCCAATGAAATATGCCCCTGCACTGCTGCTGGAAACCAATTGCTAGCTAAATATGGACTAATTTCTTTTTCTTTCAAAAAAATAGACTTCAAACCATTTTCTGCACTGTCCCATCCTGCTGTACTATTTCCCACAAATATACCAACTTCTCTATCAGCCTGATTATAAAGTTCTGCCATCCTAACAGCCTCAGAAACTACATTTAAAGAAATCTGCGAAAATCTTGCACATTTGCGATTTAATCTCCTATCAATACTTTTATCAATATTAAAATCTACAATTTTTGCTGCATACTGGATATTATGCAAATTAGTTTTATCAATTCTTTCAATATTTGCATTTCCTGCCAACAAATTATCAAAAAATTCTTCTGTATTTTTTCCACAAGCACCGATTATACCAAGCCCTGTAATTACAATCTCATCATCATACATATTCATCAAATTATTCCTTTCCTTTAGTCAAAACAAGTACTGAATGTAATCCCGAAAATCCGTTTGCATTTGTTAATGCATACCTTATATTTTTCTTTAATGGTGTATTTGAAACATAATTCAAATCTGTTTTTTCATCAGTTTCCTTTATATTTATAGTTGGTGGCACAATATTATTTTGCAAAGCCAATACTGTATGTACAGTCTCAATCGCACTTGCCGCTGCTAACGGATGACCAGTCACTGATTTAGTTGAGCTGATGGGAATCCTATACGCATATTCTCCAAACGCTTTTTTGTATGCCTCTGTTTCAAAAATATCATTCTGCCATGTAGAACTTCCATGAGCATTTATGTAATCAATCATACTAGCTTCTATTTTTGCTTCTTGTAATGCCTTCATAATGATGTGTGCTAAATCACTTCCATCATTCAATAAATCCGTCATGTGATATGCATTATTACAACTTTCATACGATAGTATCTCCCCATATATTGTTGCGCCTCTTTTCACCGCTATATCAAAATCCTCAAGCACTAACATTGCACAGCCTTCAGATAATACAAATCCATTCCGCCCAATATCAAACGGTCTAGATGCTGATTGCGGAGCCTTTTCAAATCCTTTTGCTAATGCTCCAATAGCCTCAAATGATCGAATTGTCATATTCGCAATTGGTGTCTCAACACCTCCGCAAATCATTATGTCATGAACACCTTCTCTAATGTTCTCATATGCATATCCAATCGCATCAATTCCCCCTGTACATCCTGTTGATATCACCATTGAACTGCCCTTAATATCAAAATATTTTGATATTTCATATGATATAAATGAAAACATTCCTTTTTCATAGATATTAGAATATGTCTCCTCGGGATGCCTATATACTTTTTCGCAAAATGGTGTATTACTAATAGCATTTGCTATACATACGCCAACTTTTTGACGATCTACACAATTCAAATCTAAATTTGCCATATTTACTGCTTCTATAGCTGAATTCAATGCCAAATATGCTGGTCGTCCCATTTCATCTTCATTTTCCAAATCAAACTTTTTTCTCGGAAGCAGCCCCAATATCTTTTTTTCACCTTCGCATATTTCATCATCTTCATATGCATCATATCCAACAACTCCCTTTAAACTATTCTTCCAAAACGTTTCTAACTCCATCCCGATTGGTGTATACACACTCATTCCGGTTATAACCACTCTCCTATTTTTCATTTCGTTCCCCTTTTTCAATATTTTCCTTTATTGCCATCATCTGAATTTTGGTATTGCAATTCATATTTGCTGCTACCTCCTCATCTATAAATCCCGACTCGCAATCCATGCTGAAATTTTGTTGCCATATCATTTCTGTACCACCATTTACAGTTTTGTACGTCCATTCAATATCCATATATTGAAATGGATATATAGGTTCCAATCTTTTAGCCGTAATAGTCCAATTTTTTTTATCAATAAACCTTTCTGATATCCAAGAATTTTGTATCCCCTTATCGTCTGGATATGTTGTCAACTTAAATTTTATATAGCTACCATTTCTTTCTAAAATTTCTGATTTAGCATATTCTGTAAAAAGATTTGGCCATTGTTCAATATCATTTGTAATATTAAATACTTCTTCAATTGGTTTCTCAATAATAATACTATTTTGAATCTTCATTCTCATTCTCCTCTTGTCTTATAATATTTTTCCACGCTGGATATTTGCTCATCATTTTTAAAGCTAATTTTTCAGAAAATTCATTGCTATATCCCAAAATAATCTTGATTTTCTTGATATTTTCATTTTTTTTTCTTTCAAAACTTTTCAATTTTCCATTTTCATCAACACAATATCTACAATATTTTGGATTTTTTTCAAATTCACAATCCCTAATATCTATAGCTTTTCCGCAAGAAAAACAAAATGTAATCATATCTCTATCCTCCATAACGTTTTACAAAACATTCAACTACTTCTGTAAAATACGAAACAATTTCATTCCTATATTTACTCAAAACTAATTCATCAATATTTTCAACGAAATATTCCTTATTTAGAATATATTGTAGTAGCATCCCCATTAACAGATTATAGATAAAGCTATAGCCATTTAAATTTACATTTTTGTATTCTTTCTTAAGCATTTGATAAAAATGTAGGGATATCTTATATTGTAATTCTGCATATTCCATATTTACTACTTCATAATGGCTTTTCTCAATTAAAATATTCCTAAACCATCCTTCATGCTTTTCAAAAATAGTAACTATAGACATTAAATAATCCTGTATAGTCCGATTTTTTGATAATTGTTGATGCAATGTTAAACTTAATTCATCACTAAATTCTTTAATCACAATTTTTACCAAATCATCTTTAGATTTAAAATGAGAAAAAATACTACCATGCGATATCCCCGCTTGTTTTGCAATGTCTGCTGTTTTGGCATTTTCAAATCCATATTGTTCAAATACTATAAAAGCACTTTCTATAATTTTCTTTCTTGTTATCTCTTTTTGTTCATTTCGTTTCATTACTCCACCTATTTTTCATTCGTAATTTGTCAAATATAACTACAGTAATAGATTCAATACCTCCTTGTCATTCATATCCACATATTTATCAACTCAATATTTTGCACAACTTAAAAATTAGTCTTCTTAAACCTATCCATCTAAATATCGAGTCATCACTCATTGAGTCTTTACTTATTTTATTCAATTAATTTATTTTTGTCAAGACTTTTATCGACAAAGTTTGAACTATACAATTTATTTTTTTAATTATTAACAACCATAGCAAGCACTGCCTGTGTCATGACACAGGCGAAATTTCCCATACACAATCTATTACTTGCTATGAACAAATTTCCACAGGGAAGCATCCCTAACCCTCTACTATTTTCTTACTATATCTCTTTGAAAATCATTGACCTTTTCCCCTCTATTTGCTACAATTTTTCCTGGATATTTCTATCCAAAACTAAATAAACATTGAAACCAACTGTTGTACATCGAACATTTTACAGCAGTTTTTTTGTACCCATTTTTAGAAAGGAAGTGTCCGAATTGGCAAAAAGAAACCGCACAAATCCTGTGCAATTTTATCTAAACGATGACGAGCAATACATACTTGATGAGAAGTTTAAACTCTCCGGAATGAAAAGCAAATCTGCTTTCTTACGCAAGCTCATTTTGTATGGATATGTCTATGAAGTGGATTACAGCTATTTGAGAAATTACAATACCGAGCTTGGACGAATAAACTCAAGTTTGAACCAGATTACAAAAAGAATTAACAGCACCAACCATATCTATCAGGAAGATATAGACGAAGTAAAGGAGTTGATGAATGAGGTATGGCGTACACAAAAATCCATGCTATCAAAGCAACCGTTGATAAAGCGATAGATTATATCTGCAACCCGGATAAAACGGACGAAAAAATCTTCGTTTCTTCCTATGCCTGCTCTCCGGAAACTGCTACAATTGACTTTAAATATACCCTTGACCATTGCAGAGAAAACAGTCCCAATAAAGCCTATCATTTGATACAGGCATTTGCTCCCGGTGAGGTTAGTTTTGAAGAAGCACACCAGATTGGAAAAGAACTTGCAGACAAACTGTTAGAAGGGAAATATTCCTATGTTGTTACCACTCATATTGATAAAGGTCATGTTCATAATCACATCATTTTTTGTGCTGCTGATAACATCGAACATAACAAATACCATGACTGCAAACAGTCCTACTACCACATCCGGCATCTAAGTGATGAACTATGCAAAGAACACAATTTATCTGTCATTGTTCCCGGTGGACAACGTGGTAAAAAATACAAGGAATGGCAGGCTAACAAGAACAATACTTCATGGAAAACTGACCTAAGAAAAGCTATCAATAGCTCCATCAAATCTGCTTCGACTTATGAAGAATTTTTATTATTGATGAGAGCCAAAGGTTATGAAATTAAGGGCGAAGAATTGGGTGAAAATGCTCACAAATATATTTCTTTTAGGCTTTTGGGAAAAGAACATTTTGTGCGTGGAAGCGTCAAGTCTTTAGGAAAGGAATATACAAAAGAACGTATCAAAGAACGCATAGAAATGAAACGGGAACGCAAAGCTATCATTCCTAAAAAAGACTATTCTTCCCGCAAGTTGATTGATACTTCTAATGAAAAATTTCAAAACAGCCCCGGTCTGCAACGTTGGGCAACTATTGAGAATTTAAAGATAGCTGCACAAAACTATAATGAAGTCGGTTCTATCTCCCAATTAGAACATAAAATTGCAATAAAAACCGAAGCTGGGAAGTCTGCCAAACAGAGTGTTGTTGAATTAGAACATCGCATGAAAGACCTTGCGGAAATCATCAAATATGCAGAACAATATAAAGCGAATCATTTTTATCATATTGGCTACAAAAAATCGAAAAATCCTGATGCTTATTTCCGCAGATATGAAAGTCAGATTATCCTTTATGGTGGTGCAAGACGTATGCTGGAACAGGCAGGTATCAATCTAAAATCTTTGAATATTGATAAATTGAAATCAGAGTACCATGAACTCTCAAGGCAGAAGAACGAGCTGGCTGCTACATATAAGAATTGTGAAAAAGAAGTTAAAGAATTAAACCGCAAACTTGAGAACCTTAATCGGTATCTTGGACGTGAAACCAACACCACACTCACTTCAGCACAACAGGAAAGAAAAAATCATAGCTTATAATTTTTCCGGCTCTTTAATACGCATTAAAAGTCTATAATGAGTCCAGCTCAATTCGGAACGTGCTACGTTCCACATTTAAAAAATTCCGTCCTAAAACAAGCAACAATCTCTATAATATCTGTGGTATATCGTCCAATATTATAGTATAATTACTTTTAGTATTTAACAAAGGAGCTGCTGAAATTTATGCTTACATTTATTGATGAAAGTGGATACCCTCGCCCTACTGACTCAACCAAAAATCCTATACTACTGGGTGTCTGTATCCATGAAAATGATATTAAACCTATTACAAATCAAATATATAAATTAAAGGATTCGATTTACGGAAAACAGGATGAAATCAAATCCACAAAGCTCATTCGAGAAGCTACCATTACCAAAAATCGTACTAAAAACAAAACATATGTTGAAGGTATGGTAGATATTATTTCTTCTTATGATGCAGCGATTTTTGCCGTCATTATGGACAGACCAGATGAGTCTATCATTGTCCCCGAACATCATCTTCCAAAACAATACTATTTACTATTAAAGAAGGTAGAATTTTATTGCAACCACCATCACTATGGAAAAGCAATGATGATTTTCGACGAAGTACATGAAGATGCTGACCGTAAAATTGCGGAAGCTACTACCAGATTTCTCTTTAAAACCAAGTTCGGGCGTTCCTTCCACCATATTCTTGAAATGCCATTGTTTGTCAGCTCTGCTGTTACTCCAGCAGTACAATTTGCTGATATATTTGCAGGAATTGTAAGACACTATTATGAAAATGAGCTAGATCAGAAAGAAACAGAAACAGAATTTCAAAAATGGATTGCTGAACTTTTTTCCAAATTATATAAACTCACAGAAAACAACTACATTCCAAGATCACACTATGTAGAATACGGTTTTCAAAAAATTGGCAAAAACTTCTCTTATCCGGTAAATGAAAAGCTTATCACTTCTGAGGAAGATAGTACCGAAGAAAGCATTGATATTTTTGAATAATTTACTAATTGACTTCATACAAATATGGTGTATAATATTATTAGAGTCATATGTTGTTCCGTCCTGGAGCTGCGTAGGACTCGTAATATTAACAAAAGTATCGCACTTGCAGTTTAGCAAGTGCGATTTTTGTTTTCCATAGTAAAGCAGATAGCCAGCTTTCCATCTTACTACTCACTCAATATTTTTTTACTCTCTCTGCAAATTCAGCTATTATTATATCTCTCTGTGCAATTTCTTTTCACTTTCCTTAACTGGCAATAATTTTTCTCCCTTATCATGATGCTCTATCATAGCCTTTTTCTCTGCCAGTTTCTCTTTTATAGAAATTCTCCCTGACGAGCGTTCTTCCTCTTTCTTTGGCTTTTCATTATTCAGAACATTATCAATCATGTTATAATTGTTTTCTTCAAGTTCCTCCACCTTTGCAAGCGGTTTATATTCTGCCAGCTTATCTAACAGCTCCTTCGCCCTTCTGGCGGTCTGTACTGCTTCACTATCATCAATCTCAGAACCTTGCCCCAAAATGTCCGTTATGCCTTCTCTGACACTTTCTGCTATGATTGCATTAAGGAAATCATTAAGGTACCCGGTATTTCCATTTCTGATGTCCTCTGTGATATTCGCCACTTGTACCTCCCTGTTCTCCACTGTATCTCTATATTGATATGTATCATAATCATAAGAAAGCTGGTCTATTTGTGTCGCAAGCGAAGCTGCCTGCCACTTCTCCAGCGAACCTCGCACTTCTATGTCCGGTAACTTATCAATCAACTCTGCAATTATTTCGATTGCTTTCGGATCATCTGTAATATCCGGTACATAATCCAAAATCTCCAAATCAGCAACCTTGCCGGAAATAATATCTATTTCCACATCTTCGTAGCTCTCTGTACCCTCTTTATGGATGTTAATTCCGATACCCCTAACTGCACTCATTCGCTCCGGTGGTATCTGATGATACAGCTTAATGGCTTCATCCACTGTTTCTATGCCCTCATGAAATTCTCCAAGATTATGAAACTCGCTACACTCAGATACCATAAGAGTAACTATTGTGGGCTTCTGCTCCACTATTTGCTCCGGCTCTTTTTCTTCAATATCAAGATTATCGTTTTTTGTAAATGTTACATCTTCTATGGTACACTTTTCTTCCTCTATCGGCATAAGATTATCCATTTTTCCCTGTTCATAAAGTATATCAAACTTCTCCATATACATAGAAATATTTTCAATCCCACTGTTATGAAGCTGCTCTACAAATCTCTGTTTCACAAAATCTTTGACTTCCTCTGGTGTCATATCCCTATAACCTTTTACTGTTTCATTCTGAATATCCTGACTTTTCTGAATGGAAGATTTTTCTTTTGAAACCTCCTGTGTAAACTCCAAAACTTCCTTGTAACCAAAGGAATCTACATAGTGACTGGTATTCTCTCCGTTCTGATGAAGCACCACCACATCGCTGACAGACAAAGAGTGATCTTTAAAATCTTCCGGGTGGTCTATATTAAATTTTGTATAGATGTCCTCAAGACTTGTACCATCTTCCAACGGTGCAGTATAAACCAAATCATAATTCTCTTTATTTACTGCAATCCCCCTACTTTCAAGGTAATCCATATTCATAAAGTGTATATCCCTTGCTTCCGGTGTATCTTTAAGCTGATAGATACCAAATTGATTTTCACTGCCATGCAAAAGAAGCGATTCTTTATTGGCAGAACTCTCTTCTAATTCATTCTTCATTGTTTGATGTTCCAAATATGCGTTCCAGTCCTCCTTTTCCACACCAAACATACCTTTGTGAGCCTGTAAATCCTCCATATCTTCAATCATTGTTTCAGAACCGTCCTTATGAAGCTGATATACTGCAACATCTTCTTTGAAAAGCTCCTCTGCTCTCTCCTGTGTCAGCGGTAGCATTTCCGCCCAGGTATATCCATACTCGTGCATTTCAGAAAGTCCTACCATTCCATCCGGTAAAGCATCAATCTCTGCCTGTGCATTGCTGACTGTCTGTGCTACAAGGTTCGGAGAATTTTCTTCTAGCTCTGCAAGACGATAGGCTAATTCCTCCGTTTTTTCCATATCTCCTATCTTATAAGCATAATTAACAATCAAATTTCTTTCGTCCGAACTGAAAATAGTCTTATTCGTTTCCAAACGATTGATAAGTTCTTCTGCCTGTTTCATTATAGACATCTCCGAATTTTCCTGTATATCTACAATGTCCTGTTCCACTACCCTGTCTTTCTGCAATTCCTGTAGATGTGCTTCGATGCCACTAATCATCTCAGAAGCTGTCCTACGGATAGTATCAAGGGAAGATTTTAACTCCGTCATTTCCTTGCCACTGCTCCATCCGGCAATATAGCCGAAAGAATACTCTGATGTATCAATCCCAAAGTGCTGACATACCGTATAGGCAACACTCTCTGCTTCTACTTCTTTGGTATTACGGTCTTTTTGTTCTGAAAGTTCTGCATCCCTATTTAACTCTCTGCTATGCAGCTTTGCGTGTGCCACTTCATGGATAGCTGTTTTGACCGTCTGGCTTTCGCCCATCCCCAGCTGTATGGCTACTCTCTGTCCCTCTGTATGATAATATCCCTTTGCTTCTCCCGAAATATCCTCATACCCAATCGGAACAGGCGAAACCATTTCTAATGCTTTCATAAAATCCTGATAGTCTTCCACATCTGCAGATAATTCACTTACCGCTAACTCCGGCAATTCCCTTCCGTCTGTCTGTGACACATCAAAAACGGAAACTGCACGAAAGGCAGGAATGGTTATCTCTACTTCCTCCATAACAGGCTTTCCGTCCTTATCAAGCATGATTTCCTTGGTTTCCGGATCAAGTTTCTCCTGTTCTTCTTTTACTTTATATGGTGCCGGGGCAAGAATGCGAATGCCTTTTTCCCCTTTTTTAACGTGTCTTTCAAAATTTTTCTTCCAAGCCTGGAACCCTGCTACTAAAGTAGCATCCGGTTTCTGCATGGCAATTAAAATAGTATTGTTAAAGCTGTAATTATGAAATTTTGACATGGTGTTAAGATAATTCTTATACTTTTCACTTTCAAACAATTCTTTAATACCCTGTTCCAACTTTTCTGTGATTTCCTGCACTTTTTGTTTTTCTGTTTTTGTATCTGCCATTTTGATTTCCTCCTAAAATTTTCTCTATAAAAGAAAAAGCAGATAGATTTCTCTACCTGCTCCCTCTAAACTATTTTATATACATTCTTCTTTACTCTTTGCTTTCAGCTTGTCCGACTCTTTCTTGGTCTGTTCGGACTTTGCTTTCATTTGTGACAATTTTTCCTTAACAGAAACCCTTGCACTTTTTTCCGCTTCTTTCCCGGTATATAGTCCTTTCGAAACTTTATCCAGCTTCTCCATTGCCTTATCAATCCCATCTATCTGATTACGAAACGTTGCAATGCTTTTCTTAATGGGTGTATTCATAACTCTTGTAAGTCCAACACCCGGCTTCTCGTCCGAAACTTCCTTTGTTCCTTTTCCGGCAATGAGCCTTCCCACGTTGGCAAAGCTGTTTCCAATCTGCTTTAGCTCATCTCCAATACGGTCAATCTGATTGGAAGTTTTCTCATAATCAGTAAGAATATCAACCATCTTTTCACGAGTATTCTCAAGTACCGATTTTATACCGGAAATACCTTTTTTCAGGATTTTATTCATTTCCTCTGTTCCTTTTTCCTTAAAGGCTGTGACTGCCTGTGTTGCGGTGTCAACCAAATGGTTTTTTATAGCGGTCAGACGTTCCGATAAACTGCTGATTTTCTCCTGAAGCTGTAACACCTTATCCAAAAATTTCTCTGTGACCGCCTTCGGCTGGTTCTTCTGCATCTCGGCTAACTGTTCCCTTACCCCTTGCAGTTCATTTACCATTACTCCAAGCTGTAACTGCATCCCGGCAACATACCGCAACACCTCCACAAAGTCCTGTGACTGCTCATTCATGCCTTGCTGTCCCATGATGTCCATAAGCTGCTTGATTGCATCTATTTCTTCTACCTTTTGGTCTTTTGCTTCCATTCTTTGAACCTCCTTTTTCTATGACAAAAGGCAGCCACTATGACTGCCTTTCCACTAATTCTCTATTTATTTTATCTCCGTCCTTGCATTACTACTCTAATTCATTTACATATCTGCAGTATATTACTACCTCCTGTTTCTATCGTTGTGATTGAAAGTAGCAAATATAATTCTTATTTCATATAACTTAAATTTCTAATTCCACATATTGACTTTCAATCTTATCAAGAACCTCAAAAATCCCCTCAACCACAGCTTCCAACTTATCGTTTACTTCACTAAATTTTACAACAAGCTCATCTTCAACACATGGTATAGGAATATCATCTTCTGTCATCTCATAATCTCCATAAGAAATATAAATTCCACCATAAACACTGTTTACACCATTTTCACTCCAATTTACATAAACCTCATTTGAACTTCCTCTGTCCGGACAAAACCAGCCACTTATATTAACTGAAAATTCATTACCTTCAAAATCTTGCAATCGAACTAAATCCCCTTCTGAAAAACAATTTAAATCTACATAAAAAACATTATCTCTAACATTTTTAAGTTTTTGTTCAATAGACAATAAATGTTCCTGCAATGCATCTTCAATTAAACGATATATTTCTTTTGTTACTGTTCCTTCCAACAATGTTTTCCAAGTGGTGTACAAGTAATGATTATCACCTAGTTCTATATATTTCTGCAATAAATCTTTTCTTATAAGTTCATCATCTTCAAAAAAAGTTTCCTCTTGCAGACTCTCTCTTATGTATTTTAAAGATAAAAGAGTATCTTCGACTTTTTCACTTATATCAGCTATACTGTCATTAATGATTCCAGATAGACAAATGAAATCGTCTGTTTCATTTAGCTGTTCAATAATATCTTGTTCTTCTAGTAACTCCGAATTGATATCACAGTATTCCAAATTCATTGCTTCCTCAGCTTCACTTCGCAAATGAATTGCCTCAATTATTTCTTCAGATTTTATTCTCCTTTTTAGCAATTCATCTGCTTTCTTAAATTCTTTCCCAAAATAGTCAATTGCAGCAATAGTATCATTATACATATCCCTGCAAATCATTTTGTTGTGCGCAACCATGTTTCGCCTTTTAGACAAATCCTCCTTCCACCTTCCAACAACTGCTCTACTAAAAATCTCATCAAAATTTTCCTCATCCCACAGTGATGGACTATCCAACAACTCCACAGATGCGATCTCTGTTGCGTTCCCTTTTTCATGTTTCTTTATATCTTCCAATGCCCTTTTTACAACATTGGTAATTTGCTTCTTTTTTGCAGCTTTCAAAGCCATAAAAATATCATCAATCTCCAAGTTATACAAATGATTATCGACTTTTTTATATAAATCATATCGCGAAGCTCTAAACCACTCAGAAAACTTCAAATATTTGTTAATATAATCCTCATAAGAATATTTTTCAAACCAATCACCACCATGCCTAATCGACATATATGAGTTTATAATTTCTCTTAAATAATTTTCCAATAAATGCAACCTACTATATAAGTCTGTAGCAATTTTCATATTTTGAGAGTCTGCTAACCAAAAAATCTGTTCATAATTCCCATGAAGTAATCCCATCATTTTCTCCTTAAATTCATACCAAACAGAACTTGCCAGCAAAGAAATATCATCTTCTTCATTGCACTGTATTTTTATATATATGTATCGTCTCCCCCCTTAGTAATTCTTTCAGCATCCATTTGACATTCTTTTGATTGATAAATAAATTCACATGATATTTCAAATGGTTCATGATATTCCTCATCCTCTTCATCAACCTCTTCCCAAGTGAAATTCGCAAGGCATACCCCTTTCATATTCTTAATAATAATACCCAAAACACTTTCCATTTTATTGAGAAGTGCTGAAATTGTGCTAATTTCACCATTCACCTTTCCACAACATAAAATTTTTACATATTCCATAAAATATCCACCTCAACATCTTATATTTTACATATAAATATCAACAGATTTATTATAAGCCTTTTTGTTTATACTCTCAACCGAATTTAACTTTATAGGGGCAGCCAAAATTGACTCCCCTCTACATCATTTATAAAGTTTCCTGCCTATCTCTCAATCTAGAATTCTCGACCTTATCAGAGATTTTATGTCCAGAAGCCTTCTCCTTCATTTTCGCAAGTTTTTCTTTGATTGAAATTCGTTCTTTCTGCCCATCTGCTAACATTTTCTCCCCCTTATGTTCCATAATATACTCTGATACTTGGATACCTAATATAAATTTGTGGGGTTCATCTGCCACCAGTTCTGGCTTATCACTCTCTGGCACATTGCTTGGCTCGTTGTTCTCTGGTTCATCATCACCCATGACCATTGCTCCATCACCTTTTTCATCCATATTCAAAAGAGCATTTAATTCACTAAGTCTTTCTAATTTCTCCTTCAGCTCTGTTTCTTGTGGAAAAGGTTTTGTAACCTCAACCTTTGCAGTTTCAAGCTGATGTTCCACATTGGAAAGTTTCTGCTCCACATCCGCCATTTTTCCTGTCATTGCTTCCAATGCATTAGATAATCTTTGCAGATTCCCCAATGGATCCGCTCCAATTTCCACCTCATGGCTTAACTGCCCTTTTAAGTTAATTGTAAATTTTGAAAAGAACGAACCAAAAGCAACACTCATCTTAAATCCCTGATATTCTCCAATCGTTACTGCCATATTGGGCTGTTTTGCACTCCGGCACATATCAATTAACACCGTTCCGGCTTCCTTTTTATCCGTAAATACCCTATTACCGATTTTCATAGAAAAACTGTCTTTATCCAGTGGTTTATTCTGCTCGTAAGTCTGAATGTCCGCACCATACCCGGCTATTCGCTCTTTCATGGTGGCTATCTGTTTTGGATAATGTTGTGCAATATTATCCTCCAGACGGTAACGCTGACTTGTGTGGTTTGCCTTCATCAATTTTAATTTTGATACCTGTATATCCAAATCCATTTTCTCTTTGATATAGGGATTTCCAGTTGCAAGTGCCTTTACTTCTGCATAGGACAATGCTGCTTCGTCAATATCCTCGCAGGAACGTACCGGAGATTTACTTGTCATAATCTGACCGATGAATTTCTGCTTGTTCTCTATAAGTTGGTCGGGTAGGTCAGCGGTATTACTACCGCCTTCCCCCCTAAGAACCGTACGTGAGAGTTTCCCCTCATACGGCTCAAGCACTTATAAACCCTGTTGTTCTAACAGAGCCAGCTCATCATTTTCAATCGAGTAGTGTATCTTTCTGTGACAATCGGCATGAAGTAAATAATGTCTTTCCTTGTAGTCTTTGCCTAATGTCGTGTGTATTCGGAAACCTCTTTCAATCGTAATGCGTTCGTTACAGTGAGGGCATATTCCATTCTGCATTTTATACAGTGCGTTTATCTTCTTTCTTCCCTTTATCTCACGCATCATTCTCATAGTGTCTCTTTCCTCAAAATATTCTTTCCATCTGCTGTCAAACGGTGTTGCTTCTGATTTTGTTTTCAGAAATCTCGTGATATGAGTATCTGTTGCATAAATCAGTTTTAGTGCAAAACCATCTTTCGTTGTGGCACAGAAAGTCCAGCTTCTTGTACCTATCTGTCTGAAATATCTCTTGGCAATCCACTTTTTACCCTTTTTCGGATGTCTGCGATAGCACCATCTCCAAAGGCTTCTCCATACATCGAAGTCAAATCTTTCAAACGCTTCATGTGATACATTGTATTTCTGATAATTAACCCAACCACGAATTACGGGATTTAACTGTCTGATTAAATCTTCCTGTCGGCATGTTGCATTACTTTTAATGATTGAACGAACTTTATCCACGATTGCTTTGTAATTCTTTTTAGACGGCTTGGTTAATAACTTATCCTTATACCATCTGATGTTACAGCCGAGAAAATCAAAGCCATCTGTGATGTGTGTGATTACCGTCTTTTCCTTAGACAACTCCAATCCTCTTTCTGCCATAAATTCCTCCACAATCGGTAGTACACCATTTTCAAGAAGTTCCTTTGTTTCGCCTGTGATAATAAAATCATCTGCATATCTGATAAAATTTACTTTTGGAAAATATGCTTTTCCTTTTATCTTCGTTTTATGGTATTTCGCTTTCAGTTTTGTTTCCAATCCATCGAGCACCATGTTACACATAACTGGCGAGATAGCTGAGCCTTGCGGACTTCCCTGTTCCGTAGGGAACAGTTTTCCAGTTTCGATATATCCGCATTTCAGCCATTTACGCAGAATTTCCTTATCCAATGGAATATTATTTAAAATCCATTCGTGACTAATGTTGTCAAAACATCCCTTGATGTCTCCCTCAAGTACCCATTTTGGCGATTTCGCCTTATTCAGACTCGTAAAGCACTGCTCTATTGCGTCCTGCGTACATCTGCCAATCCTAAAACCATAGGAATTAGGGTCTGCTGTAATTTCCGCAATCGGCTCTAATGCGAATTTATATAATGTCTGCATTGCCCTGTCTTTCATAGTCGGAATACTTAAAGGTCTCTTTTTCCCATTCTTCTTAGGTATATATACCCTTTTTAATGGTTGTGGTTTGTAGTTCTTGCGTTTTAAATCCAGAATTGCTTCATATTTGGACTTTGGTGTAGACCATAATACTCCGTCTACTCCTGCTGTCCTTTTTCCTCGATTTTCTGTTACCCTTTTTACTGCCAAAGCTCTAGCGTAAAAAGAGTGTGTGAGTAACCACTGCAAGGATTTTACCCTGCCATGTTTACCCTCTTGATGAGCCTTTACGATACGCATTTGTAGTTTTTTAACATACGCATTGGCTTTGTTCCAATCAATCTTGTCCCATTCCTTTGCGACGTCAGAAGTCGCACACATTTTCATGTCCATTTGCTTTACTCCTTTCAAAAATTCTATAAATTCTCTCGTAATTAAGCACCATGCGGAAGTCTGCTCCCCTTTCGGGTGGGGCAAATTTTGAACCCCTATCCACTTCATTACAAAGTGGCATTCGCTTTTTCCTGTAAATGATAAAATAAGAATGTAGGATTTATCGCATATAAAAATGTCGGAAAACCTACATTCTTATTTAGTTATTTTTGATATGTTGTTATACTTGCT
>CADADA010000039.1 GCA_902786515.1 uncultured Lachnospiraceae bacterium | reverse complement strand
AGAAATCAATAGTATTCTTGATGCCATGCATGAGCTTGTTGATGCCAATGAAGATACCGACTTTGTAAAACAGATTCACTTAATTGAAACATTCAAAGGGGCCGGTTTCTTATCAGCTGTATCTCTCATGGGAGAGATTGGTGACTTTTCTGCATTTTCAAAGCCAAAGCAACTTTTTGCTTACTTCGGTCTTGATCCTGCGGTAAAGCAATCTGGTAAATTTGACGGCACCAAAATTCAAATGTCTAAGCGTGGCTCTGCTATAGCCAGACGTGTGATTCACACATTAACCTTACAAAGTATCAGTACCTCCCGTAAAGGTGAGGCCAAAAATCCGGTTCTTCGTGATTATTATCTCAAGAAATGTGAATCAAAACCAAAACTCGTGGCAATGGGTGCAGTTTCACACAAGGTATGCAAAATGATATTTGCAATACTCAGAGATAAAGAACCTTTTAAAATCATTACTCCACAGGAGCATGTCAAACAATACAATGCTCGACATAGCCGCGTAAAATACTGTAGTTCCAACAAATCAATATCTTATGAAAATTGATATTTTCACCAAGGGATAAGTGCGCCCTTTTTTAGGAGAAAATTTTTTTTATTTAGTTATTGACATTTATTAGCTGGACTTGTTATTCTTTTATTTTCACGTAAAGCATCTGATTTATGCCCGCTTCTTGTTTTATCGAGGGCACTGAAAAACACACCATTTTTAATAAAATTCTATAGAGAATAGAAAAATCCACCAGCGCCAAGTGGTTCTGATGGATTTTTTGTTTCATTCCCTAATAAAAGGTCTCATGTTCTAAGTTGTTTTTCCTATTTTTCATTGATTAATTTAACAATCCTTTTGAGATTTACTGCAAAGATAGCCATTGCACCCTGCATTTCCATACCAATAAGACCTGATGATGACGCTACGTCATAACCATGCCGGTGTTTTAATTCGCTATTTTTAGCTTCTATCTTATACCGTTGTTTCATTTTTTCTTTAAAATATTCGGTTTCCTGAAATTTTGCCTGTTCGCTGTGGGAATCGCACATTATTGTTTCTGAGTAGGTTTTCTTTTTGGCTCCTTCTTTATAACATCCTTCCCGATAAGGACAGTTTTTACATTTTTCAACATCAAAAAAATAAATCATTCGAGGATTTTTATTCTTTTTTTCCTTTTCCCGTTTATCAAGATATTTATGAATTGCTAAATGTCCAGCTTTACATTGGTACATTCCGGCATCTTTGTTAAATTCAAATTTATCTTCTTTCGTCCGGTTGCCTTGGGTAATAACCGGATTTAATTTTGCTATCAGTTCATAACCGCCTTCTTTGGCTGCATCAATATTTTTCTTGTCTGAATAAGCTTTGTCACCAATGACTGCCTCAACCTTCATGCCTGCACTTCTGCTTTTTTTCACCAACTCCGGCAACTCTTTACCATCTGTTTTTTCACCACTGGTTATTGTTGCTGCTGTAATAATCCGTTCTTCTGTCATTGCTATATGTGTTTTGTATCCAAAGAAAGATGTATCTGCTGTCTTATGTCCTGTTTTTGCATCTGCATCCTTTGAAGTTTCTAAATGTTGCATATCATCACTGACGGATTCCTCTAAAAGATTTAATTTTTCCTGCACTTTCGGATAGCTGCACAATTCTTCTTTTTCCTTTATAACAGAAATAAGCTGTTTGCAGTATTCCAATTCTTTTTCCAAAGAATCTTCGGTATTTTTTGCAGGAAAACTTTCTCCCATTGTTTCATCAATTTCATAGATGGCACGGCGCAGTTTTTTTGATTGTTCCTGAAGTACCTGACGTGGTGTTTTTGAGTTGTATCTTGATTTTGTATGGGTAGCATCTACAATAATGGATTTAGATTTTATAATCCCTTTGTCCAATGCTAACTGAACTGTTTTGGCAATCAACATGTCTAAAAGATTCATATCTTTCAAACGCAGCTTACGAAACTTAGTCAGTGAACTTGGATTTATCACTTCATCTTCCGGTGCCATATCCAGAAAATATTTAAAAGACATATCATATTTAGACCGTTCAACCACATCAACATCTGATAAGTCATAAATGGATTTTAAGAGAAGATATTTAAACATTCGTATGGGAGGGATAGCGTTCCGCCCATTATCAAGACAGTATTTATCAATTAATTCATCATAAATAAACCCAAAATCAACTAATTCTTTTATTTTACGAAGAAGATTGTCTTGGGGAATTATTAAATCGTATATATCTATGTACGGACTTAGTATTAATTTCTGCTGTTGTTCAATCATAAAAAACACCACCCTATATTTGATATTTATATTATATCAAATATAGGTGGTATTATCTACTTTTTCAGTGCCCTCGTTTTATCTGGTAGGGTAGTCGTTGAAAAAATTGCAATCGCAGTTGGACGCTATTCGCGCCCAACCTACCTCCATCACCTTTTTTCAACATGTTTTCTCTTGACCTCAGTTTCCTTGTTTCAATTTATAATTGTCCATATTTTTTGTCATATCCGAATCTAGTTCTATGGTTAAAATATCCGAATCATTAACTCCCTCGTAATAAAACTCCCAACTACCTCCTTCACGCTTAACCGGAATTTCCTTACCACTATCCGTTATAATTTTCATGTCAATCGGTGCAACTTTATCAAATTTTACTTCAATATTGTTGTGTATTCGGAATAAAATTCTGTTTGTAGGAGGAATCAATCCTTCTTCAAGAGCGCGAGACGGGACTCGAACCCGCGACCCCAACCTTGGCAAGGTTGTGCTCCACCAACTGAGCCACTCGCGCATACAAGCGGGTGATGGGAATCGAACCCACGTATCTAGCTTGGAAGGCTAGTGTTCTACCATTGAACTACACCCGCAATATTCACCAACAGAACATATTCTACCATTAGTGAATTAAATTGTCAAGCAAAAAATAAAAATTTTATTTTATTTTTTACTTTTCTTCCAGAAGCCGTTCCATATTCTTAAGTCCAATCATAAGTGTTGACGTATTATGTAAAAATGCAGATGTCTGTGGACTTATTATACCGACAACACCTAAAAGTATCAGGCTCGAATTAATCAAGACAATCCTGCGATAACTCTTATGAATCCTTCTCATCAGTGCATCACTGATTTTCTTCAGAGTAACCATCTCATACAAATGATCTGCCGAAATTGTAATGTCTGCAATTTCTCTGGCAATTTCCGCACCATCACTGATTGCCACACCGGCATTCGCAGCTGATAGAGCCGGAGAATCATTTACACCATCACCAACCATGATTACATATCTGCCTTCCGTCTTTTCAGATTCAATGAATGCAGCTTTGTCTTCCGGAAGCACCTCTGAATAATACTCATCAACACCTGCTCGAATCGCTATAGCTTTCGCAGTTCGCCTGTTGTCACCTGTCATCATAACAATTTTACTAATTCCTTCATGTCTCAGACAATCAAGCACTTCCTTTGATTCCTCGCGCAGAGGATCCTCAATACAGATAACTGCTACCAGCTCGTTTTCAATTGCCAGATATAATTGAGAATACTCCTCTGGTATTGAGCGGAATTTTTCAACCATATCAGCAGGAATCCTGCATTTTTCATCTTCAAAGACAAAATGGTAACTTCCTATCACAACCTTTTTTCCCTGAATCGTCGTATAAATGCCGTGAGCAACAACATATTCAACCTTAGAATGCATTTCCTCATGAACAAGATTTCTCTCCTTTGCAGCATCCACAACCGCTTTTGCCATTGAATGTGGAAAATGTTCCTCTATACAGGCAGCTATCCGCAATAATTCGTCCTCACTCTGTCCATTAAATGAAATCACATCCACAACTCTCGGCTGTGCCTTCGTAAGAGTACCTGTCTTGTCAAAAACAATCGTATCTGCTTTAGAAACAGCCTCAAGATACTTTCCGCCCTTGATGGTAATGCCATATTCTCCCGCTTCTTTAATTGCCGAGAGCACAGCAATAGGCATGGCAAGCTTAAGAGCACAGGAATAATCCACCATCAGCACAGATAAAGCTTTCGTAGCATTCCGTGTCATCATATATACAAGTCCCGTGCCTGCCAGTGAATACGGCACGAGTTTATCAGCAAGATGCTCTGCCTTGCCCTCCAGTTCAGACTTCAGCTTTTCAGATTCCTCTATCATATTAACAATCTTGTCGAATTTTCCTGCACCGCTTACTTCTTTTACCCTAATCACAAGCTCGCCTTCTTCGACAACAGTTCCGGCATATACATATCCGCCTTCCGTCTTTCTTACCGGAACAGCTTCTCCGGTCATCGATGACTGATTAACCATAGCCTCACCGGCCACAACCTCACCATCAAACGGAATCATATTTCCCATATATACAACGATAGAATCCTCTTTCCTAACGACATCTGAACCAACTTTTACCGGTTTTCCGTCTCTGATAAGCCAGACATTGTCTACATGCAATGACAGACTTCTCGCCAAATCATCCACAGACTTTTTATGGGTCCATTCGTCCAGAATCTCTCCTATGCCCAGAAGAAACATAATCGAACCTGCAGTATCATAATCATTTCTTAAGACTGACACACCTATCGCGGTGGCATCAAGAACATCAACTTCAATCCTGCCTCTGGCAAGCGTTTTCATTCCCTTGCATACATATTTCACTGCCTTATAAAAAGTAATACCCGTTCTTATCGGCTGAGGAATAAAAAACCTGCTGCTCATACGAAACAAAATTTTATTAACAAGCTTTTCATAATACTGAGCATTCATCTTCCTTCCGGAGCTTTTCAAAAAAAGTTCCGGAACTTCCACACTGTCATATGTAAAATCCTTAAGTAAATCAATAATAACATCCCTGCTGCCACTATAACAAACCGTGACACTCTGTGTTCTCTCTCTCACCTTTACGCTCTTGACACACTCGTGCCTGTCAAGATAATAAAACAATGTATCTGCCTGTTCATAGGAAATATTGCCACCAAGAACCCTGATTCTCATACGCCCCTCAATTTCATGAACAATTTGAAATTTCAAGATATAACCTCTTCTTCCTTTTTAGCTCTGTCTTTATTAATCTGCACAGCCTCCGAATAAATATCTTCACTATTTTCCTGTATATTCGTAGCTACCTTCATAACACAATCTTTTGCTCTTAAAACCGCAGCAGTGACATGTGTATATGCTTTCTTTGCATCCTTGCTGGACAGAACTTTTATACCTGCCGTTCCAAATAATACACCTGCAGCAAAAATTCCTGTTGTTTTTCCATCTAATTTTTTAATAAAATCCGTCATACCAACTACCTCCAAATATAAACTTACTATAATTATATTCTCGAAAATTAAAAAAATCAACCTCAAACCTATGTCATTATCCACCGACACAGGCTTGAGGCTGTTTAAAATTGTGCTTATTATTATCTAACGTTAAATGCCTTGATACCCGGATAAACAGCACTTTCTCCAAGTTCTTCTTCGATTCTTAATAACTGATTGTATTTTGCTACTCTCTCTGATCTGCTTGGAGCACCTGTCTTAATCTGGCAGGTATTAAGTGCAACTGCCAAATCTGCAATAGTTGTATCAGCAGTCTCACCTGAACGATGAGAAGAAATTGCTGTATAACCTGCCTTGTGAGCCATCTTGATAGCTTCAAGTGTCTCAGATACCGAACCAATCTGGTTTAATTTAATCAGTATTGAATTACCACATCCAAGTTCAATACCCTTCTGTAATCTCTCAGTATTTGTAACGAACAAATCATCTCCTACAAGCTGAACCTTATCTCCAAGTTCTTTCGTAAGTTTCTTCCAGCCTTCCCAGTCTTCTTCATCCAAAGCATCCTCGATAGAGATGATAGGATATTTTTCTACAAGCTGTTTCCAGTGTTCAATCAACTCATCTGATGTGAATTTTGTCTTTGCCTTTGGAAGCATATATTCTCCAACCTTATCTGTCTTCCACTCACTTGATGCGGCATCCATTGCAATCATGAAATCCTTACCCGGCTCATATCCCGCATTCTTAACAGCTTCAAGAATATACTGAATAGCTTCTTCATCGCTTGCAAGGTCAGGCGCGAAACCACCTTCATCACCAACTGAAGTAGCAAGTCCCTTAGACTTTAATAAAGCAGCCAGTGAATGGAACACCTCTGCGCACTGACGGAGTGCCTCCTTAAAGCTTGATGCTCCGACAGGCATAATCATAAATTCCTGAACATCTACAGTATTTGCAGCATGTGCACCACCATTTAAAATATTCATCATCGGTACAGGTAATCTGTTTCCGGAAATTCCACCTAAAAATCTGTATAAAGGAATATCAAGAGCGATAGAAGCTGCTCTTGCAGCTGCAATTGATACTGCAAGGATTGCATTTGCACCAAGCTTAGACTTGTCCTTCGTTCCATCTGCCTTAATCATAGCATTATCAATTGCGTAGATGTCAGATGCATCCATTCCGCAAATTGTATCATTTATAATTGTATTTATATTCTGTACGGCCTTTGTAACACCCTTTCCAAGGTATCTGCTCTTGTCGCCATCTCTAAGCTCTAAGGCTTCAAACTCACCTGTAGATGCTCCACTTGGTGCCGTACCTCTTCCAACACTTCCATCTGCAAGTACTACTTCCGCTTCAACAGTAGGATTTCCTCTTGAATCCAGTATCTCACGGCCATATACTTTCTCGATTTGTAAATAATTCATTATCTTGTCCTCCATTTTCTAAAATTACTCCTTACCGGAAGGTTATCCTTCCGGCTTTATAAATGTTACGTTTCACATCTAAAAGGAGTCAACACGATTTCTTCACAGGTTAGTATTTTCTAACCTTTTGAAGCATATCACACATTTTTTTGACAGTCAATGTCCCGAAAATATTATTCCCCTTATTGAAATATTTTATCAATAAGGGGAATATTTTTATCTCATTGCTTTTAATTTACCTGCCTGTTTATTTAAGCTGTCAACTACATGTCCTATTTCATCTACCATCTCACTGTTTCTCTCACAATCACTGAGTGTTTCATTTGAATGAGCTGATACTTCTTCGGTGATGGCTGAAATATTCTGGATTTTCTCCACAATCTCTGCATTCGCCTGTTCGAGCGAGCCCACAGTACCTGTAAGTTCTGTTACCTGCGTTCTTACCTTTTCTGCACTCTGCTCAATTTAAGCAAAATTCTTCGCAACCATCTTTGTGCTTTCCACGTTATTCTCAATATTATCAGTAACCATATCTACTGCTTTTGACACATTTACAAGTTCCTGATTAATACCATCTATCAGATTGGTAATATCGACAGTTGCATTTTTTGTCTGGTTTGCAAGCTGTGAAATCTGTTCCGCAACAACTGCAAAACCTCTGCCCGCCTCGCCTGCTCTGGCAGCTTCAATACTGGCATTCAAAGCAAGCATTCCTGTACTTCCGGCTATACTTGTAATAGCCTCGATAATAGAGTTCATCTTCTGCGTATATTCATTTAATTCGCTCATCTTACTGTTAACCTGATTACTTGCATTAAGCGATTCCTCGGCATTGTCCGCGAGTAGATTCATCTGCTTTTTACCTTCTACCACGACATCAACAGTTTCCGTCATATTGGTTTCAATAATTTTTGCACTTTCCTTGACATCTGCGATGTGACTCTGGATTTTCTCCGTCTGGTTCATCTGAGTCTGTATCGAATCCACCGTTTCATTACTTCCACTGCTTACTTCCTGCATCGCATTGCTTATATGCGTAACCGATTCTCCGAGAACATTCATCCTGTCAGTGATTGTCTCTATGTCTCCCGTCATTCCATCCGATGCTTCAAACACATCCGTCATCATCTTTTCCATTTTTTCGTGATTAGCGTTAATCTCTTTCATCCGTTCAACGCCGATTCTCTTGCTGGCAGACATTGTAAGATATAAAAATATTCCTATAACCGCAAGAACCAGTACACGAATCTCTACATCCGTAATCTCACTCTTTGCATATCCTGTCGTTGAAAAATGATAAACAACATATATAACATTACACAGCACACTTGTCACCGCAATAATCGCACCATATATCACATCAGAATAAATCGTGATTGCTATGAGCATCGGAAAAACATATGTAAATGTTAAAAGACTGTTTGTAGTAAAAACTGCAAATACATACATAATTCCATATGTAGTTCCCATTATATGGCGTGTAATCGTATTTTCCGGGTCTTTTTTGTATAGCACCCACTCTGCTGCCACCGGTACAACACAGAACAGTGCTATAACAGCAAAATAACCAATACTTCTTGAACCCTTTACTACTTCAAGTAAATATGCAGCAAACAATAAACTGCAAATGATGGTGTGACACGTCACAGCCACTTTGTTGGCAAATGCCTTTTCCCTAAATTCCATATTTCGTTCCTCTCTTCCGTTTTCATCATATTTCGTTAGTTCTTTGAAGTGTCAAAACATATCATAATTATAACACAAATACTTTTTATTTACCAATAATATTTCACATTTTCATTCCACCCCCATATATTAAACTAAGACATAAAAAATGTCTAAAAAATTCAAAAGGGAATGATTAAAATGGCAACCTTCTACAACCAGGCAACTCTCTCATACAACGGAAATACTACAACCTCAAACATTACTACCGGAGAATTAATCGAAGCACTCTCTGCCTTACACACACCCATATTGGATACGTACTCAAAAGATGATGAAATCACGTTTGTACTCAGTATTGTAAACAGCAGTGCTACACCTTATAACGGTCTGAATGTCAGCTTTGACCTCGGCAATTATCAGTTTGGCCGGGCTACAGGTCTTGTACCATTAACTTATATCCCTGATTCTCTGAAGTACTATATTAACGGCACACTGCAGCCTGCTCCTGCCGTGACTGCCGGCCCGCCTTTAAACGTTAGCTCAGTTTCCGTTCCTGCAAACGGAAATACCATTATAATATACAAAACACTTGTCAATGAATTTGCACCATTAGAACCCGGAGCAACCATCACCAATACTGCAATCATTTCCGGAGGCGGTCTTGCTGAAAATATCACCGCACCTGCCGTTATTACTGCTGAAAATTCAGCTATACTCGGAATCAGCAAATCAATTTCACCTGCTGTTGTTTCCGATAATGGTCAGGTTACGTACACGTTCGTAATACAAAACACCGGAAATACAGCCGCAGCCGTATCCGATAATGTGGTAGTAACCGATACTTTTACCCCTGCCCTTAGTAACCTTACTGTCACATTAAATGACGCACCTCTGACAATTAATACCGATTACACCTATGATGAGACTACCGGACTTTTCGAATCTGTAGCCGGTGCAATCACCGTTCCTGCGGCAACATTTTCACAGGATGCCGTTACGGGCGAATGGAATGTAACGCCCGGAATCAGTATTCTTACTATTACGGGTATAATCTGATATAAAATATCTAAAAAGGCGCCGGTGCAAAAGCACCGCGCCTATAGTTTAGCATTAACACTTATTCTATTCTGAACATCTTATATAATCTTGCTTTATTAAAGTTCGAAACCACTTTATTCCAGGAAGATACTCCAATAGTTTTTAAATATTTTTTGGTGTACTTCAGGGATTTTGAAGTATCCATATATTTATATACTTTAAATGCTGACCTTCCTTTGATTCCCATGGTGAGTCCCATGGCAGCTTCTCCCGGGTCATCAGAATAGCTCCTTATAATAAATGAATCAATCATAGCGTTGCAGGCTGCTTTATAATATCCCATGGCAATTGCGGCACTTTGAACAGACTGCCCTTTCTTCGCCGTAAATCCCTGCTCCGATAAAATGATTCTCGTCTTTGATGTATAATGTTTTCTAACATAATTTGTCAGTACATCAATATTCTTCAAGGTAACGTAAGGAGAATTTTCCGTGTTATCCGTGTGTGAATTATTCCAGTAATCCGAGTCATACAGAGGAACAGGATATGCATGATAAGCTATATTAAACCGTATTCCTTTCTGGTAACTCTTTAAGGCCTTATTAAATCTATAAAGGAAATCTTTGCCGCCAAATCCGTCAGTCTCTATTCCCCATGTATGATCCAGACACACAAAAACTTTACTGTTTGCCCTTTCACTCCTTACAGCTTTATACAATGCCATAAAAGAATAACTGTACGCTTTTATAAAATCATCATCTGACATCGTACCCCTGTAATTCCACATATCACAGGCATTTACCTCGTTACCCAGTACCCAGTTATCTACATGACAGTCACTTTTTCCGAATATAGAGGCAAGATATGAAAAAATCGCTTCCATCTCCTCTCTCGCATACCTGTCCTGAGTATTCCACGTGTAATAATTTTTTCCTTCAGTCCTTGCTCTGCTGTCTATAAGTCTGGTATAAGAACCGTCGCCCCAGTTCAGCAAAAGCTGCATCGTTATATTTATATTATTTTTGTTAAAATCATACACAGTCACTCTATATGCCGCAAGGTCTGTAAAATGATAAGTTCTTCCGTTATATTTGTACTCCACATATGTATTTCCCGTGAGAATTGAAGATACCGGAAGATTTAAGAAAGTATTCTTCGCACCGCAACTTCTAAGCTCGTCAAAATTAGTATACTGAATTCCCTTTTTCGTCTTAGGTATAAAATACTTTTCCTTATTATTTGCTCCCTTTTCCACCTGATTTACATATGAAGAAGCAGTTACCGGATAAAACTTAGAACCTTTCTTCACCGCTACAACATATTTATTCTGAACATAGGCTGCGTCCTTACTCATTTTTAGTTTAAATACCGGTTTTTTGCATTTTTTTGTCTTCGCCACATCATCAATACATGCATCCGTAAGCGGACTTACTCTCACAAGATAATAATAATTATCACTGCTCTTAACAGTCTTTTTTATAGCTGCCCTGACGACAACCTTTCCGGAAGATATAGCATTACACTTAATCGTCCCTTTAGATGAAGCATATACAGAATTCTCTGTCAATGCACACACAAACAATACCATAACCGCGACTACTACGATGTACCATCTTCGTTTCATTTTTTTCTCTACACTCCCTACTATTTTTCATCACTCATCAATGTAAGCGGTAATGCAAGAAGCACCGCACCACCTATTATATTTCCAATCGTTACAAATACCATGCTTTTTAATACCAACACCGGATCAAGACCGCCAAGCATAAGAGCTGCTATCGAAAACGTTCCCATGTTGGCAATACAGTGCTCAAAACCTGATACAACGAAGGTCATAATTACACAAAACATTACAACCAGCTTTCCACTCTCTGATTTCATTCTTGTTCCTGTCCATACAGCAAGACAAACCATAAAGTTACAGAGGATTCCTCTGACTAAAAGCTCCATCGGTGAAGCAGAAAGTTTATTCATAATAAAGCTGTTATAATAATCTACCATAATCTGCCTTGAAGCACCGCTTAATACAAACAGACCTGACAGTATAAAAGCACCGACAAAATTTCCTATGTAGCTGAAAAGCCACACCTTCAGCATATCCTTTACTGAGCACGCTTTATTATACACGCCTATCGCCATCGTCATATTATTACCTGTAAACAATTCGCCACCGATAAATACTATAAGTACAATCGCTATTGAAAACAGTAATGCGCCAAGCAGCTTACCATATTGTGGAAATGTTGGAAAAAGAACTGCCGCTGTAACATTTGACAACAGAGTAGCTACTACTATGTAAAATCCCGCCATTATTGAACGAATAAAAAACTTTCCTAACTTGTTGTTACATATTTCAGCCTTATTGACGGCTGCTTTTGACACAGTTTCTATATCACTTGTAAACATTTTTCCTCCTTTTATCATCAAAAATCCACCAAATATCAAATCATGAATTTGGTGGATTATCGTATTTCACTTCATTCACATTTTCATTAACAGAATACGGCAACGTCCTCTATATTTTTTCTCTTTGGCATCTCCGGCTTCAAATCACTGTAACCTACAGCAATCACTGCCACTACTTCCTGATTCTCAGGTATCTCTAAAATCTCTCTCAGCTTCTCTCCGTCACGGATTCCCATAATCAGAGTTGACAGTCCTAACTCAGTAGCTTTAAGAACCATATTTGCATTGTTGAGTCCAAGGTCATAGCAGCCCCATCCTTCTCCTACTTCATTCTCAGCTACTCCTTCACGTGTAAATCCTGCACGTGTCTTTACAAAAGTCGTAACAATAAGCACAGGAGCATTTGCACAGCTCTTCTGGTTAAATTCCGGAAGTCCCTGTTCCCTTACTGCTTTTAACTTTTCATCAGACATTACCACATAACATCTGGCTGTCTGGGAATTTTTCCATGAAGGTGCCTGCTTTGCAGCTTCAAGCATCGCTTCAATCTTCTCTTTTTCTACTTTGTCTTCCTTAAATTCACGAACACTTCTTCTTGTCTGTAATACTTCATTAAATTCCATATCTAACCTCCTGATATACTATTTTTTATGCCTGTGCCTTTTCGAAACAACACTACATAAATTATAACAAATCAAGGCATAACATTCAAGTAACTATTTCAACGCCTCTTTGTTCAACGCAGGTTGAAAATACTATCAACGTCTTCGTCCTTCCAAACTCCTGCAATTCACCTATAAACTGGTCAAGCTCCATGGTATTTGCAAAAAACACTTCCAAAAGCATTGAGTAATCTCCAGTAACGCAATTACATTCAACAACGTTCTTACAGCTTCTTATATAAGGGTAAAAATCTTTCTTCTGTTCCGGAGACACCTCAAGATTGATAAATGCCTTCGTAAGAAGCCCCAGAGCAGCCGGATTAATAATAGCTCTGTAACCTGATATATAACCGTCTTTTTCGAGATTTGATATTCTTGAAGACACCGCAGGTGAAGTTAAGTTCACTTCTTCTGAAATATCCTTTATGCTCTTTCTTCCGTCTTTTTGTAAAATATTTAATATCTTTATATCGATTTCATCCAAAGGTTTCATACTAATCTCCATTCCATTCTTTTTGCTCTAAAACATCTCTATAATACTCCTTAAATATTCGAACGTCAATAAACGGACTTTATTTTTTTAAGTAAAAGTGTAATTTAATGTATTAAATTAACTTTTTCATCAAAATAAAAACAATATAAAGAAGTTTTTTCTGATATATTGACTTTAACTGTTTTTTCTATTATGATTTCGTTAATCGTTTATAGATGATTTGATTTTTCCTCACACTTTATAAGGTCGCCTCGTACATGGGCGGCCTTATTTGCTTAATTAAAAAAAGCATGGTATGATATTATTACTACATTGTGGAGAGGAGCGTATTTTGATACCATGAATATTTTTTTTGCAAAAACTCTAAGGAATTACAAAATAAAAAATCTTCCATATGACATATTGGCAGGCATCATCGTTGCGGCCGTTTCCATTCCTATTTCCATGGGATATGCACAGATTGCCGGACTTCCTGCTGTTTACGGTCTGTATGGTTCTGTATTTCCCATACTGATTTTTTCACTGTTTTCCACATCACCGCAGTTTATCTTCGGTGTCGACGCGGCTCCTGCTGCTTTAGTTGGCGCAGGTCTCATTTCAATGGGTATAGAATTCTATTCAAAAGAGGCACTCATAATAGTTCCTGCCATTACCTTCTTTACCGCATCATGGTTATTGATATTCTATGCATTTAAAGCCGGTAAACTTGTAAACTATATTTCTATTCCCGTTATGGGAGGATTTATATCAGGAATATGCTGTACCATTATATTAATGCAGATACCAAAGGTATTAGGTGGTACTGCGGGTACGGGAGAACTGTTTGAATTAATAGGACACCTTGTAAAATGCATTCCGGAAACTAACGTTCCTTCACTTATTCTCGGTACAATAACTCTTTGTATTTTACTAATATCAAAACGATTTATACCTAAATTTCCTATGGCAGTATTCGTTATGATTGCAGGCGCTGTTTCAACTTGTATTTTCCACATTGACCGATATGGAATCACCTTATTATCACACGTTGAACCCGGACTGCCAACTTTTTGCATACCTCATCTTGAAGTCTCATCCCTCACCGAAATTGCAGGGCTGAGTCTTTCAGTAGCTATTGTAATAATGTCAGAAACGTTATTGGCATCAAATAACTTTGCGTTAAAGAATAATTATAAATTAGATGATAACCAGGAACTGCTTGCATACTCCCTCGGCAACTTTGCGGCTGCTTTTACCGGATGCTGTCCAATAAACGGTTCTGTATCAAGAACATCAATGGCAGAACAATACGGCGGTAAAACAGGGTTAATGAGTATCGTAGCCGGATTATCCATGATTCCTGTTCTCCTGTTTGGAACTGATTTCATCCGTCACCTCCCTGTGCCGGTACTTACTGCTATCGTTATATCTGCATTAATTGGTGCCACAGAATTTGACATAGCTAAAAAATTGTGGAAAATCAGCAGAAATGAATTTTACATTTTTCTCGGCGTTTTTTTTGGAGTTTTGATTCTTGGAACTATTTCCGGAGTTTTAATAGGACTTGTTCTTTCATTTACATCGGTGGTCTTAAGAGCAGCAGACCCACCAAGATGCTTTTTAGGAATTTTACCCGGTCACGATGAAGAATTTTTTAATATGTCACTGTTCAAACATACATATCCGATTCAGAAGGTCATAATATATCGTTTCAACAGCAACCTGTTTTTTGCAAATATAAGCTGTTTTCAAAATGATATTGAAAACAGTATCGAAAACGACACGATTGCCATTATCATAGATGCCGCCGGTATTAACAGCATTGATATCACTGCTGCCGAACGTCTTGAAATCCTGTATAAATCTTTGAAAGAGCGTAATATAAAATTCTATCTGACTGAGCATATATCAGGACTCAACAAACAATTACGGGCTCTCGGACTGGGATACATGATTTCTGAAGGAGCAGTAAAAAGAACTATTCCGGCAGCCCTTGCAGATATAGGCATAACCAAACCATATCCTATCGTCGGAACCCATAACAGTTACCATGATTTCAAACGAAAACGTGCTGAAGCCTCAATACATGAATATTTATGGGCTTTCGGTGACGAAGCTGATGCTGATACACAACAACTGATTCAAAAAAACGGGATATAAACACATATCCCGTTTTTTTAGTCACATAGGTAATACCACCGAAAATACTACCATCTTCTTATCTTTGTCATTTCTTGCGCTTATTTTTCCTTTATGTGATATAACAACCGCCTTCGCCATTGACAGCCCTATGCCATGTCCGCCTGTTTCACTGTTTCTTGAACTATCCGGCCTGTAAAATCTGTCAAACAGTCTGTCGGCATTTTTTTCATCTGCCAACTGTCCGGAATTCCACACCTCCAGATGAACACTTCTCCTTAATTTATATAGTTTTACCAGTATCGTTCCACCCTCGTCACTATATTTCAATGCGTTCTCAGTAAGCACAGACACCAGATGTTCTATACTATATGCGTCCGCCTTTATCACAAGATCATCCTGAACATCTATCTCTACTTTTTTATTCTGACTTACTGCAATCGGAGAAATTCTTTCGGTCGTGTCTTTTACAAGAGAAGATATATTCATTTCTTTCAGAACTACTTCATATCCTTCTTCCATTTTTGAAAGGAACAACAATCTCTTCACAAGCTCATTCATCTGTATCGTCTGATTTCTGATGCTGTCAATCCACTCACTTTTTCCATGAACAAGTTCGAGTACATCTGCATCTGCAGATATGACAGCCAGAGGCGTCTTTAATTCATGTCCCGCATCTGTAATGAACTGTTTCTGTTTTTCCATATTTTCAATGGCAGGTCTGACAATCTTATCAGACAAAACCAAGAGAACAATCAGCATCAACAAAAATAATAGTATAAATAACAATATTGACATTCTCAAAATATATTCCACATTCTGGATATTCTGATACATGTCAACAAAACAAATAACATCTTCCGAATCTTCACTTGTAATAAGATATCTGAAATTATCTACAGTTCCCTTATCGCGCAACCTAAGCAGCGCCTGTGCTGCATATAGCTTTGCTTCATCCTCAGTCACTGAAGATATATGGGTCAGGTCCGTAGATAACACATCACCATCTGAATCAATACGTACAATAAAATAACGTATCTCAAACTTACTCTCAGAGGTAAGATCAAATTCATAGGTAAATTCTGTAAGAAATTCTTTTTTCTTATCCTTCTCACTATTTGCCTCCGGAATACTTCCGCTGTTTTTTTCAATCATTTCGAGAATCTGATCATAACGCTTTATCATCTGATAATGTGTGTAAACGTTAATACCACCCACTATAATACCCATTACAAATGTGTAGCTTATCATGACAACAAGTATAAATTTAAATTTAATACTCCTAATCATTTTCCACCTCCAGACGGTATCCTCCTTCTTCTTCCTTCACTCTTATATTTGAATGAATTGATGCAAGTTTACCCTCTATGTATGAAATATAAAGTGTTATTTTCTGTTCCGTTATCTCCTCATCAGGCCATACCTTTTCCTTAACCTGAGTCGAACTTATAAGTCTGCCCGGAGCGCTCATAAACAGCGCCATGAGCTGTGTTTCTTTTCCTGCAAGTCTTAACGAATTGCTTCCAACTGACAGTTCCATTCCGTCATACTCTAATACAGTGTTACCTAATTCATATTTTTGCGAAACATATTCTGTCTGTCTTCGCAGCATTGCATGTACTCTCGCTAAAAGCTCATCCATCACAAAAGGTTTTGAAAGATAATCGTCTGCTCCCAGTTCAAGGCCTTTCACCCTGTCTTCAATCTGGGCTTTCGCCGTCAGCATCAAAACTGGAGTGTGAATCCTGTTTTCCCTTAAGTATGTAAGAACCTCAAGACCATCTTTTACGGGCATCATGATGTCAAGTATAATGCCATCGTATTCGACACTTGCACACTGTTCAATGGCTTTTCCTCCATCATATACAGCATCTACCTCATATCCTTTTATCTTTAATATAGTTACCAGTGCATTGGATAATTCTTTTTGATCCTCTGCCAATAATATCTTCATTTTCTTTCACCTTCTTACTTACTGTTATTAATAATCTGACGAATCGTCTGCATCGTCAAATCCGTGGATGCCATTTCATCTGAACATCTCTTTAGCTCACTGACTAACATATCCATATTCTGAATAGTATGCTTGTACTTCAATTCATGTTCCAATGCTGCCCATGAATCCATAGCAATTGTCCTGAGCTGTATCTCCGCAAACATAGATTTCGTACAATCCGGCATGTGAATAGGTATACTGATAATGATGTGATAACTTCTATATCCATTTTGTTTCGGCTGTGCTATATAATCTTTTTCACGTACAATCTGAATATCCTCCTGCCTTTTTATCATATCAACCATCTGATAAACATCATCAATAAAAAGACACACAATTCTGATTCCAACTGCATCATACACCTGTGTAAGTGCAGATTCTATATTTACCGGAAGTCCCTTTGTTTTTAACTTGTTCACCATACTTTGTGATGACTTAATTCTACTCTTACAGTGTTCAACCGGATCTCTGTCACCCTTTAATACAAAATAACGTCTCATCAATTCAACTCTGAGCAGCAGTTCTTTCTCCACTGCTTCCAGAACGTACCTCGAATCCTCATAAAAATCCTGTGTATTCTCTTCCATACCATGACCCTCTCTTTCAAACACCTTTATATTAACAGATTTTATTGGATTTTTAAAGGCTTATCACGAAATTTTCACCCTTATTAATAATCAAAAATCCTTGTTCAGGCACAAATTTTTACTTGGCTCGTCGCGGATAACAAAACAGAGGCCGTACATGCTGCCATGTATCAGCCTCTGTTTTTTATAACTGCTTTCCTGTTAATAACTCATACCCTTTAAGGTAAATCTCAATCGTCTTATCCACAATATCACCAGGAAGTTTCCATCCCTTATCCGGATTTGCTTTCAGCCAGTCACGTGCAAACTGTTTGTCAAATGAAGGCTGTCCGTGTCCCGGCTCATATCCGTCTGCAGGCCAGAATCTTGAGCTGTCAGGTGTCAGCATCTCATCACCTATGACAATGTTTCCATCTTCATCAAGACCAAACTCGAATTTTGTATCAGCTATAATGATACCCTTACTTAAAGCATATTCTGCACATTTTTTATATAACGCAATGGTGTAATCTCTAAGCTTCTCTCCGTATTCCTGTCCTTTTCCCGGAAAACGCTTCTCTAAGTACTCTACGCTCTGTTCAAATGTGATATTCTCATCATGGTCACCTATCTCAGCCTTCGTAGACGGCGTATAGATTGGCTCAGGTAACTTATCAGACTCTTTTAAGCCTTCCGGAAGTCTGATTCCGCAAACAGTTCCGTTTTCCTGATAGCTTGCCCAGCCACTGCCTGTAATATAACCACGGACAATACATTCTACCGGCAGCATCTCAAGCTTACGGCAGAGCATGCTGTTGCCGTTAAATTTATCCTGTCTAAAATATTCCGGCATATCATTTACATCTACGGATATCATATGGTTTGGCAATATATCTTCCGTCATATCAAACCAAAACTTTGACATCTGTGTAAGTACCGTTCCCTTTTTTGTAACTTCATTGTCAAGAATCACGTCAAAACAACTGATACGGTCTGTCGCAACCATTATAAGGCTGTCACCGTTATCATAGATTTCACGTACTTTACCTTCTTTTATTGGTTTCATCATTTCAACACCTCTGCTAAATATTTTCTTCTAAAGGTTAGCACTATTTCATATATGTTGTCAAGCATTATAAAACTCTGCTTTCTACAATTTTCACTGCGTTTCTTACACAATCATCACATTCACAGAGCACCACACCAGTCTCTCTGCCTTTTAATTCTTTACAAATTGTAGCACCACACATTTTTCTGAATTCATCATGTAAAACAGCCGCATCCCTAAGCACCGGTTTTCCCTCATAATCTTTAAGTCCCATTAAAATCTGTGCTGCGCACAGTGCACCGCAGGTTGCTTCCATACATCCCATTCCCACACCATATGCGGCACCAATCTTTTTTAATGTCTCTTCGCTAAGATCAGTTTCTTCTGCAAATGCACACAATACTGCCTGCGCACAATTGTATCCTGTATGTTTTAATTCAACAGCGTATTCTTTCTTTTCCATTTTCTTCTCCTCGCTTAAATGTTGTCACCACAAACCGGACAATGTGAATTATCTTTCGGAAGCCCGATTGTGCGAAACTTCATGGTTAATGCATCATAAGTTAATAATTTTCCCGTCAAAAGTTCTCCTACACCCAAAATATATTTCATCGCCTCAGTTGCCTGAAGGCATCCGATAACCCCTGCAACCGCACCTATAACCCCCGACTGCCTGCAAACCACCGTATCACATTCTTTCGGCGGTTCCCCGAATATACACCTGTAGCACGGTCCTTCTCCCGGAACATACGTCATAAGCTGTCCTTTAAAACGTGTAATTCCGCCATGTGAAAATGGCTTTTTTTCCAGAACGCAGGCATCATTAATAAGAAACTTCGTTTCAAAATTATCAGTACACTCTACTATAAAATCGTAGTTTCTCACCAGTTCCCTGACATTTTTTTCCGTCACATATTCCGGATATATTTCGACTTTTACATCAGGATTCAAACGGTTAATGGTCTCTTTCGCAGACTGAACTTTTTCTCTTCCTAAATCCTCTGTTGTATGAATAATCTGCCTCTGAAGATTAGATAAATCTACCTTGTCCGCATCTGCAATTCCAATAGTTCCCACTCCTGCTGCCGCAAGGTACATTGCTGCCGGCGAACCGAGCCCGCCTGCACCGACAATGAGCACCTTTGCATTCAACAGTTTCTCCTGTCCCTCTATGCCTACCTCATCCAAAAGAACGTGTCTTAAGTATCTCTCCATCTGTTCATCCGTAAAATCCATTTTAATACCATGCCCTTCCTTTTTCGCCTAAAACGACTATACTAGGAAGTTTACAACAGATCTTCATAATACGCAACAATATATGCAAAATTTGGACAAATTGTATCTTACACCCCATTATTGTTATAATTGTGTTAATTACTTGTCATGAATTTGTTGTTAGTTTTGTACAAAAATTTGAAAGTTTTTAAAATCATATTGAATATTATGTATATGTTTTGTACAATTTATTCATACACAGAAAATAGTTTTCGCAAGAAAACAAAGCATCAAGTAGGTTTCTATAGTTTTATTTTTTAGTCATTATTGTGTTTATTTATAATTGAAAGGAAGGATAATCATTTATGAAAAAAAACAAAATTTTTAACTATTTACTAAGTTTAACATTTTCAGCCATTCTATGTATTTTTTTGACCGGAAACGCATTGGTATTCGCTAATACAACTATCGACTATCAATTTGAAGGAAGCGACAGGGAGAAGGCCGGTTATGCTGAAGGTACTATTACAATTTCTTCTGATGAATCTACCACATTCCATCTATTTTGGGCAGATGACAACGGTGCTTTACCGGGATATTATGAAATTGACAGCAAGCTGGAAGATGAAAAAAATTGCAGATTAAAAGGTAAAACCTTTGACGGAAAGGGATTTTATGTCAAATCTGGAAATACTGCTACATACAAATTTCAGTCACATGTAGCCATCCCCGCAGGTGCAACAAAACTCATCGCAGTGAAAGATGTAAACAAAACTACAGTGTCAGATGCAAGTGGTGTATTTGATATTCCAAAAGAAAAGCAATTATATTACAACAGCGGTAAACGACTCTATACATTTAATTCCTATTCAGATATCCACATTGATAAAAACGGTTTTTATACAAATGCATCTTCAAATTGGAAACAGGCGCTAAATTATGCAGAAACATTAAACACTGATTTCATTGTAACATCAGGAGATTCAATTACTAACGCTAACAGCTATTACGAAAAAGAATATAAAGAATACGCCAGAATCATAAAAGAATCTGACTATACAGGAAAAATCTGGGAATGCAACGGTAACCATGACTTAAGGAGCGGTGGAAAAACCTCCCTTGGTACCTACTATGGAAATAACACATTTACAAAAGTGACCGGTACTGACAGCACCGTAAAAAATTACAATGCATTAAAACCATATTATTACATGATAGAAGAAAATACAGGAGATTTATTTATATTTTTAGCCCTCGAAGAGTGGACACAGAAGGACAGCAGCGGAAACAAAACTGATCCATCTTACAGATTTACTGACAATCAAATGAAATGGCTGCAAGATTTGCTTGATACCTACTATGGTACGGGTATCAATATTTACATTACGGAACATGCAACCATTAAGAATTTCAGCACAGGAGATAACTGGGACAACAAATTATACGGCGGCCATATTAGTGAATCAAAAGTCCCTGAATTCAAACAGCTTCTTGAGAAGTACAAAGATGTAATCTGGATGAATGGTCATACTCATCAGGATTTTTATCTGAATAACAATTATTCTAACAATAATGGCTCTTCCTGCAATATGATTCACAATCCTGCAGTTGTAGGAACGACATATAACAACAATGTAGACTCAAGCCAGGAATACGACAGTCCTGAAATGTATTACAAAAAGGGGTCATCAGGTAGCGACGGAAAGGGATTAAACAGCCAGGGATACTATACCGAGGTATTTGAAAACGAGGTAATCTATAACGGTGCCGATTTAAAAGGAAAAGCTATTTACCCTGAATATTGCTACATCATGGAGGGGGCACGTAACTCAGCCGAGATTTCGTCTGTCAGAAATAATACAATACAGCCGGAGTATGAGGTATATAATTCATCATCAGAACTTATTAAAGCTGATGCAACTCTTAGTGAAGCCATCAGTGTTGCTACATCATTTTTGAATTATTACGGTGACTACTCATCATATGACCAGTATCAGACTATTAAACGATTAAAGAAATATGCCAAAGATTCAGATATTATTTCACTTAAAGATGCATGCGAATCCGGATATGCATTTTTACTTAAAATAGGTGCATCAGCGAAATTCTCCATAGTGACCGGAGGGAAATATTACTTCGAAAATACCGACTGGGACAATGCTTATGTATATGCATACAACAACTCTTCTGACTGCAATGCAAAATGGCCGGGTGTGAAACTTGATAAAGTTGCCGGAACAAGCAGTTCAGGAAAAACTATATACGAATTTGATTCCGGAAGTTATCAAAATGTAGTATTCAACAATGGTAACAATGGCAAACAGACAGTTGATATTGCATTGGGAGATTATTCAGATAACTGCTTTAAGATTGACACGTCAAAAGTAACTACTAAAAACAGTAACAAAGTTTATGATGTAATTAACAACAGTTTTAGCAAATAATAAAGGATGTGAATATTATAATGAGAAAAATATCAAAAAAAATCGTTGCAGGTGCCCTCGCATTTGCACTTGCAACCGGAAGCATATTCTACTCACCGTTTAAAATTAATCCAGTGGCAGCAGATACATCTTATAAGCTGAACAATCCACAGCTTGGCAGTATTGTTACATGGGATTGTGTTTATTTTGGAAATTATCCTCAAAAAGAAATTACTTTTTCGGATAATTCCGAACTTTACAATACTCTCATGACATCAGAAAACTGGGATAACAATGAACTTGTTTTAGGTGGTGTTAAATACCGCAGAATACAAAAAAGCGATGCTGCAAGCACGGGAAATCATTTTGATTGGAGCAACGAATATCACTATTATCAATATTCTAAGATCAAATGGCGTGTGCTTAACTGCGAAAACAGTAAAATTATGCTCTTATCCGATAAGGCATTGGATATGCGCCAATACAACACTATTGCAAAGAGGGTAAGCTGGGAAAATTCTACATTGAGAAGCTGGCTCAACGGATACGATGCCGACCAGAATATTTCATCTGAAGATTATAACTCAAACAGTTTTATAAATACTGCATTTACAGATGCCGAAAGAAACATCATTTTACAGCAGGAGCTATCAAATCCCGCATCTTCGACTTACTCTGTATCAACAGGAAACAATACTTCAGACAAGGTATTTATTATGTCAGAAGGTGATTTAAAAAACAGCAGCTATGGTTTTTCAAACGAGCGTGCAAGACAACTTGTTTGTACAGATTACGCAAATGGAATGGGGGCAGCTAAACCAAACGTTTCTTACTGGTCACGTACACAGGGAAAAACCGAGTTAAGCGAATTATATGTTAAAGAAGACGGTTCCCTATATACAAAGGGGTATTCCGTTGCATATAATTCAAATGCAGTGAGAGTCGCAATCGTTATAGATGCAGCTGGCACATCACATTATTCATATGCAGGAACCGTGGCCAGTGACGGAAGTGTATACGAAATTGAAACTACTTCTCAGGTCGAAACTACTACTACAGAGGAGACTACTTCTCAGATTGAAACCACTACCAAAGAAGAGACCTCTTCTCAGGTCGAAACTACTACTAAGGAGACTACTTCTAACGAAGAATCTTCTTCTCAGGTTGAGACTACCACTATAGAAGAGACTACTTCTCAGATTGAGACGACTACTACAGATGAGACTGCTTCTCAGGTCGAAACTACTACTACAGATGAGACTACTTCTCAGGTCGAAACTACTACTACAGAGGAGACTGCTTCTCAGGTCGAAACTACTACTACTACAGATGAGACTACTTCTCAGGTTGAAACTACTACTACAGAGGAGACTACTTCTCAGGTTGAGACGACTACTATAGATGAGACTACTTCTCAGGTTGAGACGACTACTATAGATGAGACTACTTCTCAGGTTGAGACGACTACTATAGATGAGACTACTTCTCAGATTGAAACCACTACTTTAGAAGAGGTTACTACTCCTGAAGAAACCACCACAAAGCAGGCTACTGATTCACTTGATGTAGGTGACAGTTTTTACGACAACAAGTCAAAAGCAATGTATACTGTCACAATGTCATCCGCTAAATCAGGAAATATGTGCTATGATAAATATTGCGGCGGAAAAAAATCTGTTAAAATACCAGATTCGCTTACTGTCGATGGTAAAAAGTATACAGTAACTTCAATAGCTGCAAACTGTTTCAAGAATAACACAGCTATTACAAAAGTATCTATCGGCCATTATGTCAGGGTGATCGGTGCAAATGCATTCTACGGATGTAAGCAGTTAAAATCTATTACTTTTGGTAAAAGAGTAACGACCATCGGTAGCAAAGCATTCTATCGATGTACAGCCGTTAAAAAAATAGTTATACCTAAATCAATCACTAAGATTGGCGAAGCAGCATTTGGAAAATGCAAAAAGCTGAAAAAAATCAGCATATTGAATCCAAACTTAAAGCCATCCGGCTTTGGTAAAAACGCATTTAGGGAAACATACAAAAAACCATTTGTTATGATTCCGATAAAGAATTATAAAAACTATAAATCGATTTTGCTTTCTAAGTGTAAGCTTTCAAAGAAAACAAATATTGTAAAATCTAAATTTTAAATTTCTCATAAAATAAATTGATAGTCCGGACTCACCATGCGGTAGTACGGACTATCTTTTAAAGCTTGTGAATATAAAAGACGTTTCTTCGTGATGACTTGTATTTACCAAAAAAAGGTCAATGATATAATCGCTCCGGCAATTATACCAACTATTACACCAATTATCTTTGTTTTATGTTTTATTTCCATACTGTTAACTCTTTAATTTTATTTTTTAGAATCTTTATCAGGAATTCGTTGCAAGAATCTGCTGGCAAATACTACCGTAACAGGAAACGCCATCACAAGTGACAGTGGCTGTGCCTCTTGTATTCCACTTAAACCTCTGACATGTGCCAATATCATTAACGAAGGTATAAATAAAATACCACTTCTCAATGCTGAAAGAACAGTTGCCCCAAATCGTCTTCCTGTAGATTGAAAAAGCATTTCCGTGGTCATACAGACCGGCAGAAACAATGTGGCAAGTGCCTGCAGGCGAAGTGCTCTTGTTCCAATCCGGATTACATCCGGATCGTCTCTGAACAATGAAATCAGGTTTCCGGAAAAAACGCACAGTATTGTGCAACCCACAATAATAATACATTCCGACACAATTGCCGTAAAATAAAATCCTTTTTTCAGCCTGCTATACTTTCCTGCTCCATAATTAAACGCAGATACCGGTTGAAACCCCTGTCCGATACCAAGTGCTATTGAAAATGTAAAAAATACAATTCTGGAAACTATACTCATAGCAGCAACCGCATAATCTCCATAAACGGCACACTGAGAATTCAGCAAAACTGTTGTAAGACTGTTGAGTCCCTGTCTTAACAGACTTGGGAATCCCGTTGCTGCAATATTTAATGGTATATGCGCAGTAATCTTTACATTTTTTTCCAACCGCAATCTTGTTTCAGTTTTACCTGACACGAACATCCAAACTAATATTGACCAGCTCACAATCTGGCTTATGGCAGTGGATAGCCCTGCTCCCGCTATTCCCATGTTTAATCCAAACATCAAAATCGGATCACCTGCCATATTTATTATGGCACCTGACATCAATCCTATCATTCCAAGAGCGGCCTTTCCCTCATAACGCAGTATATTGTTGAGAGTAAGACCTGAGCTCATGAATGGCGCTGCAATCAATATGTAAAAAATATACGTCTTTGCATAAGGTGCAATGGTAGAGGTACTTCCTAAAAGCATAACAATTTTATCAAGCCATATTAATCCGACAGCACAGATTATTGCTCCACAAAAAAAAGAGCCGTAAAATCCTACCGCCGCGTATGTGGAAGCTTTTTCCTTTTTTCTTTCTCCCAAAGCTCTCGACAATACACTGCCGGCTCCCTGCCCAAACATAAACCCAAAAGCCTGTATAATCGCCATAAATCCAAAAACTATCCCCACTGCTCCACTTGCACTTGTTCCTAATCTGCCTACAAACGCTGTATCCACTAGATTATATATATTTGTTACAAGCATAGATATAATTGCCGGTATCGAAAGTTTAATAACCAGCTTTGAAATCGGAGTCTCTGTCATTTTTTCATACTGTGTCATAATGTTCCACCTTTCTGTGCCTTTTGATGTTTTACATCATTATAATCACATCCTGAAAAAAAATCAAATGAGTCTTGCCTGTCTGCGGTATTCCAAAGGTGTCACGCCATAACATTTTTTAAACATTGCTCCGAACTTTGCCTGTGTTGAAAATCCTACTTCATATGCAATTTCAGCAATTTTTTTGTTTGTATCTTTAAGTAATCCGGCTGCTGTATCCATTCGTATTTTCTGTTGAAATTCCGAGTATCCATAGCCATACACACTACGAAAATAGTTTTTAAGACTTGTTTCACTCACTCCAAATCTAACTGCCAGCTCCTTCGCAGTAAATCTCGTTGTCAGGTCTGACGTCAATATCTCCTTCGTTTTCTTTGCAATCTCTACCTGCGACAATGTATAATATGTCCGTTTCAATTGTGTCCCTTTGCAGTCAATTCTATTTAAATATTCAACAAGCTCCATGCACTTGATATAAATGATTTTTGTGCCAAAATCCTCCTTTAAATAATAATAATCTCTCGGAATCTCTAAGCCCCATTCTATAAGGCTTTCAAATTCCATTTTTTATAAAATCCCCCACTTTTTTATAAAAAAACTCTTGACAATCACCGCAAAAAATGCGGCGCTTCGCGCCTATTGATTAATAAGTACCGTCGCTCGCGGCGGCAAATATTTTTCAATGTGGAGG
>CADADA010000038.1 GCA_902786515.1 uncultured Lachnospiraceae bacterium | reverse complement strand
CGCAGCCTGAATAATGGCATTATACTTATTCTGAGCATATGTAAGTCCAAAACGTGCAGTTGATTTAATGGTGTCAATAATCTCTTGTTTGTCTGCTTCAAGAAAAGCAGATGGAGACGTATAAGTTTCCAATAATGTAAGAGATGTATTGATTGTAACCTTGGAAAAAATGCCAAGGTACTGAGGAAAAGCCATACGTAATTCGCCTTGGAGTTTATTCACATAAGCACTGCGATGATCCATTAAGTCGTAGTATTCACGACACAGGTTACGGCAGTTTAAGGCAAGATCAGATGGCATAAGAGAAACCTTTAAATCAGGTTTCAAACCAACTAAAGCAGCCTTTTTAGAATCAAAACGATCATTATGTACTTTTCTTATATTTATGTTTGTGCTATTCTTAGTGATGATAGGATTTATAACCGAGCAGTTAAAACCCTTATCACGAAGATAGCAGAAGAGTGGGTAATGATAAATTCCCGTGGATTCCAGGAAAATGCGACTTTCCAAAGAATACAACTCTTCTGCTTCTTTTATTTTAGAAACAGCAGTTGCAAGGGAATTCATACTGCTATGTAGAATTTTATAAGGTTTTCCTACAAGTTGTTGGTTTGGAAGTGCAATAGACATCCAAGAGAAGTCAGCACCAACATCAATACCAACAGAGATGAATAACTCATCAAGATTAAAAATAACTTTGTTTGACATGAGCAATCGCTCCTTTCTGATAGGAATCCATTTCCAATCTGGCAGGTACACAACCTAGCGCGTTATACGGGGATTGCCTTCCGGCTCCCAACCAGCTAAAACATAAAACCCTGTCGAATGGACTAATTGACTTAATTGTAGGTATCAGCTGAAAATCAGCTTCCCGAGGAGATGAACATTATTTGTCCTATCCTTAAGGATAATACCTTATGTTTTATCTGGTGTCTATCAGGAACCGTCAGACATGATAATTATTTAAGATAACATCTGATGAAGGAAGAACACCTTCTTTTGTTATCTGATTTATAGAAACTTATTAACCAGTAGTCTTAATTGACTACACCATTATTATACTAGGAGGTGATACAATGGAGACAAGTGGAATTAATAATTATTCAGCATATACAAGTTATGATGTGGGTGTAAAGCCAAAAGACAAAGCAGAAGTTGATAAGACTTCGGCTGAAAAAACACAGAGTAAAACATATGGTAGCACAAGGGATTATAAGAAATATTTGACAGAGAAATACGATTGCTTAAGAAGTAAGGAGTATGATGTTAAGATTAATGGCTCACTATTATCAAAAGCTATGGGGGATGAGAAAACCAAAGAATGGTTGGAAGAAAATCTGTCTGCTATCCCAAGTGCGGTGGAAAAAACAAAGGCACAAGTGGCTGCAAGAGGTGCTAAAATTCTAAGCTATGAAATTTCAATTGATGGATACGATAGTATGTCAGCTCAATTATGTACCCAAGTAGAGGCAGATCCAGGAACAGAAAAGACGCGAAAAGAACTCCAAGAAAGACTAGAAAAGAAGAGAGAAGAAAAGAAAGCTGAGGAGAAGAAGGCTGCTGAGAAAGCAGAAGAAAAGAGACTTGAAGAAATCAAGGCAGAGAAGGAAACTACTGAAAAAATGACTACAGTATCTGCAACTGGAACTAGTATGAAGGATGTAACAGAAAAAGTGATATCAGGACTTTCAAACACAAGTACAATACCAAATGGTGGCACCGTTGTGGTTGGATTTGATGTTAAGGCATAATGCTTTTAGGGTTTATGCTGAGATTCAAATAGGGATTGAATAGTAACACATACAATGCTTTTTACTTACGACTTACTTACGACTTAAGTGAGTTGTCGTAAGTGAAAATAAATGGTCAAGACAAGACCGGAAAAAATCACCAAAGGGAATCGACGCCCCTGAAAGATGGGATACGCAGGCCAACGTCCTCGATAAGTTGACGACACCAAGACTTAATACTATGAGCAGTGTAAGAAATGTATTCATTCATGCAAGCAGAGCTTTCGGATATCAGAATTGTTTTGTAGAAAGTTTCAGGAAGCCAAATAGCGAGGGGCGTATCATCAGAAATGGTGGTACGCCTTTTTTTTCATGTGCGCCGCTAGGCACACACGAAAAGAGCAGGTAGCAATCTATCTGCTTTTTCCTGTTATGTGGTTATCGTAAGCCAAGAAGATTAAGTGACGAGCAGAGGGAATAGGCAAGGTTACGGATGAAGAAAATCAATTCAAATAATAACAAGTGAGAAAAAAACAGAAAACAGATGTTAATAATAAACAAACATTATCCGATATACAAAATAAGACAAGGAAAGGAAGGAAATATTTATGGGAAAAGAAGAACAGACACCCAGCGAAAGCGAATGGATGGTTATGGAGATTTTATGGGCAAGTGAAAGCTCTATGACTTCAAAAGAGGTCATCCATGAATTGCGGAAACAAAACAGCATGACACCTAAAATGGTGCGTGTGCTGATAAACCGTTTGTGTGAAAAAGGGCTGCTCTCCTATACGGTTGATCCGGATGATAAGAGGGTGTACCACTATTCTGTAACGAAATCAAAAGAAGATTGTCTGAAGGAGAAAAGTAAGAGGTTTGTAGACAGCTATTTCTCCGGAAACACGGCAGCAGCCGCGACAAATGCAATGGCAGCATTACTACAGAGCTTTGCTATGACAGATGAACAGATCAGAGAACTGGAAGAAATACTGGAAAAAAGCAAAGAACAGAAGAAAGAGTGACCGTTATGGCGGATTGGTCACAGTTTTGGAGTTTCATAAATGGCTGTGCAATATATTATGCGTTACAGCTTGTGCGCTGTGTAATTTTTTCTTTCGCATTGATTGGTCTTGTAATGCTGCTTCGGAGAACACTTTTTTCGAAACTGATCTTTGCAAAGGGAATGTTATGGGCATTGTTTTTACTCATTCCATTCTTGGGAAAAATGAAGCTGTTTTATGAAAATGTCCTTGTGGTAAAAGCTACAGGGTGGATGACGGGAAGCATTATGACATATACATGGATTGCCCACATTTATATGGCAGGAATCTGGATATCGTTTTTCTACATATTCGGAAAGCGGATACGCCTGCAGAGAATTGTTTCCCGAATGAAAAAACAATTCTTAGGCGGTAAGCTTATTTTTATTACGGATATGAATGTCACACCGTTTACTGTTGGCTTGATAAGACCTAAGATTGTTCTGCCGAAAGTAATGGTAGACAGTTACAGCGGAGAAGAAATAGAAGCAATCATCCGGCATGAACAGACGCATATCCGGTTAGGGCATCTGTGGTGTTACTTTGCATGGGACATTCTGCGCTGCCTGTTATGGCTCAATCCGTTTCTGACATTTTGCCAGAGATATTTTCGGGCAGATATGGAAGATATGTGCGACAGGGTGTGCATTCAGAACAGCGGGAAAACCGCACAGGAATATGGACAGTTATTATTAAAGACCTTAAAACTGCTGAGAACGGAACAGAACAACATATCCTCCGTTGTCACTTATGCGGGAGAAAAAGACTTTGAGGATATCAAAAGACGGATGGGGAAAATCGCCCACTTCCGGTCATACCGGAAAGTGTTGTGCAGGAGCATGGCATTTGTGGCAGCGGCACTTTTGTGTATTGCTTTTGTGGGAATAGGCAGCATATCTTATGCCCGCTGTAATGAACTGGATGATATTCTGGTGTATGAGTATAATCCGGAAAATGGAAATGCGGTAGTTTTGGACAGCAGTAACCGAATGCAGCAGATGATTTCCTATGATGATGATTATGTATATGTGGACAGAGCTGCCTTTGAAACATTTTTGAGTGAGAAGAATGCAGGACGGGAAATATATATCGTTTTTGGTGGGTTTCAGAAACTTCCCGGTATAGGCGGAGGTGGAGAGTCCTGTCTTTATCAGGTAAATTCTGATGAAAGAATTGTTATGCTTCCGTATGAAAAGGCAAAAGATAGCTGGAGCATGGCGTTATTTAAGATGTTATAGGGGGTCTGCCGCTTATGAAGCAAACGTTATGACAAACTTTACTGAAAGCAGTGACTATGTTGGATAAAAGTTATGAGTAACAGCATAGGCAATTCTGACTGATAGAGGAATTGCAGAAATAGATAACAGCCGGAAACGGATTTCACAATATATCAAATTCAAGGAGGATAATATTATGGCAATTACAGGAATCGGAAGCAACTATAACGTGTATGAAAGTACATACGCTGCACAGAAAAATGAGGCAGCAAAGAAAGCGGAAACAAGTGAAACAGATGGAACCTCTGCGGCAAAAACCGAAACTGCAAAGAAAAGCAGCAATGAGGAATATTTGAAAAGTTTGCAGAAGCAGTTTCCTGATATGAAATTACAGGTTGGCTACAGGGTTAATACAAAAAATGACGGTAAAGTAGATGCTTTGGATATTAATCCGAAACTGTTGGAAAAAATGCAGAATGATCCAAAGGCAGCAAAGGAATATACGCAGAGATTGAAAGATGTGGAAGCTGCACATAAGTATGTAGATAGTTTTTTTGCAGCAACGGGAAGTACAGTTGTATGCCGCCATGCCTATTTAGATGAAAATGGAAATTACAGTAATTTTACCGTTTCAGTTAGAAAAGATGCATTAAATGAAAAACTCCGCAAAGAAGCACAGGAAAATGCTAAAAAGCAGATTGAGAAAACTCGTGAGAATGCTCGTCAAAAAGCGGAACAGATTGCAGAAAAATTAGAAGAAAAAGCAGAGGAAAAAATAGCAATATCCGAAGGTACTCAGGATGAAAATAATACTGCAAAGAATAAGGCTGAAAAGTTGCTTGCTGAAAAACTGGAACAGACAGGGGATGGAGAAGTGTATCTTGATGATGAGAATATGCAGACACTTATTGAAGCGGCAAAAGAAAAAGAAGCCGAGCAGCTTGCTAAGAAGTCAGTAGGCAAAGAGGTGGAAGGGACTAATTTTGATATGAAAATATAAAAACCTTAGGCAGAATGAATTTTAAAGCATAGGCAGCATTTCACATGGAAAGAGATAATTTCATTGAAGTTATAAAAGAAAAACCAAACAGAGGATAACGTATTGCTTGGCTGGATATGGAAATCATTCTTTTGTATTGACCAGAGCTTTAGCAGTAGAGAAAGTAATAAGGCAGGCGATGTGTATGGGTAAATGTTAGTTCTGACATTTGAAGATAATGAGGATGATATGATGGTATGGGACATGGTGTGGATATTGGAATCTGAAAGGATGAACAACATATATGAACATGAGAGTTAATGGTTTACCTTCACAATATATAGGTTATAAGGTAGATGTTAATAAGATAAGGAATAACATAGAAAAGCAAAACGAAGCCGAAAGTTTTGGTGACAGAGCTGTAATCTCAGAAGAAGGAAAAAGAGCTTTAGAGGCAAGTATGGAAGAGGTAGAAAAACAAAGAAATATAGATAGAATCCGTCACCTTTCTTCTGTCAGCTCCTATGGATATAAGAGTGATTTTGAAAAAGCATTATCTGATTTAGGACAAGGAAGTATTTCTGATGAGTATCTGACAGGAAATTATGAAAAGGAGATATCAAATATTGCTTCTAAGTTTGAAAAAGAAGAAGGCGAGAAAACAGATTCCTTTGATCGGCATGTGAATAAAACGGTGTCTGTTTTTAACATGATGCGAGATAAAATAGAGGCGAAGTACGCAGATTCTCAGAGAAAAGTGGAATATTATGTTGCAGACAGTGGAGAAATTGAAGAACTGACTAGAGAAAAAGAGTTGGAAATGCTTGAGGAAGCCTATGCAAATCATAGCACGTTCATGGCAACTTCAACGGAAATTTGGGCAGATTTGCAGGATTTTACACCATCTATTGTTTACCATAAAGTGAACAAACAGTCTGATGAGGAACTGTCTGTAAATGAAAGCGGAAAGGAAGAGGTAATAGAACGTAGCGAAAAGGGACAGATAAAGGATATGGTGTCAAAGGCATTTCTGTCAGCTATTAGTGATGAAAACAGAATATCACTTTCACAGTATGAAAGCAGTTTAAATCATTATAAATTAAAGTTAGGAATCTCTGCAGTAGAAAGAGAAAGATTGAATGGTATTTGGGATTTCTATGCAAACAAAGAATAAAGTTACTTATTTTCGGAAAGAGAGAACGGTATGGTAAGGAACGTAGCAGATATTTATCAGTCAGGACAGTATAGTATAGAAACTCAGAAGGTAAAAAGAGCGCAGGGAGCATTAAATATATTATCAAATTCCGGAAACCAAGGAAAAAGGGATATATTACATATTTCGTATTCTGAGAGAACTTATTCCAAGGAGTCGGTTGTGGCACTATTTGATACCGCTTTAAATCTGTCTGCCAGTGATTTTTCCTTTTATTTTGACCATTACAATAATATGCCGACTCTGCTGGATGCCATAAACTTTGGTGAAGGCTTTGTGATGGGTTCCTGTAATCCGGAAATGAGAGAGCTTGGAGTATTGTCGTTTAAAATAGGGGGAGTAAGACAGTATATTCCAAACTATGCTATTCCGAAGATAAATGCAGGAACTCTCCCGAATATCTCGGCTAAGAACAATAAACTGATATTAAATAATAAAGGATATTATTGCTACACAGCAAAAAATGGGAAAAATTATACTTGGACTGTAAATAATGGACATGTTGGTTGGGCAAATTCCGAAAGTATGTCAGAGGCTATAGGCGAGAATAGATCAGGTTACAATTATCGATGGGAAATGCATCAGGCAAGTAATCTGATTTCAAGATTAGCAAAGGGAAGTGGAACTTATGGCTTTTCAAACGAGGAGCAAAAGGAGATACTTGCCGGATTCGGAATTACTGAGGGGCATTTCACCATAGATGCCGGAGCAGGTACAAGACGTTATATGTTGTTAGAAAATGGTGTCATAGTGGATATAGACAAGAGAATTGATTTCATGAACCGTACCGACTGGAAAAAGCAGGGGTATCAGACTGGGGATGTAATCAATGTGTATGGTAAAGAATGTATTGTAGATGAGGCTGGGCATATCAAGGTATCGGCGAATGATGAGTTTTCAGATACTAAGATACAGTATCCGGATGGAAAGACTTTATAAATGGCAAATGAATTTGACACAGGGAAGGGAAGTGAATCTATGTCAATAAGTATTTCAGAAATGTACATATCACGTCAGGATGACAGATATGAGATTGATGTCAATAATACAAAGAATAAAATGCAGCAGGCAAAAAAGCAGTATTCGTCATTGCTTTCGAGTGATACGGCTGTTATTTCAGAGGAAGGCAGGAAAGCCTTACAGAATAAGATGTCTGCATTTGCTAAAACTGGAACAGCAACAGAGGTGAGGAGATTATCCTCTGTTAGCTCTTTTGGTTATTGTAATGATTATGAAAAGATATTATCAGAATTATCCAATGGTTGCGTTTCGGATGAGTTTGTAACCGAGAATTATTCGCAGGGGAAAGTGGATGCTTTAAAGTCAAAGTTTGAATTTCAGGACGAGGTTAAGACAGATAGCTTTGATTGTCATGTGAATAAAATGGTATCAGCTTATAATCTGATGAAAGATGCCATAGAGGATAAGTATGCCAATCCAGACAGGGAGCTGGAATATTATGTTGCAGATGATGGAAGTATGCAGGAATTAACCAAAGAAAAAGAGTTGGAAATGCTTGATAAGGCATATGAGAAACACAGCATATTCATGGCAGCAAGTACGGAAATTTGGGCTGATTTAAAAGATTTTCAACCACAGATAACCTATTATTCAAATACAGGTCAAGCAGCTACCAGCGAAACACAGACCTTTCAGGCAGGTTATAAAAAGAATGAAATCAAAAATCAGGCATATCAGGCGTTCATGTCGGCTATTAGTGATGAAAACCGAAATATGCTGTTGCAGGAACAAGGTAACCTGAATCATTTAAAATTGAATCTGAGCATTTCTTCTTCAGCGAGAACTCAGATAAATAGTATTTGGGATTACTATGCAAATCAGAAGCATTAAAAGGCAATATCATATAGGAGACTTACATGGTTAAATGTAAAGTATTAGATATTTGATTGACAGGAGGAATGTAAAAATGGCTATTGGTGGAATTGGAACAGGAAACATAGCAGAGTACAACAATACATATAAAACAGCAAAATCAGGAACACCCAAAGCATTTGAAGTAAGCGAAAGTCAAAATTCAGATAAGGAAACAAAGGTATTGGGGATTGGATTTTTAGATGTTCCGGGCACAAATATGAAGTATGGCATGAAAGCGGAATATGCAGAAGATTATTCGACAGACAATCCGAACATTAAGGTTACGGTACAAACCCTGCAGGGGGCTGAAGAACATCTTATCAATGTTAAGGAAATCAATCCTAAAAACGCAAGTGAGATTGAAATGTTTGCTTTATGCAATTATGTCGATGCAACAGGGCAGAGAACAGGAGGTACTTTAGGAAGCTGGCAGACTCTGAAATATTACAGCGACAATGCAGTGCATAACGGGTATTTTGAAAGGTCAAACACAATGGATCTGTTCAAAACACGAAAGCAGGATTGGGCTTCAATGGTAGAGTCCATGATTAGTGATTATATGAATAGCGGCTTGTATAAACAGGCTTTAGACGGAAACAAACTGATGAATCTGTTTGAGCAGTGGACTGAAATAGAGTAATGCTTGGCCTCATAACGAGAAAGCATAGGCAATTCTGACTGACAGAGGAATTGCAGAAAGGAGAATATATGGATGTAAATGGAATTGAAACAGGGTACGTGGCAGGATACAACAATACATATCAGGTATCGAAAGCCGAAAAACAAGCAACAAATAATATGGTAAAGTCAGGAGATGAAGTGCAATTTTCCAAAAATGTAATAAAGTGTACGCAGGCAGGAAATCAGAAAGTAATGCTTTGCTCTGACGCACTAATGTCTTATGCAAGCCCGGAAACAGGTGAATCGGTGAATATTTATAAAGCAGATAAATATTCTAAGGATAATCCTGTTTACATGATCAAAGGATTAGATGCAAATGGAACCCCATATGAACAGGAGATAGATGCAAGGAAAATAAATCCAAGTTATTGCAGCTATAACGAAATGATGGTTTTGAATTTGGAAACCGGGCATACTTCTCCTAAGGATTATCTTCATATGGCAGCAGTAAGGGAAGAAGCAGGCACAGGCAGCTATTTTGAAAAAGCAGATTATTTGGCATGTGCAAGAAAAGTAAGAAATGACATGCAAATGCTTGGGGATTGGACATCTTACCTGTCTTACGATAAGTGGATTGGCGATATTTTAAAGTATAGCAATGCCAATCAAGGAGCAGTTACTGCAAAAAGTATAGAACAAACGGAAAAAGAGGTTGATGTTTCACAGAAAACAGACCAGCAAGATATCGACTATCAAAGTTTTTTTAGAAAGAAAATAAATGAAATTTTTGTAAAAATCCAAAATGGGGATACTGAACCTTCCTACCAGATAGGCAGCCAGTCTTTTACCATAAAAGAGTGGGAAGAATTTTTAATGAAATTTGACTCTGTTCAGGAAGTATTCAGAGAATTGCAACAAGAGGAATTTGCAAAACGTGAAGAAGAGGCAGTACAGGAAGTAATGGAGAAGAAAGATGATGTTTCAGATGCCAAAATTGACATGCTTGTATCAGAGACAGTTTCTGCAAGATTTCCTCTGCAAAAGCTGGATAAAGACGGGAATAAACAGTATGACCAATATCTGATAGCCATAGATAAAAATGGTATTCGCTGTAGCAAGCCGGGGCAGGATACATACGAATGGCAGATTATTTTCTCAGACGAAAAACAGTACGAAAAAGCAAGTGAATTTTTGGATTTTGCAGGAGAACACATGGACAACATGCTATTTGCCGCCCACGAGAATTTCTGGGAAGATTATCTGAACGACAACATGGATGTGGAAGCATTTCAGGAGTTCCTGATGGGAACCAATAACGGTTTGCCGGATTACTCCATTACAATTGGTGATTCCATGTACATAGATAAAGAAAAGGTGCAGTGGACAAAGTATATGAATCCTCTTAATGCAAGATTTTATACAGCAGAAGAGATGCATCAGATGCAGGAAGAATTGATGGCAAAGAATACAGCCAATAAGACAAAGATAACGGATTCATACGCAGAGATCTATAAAAAAACACATCCCAATTATCATGGGGAACGTATTTTTTGTGAATATCCGGGAGGTCCGTTATATACAGCGGATGAAATTATGGATGTTATGCTTCAAAATGCGAAAGATTTAAAATATCAGGCTGAAGCCAGAAAGAGTAAGAGAGCATAGGCGATTCTAACTGGCATAGGAATTGAAAAATTATTTTGTAACTGTTCAGAACCATGAACAGTTACGTTCTAAGCCCATGCAAATTCGCCATTCGGCGAAGGGCTTAGAACAATCAAAATATACATTTTGGTACGTAAACACGCAGTAAATGCGTGTTTCTACCTGAATAGTTACATTATTTTTTAAAAGTGAGGAGATAAAACGATGAATATCAATAGTTTAGGATTGATAAATCCGTTATCAACAATAGGTAGTAGAAGTCCCTACAATGGAATTGGCAATATCTATCAAACAGATATGTCTTTTTACAATTTATTGCAAAGCCAGCAGGTTAATGGGATGAAACAGGAAATTTACAACCAATTTGGAATTGAAGTAGGAGATTACAGTGATAATTTTGGCTGTTACATTCCTTCAGAAGTGTTGTATCGAATGAATCTAGATACAGACTTAAAAGAAAAAGTCTTTGGTGCACTTGAAAAATATAGTGGAGAAGAATTTAGAAAGTCCATAACGGGGCAAGGACCAGCAGTCAGTAAATGTACATTGGTTTTTGACGAAAATGGCGATATGACGGCAACGCTGGAAACTGAAAAAGCAAAACGAAATGCAGGAAAACAAAATACAAATCTGTTGTATCGGAATTTTCTCATGCAGCAGGCTGCAAGAATGTCTTATCAGACAAATTTATACTCCGGATATCGTAACCTGTATGGACTCAATGGTCTGAATGGATTGAATGGCATAAATAGTTTTAGTATGATGCAGAATTTCCCTATAAACTGGTAAATTATGAACGTTAGTTGTCATTGAATTTCTGGAAGTAGGAGAAAGTCTATTTTCCATTATTTATGGATCGCGTATTACACAATGCTAAATATTTATTCCTATATTCCAACGCCAGTTCCGGTTTCTTCCATCTTGTATAAAGATTATGAAGATACCGATACACAGATTTCATATAATCATTGTCGCATCCCATAACATCACCAATGATGGATTCTGCTGATAGCAGGTGTTTTTCGGCTTCTTTCGCATTGTTATCAGACAGTGCAATGACACCATGCATAAGCTCACAGATACCATAATCAAAGGAGTGTGAGCCTTCGTGTTCAAGGATAAGAGCCTCATAAGTTGACAGTACCTGCAATGCCAGATCATTTTCTTTGGAGAGAACGAGCATATTGGAAAGGTTCAGCATCTGTTGGAGCATATCGTGGGATTCAATAAGTCCAAGATGTGCATATTCCCGGCGGATGTTTATGGCAGTCTTTAAGGCTTCGGCAGTTTCCTTTGGATTCTTCATCATCAGATACACATTGGAAAGATTATTATACAGATTAGAGAGCAGGCTTGCAGTACGCAGGTCTGCTTTATCTGTATGCAGGGTTTCCATTATGGAGATGGCTTTCTGTCTTTTCTTTAATGCATTGGCATAGTCTTTCTTCACGTAGAATAATTCTGCCTTGTAGTCTAAGAGCAATGCTCTGTCGCAGAGGGTTACATTTTCGGTAGAATAGTTCATCTGTTTCATAGCATATTCCATTCTTGCGACCAGCTTTGGCAGGTACTCTGTCACAAGATATTTCTCCAGGTATGGGAACATATCCTGTAAAAAGAGAAGAAAGACGGCAGGCTCATCCATGATAATGTGTTCTGAAACACTGATCAGGGAATCAATCACATTCTGAGGCTTTCTTACTTCCAGTCCATGTACGAGACAGATAAGATGAAGACTGTCTATGAGTGTGCGGCAGGTTGATACAGCAGGTGCCGTCTCAAGCAGTACGACTTCCTGTATCAGAGGATGCAGACTGATGGTACGGTTTTCAGAATCGTCATTGATAAAACCATATTTCATTAAGTAATTTACATCATTAAGGTCTGTTAGTTTTAGCCAGCTTTTAAAAGATGCTTTCAGCACACCGGATAATGGGAGCAATGAAAGGTTACGCAGAATGTCCAATCGGGAGTTGGACAATTTACCAAGTTGTAACAGCTTACGCAGGTGTTCTGTCATAAGTCCATCCGTATAATCTCCGTCCTTGTATAATTCCACATCTTCCCCGGAGGACAGATTAAGCCCGCAGGTCTGTAATTCATAGAGCAGTTCATCTGTTTCCATGCCGCTTGCAGAAAGGGAGAGTGCTGCAAGTATCACGGTCAGTGTATGACAGTGTAGTGTGTCAATGATTTTTGATACAATGTATGCATCATCTTTTGCAGAAGGGCAGTGCTTAAGGAAAAGCTGTGTCAGTTCAGTATCTTTATCCAGTTCTGTTAATGTGAGAACAGGATAGTTTTTTAGATGGCATCTGGTGGTAATGAGCAGCTTAAAATGGTTCTGTGCAAATTCTTTGAACAGTGGTTCATCCTTTGGAAGTATATTGAAGTTATCCAGTATGATAAGGCTGTCACCACGCAGTTTCTTTAACCTGGTATAATGCTTTTCAAAGAGGACATCTTCAGAAAAATCATCTGTGTCATCGGTAAAGTCCATCTGTATAATGTTTTGTCTAAGGCTGCCGGAGTAGTACATATAGATGATATTGGTATATTTTTTGTGGTTCTTTTTGGCGTAGCATTTTGTAAATTCGCTTTTTCCAATTCCTGCGACACCGTTTATAAAAAGGACATTACTTTCCTGTAAAAGTTTAGTACAGTCTTTTAATTCTGCACTTCTTCCTGTAAATTCCTTTGTAACAGAAGGAAGCAGGCAGTTCAATAAGTCATCTGATAAGTCAGGTGAGAACTGCCCACTGTGTTCATGGTCGGAGAGTATTGCATATCGTACGACCTGTGTGAAAAATGCAGCATTGTCTTTCATGGCATTAAGCTCTGCAGCTTTGTTACTTCCGATGACAGGTATACTGTCACATACCAGTTCTTCCATCTGGGTGCGTGCGAGGGATTCGTTGATAAGATTTGGGATAATTTCGTCTCGGAAATCATCTTCCATCACTGCAAAGTTCTTATCATCTTCATAAGTACGCAGTATCTCCATGGGTATCGGTCTGGCTCCGGTGCACCAACGGCTGTACATGGTATTATCTTCTGAATATATCGTATCGCCGGCATTTCTGCTTCCGAGATATACGGAAAACAGGTCGAAGATAAGCTGGTGCTGCGGGTATGTTTTCTTTTTATTCTCAATCAGAATGTTTATCACATTCGCAAAGGTAAGTCTGTTCTTCAAATATATTCCTCATTTCATCTATCAATCTATGATTGATTTCATTTTTATCGTAATTTTGATGTTTTTGGCAACTGATGGTCAAGTTGCCGTCAATATTTTTCTATGCTTTTCGTTGGTATCATTATCCCATGAAATCGGAACCGGGGAAAGCCAAATGAATGGAAAACCGGTTACGATGATTATAACACGAAACAAACAAATGTTCTACAAGAACTTTGAAGGTGGAGGCAGTATTGCACCTTGAAAACTGAATGAACTTTATCTCATGTCAACAGAGTCGGCAAGGTTATTTTTTATAAGAAAAACGGAGCGGGCGAAGACACTTCCGTCAAGGATGGGAAAGGAACTCGAGCAGGAGTAGCCCACAGGTCATGATGAATATCAGGGGACTAAAGGTCAGTTGTGAGACTGACAGCATGGGATATGTAGAAAGTCAGAATAACTTTATCTTGCCAATAATTCGGAGATTATCACAGCATTTATGAAGGAAGAAGGTGATAAGTCAAATATTATAGAAGGGAGTGTTTACACATGGTGAAAGAGTTGGAGTTAGCAAAGAAACTTGCGGTACTCAGCTGGATTTTTCGTAAGGGATTGATCACAGAAGATGAGTACAACAGAACGAAAATTCATATTATGGGAGAATATGGTGTAATCAGTTTTATGACTGCATGACCATACATTCGTTAACATTTTATTTTTGATATAGAGTATAAGCAGTAGCAGTAATACATGTTGCTGCTACTGTTTCGGAACGTTGTTCAGGAAAACATCAAATTATAGAGTCAGATTGATTTTGGGAAAGGAGATTTTTTCATGGAAGAAAAGCAGGTAGAAGTAATAAAGAAAAGTGAAGGTCCTGTTATCAGAGACCGGAGACTTATGGGAAAGCCGCTTACCATTACAAGAAAAAGAGTGGCGGCATATGTGCGAGTCAGCACCAATGGCGAGGAACAGTTACAGAGTTTCAAATCTCAGAAGGAATATTATCAGGACAAGATATCTGCAAATAAGGAATGGGTGCTTGTAGGCATATATGCCGATGAGGGAATTACAGGAACAAAGACAAATAAGAGGGACGAGTTTTTACGCATGATTGATGACTGTATGAATGGTCTGATTGATATTGTGATTACGAAGTCAGTATCAAGATTTTCAAGAAATCTTGTAGATACACTATCCTATACAAGAATGCTGAAGGCAAAGGGGGTAACGGTTATTTTCGAAAAAGAAAACATCGACACATCTACGATGGAAAGTGAAATGCAATTATCACTTATATCGGCACTTGCACAGAATGAAGTGGAATCCTTATCACAGAATGTTTCTATGGGGGTTCAGATGAAAATGTCCAGAGGAGAACTGATGGGATTTAACGGTTGTTTGGGGTATGATTATCATCCGGAAGATAAAAGTATTACCGTCAATGAAAAGGAAGCTGAAATAGTCCGTATGATTTTTGATTTGTATGTGCAGGGTTATGGTGCATACACGATTGCAAAGGAGCTTACAAGGCTTGGAAAAGTTAACAAAAAAGGCGAGGTCAAGTGGACGGACAGTGGTGTCAGAGGCATAATTAAGAATGAGAAGTATAAAGGTGATTTACTTATGGGAAAGACTTATACGGTTGATCCTATTTCTAAGAGGCGGTTGGATAATCGTGGAGAATCTAACAAGTATTATACTAGAAATCACCATGAAGCAATCATTTCTGAAGAGATATGGAATAAGGCACAGGAAATCCGTGAAAGCCGGTATCATACGAATGAAAATGTTTCTGATGTGGCAAGAACCAAGTATGCCAGAAAGTATGCATTCAGCGGTATGTGTCAGTGTGGCTTCTGCGGTACGAATCTCACAAGGCGTTCCCATCATCAGGATACACAGCATAAAAAGCCTGTATGGAAATGCAGGACAGCAGCCAATAAAGGAATTGCGAACTGTCCGAATAGCAAGGCGATAGATGAAATCATCATAGAGAATGCGTTTTTAGAGATGTTTCAGTTGTTATCAGAGAATTTTGATGATGTGCTTGAATCAGTGCTTACATCATTGGAAGCTTCTGTTTCAAAAGATGAAAGCACAGAGAAGTTAAAGCGTGTGGAAAAGGAGATTTCAGCTCTTGAGAAGAAGAGAAAGAAATTGACTGACATGTATCTCGATGATAAAATTACAAAGGAAGCTTATGACGATAAGTACATGGAACTAAAACGTAAGTTAGAAAAGTGCGAGGAAGAAAGGCAGTTGTTCGCAGAGAATGCATTATCGCAGAAGAACATTTCAGGCAGAATGAAAGAAATCAGGACAAAGCTCAAAAATGCTGATATTCTTGATGAATTTGACAGAGTGGTATTTGAGAGCATTGTGGAAAAGGTGATTGTTGGAGAAATTGCAGAGGACGGCACCATTGATCCGTACAAGCTCACGTTTGTTTTAAAGGGTATGGATGAGAGAGCCGTGCCGGATGCAAAGCTCAGGTATAGAAATCTTCATAAGCAGGAAATATAAATCAACAAGGAGGAGTTTAAAATGAGCGATAAACACGATTTGTTGAATGATAATGATATGTGTTCTTTTTCGGGACACGAGGTAGAGGATATGTGTTTCAATAGTGGTGACGACGCATGTGGAGACTGTGGTGTTGCTACAAAGAAAGGATATGTAGAAATCCTTGAATTTACGCACTTTGTAGAGCTTTTCAGTTTCAACAAGATTGGTGAAAATCACAAGGAAAAAGAGCTTGTGAGAAAGGTGACCGTAGTTGTGGCATTAGACTTCGGTTGCGGGAATACAAAAAATTCTGAATATGAAAGTGAATAGAGAGCTATCAGACATATTGATAGAACGTAGGGATACTTCAAAAGAGTGTCCCTATTTTTTATATTAGGGCATTCCAAAAAGGAGTGCCTTTTTCAATTCACTTTAGAAGGAGGTCATACAATGACAAACACAGCGTTAGGAGCAGGAGCTGAAAAAGCCCAAGAAATTATTTTTATCAGTGAAGCACATGAGAAATTCTACTACGAGAAATTGAAAGAAGTAAGGTATCAGGATGTGTACCACAAGGCACTTTGCTATTGCCTTGGCATTAACGATGATACCAGAAGAAATGCGAATCGCATTTATGATTTTAAGACAGGCTGTGTAAAAACAGAATGTTTACAGGAAGGCTGGCAGACCAGCGGAAGCGTAAAAGTAGTCAGAATGGCATTTAATTTATATTGCAATGCCACACCAAGCGTGGATGATTACACGGACGCAGAGGAGCAGATTAACGAGTGCAGGCAGTACACAGTGGAGGAATTATTCTGCTGTGCCTATGCACTATATTTTTGGCAGGCAATACAAATCCGGTATCCGGAATATGCAACCTATAACCGGAAACTGTATGCCCTGTTTGGAGGAGCAGATTGATGTTAAAAGTTCGATTGATGGGAACAAAGAATGATATTAAATGGTTTGGGAAGATATTGCAGAGAAATTCCAAAATCGAAGTGACAGAGTTTTCAGATTTATACCCGAATAAAGGGACAAAGAAGTTTTACAGAGCGTATGTAGAAGTGAAAAAGACTAATGTAGCAGAAAGTTAGCAAAGAGTAAAGGAGAATGTATCATGTGTAAAATAGTAGCAATCGCAAATCAAAAAGGCGGAGTCGGAAAGACTACCACAACAAGCAACTTGGGAATAGGACTGGCAAAGCAGGGCAAGAGAGTTCTGCTGATAGATGCGGACGCACAGGGCAGTTTGACTGCAAGTTTGGGATTTACAGAGCCGGACAAGCTGGAGGAAACACTTGCGACTGTGATGGCGAATATCATCAATGATGTGGAAATGGAAGATGATTACGGTATTTTAAGGCATGAGGAAGGAATTGACCTTATGCCCGGCAATATCGAATTATCCGGTCTGGAGGTATCCTTGGTAAATGTCATGAGCAGGGAGCTTGTGATGCGTTCCTACATAGAGCAGGTGAAAGAAAGATATGATTATATCCTGATTGACTGTATGCCGTCACTTGGCATGATAACCATAAATGCATTTGCCTGTGCGGACAGTATCTTAATTCCGGTACAGGCGGCATATTTGCCAGTGAAAGGTCTGGAACAGCTTATCAAGACGATTGGTAAAGTGAAGCGTCAGATAAATCCGAAGCTGTCCATTGAAGGTATTTTGTTGACCATGGTTGACAGCAGGACAAATTATGCAAAGGACATCAGTGCATTACTGATTGAAAATTATGGAAGCAAAGTAAGGATATTTGAGAATAGCATTCCGATTTCCGTAAGAGCTGCGGAGATTTCGGCAGAGGGTGTAAGCATTTATCAGCATGATCCTAAAGGAAAAGTAGCAAGTGCCTATCAATCTTTGACGGAGGAGGTGCTTGGCAATGAATAAGGCAGGAAGTGCGGCAAAGGTAAAGCTAAACAGTTTTGATGATTTATTCGGTGCTTCTGATATGACAGCAGGCACCGATCAGGTGCAGGAGATACCTCTTTCAGAACTTTATGAGTTCAGAGGACACCCTTTTAAGGTGCTGGATGATGAGAAAATGCAGGAGACAGTGGAGAGTATCAAAAATTATGGTGTGCTTATGCCCGGTATTGCAAGACCGAGGGCAGAGGGCGGTTATGAGATAATAGCCGGACACCGCAGAAAACATGGCTGTGAGCTTGCAGGTCTTTCCACCATGCCTATGTTTATCAGAGATTACAATGATGATGAAGCTACGGTGATAATGGTAGATACTAATATCCAGAGGGAAGATATTCTCCCAAGTGAAAAGGCTAGAGCCTATTCCATGAAGTATGAAGCCATGAAGCATCAGGGCAAAAAAGGAAATGGAAGCAGTCTTGATGAAGTGGGAGAAGCTGCCGGAGAGAGTGGCAAGACGGTTCAGCGTTATATATGGCTTGCCCGTCTGTCAGATGAATTGCTGGATATGGTTGATAAGAAAAAAATCGGTCTGGTACAGGGTGTTGACATATCTTTTCTGACAGAGCAGGCACAGGAATGGGTGCAGGTCATTCTTGAAGAAACGGGTGCAGCTATCTCGACTACCCAATCATCAAAGCTAAAGGAATATGGGAAAAACGGCGAGCTGACTCTGCCAATGGTAAGACTGATATTGACGGAGGAAAAACCAAAGGAAAGAAAAGTTACAATCAAAGCTGATAAAATCAGCAGATATTTTACGGAGGATTATTCCAGTGAGGATATAGAAAACATTATCTATCAGCTATTGGAAGAATGGCAGAATAAGCAGTAAAGGAGGCACGGTAAAGTGGGCGATACAATAAACTTTGATTATTACTACGGAATTGAAGCAGAGCAGTTCTCTTTTTATCGTGTTCCCCGACTTTTGATTAAAGACGAGAGATTTAAGGGGCTTAGCAGTGATGCTAAGCTCCTCTATGGGCTGATGCTTGACAGAATGTCATTATCCATGAAAAACGGCTGGTTGGATGATGAAAACAGGGCTTACATCATTTATACGGTGGATGCCATTATGGAAGATTTGGGATGTTCCAAACCCACTTGCACAAAAATTATGCGTGAGCTGGATTCTGACAATGGCATTGGATTGATTGAGAAGAAACGGAGAGGTCTTGGCAAACCGGACATCATTTATGTGAAAAATTTTGCTTCCGTTCCGGATGAAAAAGAAGAAAAAGAGCCTTCAAACCCTGATGTTTCCTCAGAAGTAAAAGATTTTAACTTCAAGAAGCAAAAAAATTTAACTTCTGGAAGTAAAAAAATTGAACTTCAAGAGGTAAAGGAATCTGACCTCAAGAGGGAAAAAATTTTTACTTCTGAAAGTAAAGAAACTGAACCTCAAGAGGTAAACGATTTTGCCCCTAATTATAACAATACTAACTATAACAACCAGAGTCATAATGATATAAATTATACCAATCCTATCAATCAATCAGGTAGTGAAGATAATCCAGATAGGACTGATGTGATGGATGATGTCAATGCATACATAGAACTGATTAAGGAGAACATTGAGTATGAGTATCACATGAAGTATGATGACTGGCAGAACAAGGCACTGTATGAGGAGCTTTTTGAAGTTATCTGTGAAGTTGTATGCGTAAAGCGTGCAACAATCCGGATTGCAGGCGAGGATTATCCTTATGAACTTGTAAAGTCTAAATTCCTGAAGCTGAACAGTGGGCATCTTGAGTATGTGATCGCTCGTATGCATGATACATATACAAAAATAACCAATATCAAGGCATATATGGTTACTGCTCTTTATAATGCCCCCTCAACGATAAACCATTATTATCAGCAGGAGGTACAGCACGATATGTATGGAGGTGGCTGGCATGAAAAAGGCATTGTTTAAAATAATTATCCCACTGTGCGTTCTTGGGTTGTGGATGATTACCTGTTATCTAGTTTGCAATAAAGCAGATGGGTTTGATTATTTCCTTTATTGGATTTTGGTAGGATGTCCCTATGGTATCAGAAAAATGTATTTGTTTCTTGTGCCGAAGAATTTTGGAATTGCAGGAAGTATGGGAATACTGGCACTGAATTGTATCGTTGGAGGTCTGATTGGTGGTATTATTGTTCTTGTGAGGATTATCGTTATATTTACGGAGATAATAAAAGTAATAGCAGGACACTTATGGACACAATGTCCAAAGGTGTAAAAGAAAAAAGGGCAACAAAAAAGGCATTGTCAATCAATCATAAACAATACCTCTACTTGTCATCTGGAACATATTCCATAATATCTTCAATCCGGCAGTCAAGTATCTGACATAGCCTGTTCAGAATAATGGTCTTTACCACCATATTTTGCCGGAGTCGCTGAAGCTGTGCTTTGTCAATGCCGTAATCTTTAATGAGCTGGTACTGACTGATGTTCTTAGCCTTAAGCGTTTGCCAAAGTGGATCATATTTAATCATACAGTCAACTCCTTTCCTACCTTGTATTTTAATGGCAGGGAACTTATAATAATATGGTGCGTGTAAGCACCATAAAGTATGTAAATGGTAAAGACAATAATGGTTTATTTCTGGAGATTGAGGATATAGATGCAGGTAGTGTGGTTTTGAAACAGGAGGATGGTTAATTGTGAAAGAAATATACATTACAGACAGTGAAAGGGAAAAATGCAGAAAGGTTGCAGATGCTTTTGCAGAGCTGTATGAGATTGAGAATATACTTGTCGTGGATGCGGGAAGATACGGTTTTGTTAAATTACAGTATTATAGACCGCCACAGGGTTTTGAAGATGCAATAACCTTTACGGATAGCCGGAGCATGTTTGAAAACTTGTGGGAGGAATGGCTTGACACGCAGCTTTTTCTTCTGGCAAAAGGAACTCCGATGGCAGGAATGGGATATCATGAGATATTCCGTTGTCTGCCAAAGGAGAAACAAGAGGAACTTATGAATAGAAAAGCCGGATTTGCAAAAACGGCAGGAATAGAATAATCGAGAAACAGCGTTAGGGCAGTTATGAGTGAAATACTTGTAGCTGCTTTTTTTGTGTTTTTGGACACGATGTCCAGAAGCGGGAAGGAGAGATATATAGATGGAATCAATGAGAGATATTAACAGGGTAATGGAGCGTGAGATAGCGAAGGGGAGCTGCCCTTTGAAGCTGGATCATATTAAATTCGGAGATTATTCGTATCAGGAGATAACATCAAAGGAAAAATTGCTAGAAGTGTTATCGTATTTGTTGCGGATAGGTGATTTCAAGCAGTACGCCGGAAAGACTATCCTAAATAATGTTTATATGGACCTGCGAGGAAAAAAGCCTGTATTTAAGAGAACCAAGACAGCTATGGAAAGAAATAATATATTTGCAACAATCAGAAGGTATGCAAAGAAGCTAAAGCCGCAGTATAATGGAGATGTATATCTGGAAACTGTCAGATGTTATTTCGATATACCGCAAGAAAATCTGGAAAAGTGCCGATATACATATCAGGGGAACGAAACATACGCCTTCCTTATGTCTGACAAGTATATCATGGCATTATATACGCATTGTCTGGTGGCAAGGAAAGAAGCTGCCATACAGGGGATGCAGATTGAAGGACTTACAGAAAAAGAGTGTGGGATGGTTAGGCTGGAGAATGTGGGCGATGTTTTGTTTCAAGTGTTGTTGCTTGATGATATAAAGTGTGAATCTGGAAAGATGTATGCGGAGTTTTACACTTGTATAATACTTTGTTAAGGAGGTACGATAAATGACTGCTAGTATTGAAACTTTTGAAAAAAAACTGTTTTCTATGACATCAATTATTAAGGGAAATTATACCCTATGTGGGGATTTGTATAGTCTGACTGCATCAGGTTTTTTCTATACAGAACAAACTCCAACTGAGCCAGAAAATAAAGGTCCACAATGGGTTAGAATAGATAATTATTGGTTTATAACTAATAGACATGTTGTTTTGCCCAAAGAAGGGAATGATGAGGATAGTAAAGAAGTTTTGCTTGATAGAATGGAGTTTGGACTAAGGAGAACTTCTGTAGAACGAGGAATTGAATGGTTTCCAGTATCATTAAGTAAAGAAGAATTGAAAGAGAACTTAAGACTTCATCCAGACAAGAGCATTGATGTTGTGGCTATTGATATTACGAAAAAAATTAGAGAAATTATTGATGCAATTACTAAGAAAGAGTTGGAAAATAATATTAGTATTCCAGCAACAATATCTAATAGAGACCTTCCAGGAGAGAAGCCTATCCCCATAGAAGTTACAAGTGATATAATTGTGGCAAGTTATCCAAAAGGTTTTTATGATGTTGTAAATAAATTCCCGATAGTTAAGTCTGGTATAATAGCATCTGCTTGGGGGGCAAATTTTAATGGAAAACCACTGTTTCAAATAGATGCTCAGCTCTTTCCAGGTTCATCAGGAGGTCTTGTTATCAGCAAACCTACTAACTGGGGAATTCAAGATGGGCATATGGCTTATACACTATCAAAGGAATTTGTACTTCTTGGAGTTTACTCTGGTGAGCCAATTTTTAAAGAAAAAATTGTAATTGATGGCAAGCAAGTGATGCATGAAGGAAAGCCTGCGGAGATAGAAAAATCATATGGATTAGGAAATGTATGGTATTCATATTTAATCCCTGAAATAATTAGTAGAGGAATCAAATATAATGAATAATTGCCATTTTATTTATATCAATTTTATTAATGATGTGAGAAATGAAGTTTACAACTGAAAATACAACAGCGTTAGGGCAGTTATAAGTCGAGAGATTTGTAGCTGCCCTTTTTTATTGCTTTTGGACACGATGTCCAGAAGCGGAAAGGAGAATTATGAGGTATTTATTACATCGGCTGTATGTTCCGCCTTAGCGGAGCATACGCACAGGAAGATGCAGATCGGAGGTACTTATGCAAGAGGAAGTAACGCAGAAAACAATCGCTCTTGTAATTAAGACCGCTAAACTGGATGCCAACGTGCTGAAAGCTGCAATGCGGATGTATCTGAACCACCGCAGACAGAAAGCACAGAAAACGCATGGTAAAACTTCTGTGAAAAAGCTGGTTGGCGAAGGCGTGGGAGTTGCATCTATCGAAGTGACGGATGGCAATATCAAATCCTTTGAGCGGGTAGCTCGTAAATATAATGTTGATTTCGCCGTCAAGAAAGACAAGACAACGGACCCGCCGAAATATGTGGTATTTTTCAAGGGCAGGGATGCCGATGCGGTAGCACAGGCATTCAAGGAATTTGTTTATGGTAATGAGAAACGAAAGGGCAGGACTTCCGTAAGGGAGAAACTGAAACGCTTCAGGGATGCAGTATCACAGAATAAGAACAGAGAACGGAGCCGGGAAAAGAATAAGGACAGGGGGCAGAGCCTTTGAGTAACATCATTGAGGGCATAACCAAAGACCTGAAAGCTATCCCGAAAAATCTGAAAGCAAAAGCAGACGGTATGGATACCAAGAAGCTGGTGCTTTTGAATCTTCCATATATCTTTGCTGGGTATTTCTGTGACAAAGTGGCATGGCTGTGGAGAGTATCGGAGGGGACAAATGCTTCCGATAAGATGATGGCAGTCATGAACCGTTTTGATAAGCTGTTTGCCAATCCCCTGCCCAGCTTCCACCCAAGAGATTTACTGATTGGAGTGGCAGGTGGCATAGCACTCAGACTTGTGGTGTATTACAAAGCCAAGAATGCCAAGAAGTTCCGGCAGGGCGTAGAATACGGTTCCGCAAGGTGGGGAAATGCCAAGGATATAGAGCCGTATATGGACTCTGTGTTTGAAAATAATGTTCTTCTGACACAGACAGAACGGCTGATGATGTCGGGCAGACCGAAAGAGCCGAAGTATGCAAGAAATAAAAACATTCTTGTTATCGGTGGTTCTGGTTCCGGTAAGACTCGCTTTTTTGTGAAGCCGAACCTGATGCAGATGCACTCGTCTTATGTTGTCACTGATCCGAAAGGAACGGTACTGGTTGAGTGCGGAAAAATGTTAAAAAGGGGCAAGTACAAGATAAAAGTTTTAAATACCATAAACTTTGCTAAATCCATGCATTACAATCCTTTCGCCTACATTCGAAGCGAAAAGGATATTTTGAAACTTGTAAACACGATTATAGTCAACACCAAAGGAGAGGGACAGCAATCCGGTGAGGACTTCTGGGTAAAGGCTGAAAAGCTCTATTATACGGCACTTATCGCTTATATCTGGTATGAAGCTCCGGAAGAGGAGCAGAATTTCGCAATGCTGATTGATATGATTGATGCCAGCGAAGCCAGAGAGGACGATGAGAATTTCAAAAATGCCGTAGATTTATTGTTTGAGGAGCTGGAAGCGGATAAACCCAACCATTTTGCAGTAAGACAGTACAAAAAGTACAAACTTGCTGCCGGAAAGACAGCGAAATCAATTCTGATTAGCTGTGGTGCGAGGTTAGCACCATTTGATATTAAGGAGCTACGTGACCTTATGGAATATGACGAGCTGGAGCTTGATACTCTGGGAGAGGAAAAGACAGCATTATTCGTTATTATCTCTGATACCGATGCCACATTTAATTTTGTGGTATCAATCATGTATTCACAGCTCTTTAACCTGCTTTGTGATAAAGCAGATGATGTTTATAACGGAAGGCTCCCGGTTCATGTGCGTATGCTCCTTGATGAGTTTGCGAACATCGGGCAGATTCCACAGTTTGAGAAGCTGATCGCTACAATCCGTAGCCGTGAAATATCAGCTTCTATTATTTTGCAGTCAAAATCCCAGCTCAAGGCGATTTACAAGGACAATGCAGATACCATAGAGGGCAATTGTGATACCACCTTATTCCTTGGAGGAAAGGAAAAGACCACGTTAAAAGAGTTGGCGGAAGTATTGGGTAAAGAAACGATTGACCTATATAATACCTCGGATACAAGAGGCACGAGCCAGTCCTACGGTTTGAACTATCAAAAGACCGGAAAAGAGCTTATGAGTCAGGATGAGATAGCGGTCATGGATGGCGGGAAATGTATCATGCAGCTTAGGGGTGTGAGACCTTTTTTCTCAGATAAGTTTGATATAACAAAGCACAGGCGATACAAAGAGCTGTCCGATTTTGACCCGAAAAATGCCTTTGACATTGAGGACTATGTGAAGCATCTGCATCGCATGAAAGTTACGCCAGACACAGAGGTAGATGATGCCTTTGATTGTGGAGAAGTTGAGGGCGATACAACGAAATAGCGACTTTTGGACAGAATGTCTAAAGGTGTAGAACTGACAACTGAATATGGAACCATTAACCTCTGGACATTGTGTCCAGAAGAAAAAAGAGTTTTGTTGTGTATGCTGATACATCTCAAAACTCTTTCTTTTTGAAAAAATTAAGAGAAAGAACGAGGGAAAATCCTCTGCTCGTCAGAGGACTCGCATTTTCCTTCGGAAAACAAGGAGGATTATTAAAATGTCATTTTTTACAACAGCAGTAACAGGATTAAAGACGGTAGTAACCGCAATCGGAGCAGGTGTAGGCGTGTGGGGAGTTATCAATCTCCTGGAGGGTTATGGTAATGATAATCCCGGTGCAAATGCTCATGTACGGTAAGGAAGCAAGCAACCGAAAACAAGAGATAGACCGCCAGCACTACACTATTCCGAACCAAAGACCAAAAAATAAGCATTGTGGGAAAATCTAAACTTTTGGATTTTCCTACAATGCCGACTACGGCGGAATCCCTCCCACTCCTTATACCTTTCTTTCCGTATACATTGAATTTGTATTTAGTAACTGCTATAATGTCCCTATTCAAATTATAAATGTGTTGAATTAGTTACATGTACATATTTTTTGTACCGGAGGAAGTGAAATGAATCCAAAAATTTATCTCATTACAGGCTTAATGGCTTCTGGAAAATCTACAGTTTCCGATTTACTGGCAAAATCAATAGAAAAATGCGTCCATCTTCGTGGTGATGTGTTCCGAAAAATGATTATTTCAGGCAGAGAAAATATGTCAGCTACCCCATCAGCGGAAGCAGTCCGCCAGCTGTACCTTCGATACAAATTGACTGCTGATGCGGCAAAGTCATACTTTGACAACGGCTTTTCTGTAGTGATCCAAGATAACTACTACGGTGATGAATTAAACCGAATGATAAATTATCTGCATAAATACCCTGTTGAGGTTGTAGTTCTTTGTCCAGATGTGGAAACAATAAAAGAAAGGGAACGATACAGGGAGAAAACAGGCTATTCCGGCTTTACGGTCGAAACCTTATACGATACATTTATGCAGACAACACCACGGATCGGCTTTTGGCTGGACAATTCCAACCAAACACCACAGCAGACAGCAGAAACCATTCTGAACGCCAGGAAGCCGGTATGATTATTACATATAAGGGGAAGAAAAATTTCTTTTAGGTACTTTCTTTCCTAAAACTGATGTGATATAATAGTTCCATTCCAGAAAAGGAGTAAAAAATATGCGGCAAGGTATTCTTAAATAAAACTATAATCAAATAGTGGGAACAAAGGATTATGATAGTTCCTTTTGTGGGGGCTTGGTTTTTTGTACCCAATTTAAGAATACTTTTGCCTTATCAATTTTGACATATCCAAAAAACAGCATTCACAAACAGGTGTATGCTGTATATGTGTATGTCCGCAAATTATAATCCCCAGTGGTAAAAGTATTTTACTGCTGGGGATTTTTATGCCCTTTTGGGGCTGTAAAAGGAGGACAATCACATGAAAATAATCAATATTGGAATTCTCGCCCATGTAGACGCAGGAAAAACAACATTGACGGAAAGCCTGCTGTACACCAGTGGAGCGATTGCGGAACAAGGAAACGTGGATAAAGGAACTACAAGAACAGACACTATGATTTTGGAACGGCAACGGGGAATTACTATTCAGACAGCGGTTACCTCTTTTTGCTGGAATGATTATAAAATCAATATCGTGGACACTCCCGGTCATATGGATTTTTTAACCGAAGCATACCGCTCTTTATCTGTCCTTGACGGGGCTGTTTTAGTCATTTCGGCAAAAGACGGCGTACAGGCACAAACCCGTATATTATTCCATGCGCTTCAGAAAATGGACATTCCGACAATTATCTTTATAAATAAGATAGACCAAAATGGGATCGACCTGCGGCGTGTTTACCAAAGCATTAAAGATAAACTTACCAGTGATATGATTGTCATGCAGGAGGTTTCCCTGTCGCCAAAGATAACCATGACCGATATTTCTGATTTGGACAAATGGGATATGATTATTTCCGGAAGCGATGAACTATTAGAACGATATGTTGCAGAGGATTCTTTGGATATAC